>JADHUR010000019.1 GCA_016784445.1 Patescibacteria group bacterium
GTAAATCCTTAATATCTTGAGCAGAACCAACGAAAGATAATGCAATCCAATCTACATTATGTTTTAAACCAAATTTAATATCTTTTTTATCTTTCGCTGTAATTACTGGAGTCTCAATTTTAATATTTGGAATATTCACCCCTTTATGTGAAAGTATCATTCCACTTCTTAAAACTTTACAATGAACCAAATCACCTTCTTGACCGACAACTTTCATCTCAACTAGTCCATCATGCATTAAAATCCTATCCCCTTTTTTAAAAACAGGAGCTTCCTTCAAGTCTATTGGAATAATATTGTCATTTGCATATTTTTTCTGACCAAAACGTAAAGATATTTTTCTACCAGTCATAAGTTCAATGCCTTCTGCTGGAATATCTCCAATACGAATACGAGGTCCTTGTAAGTCTTGCAGAATAGTAATTGTTCTTTTCTCTAATTTACTAGCCTTACGAACATTACTAATAAGCATACTATGATTAGCATGAGTACCATGTGAAAAATTAAGACGGACAACATCCATGCCCGCTTTAGCTAATTTTCTAATCACAGCTAACTTTTCTGAAGCCGGTCCAATAGTGGCTACAATTTTTGTATTTGCCATAATAATCTTTTCCTATAAATTAATCTTTTTTGCGTATTTACCCAAATAAGGCATTTCCCACCAAATTCCCTGTAATGAATTCATTATTCCCATAATAGCAAGCACTAGAATAGCTAGGAATAATAACCAACCGATAAGTGGAATCCAGAATACAAGCCACCCAATAATCTCAACAATAAACAAGATTAAACCCTGTTTAGCATGAAATTGAGCAAACTTAGAATTACGCTTAAGAAATAATGGAATAAAGCATAGGATCCAAATATATCCTATTGCTGCCAAAAAGGCATTATCTCTAATATCCTTTTTCTCATTATAATCTACTTCTTTTTTTTCTGTCATAATTTAGTTAAATATTATTAATTCTAGACTAATTATATGATATTTAGCCCTTTCTGTAAATAAAAAACCCGCATCAATATATTTATAATTAAACATACAAATGAGGGGTATTACTGAATTTTTCTAATAAGCAATCCCGTTATAAGGAAGCTCATTAATAATCCAAAGTATAAACTCCAAAGATAATGGTCAAAAATACCGATAATAAGTAAGGATATAAATGCAGCAGCTATTATTAAAACTTCAATATCATCAGTAAGTTTAAGTTTTTTATAAAGTAAATATAATAAATAAACAATTATTGTAGTCAATACTAACCAACCAATAATTCCAAGTTCAGCCATTAATAATAAATCAATATTATGTACTGGCTGATAAGCATAAGCTTCTCGTGTTGAATCTAAATCATACAATTCTTGAGTATACGCTCCCAATCCTACTCCAAGTAATGGTTTATCTTTAATAATATCCACTGCCTCCCGCCATCCAATTTGTCTTTCAGTAATAGATTGTGACTCTAAGCGAGAATCCATATTAAACCTATTAGATAATAGATCTCCATAGGTGGAAATAAACAATATAATAACCATTAATATTACAATATTAATCTTAAAGAAAAACCATAACTGTTGCTTAAACTTTTTCCATATTAATACCACCCACATAAAACATAGCGCGAATAATAATCCAAGCCAGGCAGATCTTGAAAAAGATAATAATATACCATATGTAATGACAGTCAGAGATGAAAATAGCGCAATAGCTGTTAAGAAAAGCCTACCACTAACTTTCCAGGGTGGATTATAATATTTCTTCTGGTAAACAAATAACAAACCAACTGTAAATAACAAAGCTATAACTAAAAAGCCTCCGAGCATATTTGGATGAGGCAAACTACCATAAGCTCTAAGCCAACGACCAGCACCTTCTACAACTGAAACACCTCCATTCTCAACAAGCTGAGATGACATCCCTAACCATTTACTACTGAATACCGTTTGTGTACTAAATTGGTAAATTGCTAAACAAGCTTGAATAAATCCTGAAGCAATAAATGCTGAAGATAGTTTAATATAGTTCCAGCCAATACGACTCGCTAAATATAATAGAGCAACAACTTCAATTAATACTAGAAAGTATTGCCAACTCACATAATGATTTACACTCCAGATAATAGATAGGCCAGAAAATAATAATAAACCAAGCAATAAATAATCTAATTTACTAATACTAGGTTTAAGTCCTACTTTCTTAATCTGAAAAATAGCTAATATAATAACAAGTAAAAATAATAGCCCTAATAATATTTCTGTAGCATATAATGAGGCCGTACCATATTCCCAATGACCACCATTTAATATCCCCTTACTATAAATAAGTCTTGCTTGCCAAGGTAATAAAAAAACAAGTAAATAAAATAAATATTCAATTATTTTTTTTAAATTAAACATTCTTTGTTCTCTTTAAATATTTATCTCTATACATTTCCCTTCTATCTAGTACATGAAATTTTAATATCTTATCATTCATAACTACTCTTGTATCTTTATTAGCAATCGTCTTTAAATCATTAGAAAGAATTGCAAATTGAAAACGTCTTAATAATATCTCTACAAATTTAGGTCTTAATATTGATTCTAAAATAAATTTAATAGTCTTAGAAATATATCCATCCTGAACCTTTCTAAAATCATTTGTTCTATAGACTAAATAATTTGGTAAATCCTTACGTAGCCAATTATCATTAGCTTTCATTAACTTTTCCTGCAAATTACTAGGATCATATAGTGGAACTAATTGCACTAGCCAATATTTAAGATAGATATCATTTTCAATAGCCATTGCCTCAATATCTAAACCATCATCTGCAATTAAAAAACTTAAACATATTTTATCCTTTGAAACTTTTTCAGTTGGGCGCCAACGTAACAACTGCATAAGAGTAGCTGCTACAAATCTTGCTCTCCATAATTTACCTGCTTCAGCTATTACAAATAGATCAATATCTGAACCTTCACTTGCATTATTATATGCAAGAGAATTACAAACAGCTATATATTTAATATATGGCAAGGATCTAATAATCTTAACTGCACGTACCGCAATATTATATTTCAATTGAGCAAGTAAATATCTTCTCTGTCTTGTTTGAATATTCTTTTCTCTACCTGGTAAAAAATAGAAGCCATCTAATTTCATCAATTCTTTGTCCTCTACCATTCTATCTAGCTCCTTAATAAAGTCTTCATACTCTACAGGCTCAGAATTACCATAAAGCCAATGATAGCACTCCCAAGATGTTAAGGGATATGCAAAGATATCGAAATATTTAATTGTATTTAATATGTTATTTTGTAGCATAAAGCACCTAAATAGTACCATTTACGCTATGAATTCACAAGATACAAAAAACCCCACATTATAATGTGGGGTTAAATATTATTTAAGTAATGGTTTTAAATATTTACCAGTGAAACTATCCTTTATTTTAGCAATATCTTTTGGAGTACCAGCACCTACAACTTCACCACCCTTATCTCCGCCATCTGGTCCAAGATCTACGAGCCAGTCTGCAGATTTAATAACATCAAGATTATGCTCAATAATGAGTACTGAGTTTCCCTTATCTACCAATTGATTTAAAACTTTTAGAAGTCTCTTAACATCTTCAAAATGAAGTCCTGTGGTTGGTTCATCTAAAATATATAATGTTTTACCAGTAGCTCTACGAGATAGCTCAGTAGCTAATTTAACACGTTGTGCTTCACCACCAGATAATGTAGTAGCAGATTGTCCAAGTTTAATATAACCAAGTCCAACATCATATAATGTTTGTAATTTCTGAGATATATTTGGAATATTACTAAAAAAAGCCATTGCTTCATTAACACTCATACGTAATATATCTGCAATATTCTTATTCCTATAATGTATTTCTAAAGTTTGAGGATTAAATCTTTTACCATGACATTCTGTACAATCTACATATACATCTGGTAAAAAGTTCATACCAATTTTAACAAGTCCATCACCCTGACAAGATTCACATCTACCACCTTTAACATTAAATGAAAATCTACCTGCCTTATACCCTCTTATCTTAGCTTCTGGCAATTGAGTAAATAGATCTCTAATATATGTAAATACTCCTGTATATGTTGCTGGATTAGATCTAGGAGTTCTACCAATTGGAGATTGATCAATAGCAATAACTTTATCTAAATTTTCTAAACCTTTAATTTCTTTATGCTTACCTGGTAAATCTTTAGCTCTATGGAAATGATGAGATAAAGCTTTTGCTAAAATCTCTTGCATTAAAGTAGATTTACCAGAACCAGATACACCCGTTATACAAACAAGTCTGCCAAGTGGTATTTCTACATCTATTTTCTTTAAATTAAATTCTTCGGCACCGATTATTTCAATAGATTTACCATTACCTTTACGATATTTCTTTGGCTCACTAATTTCTTTTGTACCAGTTAAATATTGTCCAGTTAAAGAATTCTTATCCGCAGCTACTTCCTGAGGAGTGCCAATAGATACAACTTCTCCACCAAGCTCTCCTGCTCCTGGTCCGATATCTATTAAATAATCTGCTGCCATCATAGTGTCCGCATCATGTTCAACTACAATAACAGTATTACCTAATTCTCTTAAATCTTTAAGGGTGCCAATTAATTTCTCATTATCTCTTGCATGTAAACCGATTGATGGTTCATCTAATATATATATAACTCCTGTTAATGAAGAACCAATTTGAGTCGCTAGTCTAATTCTTTGCGCCTCTCCACCAGATAATGTTGAAGCATTACGGGATAATGTTAAATAATTTAAACCAACATTATTTAAAAACTTCAACCTTACTCTAATCTCTTTTAATACTTGGTGGGCAATCTTTAACTCTCTCTTTGTTAATTTCATTGCACCTTTTGCTTTATCTACACCTAGTTCCTCAAAAAAGGCTATTGTCTCTGAAATAGTGCTACTTGTTAATTCTATAATATTCTTATCTGCCACAGTTACAGCAAGAGACTCTGCTCTTAAACGATTACCATTACAACTTGGACATGAATATATTCTCATATACTTCTCTATCTCAGAACGAATATAATCTGAATCTGTTTCTTTATATCTTCTTTCTAAATTTGGAATAACTCCTTCAAAGGTGGTTGAAAAACCTCCTTCAAACTTTTCTGTATTATAATCTACTTTATATTTCTTATCTCCTGTTCCAAATAAAATAATTTGCATCTGTTTCTTGGTCAGCTTATTCACTGGAACATCTACAGAAAATTTATTAGATTTGGCAACCAGCTCTAGCATTCTATAATACCAAGTCTGATTAGAAGCTGTTCTTGACCAAGGACGAATAGCACCTTGAGCTAATGTTAATTTACTATTTGGAATGATTAATTTTGGATCTACTTCAAGTTTTGTACCAAGCCCAGTACAAGCTGCACAAGCACCATGTGGACTATTGAATGAAAAATTACGAGGTTCAAGTGGTGGCAAATTGACACTACATTTCGGACAAGCAAAATGCTGAGAAAGAATATAGTCTTTCTCTTCATTAGAATTATGTATAATAATAAGGCCATCCCCAAGCTCTAAAGCTTTTTCTAATGAATCTGCCATTCTATCCTTATTCTTCTTTGTAACCTCAAGTCTATCTACAATAATTTCAATATTATGTTTCTTTTGCTTATCTAAATGAAGTTCAATTGCCTCTTCAATAGAATATAGTATTCCGTCAACTCTAAGTTTTGTATAACCAGCTCTCTCTACTTCAAATATTACATTCTTATGCTCGCCTTTCTTATCTCTAATCACTGGTGCCATTAATAATGTAAAATCTTTTTCTTTAAAATTAAATATAATATCCATCATCTGTTGAACAGATTGTTGTGAAACTATATCACCACATTCAGGACAATGAGGAATACCAATACGTGCATATAATAATCGAAGATAATCATAAATTTCTGTAACAGTACCAACAGTAGATCTTGGATTATGTGAGGTTGTTCTCTGATCAATAGATATTGCAGGAGATAAACCGTCTATTTGATCAACATCTGGCTTATCCATTAAACCTAAAAACTGTCTAGCATAAGCAGACAGTGATTCTACATAACGACGTTGACCTTCAGCATAGATAGTATCAAATGCTAGGGATGATTTACCTGATCCAGACAATCCTGTAATAACTACTAACTTATCTCTAGGTATCTCAACATCTATATTTTTTAAATTATGCACACGAGCACCACGAATAACAATACTTTCATTCTTACTCTTTAAAGGTTGATTGCTTTTTTGTGTAGCCATAATTCTTAAAGATAGATTAAATCAACACGTATTATATATACAAAAAGAAGTCCTGTCAAGGATAAAGACAGGTTAAATAAAAAGAGGACGATTATTCG
>JADHUR010000007.1 GCA_016784445.1 Patescibacteria group bacterium
ATACACTCTAATTTTTCTTGTTGTAATTGCATATATCTTGAATCATACTTATTCATAGGTGTTTTAGGCTAAATTATCTTAAGTCTTAGCCTAAATACTATACTGTAAAGTGTAAACCTTATTGCTGCAAGGTTAACAAGATGATTGTATTAACCTTAATTTATTATATATTTTAGCTAGTATCTAAGAATAGAATATGTAACTATCTTGACAAAATAATAGAAATAATGTAAAGTCATATATTAACATTTGCATATTAATAATTATATATAAAGGAGATAAAGATGAGAATGCTATTGTTTGTATCAACTGCAGTTATATCAAGTTTGATACACGGTATTGTTATTCATTTCTATTGGGGTTGGTTTATAGAGCAAATTGTTCATAGACCATCACCCGGTATAATGATTTTAAGTGGAATTGCCTTGTTAATAGGTTATCTATTTCAAGGAGGAGCGCCAAAAGAGGTTAAAGAGCCAATGATGTCTGATGTTTTTAATTCACTGCTATGGCAAAGTATTCTAGCAGTGTCGTATTTAATCTTTGGATTTGTCGTTTATCAATTTTCATTAATATAAATCAAGAATAGAGGAGCAATAGAAATGAAATGGATATATTTATTTATCAAAGTAATTTATTCATTCTTCATGGAGGTGGTTGAGGTTTGCTTAGCCTTTGTACAAATGGGGAAGTTGCTTATTAAAGGCTTTGCTATTGCAATGCTTCTTATAGCAATAGGTACACCCGGTGCAATGCTGGATCGTAAACTGCATGAAATGGGCCGACATAATGCTACTGTGCATGAAGTTGTTCTAACGCTTGATGCAATAGCATTTTTTTCAAATGGAGGTGGCTTTTACGGTGCTAGTCAGAATTACTATGGCTGGTGTTATGCTAAAGCTACTGCAGATGAGAATCGTTCATTATTGAGCAGGGTTTTATTCTGGAAAAATCCATTTTATATCACAAAGCCACAGGACGAATGGCCATATTATTATCAAGGATAAGGGGATAATAATATAGTTATAAATTTAAGACGCATTTACTACGGTACTTGCGTCTTTTTAATTATTTCCTCTTGTACTTAGCATAATTGCTAATCATCTTCTTTTTATACATAGCAAACGGTTCAAGACCCATTTCTTTTCTTCTTTCATTTAAGTTCTTTTTGTCCTAAATTAACTTTTCAGAGAGTTTATCTTTATTCACATGAAATTGTGTACCATATAATTGCCATTTTCCACTGCCAGTTAAAACTCTATCTGTTAATAATGCTAAGTATTTAGATTCAATATTTCCTTTATCATAACTAGCTTGTAGTAGTTTAAGACATTTCTTTTGCCAATTTAAATCATGATCTGCATGCTGTGCTAATATCCAAGCAGCTTCTGCTCCTTTCTTACCAACCATTGGAATATCTGGCCATCCATATTTCTTTACTATTTTCTTAAGCTTAATAGTATTATTCTTATCCATATTTACATCCCACTTTGTTTTACCTTTAATTGCACCAAATCTCATCTTTTGATCAGCTTTCATTAAAGTAAGTAATTCTTGTTGTAGTTTTTTGTTTATCATAGGTTGATTATATCATGCCAATGGGTATATACTTTTACCATGAAATACTTATCTGGCTTTGTGCCTGTTAATTTCAACTTTGTGGGTAAAATTCTATTAATATTGGGATTAATTATTCTAATACTAAAAATAGTATCTTTAACTATATGGTTATTTAATATGCCCGGTCTAATATTATTTATTGGTGTCTGTAGTATTATTATTGGTATATATTTAATCTATATAGTTCCTAAGATTGATTAGTGCTATTTATCCCAATTAAAGCTATTACCAAATGCACCCCAACTTGCTGTTTGCGAATAAATAGGTGAGTATAAATTAAATTCATCTATTATACTTTTAGAGTCAAAAGGGGGATAATGAAGGGGATTTCAAAGGTGAACCTCAGAATGTTTTAAAGAAGAGTTAATTTATATAAAGTTAAGGCTCAGAAAAAGGGTGAGCTATTGGAGCGGACTATGATCTTTTGTAGTTGGTGGGTTCGATGCCCATTTATCTGGTTTCTTTAAGTGGACTGTATGTAGAGAATAGGCGAGAGACTTGGATGTTTTGTCGCTAGATAGAGCGGAGTCGCCCGTGGAATACCGTCCTTACAGAACGCAAGATTTAACCTCTGAGCCTTTTACTCAGCGCCATTCAATGTAATGGCGCTTTTTATTTATCCACATAACAGTTGTATTTGTTACTATTTAGGAGTATAACGGATATTAAGGGGAGATTAATAATTTATTAGAATTATATGCTCGCAGGCAAGCTTAAGCATTTAGATTTTATACAGTCTGTAATCAATAGGATGTCTAGTTATCCGTTTTTACTAAAAGGCTGGAGCATTACGTTAATTGTGGTTTTATTCACTCTTACTGGAGATCTAAGTTTCGATTATATTTCGATAGTTATATTCCTTTGTCCTATATTTATATTTTGGATCTTAGATGGGTATTATCTATCTAAGGAACGACAGTATAGAGCACTTTATGATCATGTACGGATTTTAGATGAAAGTGATATAGATTTTTCGATGAGTACAGAAATTTTTACTGATTGTAAGTATACGTGGCAAGCATCAATTTTTTCAAAGACATTAATTATCTTTTATGTATTATTAACGATGATAACGGCAATAATACTATATTTAATAAGTTAATCAATAGATGTATGAGGAAAGTTTTTTTTAGCTTTAAGTACGACGATGTTTGGAGAGCTAACGTTGTTAGAAATAGCTGGGTAGCCGAGGGTAAGGAAGCGGCCGGTTATATTGATAAGGCAGAATTTGAAGAAGTGGAAAAGGGTGGAGACGACGCAATTAAAAAGTGGATAGATGACCAACTTAAAGGAACGTCTGTGTCGGTTATATTAGTTGGTGCAAATACTTGTAAGAGCAAATGGGTAAAATATGAAATAGAGAAAAGTATTGAGATGGGTAATGGCTTGTTGGGAATCGATATTAGCAAAATTAAAGATCAGAATCAGGAAATGACAGAAAGATGTGCAAAATTACCAGAGGGCTACTCTTTCTATTTATGGAACAATGGTGATGGCTATCATAATATGGGAGACTGGATAGAAACTGCAGCTAAAGATGCTGGCAAGTAGATGGAAAATAGAGATGACGAGTTAAAATTTCTATTACTTAAATTACAGGCCCTAAGAGATGTAGTTAAAGCAAAATCAAAGATTATACCCACCGTAGCATCGCTATCTGCTACCGTGTTAATAGTAGCAACTTTTAACAATGAATTACTACCCCTAACTCACGGATTGAAGGTAGTGTTATCAATTTTACTTGGATTAATACCTATCTCAGTGATACTATATTTAATAGAATTGGAAGTTGCTACCAAAAGCGAAGTTAAGTCGATCGAAGATCAGCTTGGAAAAAAAATAGTACTTGATGAAGGCTGGAGTTGCTTTAAAAAAGTTTTAAATCATTTGTTATTTTTGATTCCATATTTGGGCTCGGCAATTCTCTTGCTATGTATTGTCTATATTATTGTTCAAATATGGATTTAAGTTAAATGTTATACTATCAAATTTCCTACATAAATTGACACTTTATATGATTCTAGCTACAATCCCAGTAGTTTATGTCAATAACAACAGCTAAAATAGCACGGAATACTGGTGTATTAACAGCATCCTTAATAATACAAAAAGTATTCTCCTTTATATACTTTTCATACCTTGCAACCCAGTTGGGGATTACTCAAACTGGGCTGTATTTTTTTGTACTATCATTAGTAGGAATAGCTTCTGTCTTCATTGACTTTGGTCTAATAAATGCTGTTATTAGAGAAGTATCTAAGAAACCAGAAGATGCTAGTAAATATTACCGTCATGCTATTGCTGTTCGTCTAATACTTGCTTTTGTTGTACTACTAGCTTTCTATACTTATACACTATTATCTGGCTTTGATCTTTTAACTAAACAGTCATTATTAATAGCTGGCCTAATAATGACAATAGATTCCTTTACATTACTATTCTATTCTTTTTGGAGAGCTCATCATAATACTATGTGGGAATCTCTTGGTAATATTATCTTTCAGATAACCTTACTTAGCGTTGGTGGAGTTCTAATATATTTAAGTCAAAGTATATTACTAGCATTACTTGCACTATTACTAGCTAGTAGTATTAATTTCTTACTAGCATTCTTTAGTTCAAGATTAAAGCTTAATTTAAGATTTAAATGGGAGATAGATTACTATTTTATTAAGAAACTATTACTCATTGCATTACCATTTGCACTGGCTGGAATATTCTCTAGAGTATATGGTTATGCAGATACATTTCTTTTAAAGAATTTAGTAGGGGATACAGCTTTAGGATATTACTCTTTACCATACAAGATTACATTTGTTTGGCAGTTTATACCGCTAGCAGCTATTGCTACACTGTATCCAGCGTTTACAAATTACTTTACAGAGAGTCGGGAGAAGTTAAGTATATTATGGCAGAGATCTTCGGTACTATTACTTGCACTTGCACTTCCTCTAACAGTAGGATTATATATCTTTGCTCAAGTAATATTTTTCAATATCTATGGTATTGAATTCATGCCAAGCTCTTATGCACTGCAGGTTATGATTCTAACTCTACCATTACTGTTTTTAAACTTTCCACTAGGTTATCTATTAAATGCTAGTGGTATGCAGAGTAGGAATACTATTAATATATTTATAGCTATGGTTGTAAGTATTATTGGTAATATTATCTTAATGCCTATGTATTCTTTTATAGCAGCTAGTTTTATGTCCATTATCTCTACAATGGTACTATTTGTGCTTGGAATGAGTTGCGCTGTTAGAATCGTTAAAATAGACTTTAGAGGACTTATTAGAGACCTGTTTAAGATACTATTTGCTCTTGTTGGTATGATAGCTATTATATTGATAATTGGTTCTAGTTTACATTATCTTTTAACAATACTTATTGCTGCTACTACATATATATTGTTGGTGTTTATTGTAAAGCTAGTGAGTGTTAAGGATATTAGGGTATTTATTAAGAGATAAAAAAACAGACTCAAGTACGCTGACTTAAGTCTGTTAGGTGTTTGTTTTTACTTGTGATTTCTGAGCTCTTCCATCGCTTCACGTATTTTTGGATAGCAAGAATCAAAAGTCTCGTCATCTGCAAGAAGCTTTGCACGTGCAGATAGGAGCTCCTCAACCATGGTCCAAGATAGTTCAGTTCCACGGTCGTGACGAATTGCTCCTTTGATATCATCCATAAATGCATGAAAATTAGTTTTGTCACTTATCATACGCGACACATTATCAATTATTTGTGACAAACAATTAAAACCAGTCATTTCCTTCTCCTCCTACTGTAAAGAGTTCATTTGTTCAAGGGCAACTGCAAATTTAGGAAAATAGACCTTAAAGTTGCTTTCAGTGGTGATGCTTTTAGCATCGAGTTCTAATTGATGCTTTACATAATTCCATTCAGCATTGCCTCGAGTATATTCTCTTAAACGAAGTTCAAGTCTGGCGACAAAAGGTTCAAAATCCTTTTTGTCTGTAACTAAAAGCCTCGCATAGTGCAACATCTTTCTTATCATACCCATTACTTCCATTATTACCTCCCATTTAAAGGTGCGTTTGTTATTTCAATTAATATACTACTTAAGCATAATATGTGAATTATGTCAAGGATACAGATTAAATATATATGATAAAATAGATACAATGAAGATAAAGATATATACAATGGAATATCCTCCATTTAAAGGGGGAGTTGGTAACTATTATGCCGGTCTAGCTAAGGCTATGGAGCCTAGGTTAGATATTAAAGTATCTAGGGTTGCAAATAGTAGCAGATGGTGGCAAGTTCTACTATTAATGCTGTTTAATAGGTCAGATTATGTTTGGGTAGGACAAATACTTCCAATTGGAACAGCTGCATATATTTGTAATAGATTGTTTAGAAAAAAGTACTTTGTTTCTTTACATGGTATGGATATTAACTTAGCTCAACAGAATAAGCCTGGTATAACAAGAAAGATTCTAAAGAATGCTGAACTCATTACAGTTAATTCAGAGTATACAAAGAAAAGAATAATTGGTTGGGAAGAAATGGCTGGTAAGATTGAAGTTGTCTATCCTTGTCCTAATGTAGAGATGACAGAAGTAGACGATTCTTTAATTGAGCAGATTAAGAGTAGTTATCGTTTAGAGGGTAAGCAGATAATGTTGAGTGTTAATAGGCTAACAGAAAGAAAAGGAACACAAGATGTAATACATATTATGCCTGAGCTTTTAGAAAAGTTTCCAGATTTAATTTATGTAGTGATTGGTTCGGGAGATTATTTACCAGAGCTTAAGAGAATAGTACAGGTTAAAAATTTAGAGAAGAATATATTGATCTTAACAGGTGTTGGTAATAATGAGTTATCTGCATTCTATTCAATTGCCAATCTTTTCATTATGCCAACCATTGATGATGGAATAGATGTAGAAGGATTTGGGATTGTATATTTAGAAGCTGGTAGTTTTGGAGTTCCAGTTATTGCTACTCCTGTTGGAGGGGCACGCGAAGCTGTTCGTGATCAAGTGACTGGTATATATACAAGTAAGACTAGTATGGTAAAAGATATTTCTTCACTTCTTAGCAATAGGGGATTAGCCATGGAAATGGGAAAGAAAGCTAAGAATATTATTAAAAGAGAATATACATATACAGCACAGAGTAAAAAAATATTACAAAGATTATGATAGATAAAAAAAGAAATATTATAATGTTCAATATGTCACCATATAGTGATTGGGAAGAGGGTATTTCTAATCGTAATAGACATATATTACAAACTCTACTTAAAGATGAAAGTACTGGTAAGATAATAGCAATAGATTATCTACCTTGGACATGGAAAAAAGTTATTAAACAATATATATATAGTTTTTTACCATCTTTGAGTAAGTATACAGGGATATATAAATCATCATTTACATCAGCTCGTGAATATTCAGAGAAATTAGTAGTAGTATCTTCTGTAGCCAATTACTTTAGCAAGAAGAAATTCTGGTCAGATATTAAGAAAATAATTAAGTTAGCAGATATTGATGAGTATATGATTTGGTCATGCAATCCAATGATAACGGATTATTTTGACGAGCTTGAAGCAAGTAAATATATATTTGATGCTATTGATGATTGGTCGCTTCATCCTTCTTATCAGATTATTAAAGATAAGCTGCAGAATAATTATGCTTTAATTGCAGAGAAGTCAGATATTATCTTCACAGTAGCTAGTGAACTAGGTAGGAAATTCAATAAAGATAAGACATTCTGGATACCAAATGGTATAGATTTGAATCATTATACAAAAAAGTATGGACTAGTAGATAGAGAGATAGCGGATATTCCAAAACCCATCATTGGATATATTGGTGTAATTTTAGGTAGATTAGATTTAAATATTATAATATACCTTGCTGAAAATAATCCAAATAAATCTATAGTCCTTGCTGGATCATATAAAGGAAAGCTTAAACATTGGGATAAGGAGCTTATTAAAAAATTAAAGTCATATAAAAATATTCATTTACTTGGCTATATACCATATTCAAAAGCACCAATGTATATTGGTCAATTTGATGTAGCAATTATCCCACATAGAGCTGAAACATATGTTGGGACTACCAATCCAATGAAAATGTATGAATACTTTGCTTGTGGTAAACCTATTATTGCAACACCAGCACCAGGAATTAACATGTTTGAAGAAATTAGAGTGGGTAGTACGCCAGAGGAGTTTAATAGAGAAGTAATTGCTGCTCTTGGGGATAATAGTGAAGAGAAGGCTAAAGAGAGACAAGCATTAATTACTAGTCACACTTGGACAATTAGAGTAAATAAGATGATTGAATTAATAGATAATCATGTCTCATAATATTAAATTAAGTATAATAATTGTTAGCTGGAATGTTTCATTGGATTTGCAGAAGTGTTTAGATTCAATATATAAATATATCTTTACAGATTTTGAAATAATAGTTGTAGATAATGCTTCTAAAGATAATACAGTAGATATATTATTTAAAGATTATCCTGAGATAAGAGTGATTGCTAATAAAAAGAATATGGGATTTGCAGCTGCCAATAATGAGGCTATAAATATTGCTAAGGGAGAATATCTATTATTCTTAAACCCTGATACATATTTTATTGATGAACATTCAATACCCAAAGCACTTGAATATTTAGCTGATCATCCAAATGCATTACTGACTGGTAATGTTTTGAATAAAGATCATACTAATCAAGTGGCAGTTAGGAAATTTCCTACTTTGTATTCTCAAGTGATTACCATGCTTAAACTTAATAATATATTACCGTTTTTAAATAAGGTTTATCATTTAACTAATTTTGACTATAATAAGCTGCAGGAAGTAGATAGTATTATTGGTGCTTTTATGCTTATTAAAGCCTCTACTATGAGATATATGAATTCTTTTGATAAAGATTATTTTATCTGGTTTGAAGAGGTAGATTTATGCAGACGTATGAAGAATAAAAACTTTCCCGTGATTTATTTTCCAGAAGCTAAGATAATTCATACTGGCGGTCAAAGTTTTAAACAGGTATTTACTTTAAAGAAACAGCTTATTTTTAATAAATCATTATTAACATATTTTAAAAAGCATATGCCAAAGACACAATATAATATATTATATGCTCTTCAGCCTATTAATTTATTCTTAGCATTTATTCAACAAACATTTAGTATAAAAAAACGTGAATATTAATTTATTAACAAATTGGGCTAAGAAACTATTTTGGATATTGATAATAGTAGAATCAATATCTTTTTGGTCATATATAAAACCAGAGCTTATGCCTTATGCTTTTGCACTACTGGTTACTGCTTGTTTAATTGCCAGCATTAAAAAGTTAGAGTGGGGTATATATATATTACTTAGTGAAATATTCTTATCTTCTCATGGTAGGATGTTTTCCTTAGATATATTAGGAAATTCTGTTTCAATCCGGCAGGGATTATTTGCAGCTGTTTTTATAGCTAGTATATACTGGCTATTTAAGAATGGTAATTTTAAACTTGTTTGGAATAAGTTTATTGAGTATAAATCATTAATCTTTTTACTTGTATTTGTAGGTATTGGAATATTCCAAGGACTTATTCAGTATGGTATTGCGGGTAGCTTCTTTGACTGGAATAGTTATCTATTCCTTGCCCTAATACCAGCCTTTTTACTTGTTAAAAGTCCAAGCTTTTATTTAAACATTACCAGAATAATATTCATTGTAGCTAATTGGTTATTTATTAAAACATATATTTATCTATATATCTTTTCTCATCAAATAAATTGGCTAGATTTATCTTTATTATATAAATTCTTTAGAGATACCAGAGTTGGTGAGATAACTTATGTAACACAAAATTTCTATAGGATATTTATGCCAGCTCAAATTTTTGCTGTTATTGCTTTCCTACTCGTTCTACTACTACTGGTATTATATAAACAAAAGAAATTAAGATTAAAAAACTCTTGGTTTGCTTATCTGACAATCTTTACAACATCTTTAACTGTCATGGCTAGCTTTTCAAGATCTAATTGGTTGGGATTATTTATTGCTTTAATATTTTTATTCCTCTACTTATTATTTAAGTTTAAGATACCCAAGTTAAAACTATCTGCTGCTATTATTATGCTGCTGGCTATTTTGTTTATTAATATTGGTTTCATGTATACTTGGACTGGTTCATGGCAACAAAATATTGTCTCATCTAGAATAGATAGTTTAGATGAAGCAGCCTTCTCATCTCGAACAGCTCAACTTAAACCACTAACATATGAGATAATAGATAGTCCTGTTTGGGGTTATGGTTTTGGTAAGTCTGTAACATATAGATCAGATGATCCAAGGATTAAAAATGAGGATAATACTAGTGGTATATATACCACTTCAGCCTTTGAATGGGGATACTTAGATATCTGGTTAAAAATTGGATTATTTGGACTACTAGCATATTTAGGCATTATTTATACATTATTGCGTAGAAACCTTAAATACGGTCAATTTGAGGGTGAAAAAGGCATATTAAGAGGAGGTTTTGCTATTGGTTTGCTTGTTGTTTGTATTATTAGTATATTTAGTCCATATATGAATCATCCACTTGGTTTTAGTATATTATTAATTAATATGGTTAATGAATAAACAGAAGAAATTAAGTATAGGTCTGGTTACATATAATGCAGAGAAGTATCTGTATTCTTGTTTAATATCTTTAATGAATCAATCGTTTAAAGATTGGGAGATATTAATAATTGACAATGGTTCAACAGATGGAACAATTAGATATATTAAAGAGAATTATCCTCAGTTTAAAATAGTGGAGCATAAGAATAATTTAGGATTTGCACAAGCACATAATCAGATAATATCTTGGACACGTAGTGAATATATAATGTGTATGAATCAAGATATTGTTTTAGATAAAGACTATATTAAAAATATTGTGAAGTTTTTAGATAATAATAAGAAGGTAGGTTCTGTTACTGGTAAATTATATAAATGGGAATTTGAAGAGAATAAGAAAACAAAGACAATAGATAGTATAGGACTTGAACTATATAAAAATTATAGAGTAGTAGACAGGCAAGAGGGGGTAGAGGATATAGGACAATTTAATTCAAATGAAGAAGTCTTTGGTATATCTGGAGCCATACCAGTTTATAGGAGAAAAGCATTAGATAAAGTTAAGATTATTAATAATAGTGGTAGAGAAGAATTCTTCGATGAAGATTTCTTTGCCTATAAAGAAGATGTAGATTTAGCTTTTAGATTAAGACTAGCAGATATTTCAAGCTATTATGTAGCAAATGCCATTGCTTGGCATGATAGATCTACTGCTAATTCACATTTGCAAACAAATTGGAAAATAGCTTCAGCTCATAGAAAGAAGAATAGAATGGTAAATTATCTATCCTATCGTAATCATCTATTAATGTTATATAAAAATTCATTCAGAATTAATATATTTAAGAATTTTCATCATATAGCTTGGTATGAATTAAGAAAATATATTTTCATGAAGATATTTAATAGAGTAAATAATAAGCAGATTAAATCTTTCTGTAAATTAAGACCATTAATGAAAAACAAAAGAAAACAGATTAAGGAATTGACTAAGATTCAAGCACAAGATATGTTAAAGTGGATAAAATAAAAAACCCCCAGTTATGTTAACCTAGGGTTTGTTTGAGAGCAGAGCATAGATCAATCAGTTTGATTGTCTCGGATCTGTTTCAGAACTTCAAGGATCTGTTTGTTACTTTCCTTAACATGCTCTGAATTTTTCAAGATGTAATAACCTAAAACCAATCCCATTCCTGCAAGCATATATGCCATGACGTCCTCCTTATGTTTATATATAAAGTTCAAAGTAACAATATAACTTAGCATAATAATAAATAATTGTCAAGTATGAAATTAAGCATAATA
Organism: Patescibacteria group bacterium; assembly: GCA_016784445.1. Taxonomy (GTDB): domain Bacteria; phylum Patescibacteriota; class Patescibacteriia; order UBA1558; family UBA1558; genus BS150m-G51. The sequence continues at coordinate 11,548 of JADHUR010000007.1, forward strand.
ATATTAAATCATAGTACCGCTAAACTAGTTAAAAACCTTATAACTAGTATTATTGCTATGGAATTTCCCTGGCCTTATGAATTAATAGTAATAGATAATGGTGAACAGGGAGTGCTCGCTAAAGAGATTAAAGCATATATATCTCATATTAAATTTCATGAAATAGATAATAATGGTTATGCTCATGGTAATAATTATGGCATTAGAAAAGCTAAAGGGGAGTATATTATGATACTTAATCCAGATATATATATTAAACAGGATGCTATTGTAAAACTGGTAGAATATATTGAATCTAATGATAAGATTGGTATGGTTGGCCCCAAACTACTTAATGCAGATGGTTCTTACCAAAACTCTTGTACTAGATATCCAGATTGGCATTTACCATTTTTTAGAAGAACTCCGCTGGGTAAAACAAAAGCTGGTAAGAAATGGTTAAGTAAATACCTCTATTTAGATTATGATCATAATAGTCCTAAACAAGTAGATGCTTTATTTGGAGCAGCTTGGGTTATTAGAAGAAAAGCTATAGATGAAGTAGGACTTCTTGATGAAAGGTATTTCCTATACTTTGAAGACTTAGATTGGTGCAGACAGTTCAATGAAAAGAATTGGCAGGTTTGGTATTTACCATCATCTGAAGTAATACATTTTCATCATAGAGATTCAGCAGATAAAAAAGGTATAGCGGGGGCTTTTACTAGACTAGGTAGAGTACATTTGGTAAGTTGGTTTAGGTATTTATTAAAATGGAAATAATTGCTTAAATACCCTTAAAATATTATAATAACAACACTATTTATAAATAATAATATATATGACAGAAGAGAAAAAAGAGATTAATCCATCAGATGAATATAATATCCGTTTAGATAAGCTAGCTAGACTTAGAGAGTCTAAGGTAGATGTTTATCCAGCAATAACTTGTGAAGATAGGAGAGATATACAAGACATATTTAAAGAATTTGAACAGCTTGAAAAGAAGGCTACAGATGTTTGTATTGGTGGTAGAATTAGAAGTATACGCCTGCATGGTGGGTCATGCTTTATTCATTTAGAAGACGGTACTGGTAAGATTCAAGCATATATTAAGAAAGATGAAGTAAAAGCTAAGAATTATGAGCTGTTTAAAGACTTCTATGATGTAGGAGATTTTGCAGAGCTTAATGGTAAAATGTTTATTACTAAAAAAGGTGAACAGACATTACTTGTTAAGAAATTTAGAATGCTTAGTAAAGCTTTAATGCCACTTCCTGAGAAATGGCATGGCCTATCTGATGTAGAAACAAGATTTAGACAAAGATATTTAGATTTACTAGCAAATAAAGAAGTGAAGGACGTATTTAAACAAAGATCTGAAGTAATTACATATATACGTAACTATTTTAATGAGCTTGGCTTCATGGAAGTAGATACACCTATCTTGCAGCCTCTTGCTGGCGGTGCAATAGCTAAACCATTTGTAACTCATCATAATGCATTAGATTCAGATCTATTTCTTCGCGTTGCGCCTGAATTATATTTAAAGAAATTAATTATTGGTGGTTATGATAAAGTCTATGAGATAGCTAGATGTTTTAGAAATGAAGGTATAGATCATGCACATAATCCAGAGTTTACTCAAATAGAATTCTATTGGGCATATAAAGATTATGAGGATTTGATGAAATTAACAGAAGATTTAATTTCTAAACTTGTACTTAAAGTAAAGGGAGATACAAAACTTACATATCAAGAGAAGGAGTATGACTTTGCAGCTCCTTATCCTAGATTAGATTTTAAAACAGAGATTGAGAAAAGATGTAAACTGGATATAGATAAATATAAGACAAAATTTGAACTTAAAGATCAGGTTGAAAAACTTGGAATTAAAACAGAAGATGAATGGGGGAGAGGTAAAATGCTAGATGAGCTATATAAGAAATATATACGTGAAGTAGAACCGGGACCATTTTTTATTATTAATCATCCAATAGAATTATCTCCACTGGCTAAGAAAAATATTAAAGATGAGAACTATGTAGATAGATTTCAGCTTGTTATTGCTGGCTTTGAGCTAGGTAATGCTTTTTCAGAGCTTAATGATCCACAAGATCAGTCAGATAGATTTAAAGCTCAACAAGAGCTTAAAGATGGTGGTGATGAAGAAGCTTGGGATTATGATGATGAATTTGTAGAAGCATTAAAATATGGAATGCCACCAACAGCTGGTATGGGCATTGGTATAGATAGACTTGTTCAAATAATTACAGATCAACATAATATTAAAGAAGTATTATTCTTTCCAACCTTAAAACCTAAGACAGATAATCAATAAATATATGCTAGATATTAATAAAATACGTAATAATACTGAAGAGATAAAGGCAAGTCTACTCAAGAGAATGGATAATGTAGATTTAGAGTCTATTATTAAATTAGATGATAAGCGTAGAAAAGCAGTAGCAGAAGTAGATGAAAAGAAAGCAGAAGGTAATAAGCTAGCAAAGGGTGGTAAGCCAACGCCAGAGCAGATAGAACAAGGTAAGAAATTGCGTGAGGAGATTAAAGTATTAGATGAAAGTTTGAATAAAGTGACAACTGAACTTAATGAAAAGTTGGGAGAGCTGCCAAATATAGTAGCAGATGATGTTGTCGCTGGAGATAAAGAGAATAATAAAATTATTAAAACATTTGGCAAAGAAACAAAATTTGATTTCGAGCCTAAAGATCATGTAGAACTAGCAACAACTCATGGCTTAATAGATTATGAAAGAGCTGCTAAGATGTCAGGTTCGGGTTTTTGGGCATATACAGATAAAGGTGCAGATCTAGAGTGGGCACTACTTAATTACTTTGTAGACTTCCATAGAAAGAATAAGTATAAATTCCTACTATTACCTTATCTGTTAAGTGAAAAATCAGCATACACATCTGGTCATTTACCAAAGTTTAGAGAAGATCTATTCTGGACAGAGGATGGTTCATGTTTAAATGCAACATCTGAGATGATGCTTGGTAATTATCATAGAGAAGAAATATTGGATGAAAGTTTATTACCAATTAAATATTATTCATACTCAACTTGTTTTAGAAGAGAAGCTGGTGCATATAGGACAGAGGAAAGGGGAATGATACGTGGTCATCAATTTAATAAGATTGAAATGTTCCATTTCACAAAACCCGAAGATTCATGGAATGCTTTTGATGAACTTGTTAAGAATGCAGAAGCATTATTAGAAGGACTAGACTTACATTTTAATTCAGTTAAGTTGGCCGCCAAAGATTGTTCTGCTGCTATGGCTAAAACAATAGATCTAGAAGTACATATACCTAGTATGAAGGGATATAAGGAAGTTAGTAGTATATCTAATGCCTTAGATTATCAAGCTCGTAGAGGTAATATTAGATATAAGGATATAAAAACAGGTAAGAATGAGTTTGTTCATACTTTAAATGCATCAGGCCTAGCAACAAGTAGACTATTGCCAGCAATACTAGAGCAAAATCAGCAGAAAGATGGTTCAATACTAATACCAAAAGTATTACATAAATATTGTGGTTTTAAAAAGATAGAACTTAAATAGACTAAGGGTCGTAAAATATATATGGTTTATGGTGATAGGCGTTTAAAGAGAGGGAAGTCTATTAGACATCCTGAGAAAGCCAATTTAAAATTAGTGAGAAAGAAAGTAAGTATGTATCTAATCTACATATTTACTTTTTTAATTATATATACAATATTCTTTTCATTTGTATTCAAAATTGAATATATTAAAATAGTAGGTAATGACTCTATTAATACGCAAGAGATTGAAGATATTATTTGGGAAGCTACTGATAAGAATATATTTCTATTCTTTGATAGGAATAATTACTGGCTATTATCTACAGACTATTTACTAGATAATGTTAAAAAGCAATTTGCTTTTGAAGATATAACTATTACAAAGAAATTTCCAGATACTATTTCCTTACATGTTATTGAAAGAATGGGTAGATTGGTATGGAAAACAGGCCCAGATTACTATGTTGTAGATGCTTATGGTGTTATAACAAGAAGATTGACTGAAATGAGACTAGTCAGTAGTGGTGATATACCTGTTATGGTTAATAAAGCAGAGACTGAAGTACTTGTTGGAGATACAATATTAACTGAGAGTATGATAACAAGTATCCTAGAGGCCTATTCTTACTATAATGAATATATAGATAGAGATAATATTAAATTTGATCGTTTCGAAATCGATGAAACAGAAGCAGGCTTCTATAAAATAATAACTAGAGATGGACTTGAGATACATATGAATGATCAAAGTTCTGCAGTCACACAATTAAGTAAGTTAAAGAGGGTTGTAGATACACAAAATATTAGTATACATAATTTATCATATATTAATTTAAGGGTTGAGAATCAAGTTATATATAAATAATACCTTTTATATTTTACGACGCTTGTGTCAAGTGTCAATATAATAATAGAGAAGAGTGCGAGTCAATATACCTATTAGGGTATATTTTTTTCTAATCCCACAGGTATCAACATACCCGTAACATACAAAATTTAACGTATTCTAGAATGATGTTTTTTTATGTACATGCGGGTATGTTGGTACCCGAGACTTTAAAAACTTTTTTTACTTAAGTGACACTTAGGCCTTGTTAAATATAATATCAATAGAATATATTAAATTATATAAGAAGAGTTATAGAATGAGTGTAATTTACATCTATACGTGATAGATAGTACCAGGAGGGTTAAAAGGTATATATACTGTTTTTACTGAATTATGGGATATTAGGTATATTAAGAGTCGTATAAGATATATTGTGCGACACATAGTATATATAAAAATAAAGTAGTTTATTATACTACTCTACTTATATAAATAAAATTTAACTAAAAACTTTTAAGGTAAATAGTTTAATGCATTAACTGGTATACCATTTTGTCTAATTTCTAAATGTAGATGAGGTCCAGAAGTTAAAGCTCCAGCACCTGCTGTACCTGGCATTCCCCCGCTATAGCCGATAATCTCACCTTGTACTACAAAAGTATCTTCAGCTACAATCATTCTATTCATATGTCCATAAACAGATGACATGCCTTCACTATGTACTAACATGATATAGTTATAGCCGCCTGTATTACCCGTATTTCGAACCTTTGCTACATAACCGGACTTAATAGCCCGAACAGGTGTTCCTTGTGGTGTTGAGCCAATATCTATAGCAGGATGTTCAAATATATGTCTATATGGATAATCTGGGTCATGAAAGTATGCTGTGACACGTCTAGATGGAACTGGCCAGATATATCCTTTTTCAGAAGCTAAAAATTCCTCCCCTTTTAATTCGTATAATCTTTTACGTGCTTCTATTTCAAGTGAATATATTTCATTATTAATTGCTTGTTGTTCTGCTTTAAGCCTTGCTACTAAATCTGCATATTTAGACTCTTCACCTTTAGTTGCTCTTAATATACTATCTTTCACTACCTTCTCACTATCTAATTTCTCTTTATTTGCATTAAGTCTATTATTTAAATCTTCTAATTGATCATTCTTTTGAATAAGTAAATTCTTTTGTCGAGATAATTCATTCTTCTTTTCTGTTAATGATTCAAGCTCTACTTGAAGGCCAGAATGTATTTTATTCAATTCATTAAGGTAAGAGAAGAAATCTCCTATTGAACCTTTAGTTGAAATAAAGTTAGCTAGCTTAGATTGATGAGAGTTTGCATTCAGAGTTCTAAGTAGCATCGTAATCTTATCTTCCTGATCCTCAATCTCTTCTTCATTCTCTGTTAATACTAGATTTAATTCTTTAACCTGCAAATTAACAGATTCTTTTTCGAGTCCTATTGTTTGTATCTCAATATTTATCTTAGAGGCAACTTGATCGATATCATTTATTTGTGAGTTTAATGAGGAGATTTGTTGACGTGACTTATTCAAATTCTGCTCATATATTTCTTTCTGTTTATTAAGCTCCTCTATCTGCTTCTGTTTATCTTTAATTTCATCTTGCAGGCCTGTTAATTCATCTGTAGATACTGCAATACTTAAAGCTTTTACATTTGAAGAAAAAATAAAAAGACTAATAAGAATTAGTCCTAAAGAATATATAACTCCCCTATTTATTATATTTTTTGTATTTATTTTAACAGACATAATTATATTATAGCACAAAACTACAACTTTTTCAAGGCCTTCTTTATTCTATCTATAGATTCATCCTTGCCAAGTTCTAGAAGTAATTCTATTGGTGACTCACTCTTTTCTTTACCAGATAGAGCCATTCTAATTGGCCAAAATACATCGCCATTACCAAGACCCTCTGCTTTAATAGCTTCCTGTAATTTTAACTGAAGCATATTTTCATTGTATGTGTCTTCAGATATATCTTCAATTACTTTAAGCGCGAGTTTCATTCCTTTGATGGTATCTTCTTTATTACTCTTTTTAAATACTAATAGCTCAGCATCATAATCTAATAGTGCAAAGACATGAGAAAATACTTCTGGCAGTTCAGCTAAGTATGAAACTCTTGTCTGAGCTGCTTTTGAAACTTCCTTAGTATATTTACTAATATCTACTTCAGTATTTTTCTCTAAATACTCTTTAGATATATTATAGAATTCATCTGCATTCATGTTTTGTATATACTGAAGTCCAAACCAATTAAGTTTATCTATATCAAAGATAGCTCCAGCCTTATTCATCTTATCTAAGCTAAACTCTTTAAGAAGTTCATCCATAGTAAACATCTCTCTATCGTCTCCAGGATTCCACCCAAGAAGTGATATAAAATTAATAATCGCTTCTGGCATATAGCCTTTATTCAAATAATCTGAAGCTGCTACATCACCTTGTCTTTTACTTAATTTAGATCTATCTGTATTAAGAAGTAATGGCATATGGGCATAGGTTGGCAATTTCCAACCAAGATATCTATATATTAATATATGCTTTGGTGTTGATGGTAACCATTCTTCACCTCTAACAACATAATTTACACCCATCTCATAATCATCAACAACAACTGCTAAATGATAAGTTGGAAATCCATCTGATTTCATAATAACTTGTTCATCTAAATTAGCAGAGTTTATTGAAACATGACCACGGATTGCATCATTAAAAGATATATCTTCGGAAGTAGGCATCTTAAGTCTAATAACATATGGCTTATTAAGTTGATGCATTCTCTTTATCTCTTCCTCTTTCATATTCCTACAATGACCATCATATTTAGTTGGTTGCTTATTCGCAACTTGTTTTTCTCTTATTTCAGCTAGTCTTTCTGAAGAACAAAAACAATGATAAGCATTACCGTCTTTAACAAGCTTATCTGCATACTTCTTATAATTCTCTAAATGCTCCGACTGATAGTATATCTCTCCATCTGGTTTAATATCTAGCTTTTCTAAGGTATCTGTAATATTCTCTACTGCACCTTCTACAAATCTAGATCTATCTGTATCCTCTATTCTTAGAATAAACTTACCCTTATTCTGCTTAGCTAAAAGATAGCTGTATAAGGCAGTACGAAGACCACCAATGTGTAGCATTCCTGTTGGTGATGGAGCAAATCTAGTTATAATTTTCTTCTTAAACATAGTGCATATATTATATATAAATACAGTATTTTAAGCAATTTAACAGTTGCCCTCTTGACAACTACCCAATACTATGATAATGTCTATTTATCGTACATAATATGAAATCGGTAAGTCCAATGAAGGATTTACCAAAACCAACCTAAGCCGCTACTCTATGAGTAGGGGCTTTTTCTTTACATTGACTTTATTTATAAAGACTGCTAAATTGTTTAACCACAACAACTAAATATAATGCAGGAGGGACAATGAAAAGGTTAATAACAGCTCTACTAGAAGCAGGATTTATTGACGTAACTGGTATGCCAGAAGGATCTAGAATTAAGGATAGAAAGTATATACCCCTAAATCTGGTGGACAAACTGTCAATGACAGAAGGTGAAAATGTTATTGGTGTGGTAGATCATTATGGTCATACATGGATCAGACCAAATCTGCTCACAGCAAAAGAAAAAACAGCTATTCTAAATCTGGAAAAACTGTTACGTAGTAATAGACAAATGAGACAGATACCTTTTCAGGGAGATTTGCACTTCCTGATGGCTATTTGGCCTCACAAGTATTGATCAAAAAAAGCAATAAATCTAAAAACTCTGGTTAAACCCAGAGTTTTTTATTAGCTCAGATTCTTATCATATTTAAAGAATAGATACATAAACTTTATTACAGCATTGTATATCCTTTTAATTCTACTAGGTTGAAGTATTAATCTATATAACCATTCAAGACCAAGTGTTCTAAATATCTTAGGTGCTCTTTGAACGGTGCCTGCTAAGAAGTCGAAAGTACCTCCCAGACCAATAGCTACTTTAACACTTGGCATTTTAGATAAATATTCATCAATAAATGCCTGAGCATAGGGTGCATTATATGCTACAAATAAAATGGTAGGTTCTAATTGATTAATTTGTCCTAGAACATTATTATATTCAAAAAGGCTTGGCTCCTTAATATCTACAAAGCCAGATATATATCCAACAATATTAAGATTGGGATTAAGTTGTTTTAATTTCCTAGAAGCTGCATATCCTATCCCCTCTCTACCGCCCAATAGAAAAATTCTTTCCTTTTCTATTTCACTACTAAGTGCCAGAGCAGATACTAAATCTACGCCAGTACATCTTTTAAAAGTATATCCCTTAAATAATCCAGCTAGCTTAATACCAAAGCCATCCACTGTATTATGATCTGCCCTATTTAAAATATCTTTAAACTCTCTATTATAATATGCATCAACAATAAATTCTGGATTTACTGTAGCAATATGATATTGCCCATTACTAGCTAAATAATCCTGTATTTGTCCTACAGTATCATTAATATCTAAACCGTCTAATTTAACTCCTAATATACTTTTCATATACATTCTATACTTTAAGTCTTTATAACCCATTATAAGTCAATTTTAGCACTTTTAAGGGTATATTACCAGCATAATGTGGTATAATATATACATTAATATTAAACAATATAAATGAAACAAAAACTAATTACTGTATTATTACTAACTTTTTTAATTTCATCAATTCCGTTTAGTTCAAGTGCTGTTACTACCTATGAAGATCCTGACCCTGCTTATGATGAAGACTATATTGTATCTGATGCACACTTTACAGATCATGACTCCATGACACTTGAACAAGTCCAGGCTTTTTTAGAAGCCAGGGGTGTACTTGGTTCTTATGTAGATCCTTTAACACATATGACCGCTGCTTTTATTATTCATAATGAAGCTAGGAATTATGGTATTAGTCCAAAAGTTTTACTTACTCTATTACAGAAGGAACAAAGTTTGATTGAAGATGATTCACCGAAGCAAAGTCAATATGATTGGGCAACAGGATATACTTGCTATGCCGGTACATGTGATGATAGTTGGAAAGGTTTTTCTAGGCAAGTCAAAGGTGCTGCTCGTAAATTTATGAGTGATACATATTGGGGTAGTTTATCTACTACTGGTTGTACTTTTACTAATTGGTGCATAGGTCAAACAAAGAGAACACAAGATAATGTTTTAATAACACCTAAGAGCTTAGCTACCGCTGCTTTGTATACATATAATCCATATAGAGGAAATACAGTTATGGATGGCATGAAAATTGGGGCGAATTATAATTTCTGGAAAATATGGAATAGATGGTTCTCAAACACCTATCCAGATGGTTCACTAGTAAAAGCTTCAAATGATAATAAAGTATATTTAATAAAAAATGGCCAAAGAAGATGGATTACATCTTATGCAACCCTTGTAACTAGATATAATCCAGATTATATAATTTCAATTGATCCAGGTGAATTAGATTCATATGAAGAAGGTCCAGCAATTAAGTTTCCTCTCTATGCTCTTGTTAAGACACCAAATGGTTCAATCTATTTAATAGCAGATGACACCAAGAGAATGATTGTATCTTGGGAAGTATTTAGAACAATTGGTTTTAATCCAGAAGAAGTAGAAGATATATCCTTTAGTGATTTAGCTGGTATTCCATCTGGCAGCGCTTTAACACTATATGATGCATATCCAGTTGGTGGGCTATTAAGATCAGCTAATACAGATAATATTTACTATGTAGAAAGTGGTATTAAATATCCAGTTATAACTGAAAAATTAGCAGAATTAAGATTTCCTAATTTAACTATAACAGAAATAGATGATACTGAACTTAATCAATATGATGAAGGAGATTATATTAAACTTAGAGACGGAATACTTGTTAAAACTGAAGGTAGTTCAACAGTTTATGTAATTGCTAATGGAATGAAAAGACGTGTTCCATCGGAAGCAGCCTTTAATAGCTTTGGTTATAATTGGTTAAATGTTAAAACCATATCTCAGGAATTATTAGATATACATGCAACTGGTGAAGATTTAGAAGTTAAAGCGTAAATATGCCTATTAATTTTGCAGCCCTTGTACCTCATCCTCCACTTGCAATACCTACTATTGCTAAAGATAAGGCAGAGCTTGTAAAAAGCACAGTAAATTCTTTAGAAATACTCGCTGAAGATATTTATCATGCACAACTTGATACAATAATAATTATCTCTGGTCATGGTCAGATACTGGATAATGCTTTTTCTATTAATCATTCTCCAGAATTAAATATTGACCTGACATCTTTTGGAGATCTTACAAAGTATAATACCTTAAAGAATAATATTGGTTTGTCTTATCAAATAAGAGAATATGTTGAAACTAAATTACCACTTAATCTATACAGTGAAGAGAATCTAGATTATGGTAGTTCTATCCCCCTATATTATCTAACAGCTAATTTACCTAAGGTAAAAATTATTCCTATAAATATTGCTAGTCTAAATTATGAAAAGCATGTACAACTTGGTGAATATATAAAAGAGATTTGCTTTAGATCAACAGATAAGGTTGGAATAATTGCTTCTGCTGACTTATCTCATAGATTAACAGAAGATGCACAAGCAGGCTTTTCAGAACAAGGTAAGGTTTTTGATAATCTAATCATTGATTCATTAAAGAATAGAAAAATGAATCAAATAATAAATATAGATCCAGAGCTTGTGAAAGAAGCTGGTACTTGCGGACTAAGATCACTACTGGTTCTAATTGGTATTATACAGAATATGAATTATGAAGCAGAAATTCTATCATATGAACAACCAATCGGTGTCGGTTATTTAACAGTAAATTTTAAATTAAAATAATGGATTCATTAAAAGATATATTAAAAGTAACAGATAAAAAGGAGCAATCAGATAAATGTCAGTATCCTTGGCAAGACCTTGCTAAAGATATAGTAGATAATATGCCAGATACAGCTCAATATAATAAAAGAAATGCTGTTTTTAAGGTTTGCAAGCAAAATACTTCAGCAGCTGAAGCTGCATTTAAAGATTGTAAAGAATTAGATAAAATGCATATACTCTATTTCTTTAAAACCTTCTATGAAATAGATAAGAAGCAAAGGTCTGGACAAGTTTAGATATTTGTATTAATGTACGCCTAATATGCTATTAAATGTAATTACATATCCAAATAAATTCTTACGTACTAAAGGTAAAGCAGTGCAGAATATTCTAGCACCCGAAACTCAAGAATTTATTGCTGATCTTAAAGAAACCATGCTTAAAAAAGATGGCGTAGGTCTAGCTGCTAGACAAGTTGGTAGAGATGAGAATATATTTGTAGTAAATAGTGGATCCTCAATCATGACATTTATTAATGCTAAAATAGTATTTAAATCTCTTAATAAAGCTGAATTTGAAGAGGGTTGTTTATCTGTACCTGAAGTATATGGTATGGTCAAAAGATCTAAGTCAATTCTAATTTCTTATTATGATGAACTTGGACAATATAATTTAAAAAAATTTAGTAAACTTCCTAGTATTGTTATTCAACATGAACATGATCATAATAAGGGTATTCTATTTATAGACAAGGTGAATAAATATACTAGTGGTTACGAAAATATAAAAGATGTCAAAGAATAAACTAGTATTTCTATCTTCAGATAGCATTGCTATCCCCTGTTTAAATAGTTTAAGATCAGGCTATGATATATTAGTTGTAACAAAATCAGATAAAAGTCAGAAACGTTCAAATAAAAAACAAGCAAATGAATTTGCTATATACTGTGAAGATAATAATATTCCAGTAATTAAAATAGATAAATTTACAGAAGATATATTAAGTAAATTAAAGAATCATTCAGCAGAATATGCTGTTTGTTTTTCTTTTGGACTCATTATTCCAAACTCTGTTCTAAACCTCTATCCAAATAAATTACTTAATGTTCATCCTTCTAAATTACCTCAATATAGAGGTCCATCCCCCATTCAAGAAGCATTACTTAATGGAGACACTACAACTGCCATCTCATACATGATTATGGACTCTAAAATGGACGAAGGTGACATTTTAAAGCAGATTACTATAGATATTAAGGATACAGATACATACACTTCATTAGCTCAAAATATTGCTAATATATCTGGTGAAAATATAGCTAATGTTTTAAAAAATTATATGGATGGCAGTATTAAAGCTATCCCTCAGAAAGATAATGCTACCTACTGTAAGATGATAGATAAAAAGAATGGTGAGATAGATTATAATAATACTGCTAAAGAAATATATAACAGGTATAGAGCATATTATGAGTGGCCTAAAATATATACATATTGGAATGACAAGAAATTAATACTCACTAATATTGAATACTCAGATATTTCAAATAAGGAATTAGGTGAAGTATTTGAAATAGATAAAGAAATATTTATTCAACTTAAAGAAGGTTCAATAAAACTCAATGAGCTACAACTTGAAGGTAAAAAAAATATGCCTATTAAAGCATTTATAAACGGTCACAAAGAATTTATTGGATCTAATCTTATTTCTTCTCAGTAACCCAAAAACCAAGTCTAAACCTACCGCCTAGCATAAGTCTTGTTTGAGCATCTGTAGCAGGTAGTGAACCAAACAATATCATAGATATCGGGAATATAATCCACTGGGCAACCATAATGAAATATTTTGTCCAGTGGTATTTTTTTGGTTTAACCGGCATTATGATTGTGGAAAATATTGCAGTAACAAGAAGTCCAAGCATACCAATGCCCATAATTGTTTCAAGAACATATGGTGCTTGCTGAGCAATATATGTAGATTGAACATCCTTATCTGCCATCCATAAAGGTAATCTACCCATAACAAGAATAATAATTGGAGCAGTAGCCCAAGAATATACACCTTCTGTTTGATTCCATAAATATCTCATCTTCTTTGAAAATGGAATACTCTTTTTCTTAGCAAAATTCCAAGCCATATACGGAAAATGTTCAACTCCCCAAGCCCAACGTCTCATTTGCTTATATTGATTTACTAAACTCTGCCAGAATTTACCCATATAGACTGTATTCATTGAAACAGTAACATACATAGGTTTTACTTTATAATCTCCATTATAGTAAATGAAGCATTGTAGGAATATTCTGGAATCTTCTGTTACAATATCTTTTTGCCAGAAACCAATATCAGTAAGTGCTCGCCAAGACATTGAATGAGATGAAAATGTAAATAATCTTTCAGATCTAGCCATATCTGTAAGTAGCCAAAATGTTGTTGAATTAGCAACTACTCTAGTTATGAAATTAGATTCCCAAATATTATTATGGTAAAAAGCAAGTGGTTGATAACTATATCTACTAGGATTTTCAGTTGTTAAATATTGATAAGTTAAATAACTAAAGTATTGATCACTTACTTGTGTATCTACATCAAATGTTGAAACAATGATTTTATCATAATCCCAGCCCTTTTCATCCACATATTTTTTAACTTCATGACCTGCATAATTTAAATTAGAACCCTTACCAATTACTTCATCGGGAAGGTCTCCTGGATGAATAGTTATAATTATATCTGCAAATATTCCTCGATATTTTCTTTCTATTTGCTCTGCAATTTCTACAAAACTATCACCCATTCTACCCTCTCCAGCCAGTACTAAAGTCATCTTACTTGTCGGATATTTAGCACTTGCCAATATTTTAAATGTTTCATCTACAATATTAAATGGTTCACCTGCTGTTGGTAAAAAAATTAAATGCTCATACTCTTTCCAATTCTTATCTTTAATGGATCTAACTTTTGCCATCCAATCAATCTTTAAATCTTTATGGTATCTTTTCCATGATAGCAGTAAGAAAACAAGCATATATGTAATTCTAGTAAACCAATACAAATCAAAAGCAATAATGAAATATATTGCATATAAAGGTTTAAAAATAGATAGTCCTATAGCTAAGGCAAAAGTTATCCAGACAAGTATGCCTGGAACCATTTCAAGTAATCTATAAAAATAGTAATTCTTATGTTTTATCTTCATCTTCTATTATTTGTGGCAATACATCTATTATGGATATATCATCTACACTTAGATACATATATTGTATCTTTGAGCCGGAATTGTCAAATAGAATAGTATCTGGCAAATCATTATTATTTAAGTATAATTTTGCTTTATCTCCATATAATTCAACTGAAAATTGATTATCCATATCCTTATTATCATAACTTATACTTGATTTCATCTCACTTATCACCTGATAAGGATCATATTTAGTTATGAAATCACTAAAATTACTAGATGGGGAAATTAATCTATCTTGATTATATACTTTCAAGCTATCTGCCAAACTGTCATAATAGAACTGAATTTGTTCATCTTGTTGAAACTTTAATAGATGATTATATCTCCATAATTCATAAGTAACATTATCATATGTTAAATTCACATGATAATTCTTAACAGGGTCAATAATTAATTGTTGATCTTCTGTTACAACTCCTCCACTTTGCCAGGCAAGATACAAAAAAATAGCTACTATTATTACAATGAAGAAAAGTAAACCTTTAAAATTTGTACCCTCTCTGAACATTATTGAAGAATTATTTCATTAATGATAATATCTGTTATTGGATGATCAGCAACTCCCGTCTGAACCCCTTCTATCTGTTTAACAATATCCATACCATCAATTACCTTACCAAAGTTTGTATGCTTACCATCAAGCCAAGGTGTAGATTGAGCAGTTACAATAAAGAATTGACTACCGTTTGTACCAGGGCCAGCATTTGCCATAGCAAGTGAACCTTCAACGAGTGGATGACTATTAAACTCATCTTGGAATCTATACTCTGGACCACCCGTACCATGTCTTGAAGTGTCTTCAGTCTTAGATAATGGATCACCACCTTGAATCATAAAGTCTTTAATAACTCTATGAAATAATGTTCCATTATAGAATCCTTTTGAAGCAAGGTATAGAAAGTTATTTACAGTTACAGGAGAATCATCATTGTAAAACTCTACTGTAATATCCCCTACATTTGTCTTAAATATTGCCTTTGAATAATCTGCTAAAAGATTAGGCTGTTTTGTTGGTTCTAAAATTTGATCATTATTTGTTTCTGGCATAGTATTTTCTTGTAAATTATTAGCTAGTTCTTCATAAGTATTTGTAGTATCTTTTTCAGGCACTACAGTTGTCACTGGTTCTTCTACTGCAGTACATCCGGTAAGTAGGAGCATTACAGCGAAGATGATTAAAATATTCTTCATTTCTTATTGTTAATTAATATTTAATAAGTTTTAACTATAAATTCAGTTTCAGGTAATAAAATGTAATCATTTGTATTATCTGGATTGTTCTTTTTAAAGTTATCTAGTGATTCCTTGTGCTTCTCATCGGTATAATGAACAATAGAATTTATGGGTAATAAGCCAAGCCACTTTTGCCAATCTCTACCTCTACTTCTTGAATATTCTGAAAGAAACATAACACCAGCCGATGAGCCTGCAAATACCTTTCCATCAATAAGAGAAATAAACTCATCTTTAATAGATTTAAGTGTATCAATAATCTTCTGAGGTTCCCCTCCTCTGAAATATAATACATCCGCCTCAATAATTTGCTTTTTAAACTCATCCATATCGTTAGAAGCTACAATAAACTTAGCTGGTCTATTATTTGTATATTTAGCAAATCTTTCTTTATCAGACGCCAGAAGATCATCCCAAATCTCATCTGGCCTTGAATAATATACCAAAAGAATAGTTGGAACCTTATCACTATCGATATCTTTTACCCATTCCTGATAAAATGCTTTATTATTGCTATTCGGAACTCCAGTTTCTCCTCCATGTAAGATGAATTTTGTCATTTGAATGATTAATTATAATATACGCATTATAGCAAAAAATGTTCATATATAAAAGAAAAAACACTAGTATATACTAATGTCTTTTCTCTGGTTCGGAGACAGGGATTCGAACCCCAATTGCCTGGACCAAAACCAGGTGTCCTACCCTTAGACGATCTCCGAATAAAAATATCGGTAATAATATACACTGTAAGGCACGTATTGTCAATAAAAAAGCGCCACTTTAAAAGGTGGCGCTTAGGTTATTCTTTCTTTAGGTTAAAGTTAACTCAAAAGCAATCTGCTCATCAATATCCTCAATGTGCAAATTAGCCATTGAACACTGAGAATGAACACGTAATGTATGATCATTGAATGGATCTGAATATCTTTTATTAAAGATAGTAACACCATAATCATTTGAGCATCCAAGACTTGAATAGCAATTATTTGAATCGCTCCAGATTTGATGTGTTTTCTCTGGATGAAACCCAAACATTAAAGTATTAAGTCCACTTTCTTCCACAAGTACAGAAGGTGTGTTAACTGTCCATGTAGTTATTAACTCTTGTTCCTGTCGCGTGAATTTGGATAATACTTGAGCTTGATCTCCTAAAAAGATACGCGCCAACACAAGACTGTTAATCTCCAAATGGCTGTTATAGGTATCAAATTTAATACCTAGTTGACCACCTTTTGATGTCACATTATTGTGGAACTTATCCAGAACATCATCACGGAAAGCACTCACAAGTTCTGGACCTTCATAGCCTCCTTGCGATTTTCTTCGAAGTGCATGCTCGTAAAGAGAAGGAAATGTGTTAAACAAACGATCAGTAAGTTTCATGTCAATATCACGACGAATTAAGGTCGGTTCATCAAGATAATTATTTAAACTCATCCAATGTGCACAACGAATCCACTTGATCATTTCCAAGGTCTTCTCAAAATCCAAAACAACAATAGTTATTGGCTGAGTTTCCTCTACGGGGATTGTCTCGCCCGGCAACTGATACGCTCTATCAAGTAATGCCTTCGACATTACATCTGCGATTATATCCTGACCATCACGCTTACACTGAGCGATCATATTACCAATAACACGAATATCTGTACTAGTAATATCCCAATCGTTACAAAACTGAGTTGGTGATCCGGAATTCTCTAAAGTCGTCCCCAGAATACCCAAGGGAGAGTTTAAGAGAAAAGCTCCTCTTAATCTTCCAAATGCTTTGTTACCTAAAAGTTTCTTTTCAATGAACTGTCTTAGTTCTTCAGGCACTTGTTTCTCATTCATTTTAGCCTCCTTATGGCTTGAGAAATTCTCTGAAGTAGTATCTCCTGGGAGATACCTTTCAAGTTGGGATCATAGATTATTTCTTGTGAAATAAACATAACCAACCTTGAAAATCTACATTACCATATTATACACATATTGTCAATGAAAAAGCACCCTTATTAAAAAAGGGTGCCTAGTTTGCAAAGTGCAATTGTTAAATGAACAGTTTCCTGTTCAAGATGGTATGAGATACCAGTATTGAATACCTTCCACTGCAGATTTACTCCAACATTTGTACCATAGTGATTAATGTGCTGAGCTGAAATCTGAAATGGCATAAGTTTAATACTTGCCTGAGTTTTGGAACCTGGATCACCATAACCGGTTTTCCAGATGTGCCTAAAGGTAAAATGTTCTGACTTGTACTGAAACATAGTCATAAACAAACTTCCTTCAGGATAGTTATTTCCAATACCCATACCAATATCCACTTTTTCAAATGGAACGATTACACCAAGCATGCCGGTATTTCTTTCTGTATCACCCTTATAACCGTCTAACATAATAAATGTATGTAAGACAGGGTCATAATGAAACCTTAGAAAACTTTCATAGTTAAAGTCTTTCTCTTCAGAGAAAGTATAACCAAGATAGTATTCTGTGGGAAAAAACGGTGGATACGGTTCATACCCAAAAGTAAGTGATGAAATCACCAATAGCACTATCATAGTTAATGTACGCATACTTCCTCCTTTGGAATATATCTTTATATCATATAATTTAGTATCTGTCAATACTAGCACTTAATTATATTGACTAAAATGCATCACTATGATAATCTCTATAATCATTTAATGAACATTAAAAAACAAAGGGAGACTATAATGAAACAGTTTCATTTATTTGTAACCGTGTTACTTGCTACTCTTTTTTTGATCAGTTGTAGTAAGAATGGTATTACAGAACCAACCGTAAATGAACTTTCAAAAAACATATTCTATGAGATAGAATACACAGAAGGAGATTATGTATACGTCTTTAGATCAGATGGTCTGTCATGGATAGATCATGGTGATCAATATGAACTATTATCTGGTTCTTTAATCAAAATTCAAAAAGGTAGTTTTATACGCTTTTGGTTTGATTATGAATTAGCTGCTTCTTCTTGGAA
>JADHUR010000020.1 GCA_016784445.1 Patescibacteria group bacterium
ACCTTGGCCTGCAGGGTAAGTCTAAAAAAGATTTAGAATTTAATATTAAAAGACCAAATGGAATGATCATTACTACTGGTCCTACTGGTTCTGGTAAAACTACTACTTTATATGCCATTCTTAATGAACTCAATGATGAAGCAACAAAGATTATTACCATGGAAGATCCAATTGAATATAAACTTCAAGGCCTTAATCAAAGTCAAGTAGATAGTAGTAAGGGATATACATTCGCAGACGGTTTAAAATCTATTTTAAGGCAAGATCCAGATATTGTTATGGTGGGAGAAATTAGAGATTTAGAAACAGCTGAAGTTGCAATTAATGCAGCTCTTACTGGCCATCTTATGATATCTACTATTCATACAAATTCAGCAGCTGGTGCTATACCTAGATTTCTAGCTATGGGAGTTAAACCATTTTTACTAGCCCCTTCTATTAATGCAATTATGGGCCAAAGATTATTAAGAAGACTCTGTAAAGAGTGTAAAAAAGAACATACTCCTGAGCCTGAAACATTAGAAAAGGTTAAAAAAATATTATCTGAAATATCTCCAGCTTCTGGCGACCAATTATCTGAAGATGAATTAAACAACCTTAAATTCTATACAGCTGAAGGTTGCGATAAATGTCACGGAGGTTATAAAGGAAGAGTTGGCGTATATGAAGTTCTAACAATGAATGAAGAAGTAGAACAAATGATTCTTTCAGGCAAAGTATCTGAAACAGATGCTCAAAATATTGCTACCAAAAGCGGTATGGTAACAATGGTACAAGATGCTCTTCTTAAAGCTAAAGATGGTATTACTTCTATAGAAGAAGTATTTGATAAGACTGAATAGCAGCTTAAACAACATAAAAACAACACCCGTATTAGGGTGTTTTTATTTTACTATTGACAGATATTCAAATAGGTGGTAATATTAAACACTGTCAATAAAGGAGGATTTTGACATGAATAGTATAGAGGAGTTGGGAAACAAATTAGTTTCCCTAAGAAGTGATGAATATCACTACTTAATTGATGATATCCAAAAGATAATTGCGGAGATCAAAAAGAGTGGTAGAGATATTAATGACAAAACATCTTCTCCACTATTACTAACTAACCTTAACATCGGTTTAAATTTCATCTGGGCAAGGGAAGAATTCAATTCTATTCTCAGAATTGCAGCAGGACCTGTTGGTACGGTACATATAATTCTGTACGGTAACAGCGACTGTTATTTGTTTGAAGATGAAATAAAAGAACTGGTTTGAAAATACCGACGTAATCGCCGGTATTTTTTTTATTCTTTTATTTCTAATTTACCTAATATTGTTCTCATGGCATCTCTAGCTTCCAGAATACTTTTCCTTTTTCTATCACTTATCTCTACCTTAGGATTATCTAGGTATTCTGTCAGCTCCTCAACACCAACGGTAAATACATTCTTCATCCAATTCTTATATTTAGCTTTACCCATTGTTCTTTCAAGTGGTCTAGTCCTATCTGTCATAGCTATCATTTTGCTAAGATTGATTGGATCACCTGTATCATTGTCTCTTCCATAATCTTCATTATCTTCTTTCAAATAAAACCTTGGAATCTCACCAAACTCTAATCTATCTGGGATTGTAATAACTGGATTATCAGTAATTTGTTTTTTCTTAAACGAATCTGGATTTACTGTTCTTTGGACACCTATTCGTATGCGGTCTGAAACAGGCACAGCTTCTCCACCGTTCAGCTTTCCTGGATCAATTACGATAAATTCATCTATCTGATCTAAATAGTCCTCACGCGGCCTAGAGGCAAGCGCGCCAACGCCCGCGATACCAAGCTCCTTAATGCCTTTAACAAAGACCTTGCTATCATGTTCTCTAGATTCAATACTATTATTTCTCTTATCTGGGCTTACAATATTATATTCCGCATATAAACGTTCAGCAGTTGCATCTCTTTCAATAACTGCATCACTATGAAGTTTAAATACAATCTCCTGATTAGACATATCTTTATATCTTCGATCAAATTTCATATTCTGATAATCTTCATAGGATAAATGAAAAATAGATAGATACTCCACCACTGTCATACTAAGATTTTCATGTGCAATACTCCAAGAAACAGGAACCACATCGGTCTCGCTTAATATATTTCTACTATCTTCAAGAAGAACTGGATGTTCACACTCATATTTTCCCACTACTGTTCTAAATTTTTCTATATTAGGCAAAGGAATCCTTTCTTTAAACACCTTCTTAATAACAACAATCTTCTCCTTTGTAGAGCTTTTTGGCTTCTCAAAATTTGGTTTATCAAATCCCATGGTATATTATTTTAGTTTATTTAATCTCTCTTTAGCTTCAGCAAGTTTTGCTTTTTCATTAGCTACTACATCTGCTGGTGCATTACTTACAAAATTATCATTATCAAGCTTTTTTTGCAAGGTATTTATATATTTCTCCAATTCTTCCTTTTGTTTAGATTGAAGTTTTATAGCATCACCCCTATCTATATCTAATGATAAATCCAACCCTTTAATGTGCAATTCCAACCAACTCTTATCTTTTTCAGGAACTATTTTCACTCTAGCAAGCTTCTCAATTATTAAAATATTATCTGTAATAATCTTTTTATCTTGTATGCTGCAATTTATTATCTTTGCAGGATCAATCTTATTCTCACCCTTTACATTTCTAATAACTGTTATTATATCTCTAATAATATCAAACTTTGACCCATTATCTTTATTAAATAATTTATGAAGACTACCCTTGTGTTTTGGCCATTCTACATTAATTAATTGCCCGGCATCAAAATTACTATAAATAGCTTCTGTAACATATGGTGCAAATGGATGCCACAACTTTAATATATTCTCTAAAATATATAATAGTATTTCATCTTTATTCATCTCAACTTTACTGATTTCAATATACCAATCAGCAAATTTTGACCAAGTGAATTCATATAATCTTTCAATAGCTGGACTAAACTTTAAATCATCTAAATCTTTAGTTGTTTCTTCAATTAAACTATCTAGTTCAGATAATATCCAAGCATCGGCAATTGTCTTAGCTTTTGGTTTTCCTTTAATAATTTTCACATCTTTTACTGAACCCAAAATATATCTAGAAATATTCCAAAGCTTATTAACAAAGTTCCTATAACCTTCAATCTTTTCCTCATAAAGTCTCATGTCATTTCCAGGTGTTGCTCCAACCATCATTGAAAGTCTTAAAGCGTCTGCACCAAATTTATCTATCATCTCAATTGGATCAATACCATTGCCAAGTGACTTACTCATCTTCCTGCCCTGCTTATCTCTAATTAAGCCATGCAAATATACTGTTTCAAAGGGAATCTCATCAAGTAAATAGGTTGTCATAATAATCATCCTAGCTACCCAAAAGAATAAAATGTCATAACCTGTTTCCATTACAGAGGTTGGATGAAAATTCTTCAAGTCTGGGCTATTCTTAATCCACTCTTCCCAAGAATTATATTTTGAATAATCTTGATCAAGTAAAGTAGAAAATGTCCAAAGAGCAGATGAAAACCAAGTATCTAATGTATCTTCATCTTGTGTCCAGCCACTTCCTTCTGGGGCATTTGTACCTACATACATTTCTTTCTCTGTTTTTAAAACATACTCCTTCACTCCTTTAGGTGGACTTTCATTCAAATATTCTAAAGTTAGTTCCGTCCCATCTATTAAATTGTCCATTACCTTACCAACATTTCTATGATTAACAATCATTATATTTTTACCGGCATATTCTTTAGAAATATCGTCTAGAAAAGATTTGACTCGTACAGACACATCTTGATAGGTTTCACCATTTGGAAAGCCTTTGTGTCTGATCTTTTTAATATCATCAATAGGAGCACCACCCATATCTCCGAAATCTATTTCAATCAACCTATCATCTTCAATAAACTTTTTATCCTTAAAAATAATCTCTGCTGTTTGTTTTGTTCTTTTTAGCGGTGATATAAATATTGCATCATATTTTTCTACATCAACACTTCTTGCTAACTCTTTAATCTCTTCAATTCCTTCTTTGGATAAACCTACATCTTGCCTGCCCGTTACAACTCTAGCAATATTATTTTCTGTCTTACCATGCCTTATAAAAGACATTTGTATATCATCCTGCTTTCTATACCAAACAGGAATTCTATGACCCCACCAAATCTGACGAGATATACACCAATCATGTAAATTATTCATCCAATTGAAATATACCTTCTCAAATTTGTCTGGCATTATATTAATATCTCCAGACTTTACAGCATCAATAGATAATTCCTTTAAACTCTTACCCTTACTTGGTATTTTTTTATTAACATCAACAAACCACTGTTCAGAAGGAAGTGGTTCAATAGGCGTACTGCATCTATAGCAAACAGATAAATTATGTTCATAATCTTCATCAATATGATCTATCAACTCCATCTTCTCCATATCCTCTAAAATAGCTTCTCTTGCCTCTATAGTTGTCATACCAGCATATTTACCACAATTAGCCATCATCTTTCCATCCTCATCTATTATTTGACGCATAGGGATATTATTCTTAGCAGCCATTTCATTATCTATAAAACTATGAGCTGGAGTTACTTTAACAGCACCTGAGCCAAATTCAGGATCAACAGCCTTATCTGTAATAACCTTAACTTTAAATTCTCCAAGTACTCCTGGTATCATATAGTCTTTACCGACCATATCTTTATACCGATTATCTTCAGGATTAACAGCTACAGCCGTATCCCCCAGCTTTGTTTCTGGGCGAGTAGTAGCAAGTACAAAAGGACCATATTTAATCCAATACAGTTTTGTCTTTTTACTCTCATACTCTACTTCATCATCTGCCAGTGTTGAATGACAACGAGGACACCAATTAACGATTCTATGCCCTCTATATATAAGTTCATCATCATACATTTTTTTAAAAGCCATATTAACAGCACATGACAAACTATCTGAAAAAGTATATCTCTCTCTAGACCAATCAAGAGATGAGCCCATGCGTCTAATCTGATTACGAATATTATCTTGTGTACCAGACAC
>JADHUR010000008.1 GCA_016784445.1 Patescibacteria group bacterium
CTATAATTTATTCCTTGATTTTATTACTCTTTTTAAGTATAATAATATAAGATTACTAAGATTTCTTAATGATTAAAAATTGGTTTCTTAGCTTAAAAAATTTCAAGAAAACTAAGGCAACTAAACGGTTAACCTTAGTTATTTTTGTTTTATCTATATTATCTTTAACCGTACTTACACCTCTTGCAGTGAATGCAGGTCTTGGGGATGCTATGACCAATGTTGTAGCCTGGTTATTAGATTTAATAATGAGTTTAATAGGTGCTTTAATTTCATTAGTACTGTCTGTACTTATTAATATTGCTCAATTTAATGAATTTACATCAGCAACTGCTGTAACAACAGGCTGGGTACTTGTTAGAGATATATGTAATATGTTTTTTATTGTTATATTACTTGTTATATCTGTTGGTACAGTTTTAGGCATACAATCATATAGTTATAAGAACTTTTTGAAGAAGATTATAATGATGGCTATTTTGATTAACTTCTCTAAGACAATAGCTGGCTTTTTAATAGATCTTTCTCAGATTATAATGCTTACTTTTGTAGCTGCTTTTAGAGATTCTATTATTGTAGGCTTTACAGAAGCATTTGGTATAAATAAATTGAAGTCACTAGCAAGTTCAATGGATGCTTCTGGTGAAATTGAACGAGATAATTTCTCCCTTCTTCTTGGTATGATATTTGGGTTAATTATTTCCTTCATATTACTCATGGCTTTGATAGCAATTATATCTATGCTTGCTTACCGTATTGTTATTCTATGGATACTTGTAGTTTTGTCTCCTTTTGCATATTTAGCTTCAGCATTACCAGGAAGTTTAGGTGGTCAAGCAAAACAATGGTGGTCAATGTTTTCTGAACAACTTATTGTTGGACCAGCAATTGCTTTCTTTTTATGGTTAACACTGTCTATTGTATCAGCTACAGGTGGTAATTTTACTTCTGAAAGTGGTGGAGTTGAGGCAGAAAGTATTATTGGTGGTCAATTAGCGACCGCTCCCTTTTTATTAAATTATTTTTTAGGTATTACTCTTTTACTTGTTGGTATGGATATGGCTAAGAAGATGGGAGGTAAATCTGGTGCAGCCATGGGTAAAGCTTTTGAAGGGGCAAAAAAATATGGCTGGAGGAGTGCAAAGAGTGTTGGTAGAGGTACAAGAAATAGCTTATCTTGGGGAAAAGATGTAGTGCAAGATAAAATAGCAGGTGGAAGGGATCTCCGGGTTAAAAAGCTTGAAGAGAAGGCGAAGAAGGGAAATGTGTGGAGTGCTATGAAGTTAGATAAACTAAATGCTAGAGATAAATCACGAAAAGAATCTCAAGGAAAAATAGGTAAGAAGTTTGGGCTTGGTGAAAAGTCTTTTGAAGCTATAGATGTGATTGCAAATAGAGGTTTAAATAAGGCACAGGCTGATGCAAAAGCTGATGCTAGAACTACTGCACTTGCTGAATTGGCTGCTAATCCTGGAGAGCTGGATAATTTACAGAAAGCAGAACGAGCTGAACAGATAGCAAAAGCTGAAGAGAGTGCTAAGAAGAAAGCAGAAAAAGATTGGGAAGGATTCAGTGAAGAAAAGAAAAATTCTTCTGATTATGGTGGCGATAGAAATAAATACATAGAGGAATTAAAAAATGAAGCTATTGCAAAGGTACCAGCTGATCTTAATTCATTTACGAAGGCTGCAGAAAACAAATATGTAGCAAAGAAAGGTAAGGAAGCTGCAGATCAGGCTAAAGTGGATTATCAAAAGAGGTCATTAAGCATATTCAATCCATTAAAACCAATGCTAAATTATGCAGCTGATCAGAATAAATTTAAAAAAGATGCTGAACAATCAAGAGAGGCGTTGGCATCCTCACCGGCAGGATTAACTGAGAATAGATTTATAGATAAAGAAGGTAAAGCAAAGGAAGGCTCAATAAAGACTATTTTAGGTCAAATGAGTGAACCAGAAATTAAAAATTTGGTTGATCATTGGACTCAAGAAGAGGCGAACGGTACAAAGGATGCAGATAAGGTTCTTGGTAATCTTTTAACTGGTTTGAAGGTAGCCTCAGAAAAAGGATTTAGTCCAGCGGCTACGGCAGTATATAATTCCCTACCTACCGGTCTGAGAATACAAAGATTAGGAAAGTCAGAAGAATTGAGCTCCGTCGCACCGGGTAAATCTAAGGAATTTCTTACAGATATTGATGAAAAGAAAGTGTTGAATACAGCTACTGAGATAGAGAATGAAGTTAATTATTTAGGAGATATTAAAGTTAGGGCTGGTGAAGATGATGACGGTTGGGAAGTAGATAGGGAGAAGTCTATAGAGGGAAAAGTTGCATTGAAGAAAGAAGGAGAAGAATCAAAAGAAATAGATAGAGATGTCTTTATGAAACATAATGGTTCTCTTTTAGCTGATCATTTTTATAATAGTGATAGATATGAAAGATTAAAGGCAGATAAGGGTGAAGATAGTCTATTATCTAGAGAAGATTATAATACACACGTACGAATTAAAGATTCAAGTCAAGAGGGTGTCTCTTTGGGATCATTTGGTCAAGGGAGCGACTGGACAGCTGTTGATTATGTTAGATTTAATGAGGTGACAGGTAATCTGGTTGGCGATTCAAAGGCAGGCGTGACTGTCCAAGGTGATGATGCTATTAAGGCTGCTGAAGGTATGGAAATAATGATAGATGATCAAGTTTATGAATTAGAAAATGCTAAAACAGATGATGAAGTGAAGGATGCATTAAGTAAATTTGGTTATAATGATATTAAAGACGGAGCTGATTTAGATGAAATGAAACAAAAGGCATTTAAAGATGCAGAGATGGCAAAAGAGAGATTGAAAGATAAAGACAAGATAGCAGAAGAAGGCCTTATTATTATAAACAAACAGAGAGGTGCTAGAGAAATACGAAGCACATTAAGACATGAAAGAGCTCATAAATTAATAGAGAGTGTAGACAAAGATGGTGCAATGCAAAATGAAGTATGGGACAGAATGTCACCAGAAGAACAGGAAGAAGCTAGAGAGTATATTCGTAAGGATAGAAATCAGCCGGATATGGATGAAGCTGAAATTAGAACAGAATATATAGCAGATGCATTTGCTAATACACGCAAACCGGGTGGCGCAAAAGAAGGTGCACCAAAATTACCACCAGCTTTAGCAGATAGATTAGAAAAAGCAGAAGCATTGAAAATTAAGCAAGAGGATGTCGGTGTAGCTGGTATTAAAGAGACTTATTTATCATCTCGAATTAAGGCATATAAAGTTAAGAAACAACGTCGGGCTGAAAAATTATTGCAAGATACAAAGGATAAGGCAGTTAAAGAGTGGGATGAAAATAAGGAAGCTAATTTGGCAGCCATGAAAAAGAAGACTGGTAATGATAAATTAACTGAAGAAGAAGGAATGAAAATGTTTGTCTCGGATAGAGCTGAGAAAGCGGAAGCAAAAGCAAAAACTTCTTTACAGAAAAAAGCTGACAGTCACAAAGTTAAGACATCCGCTCGCAAGAAAAAACTAGACGAAAAGAAAGCTCAGAAAGAAAAGGTATATTCTTCAAAAGAAAATCAAATAAATATAGTACGTCAAGAATTTGCTGAGAGATTTAATTCTGGTATTGAAGAGCAGAAGAAATATAATTCTGAGGCACATCAATTAGAAGTTGAGGCAGAGACAGCTTTAAATAAAGAAGGTGGTGAGAATGAATATAAAGATAAGATGGACAAAGCTCGTGCATTGCGTAAAAAGTCAGCACTTGTAGCTAGAAGAAATTCAAATGATGAAAGAGATTATGGTAAACGACTTAACTCTTTAACTCAGAAGGCAGATAAAGCTAAGAAAAAGACGAAAATAGTTACACCAGAAAATGATCCAAATGTTTGGAATGATGCAATGTCGGGAACTGGTAAATTGGGTAAAATTGTTTATTCGGCTGGCGGTAGGCAGTTGGGTGTAAAAACAGTTGCAGATCTAGCCTTACATGGTTTGGCGAAAGTTGGCATTGCTAAAGGTTTAGCAGCTAAGACATCCGATACATATAAATATGAGATGCAGAAACGACAGGTGAATATGGAGAAGGGACAATTCGCAGAATTATTTACGGATTTAGATAGTGTTGCTCATGAGGCGATGCGCAATGGCGGGAGCGCGAAAGATTCGCAAGAGGTGGTAAGTAAGAAAGATGAACTGATGAAGAGAATTGATCAGTCTCAATCTATGTCACCTGAAGATAAAGCTAAATTCAAAGAAAGAATTGGTGGTATTGTCGATAATATGATGGATGCTAAAGGTGGGGTCGACGTTCAAAGATTTACTAAGGCAAATGAGCTGATGAATGCATTTATGAAGACTAAGGTCTCTGGCGCTTCTATAGCAAAGGACGCTTTGAATGGAGCATTGGTTATGTCTACTGGTGGCTTGGGTGCTGGTGTAGCTTCAGCTAGAATGGGAGTTTTTGCTGGTACGGCACTTATGAATAAGGTTGGTGAATCAAAAGCTAATTATATTAAAGAAGGTAAGACTGGTTCACAGTTGGGTAATTTATTGAAAGATATAACAGTAGGTAATTTTCAAGAAAGTTATAAATCCATTTCTGATGCACAAGGATTCAAGGGTAAGGCCTTGGGTGTTGCAGGGGCAGTTGGTAAGCTATCCACAGCATATGCTGTGAGCGCAGGTCTTACAGACTCTGATGAATTTATTGAAGCATTCACTCAACCAACAACAGAGCCAGCTGGTAATTTATTTGATAAAGTTGGTGATAATTTAGCAACTAATGCCAAGGCGGTTGGCGAAAGGTACGCAGGAATGCCCGAGAGGTTAAGCTCGTTAGTGAGCGGTCCCGAGCCTATAGCAGAGGTGCATTTTGGAAACAACACCAATGCTGAATTTACTGATAAACTGTTTGACGCTATACAAAATCCGGCCAAGTACACGCAACCACTTCAGGCAGATAATATAGCAAATATTTTACAGAATAGGTTTTTTGGTTCTGCATCGCTAGACCATCAAATGTCATTGGATAATAATCAACAGGCAATTTTAGATAAGATATTTGAACTACAAAAGAGTGATGCGTCAGGCGCTAAAGTTGAGCTAGATAAGCTTGTTAAAACATTTACTCCAGATAAAATATCGCAAATGAGTAGGGGTATGGGCGATTGGCCGGTGGCAGCGCAGTCAAAACCTATAGAAAGGTTAGGTAGTGAATTTGTGTCTACCGATGCCAAGCCTGAAGCAGTTGCTAAGCAGATAGCGGATAATATTGATAATGTAGGAGCAAAGCAAGAGGCAGTTTTTGCAGAGGAGATTGAAAAGCTGGCTAGTCAAAAAACAGAGCTAAGGTTAAGAGGTGTTTCAAATGAGGTTGAGGCAGGACCTATTGAATATATTCCAATAAATCGTGTAGATTCATTAACAAATCCTAGCAGCGAACAGTTGATTGATAAAGGTTTGCCACAAGATTTAGCTAAAAAGATTGATGAGCAAGTTGGTTCTACTGGGGCAAGCTCTGTTCAGTTCATGGAGAAATTAAGATCAAATGGTAGTGGTGAAAAGACAGTTCAGTGGATAGATAATAATGGTCAAACACAAACAGAGGTCTATAGCAGAACAGAGCCTCAGATTAAAATTGATTATGGCGATCCACCGCCTCCATCACCAATGGACTATGCAAAGTTTGCTGCCATGCCACAGGAAGTTAGAGCAGGTACTTTAACGGAAGTTTATAGTCAGCAGGGCATGCAAGGTGAAATATCTAATAAATTAGCAGCAGAAGGCTGGCACAGTGGAAATGGAAAGTTAGAATTTACTTCAACTGAAAGTGGTAGCAATGAAGTCACTTGGACTGCGAATGATGGAAATGTTCATAAATATGAATATAATGCCAGTGGCAAGGTTATTGTTGCCGACGCGGGCGCGGTACAGGTTGCAGGAGTTAAATCGACTGGTGGAGCAGCTCAGGTTGAGACTCCAGCAGCGCCGCCTAGGTCGGAGCAGGTGCCTAAACCAAAAATTGAAACACCTCAAAAACCATCTACTAATGAAAGTGTAGGCCAGGCAGATAGAGGCGCTATTATAGAGCCAGCTACTACAGTTGAAACTCCAGTACAGCCAATTGCGTCCCAACAATCAGCTCCAGAAGCTCCAGTGGCTACAGGCGCCATCAGCGGATCGGAGGATCCTGTAGAATCAGTAGGAAGTAGTGAAGCTTCTAAAGTGGCTAAAGATACTAGTACGGCAGCAGCAGGCGCAACAATAGAGCCAGCAGCTCAAGTCGAGACCCCAGTAGCACCATCTAAGTCAGGGCCGGTGCCTAAACCAAAAATTGAAACACCTCAAAAACCATCTACTAATGAAAGTGTAGGCCAGGCAGATAGAGGCGCTATTATAGAGCCAGCTATTACAGTTGAAACTCCAGCACAGCCAATTGCGTCCCAACAATCAACTCCAGTGGCTACAGGCGCCATCAGCGGAGCTGAGGGGTCTACAGAATCAGTAGGAGGCAGTGAAGCTTCTAAAGTAGCTAAGGATGCTAGTGGGGCAGCTGCAGCCACTGCAGATAGAACAGCTGAAGCAATGAATGAAAGTGTAATGAATTCAACAGACCCAGATGAGTTGCCACGTAGTGGTACTATGACTATTAATAGTGTTAAATACGACTTATCAAAAGCTGAAGATCGTCAAAAGTTAGCGGATTTTAATAAGGAAAATAATTTTACACCAGGCGATATTCCAGATATGCTTAACTTTTAAATAGTTTTATATGGTAGAAAATAAACAAAATCAAGAAGAATTAAAAGAATTTGCTGAATATCAAGGCAAAAAATTGGCATTGCTCGTTTCCTCATTAAAACTAAGCAATGAAGAAAAGCAGGCTATGATAGAGATGGCAGCTAGTGCATCGTTTGAAAAGCTTAATCAATTGGTTGATTATTTAGAGCAGCAATATTTACGTGAGACAGGATCGAACATTGATGATGTGTTGGTGGGAGAGCTAGAAAAATGGCAAAAACATTATGCTAAGCAGGACAAACAAATATCTAAGAAGACAATGTCTGAGCTTAATTCTATTGAGAAAGAAATAAATAAATTTGGTGAATAATGGCAGATCATAATCAAGCAAAAATTGAGATTTATTTAAGTCAGTCAGAAGTTAAGATGGCTTTGGATATGCTTAGTATTAAGTATAACTTTGTAGTTGATGAGCTAGCACAGTTGATTTTGGATGGTGAGATTGCAACTGGCGAGGCAGCAGAGTTTTTAATCGAGGAGTTTGATTTTGACCCCGAGAAATCTTTAGAATTAATCGACAAGCTGAGCGAAAATGTGATTGAGCCTTTTTATTTAGATAGAAATGAGGAAACAATAGAAGATATAGAAGAAGAGAATATCGAGCCTATTGTAACTCAATCGAGTAAAACAAATTGGAGAGATTTTATAAAACCTAAAGTCTTACAGACAGGCATGGAGGAATTAGGCAAAGCTTCAAGTGGGGATGTTTCCAGGGTAAGAAATTATTTATGGAAAAATTTAGGCCTCAACAAAGCAGAGGAAGTAATAGTTATTTTATCTTGGCTTGCTAGAACGAGGGAGCTTACAAAACTATGGCGAGAAGATAATAGATTTAAAGGAATACTAAAAAAGTATATATCAATAAAATATTCAGATAGTTTAACAGAAACTGCAATGAATAAATTTACGCCAGCTTTGTTAAGCTTAGCATTGGATATGGTATTAGTGGAAAAGCTTGGAATATCTAAAGAAGATTCAGCTATGATAAGTATGGCTATTATTAATCAGATGCCAGACGATGAAAAGCCAAAATATATATTAATAGCATATATTGATTCAAAAGATAATTCATTTAATTGGAGTAAGGTTCAAGAATTATCTGGTAATTTACAACTTGCAATATAATAATAAATAAAACAACCGCTCTATATGAGCGGTTGTTTTATTTTATATAAGTATATAATTATACTCTTTCTACATATTCACCAGTTTCTGTATTTACTCTTATCATTTCACCCTTGTTGATAAACAAAGGTGCTTTTATTTCAGCTCCAGTCTCTAAAGTAATTAACTTACTAGCAGAGCCAGCAGTATCTCCTTTAACACCTGGAGGCGCATCAGTAACTTTTAATTCAACCTTAGTAGGTAATTTTATAGCAACTGGAGTGTCATTAAAGATTAAAGTATCTACTGTTAGACCATCTTTAAGGAATTGACTAGCAAATCCAATTTCAGATGTATCTAAATCAAACTGTTCAAAACTTTCATTGTTCATAAAGAAATATGTATCATCCTCTTTATATAGAAAGTTTGATTTTTGTCTTTGCAAATCAGCAGGTTCTGCTTTATCTCCAGAAGAAAATGTCTTTTCTAGCATTTGACCACTGACTAAGTTTTTAAGCTTAGTTCTTAGTGAAGCACCACCTCTAGCTACTTTAATATGTTGAGTAAAAGTAATTTGATATGGTTGATCATCTATAGTAATGACTGTACCCAATTTTAATTCATTCATTGCTAGCATAAATCTCTTTTATTTTGATGAGAATGGCAATAAAGCCATGAAGCGCCCACGTTTAATAGCAGTTGCCAATTTACGTTGATGTTTTGAACAAACACCCGATCTTTTGCGTGGAACAATCTTACCATAAGATGATAAGAATCTTTGCAATAATTGTATATTCTTAAAATCAATTTCCTTAATTGAATTTGTGCAGAAATGACAATATCTTTTTCCTTGCATTATATTGTTATTTTTTAACATTGGTTTACTTTACTTTCTTAGAATGGAATATCTTCCACATTAATTTCATCTTCTGCTGGTGGAGCTATTTGCTCATCTGCTTGAGCTGGCTTAGAAGCAGGTTTTGAATAGTCGCCTTGACCCTTGCTATCTAGCATGATCATATTATCAGCAATAATTTCTGTTCTATAGCGCTTAACACCACTTTGATCTTCCCAATCTCTGGTTTGTAATCTACCTTCAATATATATCTTACTACCCTTTTTTAGGTATTGACCAATAATTTCAGCAAGCTTTCTCCAGGCTACAATATTGTGAAACTCAGCCTTTTCTTGTTTACTTCCATCTTTACTCTTCCAGGTAAAATTAGTAGCAATAGAAAAACTAGCTACACTATCTCCAGCTGGAGTTGTTCTTAGCTCAGGGTCTCTAGTTAGATTCCCAATAAGCATTACTTTATTTAGATTCATAATTTTGTTGGTTAAATATTATTTATTTAACAATAGTGTCATTCTCAAAAATTTCATCTAACTTTTCATCTAAATCTTCAAGACTAACTTTCTTTGACTCCTTAGATTTCTCTTCAGTAGTCTCTTTTTCGGTTTTTACAGCTTCTTCTTTCTTTTCTTCTTTAGCATTTCTTCTTGCTAATTCCTTAGCTTTTTCTTCAGCTGTAATTTCCTTCTTTGTAACAATTAAAAAACGAAGAACTTGTGGTAATAACTTAAATTCCTCGCTGATCTTAATTATTGTATCAGGCATAGCATTAAACTCTATAACTTGATAGAAGCCATGTCTAATTTTTTCAATGGCATAAGTAAATTTCTTTTTGCCAAGGTCTTGAGTATCTGTAATATTAGCTTCAAATTTAGCTAAGATTTCATCTACTTTTTTCTTTATCTCTGGGTGTTCTGTTTCCGGAACTCCTGTTGAGATAATGAATGTTAGTTCGTAGTGTTTTTGTTCCATGTGTAATAATCCTACCTCGAATCGACTATTTCCGAGGACCTATTGAAAGTACTTCAATGGGCATGGTCTGATTAAAATATTAAATTAACTGTAGTTATTCTAGCTGAAAACTACATTTATGTCAATATTTAGCTATATTATATGGTAATATATTTAATTACGGCTAATTTAAGCCATATTTCGTAGTTTAGCAATTCTGTCGTCAATATCCGGATGAGTAGCAAAAGCCTTTCTTAGAGCCTTTTTAGTACCTAGAAAGGGACTAGAAATGTAAAGGTGGGCAGTTGCTTTATTAACTTTTTGAAGTGGCATATTTTGCATCTTAATCTTTTCTAAGGCACTTGCTAGTCCATCTGGATAACGGGTAAGCATAGCACCAGATGCGTCTGCTAAATATTCTCTTTTTCTAGAGATAGCAAATTGTATAAGTCTGGCAAAGAGTGGAGAGAGGATAGCCAGTACAATTCCAACAATCATAATGATAGCACCGAGTTGACCAGAATTATTGTCATTACTTTTCTTTCCGCCAATACCATATAGCTTTGCCCTGATCATCCAATCTGCTAGCAGCGTAATAATACCAATGCAGATTATGACAATCATCATCAAACGAATATCATAGTTTTTAATATGGGACAGTTCATGAGCAATTACTCCCTCTAGTTCTTCATTCTTTAGATTGTCTATTGCTCCTTGAGTGACTGCAATGGAGGCATGTTCAGGATCACGTCCTGTAGCGAATGCATTTATACTTAAGTCTTGTATAATATGTACCTTAGGCATTGGCAAGCCAGCTGTAATACAAAGATTTTCTACCATGCGGTACACATAGGGATTGTCGTCCTTTTTAATTTTTTTAGCACCGGCAGAGGCGAGTGCAACTTTATCTCCAGAGAAGAAACCAAAAGTTGCTGTAAGTAGTGAGAAGGCGATGGCAATAAACAGAATACCGTAGCCCGCTTCTCCATACCAAAGATTAAAAACATATCCTAGGGCAGATATTACCAGCACAAAAATGAGCATTAAAGCCCATGTTTTGCGTTTATTTGAGTCTATTTGAGAATACATTACTAGAATTTAACTTGAACGTTTTCTTTTTCAGTTTCTTCTGCTTCGAAGAAATCTCTACTTGTAAACTTTAATTTCCCAGCAATAATATTATTTGGAAATACTTGTATCTTTGTATTGAAGTCTCTTACATTTGTATTGTAGAATCGCCTAGCTGCTTGAATCTTATTTTCTGTATCAGATAGTTCATCTTGTAATTGGAGAAAGTTCTGATTAGCTTTAAGGTCTGGATAATTTTCTGACAATGCAAAGATAGATTTTAGTGTTTCAGATAATGCATTCTCTGCTTCTGCCTTACCTGCTCCTTGAGCATTCATGGCGGAATTACGTGCCTTGATTACGCTGTCTAATGTTTCTTTCTCGTGTTGAGCATAACCTTTAACTGTCTCAATTAGGTTTGGAATGAGATCATAGCGTCTTTTAAGTTGAACATCGATATCTGACCAAGCTTCGTCAACTCTATTTTTTAATCTTATTAATCCATTGTAAAGTGCAATAATCCATAGTATTAAAACTACGAGTATTGCAATTATGATGTAAATAAATGTATGCATAATGCTATTTATTAGTTTTCATTGTTTAAGTGTTTATATTTTTCTAGAAGAGCAGCGTCATAGTTATCTAAATCATAGGCAGGTGCATCATCGGTGTTGTCAAGATTTGACGCACTGCTATTCTCAACTTGATTATTATTATATTTTTCAGAAATCTCCTGTTTTATGTTTATGCCACTTTTATATCCCTGTTGGTAGCTTAGCAAAACAAGTCCAAAGGCAATTATTATAACAATAATAATGATAATTATCATTGTTGTCTTTTGATTAGTGAATGTATCCATAGTTTTATTTTACGAATTAACAGATATATTGTATAATAAACTCATCAAATGGTCAAAATAATTAGTTTAATTTTAATATTATGAACACTAAAATGATTATGACAATTCTATTTTTTGGGTTGTTATTTTTTGTTATAAATTTAAGTCCCGTGGAAGCTTCTTCTTGGTCTGATCCTAGTTGCGCACCTCCAGGTTGTAATCGTCCAGAGCCTATCACTGTAGAGGGGGGAACAATTCAGGAGGGACACTCTTTAACAGTTCAAGGTGATGGTGTAGATACTTTTGACACATCAATTAGCTCTAGCGGTGGATTTATTGTTGGATCTAAAATAGATGTAAACCCCAACGCTTCATATGCAACACAGGACATCTTTCAGATAAATCCGAGTTGTTATGGTAATATGGATAATTGTTGGGGAACTTATAGTTCAGAAACGGCATATTTTGATAAAATTATTGTTGCGAGTCAAGGAATAGCACTTGAAGAGGGACAGACAATTAGTATGCCAGGTAATAATGGTATATATATTAATGGCGGTTTAGAGGGTTCTTATGGTTTTGCTGTATATGCC
Source organism: Patescibacteria group bacterium (assembly GCA_016784445.1). Classification (GTDB taxonomy): domain Bacteria; phylum Patescibacteriota; class Patescibacteriia; order UBA1558; family UBA1558; genus BS150m-G51. The sequence continues at coordinate 12,211 of JADHUR010000008.1, forward strand.
AGAGCTGCAGATTTGAATTATTCAACTTTAAGTGGTTATGACTCTGGTGCTACTGAAGTAAAAAACAGTGCAGCTATTTGGGGGGTTACTACAGATAAGAATATTAGTTCAGATCCATATTCTGGAGACATTTGCACAACATCTGTTGGACGTGAATTTGATGAAACTAATCTTTGCGCTTATTCATATGGAGGCTTTTTTCAGGGTTTTACTAGCCGTGGTATAGCGCTTCATACAAGATCGTACGCAGGAGCTTATGGAGCATATTTAAGAGGAACAATTTTGATTGGTAATGGTTCAAATTTCGTTACTACACATAATGTATATAATGATGTTGTTCCTTGGTATACAACTTCTGGCACAAGAGAAAGATATCCTGAGTTTGTAGTGAAAACAGCTAATACTTTTTGGAATAATCCCGGATATAATGGTACACCATCAACATATGAAGAATATGAAGTTTTAAAAGTTGATTCAGAAAATCCTAAGCAAGTCCAAATTGGTGGTCCGGGTACAGATTATGAGCTTTGTTTAAATAATGATTGTATTACAGATTGGGCTGACGTGTCTGGTCAGGGAACAGGTAATGCAGTATTTAAAACTTTTAGCGTACCCTCGGGTAGTGATGCGGTTGCTTCAAATGCAGCCGACCAGTTAAATTTTTTAAATGGAGAAAATATTAGTATTACGGGTAGCAGCGATGATAATATAACAATATCTGTTGATCGGACTATGGACAATATGCTTAGAATTAATGGAAAGGGTGGAGATCAATTAATTATTGATCCAGATGATGATGAGGGGTTATTGATCTATGATAAAGTTTATGTAGATGATTTGGGTACGTGTTCAAAGGTATATACAGGTGGTAGTGGAAGGTTGATGTGTGGTACTGATGCAGTTAATGATGCAGATAGTAGCACAACTAATGAAATTCAAAACATAGATAGTGTTTTAGGAACAGGAAATAGTACAACAAAAACAATCACAGTAGGTCAACTCTGTGTGGGGAAAGTTTGTATAAATGAATTTCAATTACAAGAATTACTGTTTTTAATTAAATAGATGAAAATATTTACTAACATTTATCACTATATAGTATTTGTATTCATACTCTTAACAGTAGCTGTTTTGTTTGTGTTTTATATGCAGCCAGTTGCTTTAGCAGATGTAGAATTACCTAGCAATCAAATAACAGGATGGGGTTGGACAGACACTTTTGGCTGGATTTCTTTGAATTGTATAAATGTGTATGCTGGAGAAAATGATGGACACATTACAGACGCTCATTGTTCCAATAGTTATGGTGTTAGTATAGATGAAGATACGGGTGATATATCAGGCAGAGCGTGGTCTACAAATATTGGTTGGGTAGATTTTAATCCCATATTAGATAGTTCTTCTGGCCCCATTGGAGCTGCTTACCCAGATACGGATAATGGTCTATATGAATATCCTGTACAACTTGATATAGAAATAGATCCAGAGACTCTCAGGGTTACTAAGAATTTGTCTGGTTGGGCGGTTGCGACTTTTAGTAGTACAGAACCAACAGATAATGCATGGATTAGATTTAGAGCTGGTGAAGAATGTGTTACTGGTCCTCCTGATGCTATTACAGAAGATAATTATTGTGTCAGATTAAATGAGAATGGCTATTTAGCAGGTTGGGCATGGTCTGGCGGCGAAGATGGTTTAGGTTGGATATATTTTGATGAAACTTTTAGTGGTGGTCCATATATTAAGACGCAGTATAGCGATATATATAGCGGTGGTACCATATCTGGTTCACGTGCTCCTGAGGGTGCATATAATGCAACCTATTGTATTATTTCTGGTGATGCAGCAGATATTACTTTATCTAGTAGTCAGTCTTGTTTAATTGGTGATATAGATATAGATTTCCCGGATCCAACAGAAGCATATAATACAGCTATAGTTGGTGTAGATTTGGACTATCTTAAAGCGACCTCTATAACTGATAATGAATATTACGACGTTGGCGTAGTTTCATACACTATTGATGAATTCCCAAGTAATGCCTCTTTAGATGGAAAGGTATATTATTTCACAAGTACAACTTTAGATAATGTAGATTATACTATTAATAGTAGTTTGGGCTTCTCAGATGCAAATATTGGTTCTGGTGCGGGCACTATAGTTGTTGATGGAGATTTATATATTAATGGCAACATGGAATACAAACCACTTACGCCAAATAATTTAACCGAAATTGCCTCAGTATCATGGGTTGTATTGGGTAATGTATATATAGATAAATCTGTAACAAAACTTGTGGGTGCATTTGTTGTATTGGGAGACGGCACTGCAAATTCTGGAAAATTATATACGGGTGATGATGAGCTAGATGAAACTCCATTACAACTATCTTTCTCAGGTATGGTTGTTGCAAAACAGATTGTATTAGAGAGAACATATTTTACAGGTTTAGCACCTGCTGAAATATTTGAATATGATGGTCGTGTATTATTGAATACACCTCCTGGACTTGGAAATTTTGTTGGCTATTTACCAGAGTGGAGTCGTTAATAAGGAAACAAAAATAAATGGGATTATTTTCTAAGAAAAACTCCTACTTAGGAGTAGATATTGGAACCGCTAGTATTAAACTAGTTCAACTCACTAATGATGGAAAGAAAACCATTTTAGATACTTTTGGTTATGTGGATGTAGCTAATGATATTATTCACGAGAACACTCCAGAGAGTAAACAGAGATTAATAGATGTATTAAAAAAGCTAATTGAGAGAGCGGGGGTTTCTACGACGCAAGCTATTGCAGCGCTGCCTACTTTTGCTGTATTTACATTACTTATTAATTTACCTAAATTGCCAGATAAGGAAATGCCAGAGGCAATTAAGTGGGAAGCAAAAAAATATATCCCCCTTCCTTTAGAGGATATGATATTAGATTGGAAAATAGTTGCAGCTGAGGGTGGGCAGGAAGAAAAAAAAGAATCTAAAGGTTTATTTAAGAAAAAAGAAGAATCTATTAAACAATTACCTAATGAGCAATCAGAGGAAGAGGGTACAAGTAAAATAATAGCTCAGCAAAAAGACCATACAAAGGTATTGGTAACAGCTGCCCCTAAGACATTAGTTAATAAATATCTAGAAGTTTTTAAAGGAGCTGGTCTAAATCTATTATCTTTAGAAACAGAAGCTTTTGCTATGTCTAGAGCATTACTTGGAAAAGATAGGCAATTAACAATGATTGTAGATATTGGTTCTATTACTACAGATATTTCTATTGTAGATAATGGTTTACCAGTTCTAAATAGAAGTATAGATGTTGGTGGTTTAACGGTAACAAAAGCAATAGCCGCCTCTTTAAATATTAGTCAGGATAGAGCAGAACAGTTTAAGAGAGATTTTGGTTTAGTATTAGGTGATACTAAAAAAGGCATACCTAAAACAATTGAAGCATCTCTTGGGCCAATTATTAATGAGGTACGTTATGTCTTCGATATGTATAGAGGTCAATCTAGTCAAGGTGTAAGTAAGATATTATTATCTGGTGGTTCAGCTTTTTTACCAAATCTTCCAGATTATTTTTTAAGTCTGTTTAATGTTCCGGTATATATTGGTAATCCTTGGGACAAATTAGAATATTCAGAAGATTTAAAACCAATGTTAGATAAAATAGGTAATCGTATGGCTGTGGCTGTCGGCCTAGCTATGCGAGATATGTAATTATGATAGATTTTTTACATAAACAAACAAATAAAGAGGTTATAAAAGAAAAGAAACCTGAATTTAAAGAGCGACGAAGTTGGTTGCGTGGTTTATTGCATCCTGTTAATGGAGATAAGAAAGGAGAATCAATAGATTTATTAGCAACTGCTAAAAAGCAAATGGTAGATTTACCAAAAGAAGAATTTAAGCCTATTAAGCAGGATAAGCCTAAGAAGATAAAGAAAGAAAAGGTAAAGAAAGATTTGTCTTTTAATAAAATACTATCTACTGATGGCTCTGCAAAAATACGTAAGGGTTTTGATGTTAATTTATTACCGGCTACATTTAGCTTTCAGTCAACAAGTAAGCTAATGACCATATTATCTGTTTGGTTAATTTTTGTGCTTATTGTACTTGCTGCTCTATATATGGGAATTGCTTTCTATGGACAAAGAGTAACAGAAGAAGCACTTGCCTTAGAGGTGGAGATTGAAGTTCTAGATTCAAAAATTGTTACATATAATAGTGATGTGGCAGACGCAGGAAAGTGGCAAATCAAACTAGCTACCGTAGATAGTCTTTTAAGAAGTCATGTTTATTGGACAAACTTTTTTACAGTTTTAGAAACCACAACATTACCAGAAGTATATTATAGTGGTTTTACAGCTAGTTTAGTTAATAGTGACATTAATTTATCATCTTATGCTAAGAGCTTTACAACAGTAGCTGAACAGTTAATAGCTTATGAGAGATTTCCAGAAGTATTTGGTAGTTTTAGTGTAGCGGAAGCCTCTTTAGATGAGGGTATAGGTATTAGCTATAATGCTTTAGTTAATCTCTATAGAGATATATTTTATGATCAAAGTTTTGTAGAAAAGAAATAATATGATAGAGGAAGATAAAAACAAAGAAATAAGTAAGTTAAATTTTACATTAAATACATATTTTAAATATATTAGTATTGGTCTTGTTATTATTATTTTTATTTTAGGCATTTGGCTTATTTTGTGGCCAAAGTTTACAGATATACAACATGAGAATAATAATCGTGTACCAGAACTTAGACAGGAGAAAGAAGAGAAGGTTTTATATTATAATAAATTACAAAAATTAGCAGAACAATATTCAGTCATAACAAGCGATAGTAATTCCAGGGAACTTGAGAAAGTAAATAGTATTTTACCAGATAAAGCTAATGTTCAATCATTATTTGTAGAGATAGAAAGACTAGTTAATGAAACAGGTTTTAGCTTGCAGCAAATATCTATTAATGAAGTAAAAACAGATATTGATCAGTTAATAGAATTTCAAGTTACTGAGTTTATGGATTGGGACGGTCTGCCACCAGAACTTAGAGCTGTAGATATTGAGATAGCTGTTGAGGGTGGTGGATATAATGAATTTAAGAATTTATTAAAGAGAATAGAAGATAATGTAAGATTATTTAATTTAGTAACAGTGAATTTCAGTGCTTTATCCGAACCAAGTTATGTAGGTCAAGATGGAGAAGAAATTGCTACAAAGCAATATTCATTTAATTTCAGAACTTATTATTTAGATCAAGACAATGCTCGCTAAGAAGAAACCAAGCAAACAAAAGAATATGATTATGATAATAATCCTTATTATTTGTTTTGCTGCAATGGGATATATGTTACTTGGTCAAGGGGCTGTTGTAGAATATACTGAAGGTTCTGAAAGTGATTTATTATCTTCAGATTTTATGCAGGTTCGTAAAACAAGAAAGATAGATGATATATTAAAATCATTAGATATGAAGTTTACAGATTATGATATATATAAAAGAATGAAAGGTGGAGTAAGCCTACCGGTAGTTGAAGATGATGATATTGGTAATGATAAACCCTTTCAAGTTAAAGAATTTATTCCAGAAAGATTTTAAATAATGGTAGCTAAAATAAAGGGAAATAATAACCCACTATTAGATAAGTTAATTGAGCAAGGCCTGATTACAACACAACAGTATCAGGAGATTTTAGCTAAGCAAGAATCTAGTAATATTCCAATAGAGAAAATAATATTAGAAGATAAGCTTGTTGAGCCAGAAGAATTTGCTCGCGTTAAGGGTCAGGTATTAAATGTTCCTTATGTAAATCTCCAAGATATGCCAATTGAGGAGATTCATTTGAAATTCTTACCACAAGACCTTGCTTTTAATTATCAGATGATAGTATTTGGTAGTAAAGATGATGAAATGCAAGTGGGACTTGTTGATCCAACAAATTTTCAAGCACTTGAAGCGATTGAATACTTAGCTAGAAAAAATAATGTAAGAGTTAAATATTATGTAATCTCCACAATTAGTTTTGAATGGGCAATGAAGAAGTATGAAACATTGACTCAAGAAGTAGGAGAGGTATTAGGAGCAGCTGAGCAAAAGTTTCAAAAGAAGACTAGCACAGGTATAAAACTTGAAGATGCAGAAGGAAATTTAGATGAGATAATTAAATCTGCACCTGTTTCTAAGATGGTATCTGTTATTATTCGTCATGCAGTAGATGGTGGTGCATCAGATATACATATTGAACCATATGGTGATGATTCAAGAGTTCGTTATCGTATTGATGGTATTTTACACACTTCATTAACATTACCTGCATATGTTCATTCAGCTATTGTTACTCGTATTAAGGTTTTGTCCAATTTAAAAATAGATGAAACTCGTATACCTCAAGATGGACGTATTCGTTTAAATATTCACGATAAAGATGTAGACTTTCGTGTATCTACTCTTCCACTTGTTGGTAAGGAAAAGGTGGTTATGCGTATTTTAGAATCTCCAGATAAAGCACCAACACTCGAAGATCTTGGATTCATGGGTCATCAGAGTAGAGTATTGCAAGCTGAGCTTAAAAAACCAAATGGACTATTCCTTGTAACAGGACCTACTGGTTCTGGTAAATCTACTACCCTATTTTCAGCATTAGATATTTTAAATAAAGAAGAGGTAAATATATCTACACTTGAAGATCCAGTTGAGTATTTTATTCCTGGTGTTAATCAGTCACAAGTACATGCAGATATTGGATATAAGTTTGCATCTGGTTTAAGATCACTTTTAAGACAAGATCCAGATATAGTCATGGTTGGTGAGATTCGTGATGGTGAAACAGCAGAGCTTGCTATTCATGCAGCCCTTACTGGTCACTTTGTATTGTCTACACTTCATACAAATGATGCTGAAGGTGCTGTACCAAGATTTTTAGATATGGGCGTAGAATCATTTTTACTTGGGTCAACTTTAAATCTTGTTATTGCACAAAGACTTATTAGAAAGATATGTAATAAATGTAAAGTTGCACATGAAATACCAGCTGAGACTATTAAACTTGTAAAGGATAGTGTTAGTCAGATTAAGCCAGATTATTATTATGAGGGTGTTGATTTAAATAATATGAAATTCCAAAAAGGAGAAGGTTGTAATCATTGCGGTCAAACAGGGTATAAAGGAAGATTCGTTATTTCGGAGGTAATATTTATTAATTCAGATATGAGAAGTATTATTTCTGAAGATTTCGATAAGAATAAGTTTAGAGAAGAATTGGATAAACAAGGTTATTATGATATGAAGCAAGATGGATTTATGAAAGCAATATTAGGAATTACAACCGTTGAAGAGGTTATTCGTGTTACAAGGCAAGAAGAATCAGAAGAATAAATATATGGACGATAAAGATAATAATTTAATACTTATAATTGAAGATGATTCTTTTCTTTTGCAAATGTATGCAACTAAGCTTACAAAAGCTGGTTTTGAAGTAAAGTCTGCAGGAGATGGTAATCAGGGATTAAAAAAGGCAAAAGAATTAAATCCCAGCCTAATTCTTTTAGATTTAGTAATGCCAGCTATGGATGGATTTAAAGTATTGGAGGAATTAAAATTGGATTCAGCTACTCAAGATATACCAGTTATTGTTTTAAGTAATATGAGCGAAAGAGAAGATGTACAAAAGTGTTTACAACTTGGAGCTATAGATTATTTAATTAAGGCACATTTTGTGCCTTCTGAGGTCATAAATAAAATAAGGAATATAATTAGTTAAAATATTATTATGGGAACAACAGATACTTTGATAATAAATAGAATACTAGGAACAGCTGCTGAAAGGAAAGCATCAGATTTACATTTTTCAGCTGGTAATTATCCTTCATTAAGAGTGAATGGTAAATTGGTTAATTTAGATAATGAAGAAGTTGTAACCCCTACTTTTATTGAAGAATTACTTGGATTCTTTTTTGCTGAAGAAGCATTGGCTGAGCTTAAAGAAAAAAAGGATGCAACCATGATATATGAATGGATGAATAAATTAAGGCTTAAGATTAAGGTATTTTATCAAAAAGGTATTCCAGTATTATCTATACATTTAATACCAGAGATGGTGCCAGAATTAAGTACTTTGGGATTACCACATAATATTGAGAAGCTTGCTAATCTTACAAAAGGACTTGTTCTTATTGGTGGAACTTTTGGATCTGGTAGATCAACAACAACCGCTTCATTAATAAACTATATCAATAGTACACGCAGTGAAAATATTGTAACAATAGAAAAGCCTTTGGAATTTTTACTCGCTAATAATAAGAGTATTATATCGCAAAGGGAAGTGGGCAAAGATGTAAATTCAGTGAAGGAAGCTTTAGAACAAGCACTTGATCAAGATATAGATATATTAATGGTTAGTGGTGTTATATCTCATGAGGAGTGGAGTTTAATATTAAAGCATTCAGAAGCTGGTAGATTGGTATTTGTTATTATGACAACAGAAACATCTACTTTAGCACTTGAAAGGATTGTGAATTGTTATCCAGAAAGCGATAGGTCATGGATTAGAGAGCTTCTTGTAAATAATCTCGAAGCAGTATTAATACAAAGATTATTACCAAGAGTTGGCGGCGGACTTGCTATGGCAACGGAACTTCTTCTTATGAATGCAGCAGTAGCTGGATCTATTAAAGAAGATAAGCTTTATCAAATATTTAGTATTTTGCAAAGTAATAGGGAATTAGGAATGTTTGCCCTTGATATATCACTTTTAGAACTTGTTAGAACTGGAGAAGTTGCAAAAGAAGATGCATTATCAGAAGTTATAGATAAAGTTAATTTTGAAAATAGTTTAAAGAAATTTTAAATGGGATTTTTTCGTTATAGAGCACATAAAGGTGAAGATATTACCTCAGGAATGGTTGAGGCTCCAAATATTGAGTCAGCCTCTGAGATTTTAAGTGATCGTGGTCTTACAATTATTAATATTGCAGAAGAGTCTGGGCATAGCAAAGGCTTGTCTTTTAATTTAGCAATATTTCAAAGAGTTAAGCAAAAAGATATTGTAATATTCTCTAGACAATTATCTGTTATGATTAGCGCTACTCTGCCTATTGTTCAAGCTTTAAGAATACTTGTTAAACAAACAGAGAATGAATATTTTAAATCTGTTATTTCAGAACTTGCAGATGAAGTAGAGGGTGGTCAAAAATTTTCAGTGGCTCTTGAGCATTATACAAATGTCTTTTCTAATTTCTATATTAGTATGATAAAGAGTGGTGAAACGTCTGGTAAATTAGATGATGTATTAGAATACCTTGCAGATCAACTTGAAAAAGATTATGACCTTAGTAGTAAGATTAAGGGTGCTATGATTTATCCGGCCTTTATTGTCTCAGGGCTTGTTGGTGTTGGGGTTGTTATGATGATATTTGTTATTCCAAAACTTACAGAGATGTTAACGGCTTCTGGTCAAGAATTGCCAATAACAACTAGAATGTTAATAGGTACTAGTTCTTTTATGAGAGATTATTGGTGGTTATTAATATTAATAGTTTTAGCAGTAGTTTTTGGATTCAGGGCGATAGTTAAAACACCAGCTGGTAAAAAAGCTAAGGATAATATAATTTTGAGAGTACCAGTATTTGGAAAGCTATTACAGAGAATATATTTGGTTCGTATGACAAGATCCTTATCGACATTAATTGTCGGTGGAGTTCCTTTAACTGTAGGCCTTAAAATTGTAAATGAGGTTGTCGGAAATAGAGCCTATCAAGAACTTATTGAGGAAACAATTACTTCTGTTGAAGATGGTGCCTCTGTAGCAACTGTTTTTCTTGAATCACCCATTGTTCCTAGTCTTGTATCTCAAATGATGAGTGTAGGTGAGAAAACGGGGCGACTTGATGATGTTTTAGCTAAAGTTTCAGACTTTTATTCAAGGGAAATTGAGAACATTGTATCCAATTTAACCAGCCTTATAGAGCCATTTATTATGGTTTTAATAGGTGTAGCGGTTGGTGGTATGGTAGCAGCTATTATTTTGCCTATGTATAATCTAGCTAACCAGTTTTAGGACTTATCTACAGGCGAGGTTTACGAATTTGACAAAATATTATATAATATTGACATAGGAAACTTATATATTTAATAAATACACTACTTTTAGTAGGTTTAAGAAAAAAAATATGAATAGACAAAAAGGTTTTACATTGATAGAACTCTTAGTAGTAATAGC
>JADHUR010000003.1 GCA_016784445.1 Patescibacteria group bacterium
TTATAGACAATAATGGGGTAAAAAGGTAAAATATACATATATATGGATAATCCAACGCAAAACTTATCTGACAAGCAATTAAAAAGAGCCTATTGGTATTTATTGCATAAGAAAGAGATTAAGAAAATTGGTCTTATTGTTTTAATTGTATTAGATATAATACTTGTTTTATGGGCGGTGATTGGACTTGTTAAATTTTTGAATAATTATTCTGAACTTGATAGATTAACAACCACTCCTTCATATATAGATTGGGAGACTTATCATAAAGAGAATCAACCAAAAGATTTAATTATTTCAGCAGCTAGAGCTATTAAGATTGGCGATGGTAAAACAGATATTGGGGTGGAAGTTAATAATATTAATAGTGAATGGGGCGTATTTAAATTAAGTTATCAGTTTGCACTGGCTGGTGGGGAAGTGACGCCTATTCAGGAGGCATTTTTATTACCTAATGAACAAAAGTATTTACTTGCACTTGGAGTGGATACTATTGGCACAACAGCAGCTCTTCAAATTATAGATTTAGATTGGACAAGAGTTGTAGATGATAGTCAGCGTAGTTTGGGTTTAACTATTAGTAATGAAGAGTTTACGCCTGCTTCTAGAATAGATGGGCAGGATTTAGGTGGTCAAGCTAATTTTAGAGTAGAAAACGGGTCGTCATTAAGCTATTATGATCCAGGTTTTATTATAGTATTATATTCAGGTTCAAAAGAAATAGGGTTTAACTATATAAGGCTGACTTCATTAGATAGCTTAACAACTCGTGAATTGACAGTTAGTTGGGGGCATAGCTTGCCAAATGTAACAGCTATAAAAGTAATGCCAAATATTAATTTATTTGATCCAAGTATAATTAAATAAAAGTTGAGATGTTTAAGTCAGTAAAGATATGGTTTAAAAAGGTGGACTGGTTACTGATGTTGAATGTCTTTTTTTTATTACTTTTTTCTTTAACGGCATTATATAGTTTAAATATTAATCAGCCTCTTGATAGCACTAATCTATTTGTAAGACAATTGGTATTTGTATTGATTGGTCTTATTTTAGTTGTGCTATTTACTTTATTTGATTATAGATGGCTTAAGAATTATCATAAGCTAATACTAGCTATTGTATTTTTATTACTTCTTGTAGTTAATTTATTTGCAGAGCCTATTCGTGGTATGACTGGATGGCTTGCTATTGGTGGTCAAAGTTTTCAACCCTCTGAGTTTGCAAAGCTAGCTATAGTATTTTTTCTCGCTAGTTATTTTACAAGATGGCAGCATGAGTTTTATAAATTGAAGCATATATTAATTACAGGTGGAATAACTGCCTTATTTGCTGGCCTTGTTGCAACACAGCCCGACTTTGGATCAGCAGTTATTATATTTGCAACTTGGTTTATAATGTTATGGTTTGTAAAAATACCAAAGAAGTATTTTCTATATTTAATTATTGTTTTTGTTATTATTAGTATTATATTGTGGTCATTTGTATTTGTAGATTATCAGAAAGCAAGACTTATATCATTCATTAGCCCAACATCAGATGTTTTGGGCGAAGGATATAATGTTAATCAATCTATGATTGCAATAGGTTCAGGCCAACTTCTTGGTAGAGGCCTAGGACTTGGTCCACAGAGTCAATTAAACTTTTTACCTGAACAATATTCAGATTTTATCTTTGCAGTAATTGCTGAGAGTTTCGGACTATGGGGGTCAATAGCATTATTATTACTATTTGCTCTTTTGTATATGAGATTCATATCCATTGTTAAAAATAGTGGTAATGCATTTGCATCTTGGATGGTGCTTGGTTTTACAATATATTTAAGCCTGCAAACTTTTGTAAATATTGCCATGACTATAGGTATTGCACCAGTTACGGGTATTACATTACCATTTGTTAGCTATGGTGGTAGTTCCTTACTTACTACCTTCATTGTACTGGGAATAGTACAGAATGTTATTATGACTCGTAGAGGAAAGCTATTCACGCATTAAATCTTGACATTTTTTTCAGGATATGTTTTAATGGTGAAGCTTTTTATAAGTAACACCACACATTAAGTTACTAAATTATAAATATGGTAGATTTAAATTTAAAGGCCAAAACAAGAGAACTTGGCAGGAAAGCAGATTTAAAGGCTGGTAGAAAAATTGAACAAATTCCAGCAGTTTTATATGGCTTTGAGCAAGATAATACCAATCTATGGGTAGATGGTAAATTAGCTGAGGTTCTTTTTAAAGAAGTTGGTAGATCTAGATTGTTAACTCTAGACATTGAAGGTAAGGATTCGGTTAAAGTTGTTATTAAGGAGGCTCAAAGAGATCCTGTAACTGACCGTATTATTCACCTTGATCTATATAAAGTAGATTTAAAGAAGACAATAGATATTCGTATTCCTATTCACTTTATTGGAGATGCTCCAGCTGTTAAAGTCTTAGGTGGTACATTACTTACAACATTAAATAGATTAGAGATTCGTTGTTTACCAGAAGATATTCTAAAAGATGTTAAGGTAGATCTTTCTAAACTTGAGACCTTTGAAGAAGTTATTCACGTTGAATCTTTAGACTTGCCAGAAAATATTGAAGTATTAACAGATGCATCAATAGTTATTGCAAGTGTTAAACCACCTAGAGTAGAAGAAGTAGCTACTCCTTCTGAGACTGAAGAAGTTGCTGAAGGCGAAGAATCTGCTGAAGGTGAAGCTAAAGAAGGTGAAGAAGCAAAACCTGAAGGTGAAGATAAGAAGGAAGAGAAGAAAGACTAATAATGAAGAGAATTATACCCAATCTTTGGGCATACATATTAATAGTGCTAACAGTTATACTGCTAGCACTATTATTTTTATTCATTATTGGTCCAGTTAATTGGCCACAGACAGAGGAAGTTGTTTATATAGATAATGTAAAAATTGAAAGTTATGTAAAGGCTAATTATTTAAATATTATGTTAGATAATTCATCTATTGCCATGCCTCAAGCAGGTCTTGAGAAAGCAATAGTTGTTTATGAAGCATTAATTGAGGGTGGTTTTACAAGACTTATGGCTGTATTTAATTCGGAAGATTTGCCAGAAGAAATAGGGCCTATAAGATCTGCACGTCCTTATTTTTTGACTTTAGCAGATGATTGGCAAGGGACATATTGGCATGCTGGTGGAAGCCCTCAAGCACTTAATAGTTTAAAGAATGAAGATTGGAATTTTGTAGATATTAATGAAATTAGTTATCAGGGTATATATTTTTATAGAGATCATTCTTTTATTAATTCACATAATCTTTTTACTAGAGAAGAACTTATTCAAACTGCATTAGCTAAATATGAGGTAGAGGATGAAATTGATTATCTTTGGGAAATCAAAGCTGATTTGCAGGAAGATTATAGAACTAAAGAAAATAAGTATATACATATACCATATACGCAAGGAGCTAATGATGTATATTGGTTTTATAATAGAGAGTTTAATTCTTGGGAAAGATTTATAGGAGATGATCAGCAATATTATATTAATGGTGATTCAATACTTGCTAAGAATGTAATTGTTTTGATTGTAGAAACAAGGCTTATAGATATTGAAAGACTTGGTATGGATATTATTGGTAATGGAGAAGCATTTTTATTCAGAGATGGCCAAAAACAAGAAATTACATGGAAAAAAGATAGAGATGGTAGCTTAGAGTTAATATCTGGGCAAAGACCAGTACAGTTAAATTATGGACAAACATGGGTTCAGATATTGCCACAATACCTTAAACTCGAGTATAATTAATATATATGGGAGATAATTCTGGCAATGGCCAAACAATAAGTAAGATATTAATGATTGCAGTTATGATAGCCGCAGTTATTTTTGGTGCTTCTTATATGAATAATAGATGGGGCAAACTTAGAGATATACGTAGACAAAGTGATGCGCAATCAATTGTTAAAGCTTTAGATTTTTACTATTCACAATATGGTCATTATCCAGAAGTTGAAGATGATGATGGTGATGGTTGGGATAAGAGTAATGATATGACAGGTGTTAACTTTCTAGATAAATTAGTAATCACTGGCTATTTAACAGCCGTACCTTTTGATCCTGTGAATGATGAAATATTCTATTATCGTTACAAGAAATTTATGAAAGGTGAATATGGTTGTGATGATGACTTTTATGTATTCCAAATAGCTAGGTTTGAGAGTAATGAGAATTCTTTAGGACATGGGAGCTGTCCAAATTTAGATTGGACTAAGATTGCACCACTAGGGTTTACAGTAATGACATTGGAATAAGAAATTATATTATAAAATGAAAAGCCCTGGCTATATTATAGCTAGGGTTTTTTTAGACGCTTATGTCCCTGGACATTATATGTCTCCTTACTGGTCAGGTTATATTGTCATTAGAAATAACCTTTAGATTAATGTCACGAGAAACATCGATCATGTCAATATCTTCTATGGGTATGACATGGTCTTTTTCACCAATTGCTTCATTGCCACTGTCAACAGTAGCGAGAACCTTAATCCCATTCACCTTAATAGATTTGATGAGACCAGGTACAGAGTCTTGAAAGATGTCTGTATTGGTGCGGTCTTTACGTAATCTGATAAAGCCATAAAATGGTGTGTGTTGCTGGGCAAAATTAACTTGCTTGGCAATACTTTCTATGTGCTTTTCTTCAGGGCTTTGTTTGACTTCCATATTTACCTCACTTTCTTTAAAGAGCTATTTTAACCTTAAGCGGTGAGTTGGGTTTTGTCAAACTAAATTAGTATAATTTTGAGTAATCTTACTTTATTTGTTAAATCCTTTATTTCTTCTATAGAGTAATTTGGTAAAAGTCTATTAATAAATATTATTAGAGTTTTAGCTTGCTCAGGGTTTATTTCCAGTAATATATATTCGGGCTTGTATTCAAGATTTTTAACTTGTTTTAATAGTTTTCTATAGTGATCTAATCCATCAGCTCCAGATAGTAGAGCAGTGCTTGGTTCACGTATAATACTAGTCTCATTCATTTGTTCTGGCGTTAGATAGGGGAGATTAGCAATTAGAATATCTATTTTAACATTTAAATTAGTTAGCAAATCATTTTGCATGAAATACATATTAATATTATGTTTGCTGGCATTTTGTTTTGCTACTTTTAATGCCTTTTTTGATATATCTATCCCCAGGAATGAATTATTTGGAATATGTTTGGCAGTAGATATTATTAAACAGCCACAACCTGTTCCAATATCTACAATTGCTTTATTGATAGGGTTTATCTTTTTTAATTCATCAATAAATAGTTCAGATTCAGGTCTTGGTACTAATGTATATTTGTTTACCTTAAAGTCTAGGCCATAGAATTCCTTAGATCCTGTGATATATGCAATGGGATATTGCTTAATTCTTTTGTTTATTAATCTATTGTATTTAAGTTGTTGGAATATATTTAGTTTTATATCTGGATTTGCAAGTAAATATGATTTATCTTTTTTTAGAATAGATGAAAGTAAAACTTCAGCATCTAAAGAAGCTGAAGTAGAATAGTCATTTAATTTATTTATAGCTTGTATTAAAGCTTTACTGATTGAGTTCATTTTCTGCTTTAATTAATGCATTTATAATTTCATCAATATCTCCATCTAATATATTATCTAGATTATGTAGAGATAATTTAATACGATGGTCAGTTACTCTATCTTGTGGCCAATTATATGTTCTAATCTTTTCACTACGATCTCCAGTACCAATTTGAGATTTTCTAGCAGCTGAATCTTTAGCTCTTTTTTCATCTTCAATTTGTTGCAAGATGCGAGAACGAAGAACTTGCATTGCTTTTATCTTATTCTGTTGTTGAGATTTTTCATCCTGACAAGTAGCTACAATATTTGTTGGTAAATGCACAATACGTACTGCTGAATATGTTGTATTGACACTTTGACCACCGTGACCTGATGCACAGTATGTATCTATACGAATATCACTTGGTTCAATTTTAAGATCCACTTCTTCTGCTTCAGGAAGCACAGCAACAGTTGCTGCTGATGTATGAATACGGCCAGATTTTTCTGTTTCAGGAACACGTTGAACTCTATGAACGCCACTTTCATATTTTAATTTACCATATACATTTGTGCCAGCTATTTCAAAGATAATTTCCTTAAAACCACTAAGCTCTGTTCTATTTGAAGATAGAATACTGATTTTCCAATTATTCTTCTCAGCATAACGTGAATACATTCTAAATAGATTAGCTGCAAATAATGCAGATTCATCACCACCAGTACCTGCCCTAATTTCCATAATGGCATTTTTCTTATTCAATGGATCTTGAGGCTTTGTTAATTCATCTATAGTTTCTTTGAGATTATTGATATTTGTTTCTAAAGAAATAATCTCTTCCTCCATCATAGTCTTCATCTCTTCTTCACTTTCTATCTCAATATCTTTCTTTAATTGTTTTAAATTATTTTTGGTATCTATATATTCCTTTACCTTTTCATAAATATTCTTTACTTCGGAATATTCCTGAGAAATAGTCTGCAGCTTTTGAGAATCACTAATAATAGCCCGATCTTGAAGACTGACTTCTAATTCTTTGTATTTAGCCTCATATTTTGTTAATAAATTCTTCATAGCTTTATTATAGCTTAAATTAAATAAAAAATCCCCATAGTAAATACGAGGATCTTTATGAATGAGTAGTTATTTTTCTTTACCGGCTTTGTTGACTTTTTTTTCAGCTGCCTTTGCTTTCTTTACTTTTTTACCTTTACGAGTTTTAGCAACCTCTTCTTGTTGTTTAACAATACGTTTAAATCTGTCAACACGACCAGCTGTATCCATTAGCTTTTGTTTACCTGTATAAAATGGGTGACAATTAGAACATATTTCAACTTTTAGTTCTTTTGAAGTTGATCCAACTGTAAAACTATTACCACAAGCGCAGGTAACCTTAGCTTTTGCATTATATTCTGGATGTGTATCTTTTTTCATGAAATTTTAGTTTAATTTAACTTTTCTGTAAGCGAAAGCAGTGTAACATTTGAGAGTATCTATGTCAAGTGCTTAAGTGCCTTAGATTTCTGTGAAATAGCAAATATTCCTAAGATTGTGATATATGTTGCTGTGAATTCAGATTGAAGTTGATATTGGTGATTGAATATGGCTGTAATAATCATAGCTACAATTACTATGGTCCAGATTATTACATATATTTCTCCATAATGTTTAGATATATATCCTTTATTGCGCCAACGAGCGATTTCTTTACTACCAACATATATTCCTAATATAGAGGCATAAATTACAGCAATAGCACTTAAAGTGCCATTAAATTGATTTGGGTAAAAGAACGCAAATACAAAAACTAATAAAGTTAGCCAAGACCAAAAGTTAGTAAAATATTTCCAGAAGGATAAATTATTTATTTCTGCCATGTATATATTGTATCATATTGTTGGGAGTATATTAAAATGTTATTATTATCTTATATGAAAAAAAGATGTGAATGGCCTGGAACAGATGATGAAATGATCAAATATCATGACAATATTTGGGGTGTTCCAGTTCACAAAGATAAAGATATATTTAAGTTTCTTGTTTTAGATAGTTTTCAAGCTGGTCTTTCTTGGAGTATTATTTGGCGAAAAGAAAAAGGTTTTGCTAAAGCCTTTGCTAATTATGATTATATTAAAGTGGCGAAGTTTAACAAAAGGAAGGTAGAATCACTTCTTAAAGATGTAAATATTATTCGTAATAGGTTAAAGATATTAGCTACTATTTCTAATGCGCAGAAATTTATGGAAATACAGAAGGAATTTGGTAGTTTTAATAAATATATTTGGCAATTTAGAGATGGCAAGCCAAAAATTAATAAATTAAAGACAATGAAACAGATTCCTACCAGATCTAAAGAGTCAGATGCTATGAGTAGAGATTTGAAGGATAGGGGATTTAAATTTATTGGCACAACAATTTGTTATGCTTTCATGCAAGGTATTGGTATGATTAATGATCATACAATAGATTGTTTTAGATATAAAGAAATTAATAATTTAAAATAATACAATGTTTAACAACAGAGTGAACTTCCAATGGCTTAAAAAACACCCTAATTGGCATTCAATAATAATTGGTGCTTGTTTAATAATGTTTTGGCGAGCAATTTGGGATTTATTGGATATGTATTTTATGCCTAGCTATCCAATGTGGAGTAATATTATTCCAGGCGTAATAGCATTATTAGTACTATATTTTAATGATTCACGCTTAAAGGAGATTGAGTAATTAGTATTGCCAATATTAATGTTTTATGTTAGCATATTGGTACTTATTAAATAAACCACACATTTTAGTTAATAACCTTCCTGCCCAAATAATGGGTTTACGGTTAAAAAAAGGCTAAAATGGAGGAAAAAGGAAAAAAATTATGTCAGTAGAACTGATCGATTTATTAAAAGCGGGCGTACATTTTGGACATACTAAGTCTAAAAGACACCCATCAATGGAGCCATACATATTTGGCGCTAAACAAGGTATTCACATTATTGATCTTGAGAAGACTCAGTCAATGCTTGATGATGCCGTAAAGTTTGTTCAAGAAATAACTTCTAAAGGTGGAGTTATTCTTTTTGTTTCTGGAAAGAAACAAGCTAAAGCTATTGTTAAAGAGGCAGCAGAAAAAGCCGGAATGCCATATATTAATACTCGTTGGCTCGGTGGTACTTTAACTAATTTCAATAATATTATTGATTTAACAAAGAAGTTAAAGCAATTTGAAGAAGAAAAAGTTAAAGGAGCTTGGGAACGTTATACCAAGAAAGAAGCATTAGAAAAGGATAGAGAAATTATTCGTCTAAAAGAAATGGTAGAAGGTATTAAGAATATGACTAAATTACCAGATGCTGTATTTATTGTAGATATTAAGAAAGATAAGACAGCTCTTGCTGAAGCTTCAAAGAAGAATATTCCAGTTATTGCAATACTTGATACTAATTGTAATAACAAAGATGTAAAACATATAATTCCTGGTAATGATGACGCAGTAAAGTCTATTACTTTGCTTACAAATGTTATTGCAGATGCTTGCGTAAAGCCAGCAAAATAATTAATAAAAATTTTAAAATATAAAAATTATGTCAAAAGATTTAATTAAGGATCTTAGAGCTAAAACTGGTGCAGGTATGAATGATTGTCACCTTGCCCTAAAAGAAAATGATAATGATTATGATAAAGCATTATCATGGCTTAGAAAAAAAGGTGAGAAAATAGCTACTAAGAAACAGGATAGAGAGATTAAAGAAGGCTTAATTGAAGCATATATTCACCCAGGTGGAAAAGTAGGAGTATTACTTGAACTTGGTTGTGAAACAGATTTCGTAGCAAAGACTGATGATTTTAAAAACTTAGCTCATGAAATTGCATTGCAAATTGCAGCTACATCTCCAGAGTATATAACTCCAGAAGAAGTTCCAGCTGAACTTATTGAAAAAGAGAAGGATGTATATGCAGAACAATTAAAGAAAGAAGGAAAGCCAGCTGAGATGCTAGAAAAGATTATGGCTGGTAAATTAGATAAATTCTATAGTGATATATGTTTATTGAAGCAACCATATATTAAAGATGACAGTATGACGATTGAAAAGATGTTAACAGATTCTATTGGTAGAATTGGAGAGAACATTCGTATTGATCGCTTTACTCGTTATTCACTATAATCATGGAATTAAAATATACTAAAGTATTATTAAAATTATCTGGCATGGCTGTTGCTAATGACCAGAAAGATTTTGACTTTTCTAAGGTTGAAAAACTTGTTAAGGAGATTAAAGAGTTACAAAACATGGGTTTGCAGCTTGCTATTGTGATTGGTGGTGGAAATATTATGCGTGGTCGTTCTATTAAAAAAGGTGAGATTGATGTGGATAGAGCAGACTATATGGGAATGCTAGCAACCAATATTAATAGCTTAGCACTGGGTGGTATTATGGATAAGCTAGGAGTAGCTAATCAGGTATTATCTGCTTGGCCAATGAAAGGACTTGTTCCAGAAGCATCTAAAGACAATATGAAGAAATGTTTGAAAGAGAATAAAGTAATCATATTTGGTGGTGGAACTGGACTTCCTGGTAGATCTACAGATACAACTTCAACTTTAAGAGCAAAAGAGGCTGGTATGGATATTATTCTAAAATCTACAGATGTTGCTGGTGTATATGATTCAGATCCACATGAGAATCCAGATGCTAAGATGTATGATAGTTTAACTTATGATATGGCTATTGAGAAGAAATTGAAAGTTATGGATGAATTAGCATTTAATATGGCAAAAGAGGAAGATATGAAGATTATTGTTTTTGAAATGAAAGAAGGTAATTTAACTAAAGTTGTGTCAGGAGAAAAGATTGGCACTATTGTTTCAAATTAATGGATATAATTGAAGTACAATTTACACCTTGGGATCAGATATATTATTTTTCTTATCCCGAGCAAACAGATCATAGTAGAGTTGTGATGGGTAATAAGCTAGTTGTAAAGACATCTATTGGTCTTGAACTTGGCACTATTGTAGGTTTGAAGAAACTTAAGGATGAAGAGGTGAAAGCTTTAGAATCTAAAGATCAACCAGTCGTGCCATTTATTAGAGTTGCTAATGATGATGATATTGCACAAGATGCAAAATCTAATACAGATAATGCTAGTCGGGTTAAATATTGTCAGGGGCAAGTTAAGAAACATAAATTAACAATGAAATTAGTAGATTGTCACTGTTCTTTTGATAATAATCGTATTACATTTGCCTTTATTGCAGATGGTAGAGTAGATTTTAGAGATCTTGTTAAGGAATTAACAAAGCATTTTAAGAAAACCATTCGTTTGCAACAATTAGGTGTTAGAGATGAAGCTAAACTTACTGGAGATTTCGGATCATGTGGTTTAAAATTATGTTGCCAGGGGCATTTAAAATCACTTGGAAATGTATCTACTGAATTTGCAAAAGATCAGATGATAGCACATAGAGGAAGCGATAGACTATCAGGTCAATGTGGAAGACTTAAATGTTGCCTTGCCTATGAAGAAGATTTTTATAGAGAAGAATTAAAGAATTACCCAAAGATTGGTGAAAAAGTTAAGACAAAGAGTGGCACGGGTTATGTAATTGGACTTAATATTTTAAGTAAAACCTTTGATGTTAGAATTAAGGATGACAAAAAAGGTGATGCCATTGTTCAAGTAGATATTAAATAGACTTATATATAAAGGCTACTATTGTTTAAATAGTGGTTTTTTGTTTGACTTTTTTTATTTCCTTAAAAAAGCTATAATAGATGCAAGATAAATAATATATTACTTATATGGTTAAAAACAATAAGATTAGAGTAGCTATAAATGGTTTTGGTAGAGTAGGTAGAGCTGCTTTTAAAGTATTACTTGAAAAGAGGAATATGGAAGTGGTAGCTATTAATGATTTAACAGATGCTGAAACTTTAGCTC
Organism: Patescibacteria group bacterium; assembly: GCA_016784445.1. Lineage (GTDB taxonomy): Bacteria > Patescibacteriota > Patescibacteriia > UBA1558 > UBA1558 > BS150m-G51. The sequence continues at coordinate 11,470 of JADHUR010000003.1, forward strand.
ATTTATTGAATTATGATACTACTTATGGAGTTTCAATGAAAAAGATTAGTTCAACTACTAGTGATATAGTAGTAAATGGTAAGCATTATCCAGTATTAGCTGTAAAAGAACCAACTAAGCTTCCTTGGAAGAAAATGAAAGTAGATATAGTTTTAGAATGTACCGGTATTTTTAGAACTAGGGAGTTGGCAGGTAAGCATAATAAAGCAGGTGCTAAGAAAGTTATAATTTCTGCACCAGCTAAAGGTGATGGTGTGGGCACCTTTGTATTGGGTGTAAATGAGAATAGTTATGGTAATGAAAAGGTCATCAACAATGCATCATGTACTACTAATTGTGTAGCACCAGTAGCGCAAGTTATGCATAGTAATTTTAAAGTATTAAAAGCTATGATGACGACTATTCACTCATATACAGCTGACCAAAGATTACAAGATGCGCCACATAAAGATTTAAGAAGAGCAAGAGCAGCTGCTCAAAATATTGTACCAACAACAACAGGAGCAGCTATTGCTACCACAGAAACTATTCCAGAACTTAAAGGTATATTTGATGGTATGGCTATTAGAGTACCAACTATTAATGGCTCATTATCTGACTTTACATTTTTAGTAAATAAGGATGTAACTGTAGATCAGGTAAATAATGCGATGATAAAAGCAAGTAAATCTCCAAGATTAAAAAATATCTTAGAAGTTACAAATGAGCCAATAGTTTCTTCCGATATTATTGGTAATCCAGCATCAGCAATTGTAGATTTGAGTTTAACACAAGTTGTTGATGGTAATATGGTAAAGGTTGTAGTTTGGTATGATAATGAATGGGGTTATGCAAATCGCTTAGTTGAAATGATTAATCAAGTGAATAAATAATTAATAATTAACAAAAAAATATGTTTATTGCTATATTTATCTTCATTGTTGGTTTAGTGTTATTGCTAACTAACTTAGGAGTTCTTGCAACAAGTGTTTGGGATATTGTTTGGCCAGTACTTATAATGGTATTTGCTGTATCTATGTACATGCACAAGATGGGTTATTGCAAATGTTGTGGTAAGGGTTCTAAATGTTGTAAGGATGGTGAAGAAAAAGGCCATGGAGATTGCTGTGGTCACGATCACAAATAATAGATAATATATTATTATATAAAAGAGCTGTATTTACAGCTCTTTTTTAATCCACAGGATAGTCTTGACGTTTTTTTTCTACGGTTGTAAAGTATTATTACTGTTCATTTATGGGGAAAGTGGGAGTTTAAGAACAATTAAAAGGAATATTGTGAAGACTTTCATGCTAATTTCCCTAAGAGCAAAAAAAGACGATCTTTTAGGATCGTAAGCGGGTGACACAAAGTCATTCAGCAAAAAATGAGGGATACGGCAGGTTATCGAATAGCCTCAACATAACGAGACTTGTAACCACGCAGCCCGATTCCCAAATCAGACCCTTGGTATATATTATCGCTTATCGCATTGTTTTCGGCAGATTACGACGTAGAGCAAGATATTATATATCAGGGGTTTTTCATTTAATAATATAATATTTGACAAATATTTTAATACAATATATTATGTATAAAAGTTCAGGGTCGCCCATATTGTGGCGATTTTTTCATTTATATAATCACAGGGTTTCTGTGATTTTTTTATTAACAAAGGGGTTTGTTAAGTCTGCCCTTTAACAACAAAAAAGAAAGGAGCTTGCTATGTTAAGAATCACAGCAATGCTAGTAATGCTTACAACATTGGTACTTGGTCAGAATTGGCAGCCAGTGTATGAATTATTTAACCCAAGCTATGCGGATCATTTCTATACTATGAATTTGTCTGAGGTAGAACAGGCGGTTAATAGTATGGGGTATAGCAATCATGGAGTAAAGTACAAGTGGTCTACCATTGCCTATGGAACAGGTGTACCAATTTATAGACTATGGCATGATAGTGATCATTTCTATACCACTTCAATTACAGAAAGGAATAATTGTATTAGTAATGGTTATACGGACGAAGGTGTTGTTGGATATTTAAATCCATCCTCGTCTGGTAATTTAGTGCCTTGGCATAGGTATTACCATTCTCAATGGGATGATCATGCTTATCCATCAGATGATGATGATATTCAAGTCCTGGTTAATGCTGGTTATCAGTCTGAAGGAATTCATGGTTATGCTAGATCTCTAGAACCTGATGAGATTCCCAATGAAGCACCAAATGCAACTTGGACCTCGGAAGTGTTTAGTGAGTATTTCTATGAAGAAATTCACTTTACATGGGTAGGTGTGGATGATAATACTGAGCCTGTAGATATTTGGTATCATATTCAATTAACTGGAAATAGTTCTTTTGATTATTGGACGCCCGACAATTACTTGAATTGTTGGCCTGGAATAGGTAATCATACATTAACTATAACAGCTAGAGATTTGGATGGCTTAGAAGATGAAACGCCATTAATTCATAATTTCACAACTGTTGGAAGATCGCCATATGCACCGGTGAATTTATCTACAATAGTAGATAATGACTGTATAATCCTTCATTGGGACTCTTTTGATGAAGAAGTGGTTGGTTTTACTATATGGCGAGATTATGACATGGAAATGGCCAATTTACCGCCATCAAGCAGAGATTATGAGGATGATGGAGTAGAGATAGGTGGAATATACCGTTATGTTGTGGTTGCATATAATCATTATGGATGGACAGATAGTGAACCAATATATGTTCAGTTTCAACCTGATATTATTGGTAATGCTATTAGGTTTGACTATCCTGTTGGTTACCCAGATTTTGATGCTAGTTGGTATGATGCACAAAATTATGGTTCTGTTCTGGCTGATCCAGTATTATTCCATTCAGGAAATGACTTAAATAAGTTGAGTGGTGATATGGGTGAGATGATACATGCACCAGCAGATGGTACCATTGTTTATAAAAACAATGATGCTGCTGGTTGGGGCAGGTGCCTGATAACAAAACATCAGGCTGAATATGGTACATCATTTTCATTTCCTGATGGCACTTTTCACGACAAGGTGTATTTTCTATATGCACATTTGGATGAGATAGTTAATTATGAGGATATTGAGATTAATCAAACAATAGTAGAAAGAGGTGAAGTTATTGCTACGCTCGGGAATTCTGGTATTACAACTGGACCTCACTTACATATTGAGTGTTGGTCAGATATGCCAGATGGATATCCACTGGGCTATGGATATTATACTAATTTACCAGATAATAAGTATGATGTTCTAGAATTTATTTCCACTAATCGTGTCGTTGGTAATTCATATGATTTGTATGTTCATACATATGATGATGAATTTGAAGTATTGACAGATTATTGGGAGATAGTACCCGGAGCTCAGGAAATGCAGTATTTGCCACTTGGATATAATAATTATTTATATGTGGCAGAAACAATTCAGGATGAGAGTTGTAGATGGACTCTTAATACTCAGCTTATTGGAGAGTATGAATTATCCATATATATTCCTAATCGTCACTATACTGAATCAAATGCACATTATGTATTACAGAGAGGAGGCTTTGAAGATTTGGATATATATGTGAACGGCTCTAATTATAGCAATGAATGGGTGAGTATTGGAAATTACTCTTTCAATAATAGTGAGAGTAATTATTTAATGCTTTATTCAGATAACTCAGAGGCTCCTATTAAAGAAGTATCTGCAGATGCAATCAGATTACATTTCTTAGGAGATGTAGGGGGTTTTTTATCTGTTGATGAGTCGCAAGACATTCTGATGTCCAATCTATATTGCTATCCCAATCCTTTCAATTCTACTGTTATGATCAATTACACATTATCTGTATCAGGAGTTGTAAATCTTTCTGTATACAATATATTAGGTCAAAAGATGGTAACTTTAGTAAATGAATATATTGGTGAAGGAATAAGCAGTGTATATTGGCAAGCAGATAATTTATCTAGTGGTATATATTTGGTAGTTTTACGATCTGGTGATTTCAATCAAACCATTAAGGTCAATTATCTTCGTTAAATAATGCCCCCTCTATTAATTTAGAGGGGGTTTTTATATATTTCAATAATTTGCTATAATGCTCCTATGCAAGCAAAGATAATAACAAGCATAGACAATGCCAAAGTAAAGCAATTGAAGAAATTGCAGCTTAAAAAGTATCGTAAAGATATGCATATGTTTGTTGTGGAGAATTTAGCTATTATACATGATGCCTTAAAAGATGGTCATAAATTTGAAGACTTATATATGACAGAGGAGTTTGTAGAAAGTCATATACAGGTATTAGATCAAATATCTAAAAAAGCTGGTATTAAATCATATTTTCAGATGATAGATAAGATTAATAGAGCTTTTTCAAAATTAGATTCACCATCTGGAATAGCTGCTACATATAGGATGCGAGATATGGAACTTCCATTAGATGAGACTTGTATATATTTGAATGGTATTAATGATCCAGGAAATTTAGGTACAATATTTAGATCAGCATTAGCTTTCAATATTAAGAATATTATTGTAGATAGTAAGACGGTGGATATATATAATGCGAAGGTTATTAATGCAGCTAAGGATTCATTTTTTAAATTAAATATTATTGAAGATACAGAGGGGGATTGGTTAAAAAATACAGGCTTACCAATATATACTACTAGTTCACATAAGGGTGAGTCTTTGAAAGAGTTTAAATCAGCAGAGAAATATTGCCTGGTTCTTGGTAGCGAGGCTCATGGTGTGAGTGATGAAATAATGAAACTTGCTACAGAAAAAATAAAAATAGATATTAGTAAAGATATTGAGTCATTGAATGTAGCATCGGCTGCTTCAATATTGTTTTATGAGTTAAATAAATAACTTTAACTATAATCATTCAAGCATGTATGTGCTTGTTTTTTAATACTTACATAAAACTGACTTTTATGTTATAATTTATCTATTAAAAGGTAATTTCGCACAATTAACCCATGCTGAGAAACAAAAATAAAATAATTATTAAATTTGTGGCAATTTTAACTTATATTCATATTGAATTAAGCGAGTTAACTGATTTTTTTATTACTATCCGTAGGTAGTAGTTTTTTATTTATGATAGATAATTTTGAATCAATACAAGAAGTTTGGCAATATGTGTCTGAGCCTCTCTTATTAATAGATCATGAGGGTAAAGTAATACTTTGGAGTCTTGGTTGTGAGAAAGAGTTGGGATATAAAGCATCTGAAGTACTTACTCGTGGTAAGTGGAGATTTATATTCGCTAGTGATGCAGATAGTGCTGTGATTATGAATGAAATGAGCCCTATTTTAGAAAAGACATTTAAAACAAATTTAAGAGACAAAGATAGAAAAGAGTTAATTGCAAAGATAAGTATTAAGGCACATAAGTTATTTACAGATAAGCAACACTATTTTCTGGTACATATTGAAAATATTTCACATAAAGATGCCATATCTAATGAACTTGGCAAGGCAAGACTTGAGGCTAAACAAAAAAGTTTAGCTATTAAGAAAGCAACAGATTTATTAAAGGATAAAGAGCGGCTACTTCTAAGAAATATGGCTGAAACAAAGAAACTTTATCAGCAAGTTAAGAAATCTGAATCAGAATTAAAACAGAAAACAAATGAGCTTGAGGAAAAGATTAAGGAATTAAATCGTTTTAATAGATTAATGATTGGTAGAGAATTAGAAATGGTAGAGCTTAAAAAGCAAATTAAAGAATTAAAATCTAAGAATAATTAATATATAAATATATGAGACGGCTTATTATTTTGTTTACAATAATATTTTCATCATTATTGTGGTGGGGAGTATATACAGTAGATAGCAGCAATCAGAAGACTACGGTGAATTTTTTTCAGGATATGCAGAGAGATATTCTTAGGGTAGCTCAAAGCTCATTAGACAATTGGTTTGATGAACAATTATTATTATATCCTGAGATGGATTTAAATAATTTGGGTCAAGAATATTATAGTCAGTTTTCAAGTCCTATATCTCCTGTAACATATGGAGATATTTTTGTTTTCAAAGATGGCGTCCCTATTTTTGATAGTTATAGAATATTTACAGAAAAGTATCCTGATCAGACGATTAAGGAGTTTATGGAAATACAGGCAGAAACTTATGGTGCAGAGCATTATTATCAATTGGTAGATGAACTTACTAAAAACAGTGAAGGTCAGGGTTGGTGGATTTGGGATGCTCAGAGAAGAGGGATAGAACAGGCAGCATGGTTGCCATTAACTGTTAATGGTGAGACTTTTATGATTTTACTTACAACTCCAGAAGAACTTGTTTATGATGTAGCATCCGTTTCACAGAATAAGCTATATTATGTATTTATTGCTAGTATTGCTAATATTTTACTAATATTAGTCTTTATTTTCCTTTACTATTGGCAAGAAAGAAAACTTATTGATGCACTTGCTGAATCTGGTTCTGAATCTAAATTGAAAGATATTGAACATGAATTAGAAAAAGCTAAGATAGGATTTGAAAATAAGGCCGAAGAATTGAAGAAAGTTAATGAGGAGTTAGAATCAGCTATGAATTTATTAATAGATAAAGATTATAAGATTAATGAATTGCAGGATAAATTAAAAGATAAATCAGTTTAATGGTAAAAAGGAGGCAAGGTAAAATACAGAATAGATTATTATTATGGTACATTATTGGATCGCTTGTACCTCTAATCTTTTTGAGTATTGCAGTAATATTCTATCTTGCGCCAGTGACTTCTTGGTCAGGTCTTTTAGATCTTATTGAACATACATTATTGATACCATTGCTTGCTAGTTTTATTCTCATATTAACTCTTGCAATTATTATTCCTAAGGAGATTACAAAACCTATTAGTAAATTGCAGGCAGCTGTAGATAAAATGGTAATGGGAGATAAGAATGTAATTGTAGACATAGATAGTAATGATGAATTAGCTGCTTTAGCAGAAGGTTTTAATAGAATGACTAAAGATATTATAAGTGCAAGAGCTGGACTGCAGGCAGATGTAAAAAGTAGAACATCAGCACTTCTTAAGTCTAATACTGAATTACAGGATTCTAAGACGGCTATGCTTAATATTTTAGAAGATGTCGAAGCAGAAAAATTTAAAGCAGAAGAGCAAAGGGCTAAAATTGAGGCAATTATTACTAGTATTGCTGATGGCGTTATTGTCGTAGATAAGAATGCAGATATTATTTTAGTAAATGAGCAGGTTAAAAAACTTTTACAAATAACAGATAAGGTAATAGGTTCAAATATTTGCGATACCATAAAATTATATGGAGATGATGGTGTTCAAATAAAAATGGATATTGGTAAATTCTTAGAAAGTAAGAAAAGTTTAGAGGTTTTTGATAGAACATTAGTAGATAAAAATGGTAGTCAGTATTTAGAGATCAATTTAAGTAAATATAAGAATATTGGAGATAAGATAGTCGGTGCGATAATTGTTGTTAGGGATATTACACGTAATGTTGAAATAGATAAGATGAAATCTGAATTTGTATCAGTTGCATCTCATCAATTACGTACACCACTTTCTGCTGTTCGTTGGTTTCTGGAGATGCTACTGGAGGGGGATTTAGGTAAATTAAATGATGAACAGATAGATGTCCTTAAAGATGCCTTAGAGTCTAATTCAAGGATGATATCACTTGTTAATGATTTACTTAATGTATCTAGACTAGAAAGTGCTAAAATAAAGGTAGAACCTATATTATTAAGTCTTAATTCTCTATTAAAAACTACCCTTAAAGAAGCGACTGTTCTTGCTAAGGAAAAGAAGATAAAGATTAATATAGATGGAGTAGAGGATATTGCGAAGATAAAATTGGATAAATCATTAATGAGTCAGATTTTACAGAATTTAATATCTAATGCTATTAAATATTCATCAAATGAAAGTGATATAATAGTAACTTTGAAAACTATTGGAAATGAAGTTCAGTTTTCGGTAAAAGATAGTGGCTATGGTATTCCCCTTGGTGAACAGTCAAGAATTTTCGAAAAGTTTTTTAGAGCAGATAATGTTACACGCATGGAGACTGAAGGTACTGGTTTGGGATTATATATTTCCAAAATTGTAATGGAATTATCTGGTGGTAAAATATGGTTTGAATCAGAAGAGAGGAAAGGTTCAACATTCTATTTCTCTATACCACTTGAAGGTAGTAAACCAAAAGAAGGAAGCAGAAGCTTAGCTCAAGTAACATCAAAATAATTATAATTTAAATATATGCCAACAAAGAAGAATCAAAAAGTACTTGTCGTGGAGGATGATCATTTCTTAGCGAAGATTTATAAAATTAAATTAGCTAAGGAAAATATGGATGCCATAGTATGCTCAGATGGGGCAGAGGCTTTAGAATTAATTAAAAAAGAAAAACCAGCTCTGATATTACTAGATATGGTATTACCAGGTATGAATGGTTTTGAAATACTTGAACAATTAAGAAAAGATAAAAGTACTAAGAAAACTCCAGTTATTATTTTATCTAATTTAGGTCAAGATGCAGATATTGCAAAAGGTAAGGAATTGGGGGTAATTGATTACTTTGTTAAAAGTGATATTTCTATTCATGATGTAGTTAAAAAGATTAAAGAAAATTTAAATGGATAATGAAAAGGTAAAAAATATAATAATAGACACTGGGCTTATAACAGAAGCTAAACTTTTAGAATTGGAAAAAAATGCTAAAGAGAAAAAAACTTCTCTAACAGTGCAGCTTATTAATGAGGGCATTTTATCTGATGAATATTTAGGAGAATTAATAGCAGATAATTTTGGTTGGCGTTATATTAATTTAAAGAATACTGCTATTAAAGATGAGGTTTTAAAAACAATACCTGAATTGGTTGCAAAAAAGCAGCAAGCAATACCTTTTAAGATTGAAGGCAATACTATTAAAGTAGCAATGAATGATCCAGATAATTTAGAATTTATTCATCTATTAGAAAAAAAGAGTGGTAAATTTGTACAGCATTATTTTGCAACAGAAAGTGATATTAAAACAGCACTTGGTAGATACCGTAAATCAATTACAGAAGAGTTTGATGATATTATTCAGCAGAATGTAGAAGAAGCAAAGCAATCAGTAAAGGCAGAGGATTTACCAGTAGTTCGTATAGTAGATACAATTTTGCAATATGCCTATCAAAATGGAGCATCAGATGTACATATTGAACCCTATGAAGGTAAGAGTTTACTTAGGTATAGAATAGATGGTCTTTTACATGATGTTATTGATTTACCAAAACGTGTGCACGATTTATTAATAACTCGTATTAAAATATTGTCTCAATTAAGAATAGATGAACATAGGGCAGCACAAGATGGTAAGCTTCAATTTATGACTGAAGATGGAAGAGTAGATGTTCGTGTTTCAACTGTTCCAATAACAGAGGGTGAGAAAGTTGTTATGAGATTATTATCTGCTAAGAATAAACAATATAGATTAGATGACTTAGGTTTTTCAGATAGTGATTTAAAGAAAGTAAATAATGCTATTAAAAGACCTCATGGCATGATACTAGCAACTGGACCAACAGGATCTGGTAAAACTACTACACTTTATGCTGTATTGCAGATATTGAATAATAGAGATATTAATATTTCAACCATTGAAGATCCAGTTGAATATGATATGGAGGGTATTAATCAAATACAAGTTAATAATAAAACAAATTTAACCTTTGCTAATGGTTTAAGATCACTTTTAAGACAAGATCCGGATATCATTATGGTTGGAGAAATTAGAGACCCCGAAACTGCTAGTATAGCTGTTAATTCTGCCATGACTGGGCATTTAGTATTATCTACACTTCACACCAATGATGCTGCTACAACTATTCCAAGATTTGTAGATATGGGTATTGAACCATTCCTTGTCTCTTCTACGATAAATATTGCTATGGCACAAAGACTTGTTAGAAAGAATTGTGTTAAATGTTTAGCTAGTTATACTATTTCAAAGGCTGAACTAGCCAAGTCTTTTGATTCTAAGGTGATAGATAAATCACTGGGTAGTAAAAAGGAATATAGATTATATAAATCAAAGGGTTGTGAGGTTTGTCATAAGTCTGGATACAAGGGTAGAGTGGGACTTTATGAAATAATAGAAATGTCTAGAAGTATGAAGGAATTGATTATGAATAAAGCAAATGCAGATGAGATTAAAACTTTAGCAATTAAAGAAGGTATGACGACAATGCTTGAGGATGGATTACTTAAAGTAGCTAAAGGTATTACCACTATAGAAGAAGTAATGCGAGTATCTAAAGAATAATTATGATTTTTACATACATTGTTACAAATAAAGACAGTAAAATACAAAAGGGAGAGATTGAAGCTCCAGATAAAGCAACTGCTTTAATGGAACTTAAAAAGCAGGATCTTTTAATTGTAAGAGTAGATAAAAAAGTAAAGAGGCAAGCTAAAGAAATATCTTTTGGTGGGGTGAAATTTATAGATAAGGTACTTGTTGCAAGACATTTAGCTATTATGATCAAGTCTGGCGTTAGTATGGCAGAAGCTTTAGATATTTTAGTAGATCAATCTTCAAATCCAAAACTTAAGACTGTTTTGAAAGATGTTCTTAAGAATGTATTATCTGGACACACTTTATCTTCTTCATTGGGAAAGCATAATAAAGTATTTTCAGAGCTCTTTATTAATATGGTAAAAATTGGTGAGACAAGCGGTACATTAGCAGAAACATTAGATTATTTGGCAGAAGAGTTAGAGAAAAGTTATGCAATGAAGAAAAAGATTAAAGCGGCTGCTATTTACCCATCTATTATATTAATTGCCACACTTGGTCTTTCTTTTGTATTGGTATATTTTATTTTACCAAAAATGATTAAATTATTTGAAACATTAACAGTTGAATTACCAACTTCAACAAAGATATTAATAGGCATTGCGAATGCGGCAGAGAATCATGGTTTATTAATGTTAATAATAATTGTAGCTGCTATTATTATTGTGACATATTTACTTAAACAAGAATATGTGAAGAAATATACACATAAGTTAATATTGAAAATACCGGTATTTGGACATATATCACAGCAATTAAATTTAACCACTTTCAATAGAACGCTTGGTACTTTATTAAAAAGTGGAGTACAAGTAGTCGAAGCTTTAACTATTACATCTGGTATTTTAAATAATAGAATGTATAGATCACAAGTATTATTAATAGCTGATGAGGTTACTAGAGGCCTGTCTTTATCCGAATCATTATCTGCTAAATCTAATAAACTATTTCCTAAGATGTCTACTAGATTATTACAAGTGGGTGAAAAAACAGGTGAGCTGGAAAATTCTTTAATATATTTAGGAGATTTCTATGGTAAAGAAGTAGATAATATTACTAAGAATTTATCTAATATTTTGGAACCATTATTATTAATTGTGATGGGTTTAATGGTTGGTTTTGTAGCTATTTCTATTATTCAGCCAGTTTATCAAATATCTGGTGGTTTAAGAAAATAATGTTTTTAAATATCAAACAAGGAGGATTTAGTATAGTGCAAGTATTATTGGTATTAGCTATTTTTTTAGTAATAGCAAGTATGGCCATACCATCTTTGTATCAATTTCAAGTTGGAGCTCAAGTAGATACAGTAGCAGCTGAACTTGGTCAAAGTTTAAGGAGAGCACAATCTAGAGCTATAGTTGGTTATGATAATACAAATTGGGGAGTATATTTTGAAGAGGATGCTTATACTATATATTCAGGCAATGATTATAATACTAGAAATACCGATAGAGATGAAAGTTATCCATATTCTAATTCTATATTAATTATTAATGATTTTTCAGATGAGATTGTTTTCACAAGAATTTCTGGACTACCTAGTTCTGAAGGAAACATTACTTTAAGTAATAGTATGAATTCAGATCAGTCGACTATAACTATTAATTCTTTAGGAGTAATTGAGTATAGATAAAATGATAAAGAAAATAAATAATAGAGGTTTTTCTTTAATTGAAGCTATTGTAGCTTTAGGAGTTTTTGCTTTACTTGCTGCAACTGTTTCGAGTACAGCTGGTCTTGGTTATTTATCTGAGAAGCAAAGCGGAGAAAGAATTATCGCCCAAAATTATTCAACGGAGGCTATGGAGGCTGTTAAAAGTATTCGTGAAAGGGGTTGGTCAGAACTTTTAATTGGTAATCATGGTTTAGATAAAACTAGTGGTTATTGGGAATTTAATGGCACAGAAGATATTATCGGAAATTATACTAGGCAAATTATTATTGCAGCTGTTTATAGAGATCAGGATGGATTAATTGTGCCTGAAGTAGATGGTAATATAGATAATCACACTAAACTTATAACAGTAATAGTATCTTGGGCATTATCACCTAGTGCTAATAATGAATTAATTATTAATACATACTTAACAAATTGGGAAAGTAAAGATTGGTCTCAAACAAATTGGTCAGGAGGAGATAATCAGTCAGAATATTTAGATGAAACTAAATTTTGGGAAGTGAGTGAAGGAATAGATACTGAAACCATTGGAGAGGTTAAACTTGCAACAGTTGGTGCCATTCCTAGTCCTTATGCCTTATTGATGCATATGGACGGTCCACGTTATAAAGCTACAGACATTATAGATAATAATAATTTCAGTGATTATTCTGGAATAAGTCCAGATATTATTTGGCCAAATTGGACTGAAACAGGTTTGGGTTCAGAGACAGATAGTATTACTGGGCAACAAGGACAAGCTGCTGAAATTAGTTTTGATTGGTGGCTAGGCCTTGGTGGTATAGAGCAAACATCTATCCCAGTAGAAGGGGATACAACTTATCAGATAGCTTTTTATCTTAAGGGAGATATCTCATATTTTAGTTTTACAATTAAGGATGATGAAAATAATTATTTAAAATCTGATGGAAATTGGAGCACTTGGTTTAGTACAAATTATGTAAACACATCAGAGGATTGGACGCAGTTTAATACAAGCTTTACTACACGTAGCGGTATTACGAGTATTGATTTGAGCCTATCAGGACTTGCAGCCAGTTCAGATCAATGGTTTGCAGTTGATGAAATTAGTTTATCTAGAGAAGTAGTATATGATGATGGTCCATTTGGTAATCATGGTTATAAATTACCCGATGATAATGATGGACCAAATTATGAAACAGGAAATTTTGCAGATGGACTAAATTTTGATGGAGCTGTGGGTATAGATAATGGCGATGCAGTTATTATTCCTTCAGCAGATAGTTTAAATATAGTATCAGCTATTACATTAGAAGCTTGGATATATCCAGAAAATATTGGTAATGAGGATAGAGAAATTGTAAACAAATGGTCTTGGACTAGTGGGGATTATAGATCTTATAGATTAACGGTAACTGGTGCAGATAAATTGGAATTTGCTTTAAGTAGCGATGGAGGTACTGGTAATGGGCATGAGTATACGGTTATAAGTGGTAGTAAAATAAATGTTAATGAATGGCAGCATGTGGTTGGCACATATAATGGTACAGAAATGAAAGTGTATATTAATAGTAATGAAGAGGGCTCAACTTCATATAATGGTGGTATTTTTAATAGTGGTGAAAATAGTAATGTTATGATTGGTTCAATAGATAATAATTTAAATAATAATCATAGATTTGAGGGTATAATAGATGAAGTATCTATTGAGAATATTGCTTTGAGTGAGACAGAAGTTTTTGATCATTTTACAAATTCTCCACTAACTCCAGAGGCTATTATTACTTGGACATCACCAGTTCCAGAGGGAACATTTATGGTAGATAAGAAAGTAGCAGGAATGCATGTAATTGGTGATTATCTATATCTAGCCTTGCTTGAAAAGAAAAGAGTAGAGGTCTTTGATTTATCTACGAGTGCTACAGAGCCAGTTTCTTTAGGATTAATTATTACAACCGGTAAGTCTGAGGATGTATTTACTTATGGTAATTATATTTATGTTATGACGGATAATGCTAGTCCTGGTTTGGAAATTTATCAATATACTAGTACGCCTATAGATGCAGTTTTTGTGGGGGATATAAACTTGAGTACAGCTCCAAGTGGTTTATGGATTGATGGAGATATTATGTATATAGCTTTGCAAAGTAATGAAGTGGAAGTTTATAGTTTATTAGCAGACCCCCTTATACCAATATCTCTTGGTAATTTTTCAACTGTGAGCGATACAACAGATATTACAATTTATGGAGACTATGCTTATGTAAGTTTAGATAATGATATTCAAGCTATGCAAGTATTTGATATATCATTAGATCCTAGTAATCCAAGCTCAACAGATATTGTTGGAGCTATAGATACTCCAATTGGTATTACATCTAGAGAAGGATATTTATTCTTGGTAACTGGAGGAGCTAGTCGTAAAGTTCTTGTCTATGATATTTATGAGATTCCAGCAAATCCGGCCGCAATAGGTGATTTAGATATTGCAGATAATGGTTGGGACATGGCAACTAGAGGAAGTTATTTATATATAGGTTTAGGTGGAAGTAGTAAGGGTGTTCAGGTTTTTGATATGACATTTATGCTTGCAGGAGGTGCTGGACAGTCTAATTATGAAGTATATGGTAGTTTAGAATCTTCTGCTTTTGATACTACTTCTACTTCAGGTTTTAATTTTATATCTTGGTCAGAAATGTTACCATCTGCCGAAGAAAATGTTCGTGTTCAAATAAAGACAGCAGATACTTTACTTGGACTTGACTCTGCAATTTGGTCAGGTGCTAGTGGTAATGGAACATACTATGATGATGGTATTGAAAATATTATACCAATTATATCTAGTCATAATGGAGATAGATATATAAAATATATGGTTCATTTATATGGCTCTGGTGATGACACTCCTATTATGACAGATATTAATATTAATTATACTCCTTGATGAAAAGAAATCAGTCAGGCTTAACTTTAATAGAAATTATCATATATGTAACAATTGTTTCTATGATTTTAACTGTAGCTATATTTTTTGCATGGGATGTAATTGGTGGACAGACTAAAAGCTATATAATAACGGAAGTTAATCAAAATAGTAGATTTATTATTAGTACAATAAGTAAAGATATACGTCAGGCTAATACTTTAAATTCAGTCTCAGAGACTGTTTTAGATATAGATTTACTTTCAGGAGATAATATTGTATATACCTTTGATAATTTAGCAAATACTATAAGTAGACAGGCAAATGCAGGGGATATAATAGTTTTAAATAGTGCAGTTGTAAATGTAATGGGTATTTGGGAAGACCTTTCTACAATGCAAGCAAGCGCTATAGGATTGGATATAACAATTACATATAATTCAGAATCTGGTCATTCAGATTGGGAATCAACATTATCTACAGAAACTTCTTTTAATTTAAATTTACAATGATGAATCAACAAGGAATGATAGCATTAATATCTATATTGGTAATTAGTTCAGTGGTTCTTACTATTACTATTTCTTTGAGTTGGTATTCAACGGCAGAATTGCAAATGTCTTGGTGGGCAAATAAATCAGAGGTAGCTTATGAATTAGCAATATCTTGCATGGAAGAGGGTTTAAATGATTTACGTTTAGATTGGACAAATGTAAGTAAAGAGCTATCAATTGACGGAGATTCATGTATAATTAATATTGAAACAACTGTAGATAATGCTACAGTTATATCTACTGCTACTGTAGGGGATTTAACAAGATCAATTATTGTAGTAGTAGATGATTCTTTAGAATTTACTTCTTGGCAAGAAAATTAATGGCAAAATTAAACAGCTTTATAGCATTAGATGTCTCGGACAACTCTTTGCAGGTAATGGAATGTCAAAGAGATTTTTGGGGACGCTATATAATTAAAAAAATTAATAGACTCGCTCTTGAAAGAGGAACTATTGTTAATGGTGAGATTAAGAATGCAAATGCATTGCTAAAGGCGATTAAGAAACTTTTAAAAACAGCCAAACCCTCTGCTATTAGCACTAATAACTGTTTTTTATCTATACCTGAAAATAAAGTATTTACACATATATTTCATGTACCAATAGATTTAAAGAATGATGATATTGAAGATTTCTTACTTAATCAATCGGAAGGTATTATTCCTTTCAATAGAGAAACTGTTATTTCAGATTATGAAGTTGTTGAGGTGACAGCTAAAGAGAAGATAATATTTTATGCAGCTGCTCCTCAAAAGCTCGTAAATGATATTTTAGCTATTTTAAAGCAAGTAAAGCTTAATGTATTATTGATTGAATTAGAATCACTTAGTTCTGCTAGGTCACTTCTTTCAAAAGCAGCAATTAAGGATGCTAATATGATAATAGATATCGGTGGTAATTTTTCCAATATTGCTATTTATGATAAACAGGGTTTAAAGTTGACAGTAAGTATACCTCTGGCGGGTAATCAATTTACAAAAGAGATACGTTCTAAAACAAAATTGACAATCGCAAAGGCTACTGAATTAAAGATGAAAAAGGGTTTAACAAGTACTAATAAAAAAGGTGTTAAAGCCCTGCAGGACAGTTTAGATAAAATAATTGAAGAAATATTGAGGTCAGCTAAATACTTTGAAGAAATATCAGGTCAAAAGATAAAAAAGATAATATTAGTCGGCGGATCTGCTAAAATGCCTGGAATTATTGAATACTTGACTGGTAAGACAGGACTTATTGTTGAGCTGGGTAATCCATGGCATAGATTAAAAAAGAGTCCAGAGGTCTTAAAATTGTTCACCAAGAGACAAGGAATATTATATTCAACAGTAATAGGTTTAATGTTAAGAGGTAAGTATAAAGACTATAGGAAGGGAATTAATTTAATTCCATCAGGAGACAAAAGGAAAAATATAATTCAATTAAGTAGTGGCAGTAAAGGAGATTGGGTAAAATATATTATATTTGCCGCGATTGTTATTGTCTTTGTTCTATTAATTGTTTTTAAGGATACTATCAGGGGAGATGAACCTATTGTCAAAACAAAACCTGTAAATATTATTGAACAATCCATACCAATGATCATTAGTTATAATACAGAAGTAGAAGATGATTTAAATATTGGTAGAATTGGAGGAGAGATTATTGAACGCACTGGTGAAGCAATAGTGCCATGGCAGGGTGTGACAACTGATCAGTTAACTGTACTCGCAGATGATCATTTGATTGTATATAATAATTCAGATGAAGATATAACGCTTATTGTAAAATCAAGACTTGCCTTAAATGAGGAAATATATTATCTAGAGGAGCCATTACATTTAACACCAAGTGAGTCAAAAGTTGTGAAGTTAATTGGAGACAATGGGGATATTATCCTAAAAGAAGGTATATATAAATTTATTGCTTTATCAGATCAAAGGCAGGAGTTAATATATGGTCAAAAAGAAAATGAGGTACAAATTATACCACCAGAGCAAATTAGCCAGATAGATATTACGAGTATTATTTCTCTTCAAGAAAGTTTAAGACAAATAACTCAAATTAATTCATATAATGAGTTAGAAGACGATATATATATGGATGAACCTATTAAATCTCAAGTTATAGGTATAAAATATATTAATATGGGGGATAAGCAAGTGGGCATAAAGATGATAGCATCTTATCAATGGCTTAAACTTAATAGAGATGACTTAGTAATAGTTGCCTCTAATAAATTAAATAATACAGAAATTATAGAGAAATTAGATATGGCTGTATTTAAGGTAATGAAGCAATCTTTTAATGAAGCAGAACAAGTAGTTAATGTTGATGTAATGCTGTCAGTTTATTAATAGTATAAATTGTCAATATTGTAAAAAAATGCTATACTATTAGTGTATAGATTTGAAATAGTCTAATTTATATATTTTAATTTGATTTAACTAATTTACTCTAGCATCTCTGGTGCTAACGGTAACTAAAGAAAGTTTAACACCATGAAAAAAGGTTTTACTTTGATTGAGTTGTTAATAGTAATTGGTATTATTGCTATTTTGGCAGCTCTAACATTTGTAGCGGTTGATCCTGCTACACGTTTTGCAGAAGCAAGAAATGCTGAACGTTGGTCTGCTGCTAATTCAGTACTAAATGCAGTACTAAAATTCCAAGTAGACAATGATGGTACTATGCCAGCTGCTATTGATGCAGTTGCAGGTAGTGCTCAAGTATTAGGAACAGCAGCAAGTGGCTGTGATGCAACATGTACAGCTGAAACAACAGTTGCAGCTTGTGTAGATTTAAGTGGAGATTTGGTAACAGCTTATTTGGCTGCTATCCCACAAGATCCTTCAACTGGTACAGCCGCTAACTCAGATTACTACATAAACGTAGATGCTAATAATCGTCTAAGTGTTGGTGCTTGTGATCCTGAACTATCTGAAACTATCGTAACTCAGAGATAATATATCTTGTTTATAGAAAGACTTCTATTTTCAATAGGAGTCTTTTTTGTTATAATATACTTATGAAAAAGAAAATATTATGCATTGGTAGTGTATTGCAAGAGATTATATACAATACAGATAATGCGGATGTTTTAACTCAGTATCAATCTGGAGGGAAGAATAAATATATTGCCTTTAATTTTGGATCTAAAATTTCAAGTAATGAAGTTTGGAGATCTTTTGGTGGTGGAGCTATGAATAGTTCTGCTACTTTTAAATCTATGGGAATAATACCTATTCCTATTTCAATTGTTGGTGATGATCTTATGGGAAGTGCTATTCAAAGATATTTAAGTAAATCTGGTATTAGCACTAAATATATTAAGAGTAATAATACAGCAAGTACAGCTTTTAGCTTTATATTAAATTTACCGAAAGCTTCAGAACATATTATTTTAGTATCACAAGGTATATTAAAGGATTTTAAGTTTAGTGATTATTCTTTAACTAGAGAGAAAGTAGAGTGGATATATTTAACTTCATTAAGGGGTCAATATTCAGCATATAATATTCGTTTAATATTTAATTTAGTAAGAAAGAAGAAATTTAAAGTATTTTGGAATCCAGGACAACAGCAAATAGAGAATTTTGATATTTATACAAAATATTTAGGACAAGTAGATATGCTTTCAGTAAATATTGATGAGGCAAAAGATATTAATAAGAAACTTAAATTAGGGGCATATTCTGCTGTAAAACTAGCAAATAAATTACTAGAATATGGTTGTAAACATATATTAATAACAGGAGATAAAAAAGGTGTTAGCTATTTTAGTGGACAGGAGAAATATATACAGG
This sequence comes from Patescibacteria group bacterium, assembly GCA_016784445.1. GTDB lineage: Bacteria > Patescibacteriota > Patescibacteriia > UBA1558 > UBA1558 > BS150m-G51. The sequence goes on from JADHUR010000003.1 coordinate 30,698, forward strand.
CAGCAAAGAAAATTAAGGTAATAAATACTACCGGTGCAGGAGATGCATTTAATGCAGGTTTTTTAAGTGCATATATGTACAATGAAGATATTAAAGCAGCTTTAGAATTTGGGGTTCGAAATGCATCAGCAGTATTACAAACAATGGGAGCTCATGAAGGAGTATTAAAGAAAAAAGACTTATGAAAGAAGTATTAATAGAAGTGTCGGCTAGACATTTACACGTATCTAAAGAGGATTTCGCAACTTTATTTGGTAAAGAAGACTTAACTAAGTTTAGAGATATATCTCAACCAAAACATTTTGCAGCAGAGGAAACTGTAACTTTAGTTGGGCCTAAGAATAAAATAGAGAATGTCCGTATATTAGGACCCTTTAGAGATCAGACGCAAATTGAACTTTCTAAAACGGACTGCTTTTTTTTAGGAATAGAAGCACCACTTCGCTTATCCGGAGATTTAAAGAGTTCAGGAAAAGTAAAAGTAATTGGTCCAGCAGGTGAGATTGATCTTGAGTCTGGTGTTATTGTAGCACTTAGACATTTACATATATCTACAGAGAAAGCTAAAGAGTGGAATTTAGAACAGGGGCAAAGTATAAGTATTAAAGTTGGCGATGGAGATAAGGGTGATATTAAAGATATGATCTTTGATGAGATAATTGTAAGATCAGGTGATGGATATAATACTTCATGTCATATAGATACAGATGAGGCTAATGCAGCTAATATTAATAAATCAACAATGGGAGTAATAATAGAATAATGAATAAATATATATTAACTTTAAATGCGGGCAGTGCTACTTTGAAGGTAGCTATTTTTTCTAATGACTTACAACCAATTTTAACAGCTCAAGTTGAAAAGATAGGACAAGCTGGTAGTTTTTTACAAATTATTTCTAAAGGAAATGATATTAGTATAAAGAAAAGGATGTCTAATCATACTGCAGCATTTAAGACATTATTTAAATTATTAGATAGGGATATTATAAATAATATTAATATAGTTGGACATAGAGTAGTTCATGGAGGAATATATTATAGTAGTCCAGTTAAAATTGATAAGACAGTTATTAATAATATTAAGAAATTAAGTGATTTAGCACCACTTCATAATCCTAAGAACTTAGCTGTTATTATAGCTGCTAAGAAGCTATTATCTAATATTAATCATTTCGCTGTTTTTGATACTGCATTTCATCAAACGATTCCAGCTTATGCTTATTTATACTCATTACCTATTAAAGTAAGTAATCAATATAATATTAGAAAATATGGTTTTCATGGAATGTCACATCAATACTGCATGCAGGAAGCTACTAAGAAGTTAAAGAAGCCTGCAAATTCACTTAATCTAATTACTGTACACTTAGGAAATGGTGCGAGTATTACTGCAATTAAAAATGGTAAATCAGTAGACACTTCAATGGGATTCACGCCACTTGCAGGACTTACTATGGGAACAAGAGTGGGAGACATTGATCCTGGCATAATTTTCTATCTTTTAAGCAAAGGTGTGAATTATAAAAAATTAGATAAAATATTTAATAATGAATCTGGTATTAAAGGTTTATTTGGCTCACAGGATTTAAGGGATGTATTAATAACAGCTGGATATAAGATTCCAGGGTATACAAAACCTTCATCTATTAAAGGAATAAAGAAACAAGCTCAACTTACTTTAGATATATTTATTTATGATATTTTAAGATATATTTATACATATTTAGGTGTATTAAAAGATGTAGATGCTATTGTATTCACAGGAGGAATTGGAGAGAGAAATGCAGATATACGTAAGCTCATTATCAAGGGCAGTAATTACAAAGGAAAGACAATGGTTATTAAAGCTAATGAAGAATTAATGATGGCCAGTTTAATAAAGAATAAGAGATGAAGCAAATATTATACATACTGAGTTTTTTAATTCTACTATTACCGGGAGTAGTTTTTGCAGTAGATTATGATTTGTCTGTTAGTAGTTCAGATATATCTTTTTCAGAGAATCTTTTAATCGCAGGCGATACTGTCCGTATATATGCAACTGTACATAATGTAGGTTCTCAGGATGTTCGTGGGTATATAACTTTCTTTCAAGGTTCTGCTGTTATTGATGATTCGCAAATATTATCTATTAGACCTGGAAGTAAATCTGATGCTTGGGTAGATTTTGTAGTACCAAGTAGCGAGTTCAATATTTTAGCTCGTATACAAGGTACAACACCAGCAGATCAGAACTCAAATAATGATCAAGCATTAACAGCTTTAATAAGACCAGATATAGATACAGATAGAGATGGTATTGCTAATGCAATAGATCCTGATGATGATAATGATGGCCTAACAGATATTCAAGAAAGAGCGGGAGGCACTGATCCATTAAAGGTAGATACAGATGATGATGGTTCAAATGATAAAGTAGATATTTTTCCATTAGATCCTAATGAGAAGATGGATTCAGATAATGATGGTATTGGTAATAATGCGGACCCAGATGATGATAATGATGGACTTACAGATATAGAGGAGGATATTAATGGAACAGATCCATTAAAGGCAGATACAGACGGTGATGGAGTAAATGATAAGGAAGATAATTATCCACTAGATTCTAGTCGCTTTGAAATTGCTAGAGATATTTTTGAACCAACAGATAATGAAGATGAAGATATTCAAGAGGTAGAAACTGGTAATGAAACATTACTAGATATTATAAGTGATGAGGTGGATAAGATTAAAGATAGTGATTCTGATGATTTAATCAAACATGAAAAAGTATTATCTATTGATGGTCCAAAAGTAGATGAAAGTAATGAAAATAATAATATCTTAGATTTAATTACTAATTGGTGGTTTTGGTTAACAATTAGTGGTATAATTCTATTAATAATAGTTGTTTACTATATCTATATAATCATTGTTAATCGCAATGTCGAAGGATTTGAAGAAACAATGCCAATATTAAAAGAAGCTAAAAAAGTTAAATCTAATAGAGAACCGGAAATATTAGATTTACGTAAAATTAAAAGAAAAAAGTGAGGGAACTTCTAACAGGAAATGATGTAGTAGTAAGAGCCGCATTGAATGCGGGTGCTTTGGGTTATGCGGGTTATCCAATAACGCCAACTACAGAAATAATGACTGCCTGGAATAGCGCCTCTATTAAAGATAAGAATTTGAGGTTTTTACAAACAGAAGATGAAATGTCTGCTGGCTTTGTAACCATTGGTATGATTATGGGAGGCCTTAAAGCTTTTACAGCTACCGGAGGTCCTGGTAATGTACTGATGCAAGATCCTCTTAATATGGTAGAAAATATGCGTATCCCTTTTGTTGCTGTCATTGGTCAAAGAGGTGGACCATCCACTGGTTCTGTCATATATTCGCAGCAGGAAGTCATTTTAACAGGCTGGGGAGGTAATTCTGAAGGATATAGAGTTGTATACTCACCAATGAATATACAAGAGCTTTATGATTATACAATTAAAGCATTTAATACTGCTTGGACATATAGATTCCCAACACTTGTTCTAACTGATGGTTATGTTGTTAAAACCAGGCAAGAAGTTAATATATATAAACCAAAGAAAATAGTTAAATCATATCCATTATTATTAAAGTCTGAAAAACGTAATCCAAAGAAAGAATCAAATTATGTAAATTTATCAAATACCTTTGTTACTGAAGAAGAAGCATTTGAAGCAAATAAAGTATTAATGGATGACTTAATGAAAATGAAACCTAAAGTTGTTGAGTCAGAACTATATAAGAAGGGGAGTATTAATACCTTAGTGATTGCTCATGGTCTTGTTGCTGGAGCTGTTAAAGAAGCTATTAATACAGATGGTAAGAAAATGAAATTTGGCATGCTAAGACCAATTACTTTAAATCCATTTCCAGATATTGCTTTAAAGAAGGCATTAAAAGGAATTAAGAAAATTATTATTGTAGAATCAGCTCATAATCAGCTTCTAAAACTTGTTAAAGAAGCTCTTTATGGTTTAAATATTCCAATTAAACATTATGGTCGACCAGGCCTTGGTGTTACACCTGAAGAAATATTAAAATTAATTAAATAATTATGAAATTTAATAACAAAGGTTTTACATTATTAGAGCTATTAGTGGTAATAGCCATCATTGGACTTTTAAGTACTATTGCTGTTACGTCTTTGAATTCTGCTAGGGTAAAGGCAAGGGATACAAAACGTCTTGGTGATATGAAAGCTATTCAAACAGCGCAAGAATTTTACTTTGATGAAAATAATACTTATGGATGTTTGGTTAAAGGAGCTGTTAGTGCATGTAGTGACTTAGATAATTATATGAATCTTGATACTGTTAAGGATGGAAGATGGGCTGATGGTGATAAATGTACCAATACTACAGTGGTAGCGGGATATGCAGTAACGGATTGCGATTATGCCTTTGCTGTTCCTAATGCAGGGGAAGGTTATAAAGTAGTTTTTTATTTAGAGGGTGCATCTAGTGCCGGAAATACAGCAGCAACTTTGTGTGGCGTGACGGCTCAAGGTCTTCAATGTCCAGTTGTAGCATATGTAGCACCATAATAATTAAATTTAAATGACAAATTTAAAAATCCCAAAATGTTGGAAAGTTTCATCTAAACCACATAATTTCTGTGCTGGTTGTGGTTATCCTTTAATGTATAAAGCATTAGGATACAATATAGATGAACTTAAAATTCAGAATAATACCTTTGTTGGGTTAGATATTGGTTGTGCTTTGCTTTCTTGGGATTTCTTAAATGTAGATACTATGCAAACCCATCATGGTAGAACTATACCAGTTGTTGTTGGGCTTAAGAAAACTAAGCCTAAAGCAGTAGGCATTGCAATAGTTGGAGATGGTGGTGGTTATGCAATTGGAGCACAGCATTTAATTAATGCACGTATGCGTAATGAACCTATTACGGTAATTGTTATCAATAATGCTGTATATGGCATGACAGGTGGTCAAGAGGCACCAACCTCATTACCAGGCCAAAAGACATCTACAACAGTAGCTGGGGCAGATTCACACCTTATACAAGGTCCTAGAATGTTATCTGAGATGCTGGATGAGGAGGTATATATTGCAAGAACTTCAGTAGATAATCCGGTACAAATGAAAAACTATATCCGTAAAGCCTTAGAGTGGCAAATAAATAATAATGGATTCTCACTGGTTGAAGTATTATCTTTTTGTCCAACTAATTGGCATACAGATGCTAAGGAAACAAGAGAGTTTTTAAATAGAATGAAAAAGCAGTATCCAGTCGGTGAATTTAAAGCTGCAAAACGTAAACCTAAAGAAGATGCATCACTTGAATAGAAAATTAAATATTTGTATAGCTGGAGAAGGTGGCCAAGGTGCTCAATCGGTTGCTAAGATTATTGTAAATGCTGCCTATGCTCAGAAAGTACCCGTTGCTTATGTTCCAAATTATGGTGTAGAGCAAAGGGGTGGTGTTTCTATTGCTTTTGTACGTTTATCTCCAGAGCCAATCTCTTATCCTAAATTTGATAAGGCAGATATAATGGTATTATTATCTGATAGATCTGTAGATAGGGTTAAGCAACATATTGGTCCAAATACAAATGTATTTTACAATAAAGATTTTGTAGATAGAAAATTACCTAAAAAATATATTGGTTATAATTTTAATAAACAAGCTCAAGAGATGGGTAGTACAAGACTATTTAATATGATAGTTCTTGGTCTTGTTGTTAAAACTATGGATTCAATTCCACTTCAGACAATTATTAATCATGCACATAAGAAATTTGCGAGTAAATATACAGCTAAACCTGAAATGAAAAAACTCAATGAAGAAGCTATTAAATATGGATATAATTTAGTATGAAGGTAAAAAAAGATTTTAAAACATATAGAAAAGAGAATAAAGAGATGATTTATGATAATCATTTAGATTTATGTAAGAGTTGTGGTCTTTGTATTGAATTTTGTCCAGTTAATTGTATTAAATATCATGAAAAGAATTTAGGTAGATTTGGTAGTCCAGCCATTGATGCAGATTTAGATATTTGTATTAAATGCGGCATGTGTGAGCGTATTTGTCCAGATGCTGCTATTAGTATAGAAATAAAGAAAGCCAGAGCTAAGAAAGAGAAAGTTGTTAATAAATAGCTAAGTAAATATTGACAGTACTTAGCGAGGTGCTAAACTAAAATTAGCTTATTAAAAAATTAATATTGTTTATTAGAATAGTACATATCCAAGAAAGGTGACTCAACATGGATAAGAAGAAAAAAAAGACCGCAAAACAGGTCAAAAAACGCGTAAAAGTACGCATTGGTAAGGGTAGTTGCAGTATTTGTGATTAACTCTTAAGGAACAAAAGAGGGGGAGAATCTAAGATTCTTCCCCTTTAACACTCAAAAAGGAGGGTAAAGATGGATTGTCAAGAGAATACACCTCGTTTAGAGGTTGAGACTGATGAGACTATTTATGAAATAGAGTTTGGTCAAGTTCAGATTGAAATAACTGGACGATGCAATATGAGTTGTCAGCACTGCAGAGCATCACATCAGGTAAAAAGAGACATGCCGATAGAGCAGATTGTGAAAATAATGAAATTTGCACGTCAGTTTAGCCCAAATTATAAAGAGGTTATTCTTTCGGGAGGGGAACCTTTACTTCACAATGACTTCACTAGAGTATTACAAGAAGTTCGCCATAGTGGCGGTGATTCCATAACTTTAACTACAAATGGTTACATGTTAGATGAATCACACTTGGATTCAATCCGTAGCTTAGAATTTGAACGTTTTGTTCTGTCAGTAAGTATTGATAATTTAAGGTCTTCTCTGCATGATGAGTTTCGCATGAAAGCTGGTGCATTTGATAAAGCTGTTAATGCTTTAAAGATGGTTGCTTATAGCGACATTCCACACTTAATTCCATCAATGCGTTCTACCATTCAGGCTCAGCAGATTGCCGAGATGGAGGAAATGGTCGTCTTTGCTGACACTCTTGGTTGTAAGAGAGTATCATTTTCTGCAATTCATCCAGCCGGAAAAGCAATAACAAGGGATGATTTGTGGATGAATGTAGAACAAAAACGTTCTTTTTTGAAGGAGGTTTATCGATTGAAAGAAGTATTTCCTCATATTAATGTTACAACCAATGATCCTCTTAAATGCTTGCTCCGAGGCAAGAGTGATCTTGGACATTCAGAGGAATTAGTTTTTGATGGTTGCGGTGCTGCAGCAATAACATTTAATGTGGATTGCAGTGGTAACATGACCCCATGTGCATTACTCAATATTCCAATGATGAATACTTTTGCCTTAACGATTGAGGAAATGAATGAAGCCTATAGTAGTAGTGACATTGTTAGGAATATGCTAGAGATGAATTTAAGTGGTAAGTGTGGTGCCTGTGAATTGAAATATCAATGTGGAGGTTGTCGTGCACGAGCACTGATTCAGAATGGAGATTATCTAGCAGAGGATTCGCACTGTTGGATTAATGTTTAAATATAAGGGTTGAGCTTTCAAAAAGTTTGACCCTTATTTTTTTATTATAGTATATGATGTATAATGATTCTATGAATCAAAGTTTACAGAATTTTATAGCAAAAAAATACATAAAACCTGGCAAGGCATTAGATCTAGGTGCTGGTCAGTTTGAAGATGTGAAAGGATTAAGTAAACTTGGGTGGAAAGCTGAAGGTGTAGATATTAATATGGGAGTTAATCTTGAAGAGTCCTTTTTATCCAAGGAGAAACCGTTTGATTTAGTTTATTCAAACTATCTCATACATAAGTTAAAAAATTTAGAAGTGTTTATCGAGACTATTTATAATAATTTAACAGAGGGTGGATATTTCTTTATACATACTTTTGATAAGTCAGATGAGAATAGTAAATCCGAACTAACGGGAGATCTTTTAATGAAGTTGCTTATTAATAGAGGCTTTAAAGATATTAAAGTTGGGCTATTTGATAAGTATGATGATGCAGAGGGTCATCAGCATATGCATAAAATTTTGGAAGTAACTGGTAAAAAATAGTATCAGTGAAAATAAATTATATTGTAGAAAAATCACACGATACAGAGGAGGATGAGGAGTATTTACTTAAATTGAAGGTAATGTTGGAAAAATTAGAAGAATTAGTTGAAAAATAGTGAAGTTTATAAATACTTAATATCCTGGTATAATAAGAGTTGCTAATACAACTCTTTTTAATTTATGAACAATTTGGAAAAGCCTAAAATGAATAAGGAAATATATGTTGATCCTCGTCACGAGGAGCACGCTTTTGATTTACCATTTTGGCGGGATAATAAAAAGCTATGGGCTTTGGAGGTTCCAGTTGAGAGTATGGATATCAGTGAATTAATATGGATGTTAGATATACCTCATTGGGAAGATAAAGAAGGTAATATTGTCATTAAGCCGCAGGATGTTATAGATAATCCAGACAACTATCCATTTCATAAAGATAAGATTAATGAATGCGATACGTCATATCCAATAGATATTATGAAAAATAAATTGAGTGAGTGGAGAATACTAGACGGACTTCATCGTTATGTGAAATTGATAATGGAGGGTATAACAACAATTAAAGTAAGGAAAATTCCACCTGAGATGATTCATCTAACAGCTAAAGAAAAGTAATATGAAATGGAATCTAGCTAAAGCTATTACAAGTAAAGAACTTGAACAATATCCGGAAGTTAATCCGGTTGTTTTGCAATTATTATTTAATAGGAATCTGCAAGACCAGGAAGAGTTAGATGAATTTATGACACCAGAATATTCTCAAGATATTCATGATCCATATTTATTTAATGACATGCAAAAGGCTGTAGATAGGCTTATTAAAGCAAGAAAGAATAAAGAGAAGGTTTGTATATTTGGAGATTATGATGTTGATGGCGTTTGTGGTTCAGTAGTTCTTGCCTCTGCTTTAAAAGAGCTAGGAATAAACTATTTTAGCTATATTCCTCATAGAGATAAAGAAGGTTATGGTTTAAATGAACTAGCAGTAAATAGAATATCTAAAGAGAAAGCGGATTTAATCATTACAGTAGATTGTGGTATTAGTAATTCTGATGAAGTAATACTTGCAAAGAAGTTGGGAATAGATACTATTATTACAGATCATCATGATATGCCTAAAGTATTACCAGATACAGTTGCTACTATTCATTGTCGGCTTCCTGGTGAGAATTATCCTTTTAAGATGCTATCTGGTGGTGGTACTGCTTTTAAGCTAGCTCAAGGACTATTTAGAGCTAAGGAATTTAAACTTAAGGAGAAAGATATTGAGTCAAAGGAGAAATGGCTTCTCGATTTAGTCGCTCTTAGCACTATTGGTGATATGATGACACTTGTGGGTGAGAATAGAACATTTGTTAAATATGGACTAGTTGTATTACAAAAAACTAAAAGACTTGGACTTCAAAAACTATATGAAGGTGCTGGTATTGAGAAAGATAAGATTAGCACGCAAGTAGTTGGATGGCAGATTAATCCTAGAATAAATGCAGCTGGAAGACTAGAACATGCAAATCTTGCTTTTGATTTACTGACAACAGAGAATGTAGAACAAGCCATTATGATGGCCCATCTTTTAAATCAAAGTAATATTGCAAGGCAAAAAGCTACTGAAAGTTCTGTAACAGATGCACTTAATCAAATAAATAAAGAATATGAGGAAGATGAAGTTCCTAAACAAGCTTTGGTTGTATTTTCTGAAGATTGGCCAGCCGGTATTGTAGGACTAGTTGCTGGTAGACTTGCTCGTAAATACTATAGACCAGTTTATGCAATTACAAAGGTTGGTAACAAATATACTGGATCAGGAAGAGGTATTACTGGATTTGATGTTACAGAGGCACTTCATAATTCAGCAAAACTTTTAATGAAATTTGGTGGTCATGTCGGAGCTTGTGGTTTTTCTTTAGAACCAGAGAATTTAGTTAATTTTAAAAAAGAGTTGGAGAAATATTCAAATAAAGAGCTTAGTAAGATAGATTTAATACCTAGTATTGAAGTAGAGGCTGAAATAGATTTAAAGGATTTTACATGGGAACTATTTGAGGCTATTGAAAAGTTTGAACCATTTGGAGAGGGTAATGAAGAGCCTAATTTCTTAATTAAAGGAGTTAATGTTAAAGATTGGAAGACAGTTGGTTCTGATAGTAAGCATTTGCGTCTATTTTTAAATAAAGACGGAATGAGTCGTAAAGCTATTGCCTTTGGACTTGGTGAATGGGCTAAGGAATTAAAATTAAATAGTCTGGTAGATATAATATGTAAAATAGGAGTTAATGAATGGAATGGTAATAGAGAATTACAAATGACTATTCAAGATATGAGAATAATTAAATAAAATATATGAGTCATAAACATTTAAATTTATTTACAGACGGTGGTTCGAGAGGTAATCCTGGACCAGGGGCATGTGGTTATATTATTAAAACAGATGATGGTAAAATCATTGATTCAGGTAATAAGTATTTAGGAGAGTGTACAAATAATCAAGCAGAGTATCAGGGGTTAATTTTAGGTTTATCTAAAGTCAAAGAAATGAATACGGAAGCTTTATCTGTCTTTATGGATAGTGAGCTTATTATTAAACAACTTTTAAGAGAGTATAAAGTGAAGGATAAGATACTTGCTACTCTTTTTGTTAAAGCTTGGAATTTAGGATTAGATTTTAAGAAAACAGACTTTAAGCATGTAGCTAGAGAACTAAATAAGGAAGCGGATGCTGAAGTGAATAAAGCTTTAGATCAGCAAAATTTAGCTTAATTTAAGCATAATTATAACATTGTCATATCAATGTTTTTATGTTATATTAGCACAAGTTATGAAAGAAATAGATACCAACAAATGGGGGATTATTGGACATGATAATATAATTTCCTATCTTCGTGTTAGTTTAGAGAGTCATAAGTTTGCTCATGCATATTTAATGGCTGGTCCAGCGCATTTGGGCAAAAAAACTGTTTCAGGTAAATTTGTTCAAACATTACTGTGCGAGAAGTATATAGAAGATATTAGTGATGATTTAGTACCATGTGGCGCATGTCAGTCATGTAAACATTTAAATAAGGGTATGCATCCAGATTATTATAGGCTGGAATTGCAGGAAGATAAAAAAAATATATCAATTGAGCAGGTAAGAGATTGGCAAAGACAATTACAGCACAAATCTTTTTTAACAAAGTATAAGATTGGATTAATAGTAGGTGCAGAGCATTTATCGATTGAGGCTGCTAATGCACTTCTTAAAACTATTGAAGAGCCAGTTGGTAATACGATTATTATTCTTATAACAGATGATATAAATCTATTATTACCAACAATAGTATCTCGTAGCCAGGTTTTAAAGTTTAGCTTGGTTTCAGATGAAACTATATATGATTATTTACAAATGAGAGATTTAGAACATAAAAGTATTCGAGATATTGCTAAATTATCTTTTGGGCTACCAGGTAGGGCTATTGAATATTTAAATAATATAAAGCTTCTTGAAGAGAATAAGGCAGAGGTTAAAGAAATAGTAGACTTAATGTCAAAACCAGCTCATGATAGACTAGCTTATTTACAAAAAATATTTCAGAAACAGGATTTTATAAATTCTCAAAGAATTGCTGATGATATTATGAATAATTTCCTATTAATTACTAGAGAATTATTACTTCACAAAGAGAATTCAGATAATTGGTATAGATTGGGTTTTGTAGAAGAGGAACTTAAAACTATGGCAAATAATATAGATAAAGATCAGATTATATCTATGATAGACAAAGTGTATACATGGAAAGATAAAGTTAAACAGAATGCTAGCCCTTTGTTATTTACTGAAGATTTATTTTTAAGTATTTAAATATATGAGAAATATTAAATTTTTAATATTATTATTACTAATTGGTATATTTACTACTGGTTGTTTTATAAAAGTTGGTACTTCACCGGTTGGTAAACATGGCGGTGTTTTTGTATCTGAAGATGCAGGACTTAATTGGGCAAATATATCTAGACTATTATCAGTTGCAGAAAATGCTTCTTTTCTTGGTACAGATATATCAACTATGACTTATGACCCGCAGGTAAGTTCTACAATTTATGCAGGCACAGTAAAGAATGGTATTTTCTATACATTGGATAGTGGTCGTAGCTGGACACAAACTCTTACAACAGTTGGCACTATTTATGATGTAGCCGTTCATCCATATAATAAATGTAATGTATTTGCAGCAACGGGTGGTCAATTATATAGAACATTAGATTGTGCTCGCACTTGGCAGCCTGTATTGCTTGAGACTAGACCAGATGAAATATTAAACAGATTGGCAATAGATGATAGTGATAGTCCAGTATTATATGCTGGATCTAATATGGGAGCTTTATATAAATCATTAGACAGAGGTGAATCTTGGCAGTCAATACAATTTTTTGAGTCAGGAGTTGCTGAAATATTAATCGCATCAGATGACTATAATGATATATATATTGGTTTATTTGAAGATGGAATTATGAAATCTACTAATAGAGGAGCAAGTTTTGTAAGTATTACTGAGGATTTACATAAGAAGTATTCTGGATTTGCAGATTTTCATAAACTTGTAATATCTGAGGAAGATAATAGCCTTGTTTATGCAAATACTTATAGCATTGCAAAATCATATGATGGTGGTAATACATGGAAGCTTATTAATTTATTAACTCCACCAAGATCTGTATATATTTATGGGCTAGCCGTATCTTCATTAAATAGTGATGTAATATATTACACTTCACATGATACGGTATATAAATCTATTGATGGGGGTGCTAATTGGACAACAACAAGCATGCCAACTTCAAAGGTTTTAGATGATTTATTAATTAGTCCTACAAATGATAGTCTTATCTATGGTGGGGCAGCAAATAAAGTTAAATAATTAAAAACAATATATGTCACAAGAATATGCAGCTGAATTAAAAGAGCAAAATGAAAAGGTTTTAGAATATTTGCAAGGAGAGTTCAAAAATATTAAAACTGGTAGAGCTACACCTTCATTGGTGGAGAATATTAATATTGAAAGTTATGGCATACAAATGCCACTTTTACAATTAGCATCAGTTACAGCTCCAGAACCAAATGTTTTGATGGTAAAACCTTGGGATAAGAATAATAGTAAAGATATTAATAAAGCATTATCTTCATCAGACTTAGGAGCATCTGTGAGCATGGATGATGATATGATTGTTCTTCGTTTCGCTTCGATTACGGAAGAAAGAAGACTTGAGCTTGTTAAAAAGATTAAAGAAAAAGCTGAACAGGCTAAAATTAAAGTTCGTGGTAATAGAGATAAGATTAGAGCAATAACCACTGAAGAAGCTAAGGAAAAGGAAATTTCTGAAGATGAAAAACATACACGCTTTGAAGATATTGATAAGATGACAAAAGAGATGAACGATAAGATAAAAGAAGCGTCAGATAAGAAAGAGCAAGAAATAATGTCAATTTAATATGTTCTTTACTATAATTACATTTGCAATTGTACTTGCTGTTATTGTCCTTGTTCATGAATGGGGTCATTTTACAGCTGCTCGTATATTTGGTGTTAAGGTGGAAGAGTTCGGTTTTGGCTTTCCACCACGTATTTGGGGCAAGAAAAAAGGTGATACCACTTATTCTTTAAATTGGATACCACTTGGTGGTTTTGTAAAAATTAAGGGTGAAGGTGGAGAAAATAAAGATGATAAAGATAGTTTCTCACATCAAGCTGCTTGGAAGCGTGCAGTAATTTTATGTGCGGGTGTATTTATGAATATAGTGCTTGCAATTGTACTTCTTAGCATTGGCTTTATGATTGGACTACCTTCTGTTGTTGAGGATGATATGTCTGGAATAGCTGTTTCGGATCAGAAGATACAAATCGTTGAAGTAAGTCCTGAGACAGTAGCAAGTAGCTTAGATCTTAAAGCAGGGGATGAGATACTTACAATTGACAATCAAAATTTTGAGTCTACATTAGCCATGACTGAATATATTAAAAATGATGAAGATGGAATTTTAAATATTGAAATAGCACGTTTGTCTGGTAATCATTCAGTGATTGCAGATCTTACAGATATTGAGCCAAAAGTATTAGGGGTATATTTAGCAGATACTGGACTTGTTAAATATCCTTGGTGGCAAGCAATTATAAATGGTTTTAAAGCTACTTGGTTTATTCTTGTGCAAATAGTTGTAGCTTTCTATTCATTACTTAAATCTTTAATACTTGGTACAGGTTCATCATTAGAAGTAGCAGGTCCTGTTGGAGTAGCAGTAATTACAGGACAGATGGCTAGGCTTGGAATAGCTCACTTATTACAATTTACAGCATTATTTTCATTAAATCTGGCTGTAATTAATATTGTTCCATTTCCAGCACTCGATGGTGGTAGATTATTATTTGTTGGTATTGAAAAACTAAGACGTAAGCCAAATAATGAAACAATAGAAACGGTTATACATAATATTGGATTTATTATTCTTTTATTATTAATTTTTGTAATTACATATAAGGATATTGCAAAATATAGTGGTCAGATAATGGGTGCTATTGGAAGGTTATTTAGTTAATGAATTTTAAAGTAAATGCAAAATTACAATACCCCTGGGAAAGATTATTACAGAATGCAGGTTATCATTTACATAGAGATAGTTATGTAAAAAGATTGAGTGGAGATTTCTACCCGAGATTTCATGTATATATGAAGAATGAAACAGAAGACTTCATTGAACTCAATGTACATCTTGATCAAAGAAGAGGTGTTCATGAGGGAGTAACCGCTCATGCAGGTGAATATGATAGCCCTATTGTTATTGAGGAGGCAGAGCGCTTAAAGTCTATCTTCGCAAATAATATAATCAATTAAATTAATATATGAAACAATCTAAATATTTTATTAAAACAGTAAAAGATATAGCAGCCGATGAAGTTGCTATTAATGCTCAGCTTTTAACAAAAGCGGGGTATATAGATAAATTAATGGCTGGAGTATATTCATATTTACCACTTGGCGTTAGAGTTCTTAATAATATTAAGCAAATAGTTCGTGAAGAAATGGAAAAAGTTGGTGGTAATGAAGTTCTAATGCCAGCTTTACAACCAAAGTCATTATGGTCAGAAACAGGTAGATGGGATGAGATTAAAGATGTTCTTTTTCAATTTAAAGGTAGAGGTGGAACAGATATGTGTCTAGGGCCTACACATGAAGAGAATGTAGTAGATATAGCTAGAAAAAGAGTTTCTTCATATAAAGATTTACCATTTGCTCTATTTCAAATACAAGATAAGTTTAGAAATGAACCAAGGGCTAAAAATGGACTTTTAAGAGGTAGAGAATTCTCAATGAAAGATTTATATAGCTTTCATACAGATATAGAAGATTTAAGAACTTATTATGATAAAGTAAAACAAGCATATTTAAATATGTATGAAAGACTTGGAATGCCAGTTATAGCAGTTGAGGCATCTGGTGGTTCTTTTTCTAAAGAATTTTCACATGAGTTTCAAACATTAACAGCATCAGGTGAAGATACTGTCTTTCACTGTAGTTGTGGTTGGGCTCAGAATAAAGAAATTGCTAAAGTTAAAAAAGGTGCTAAATGTCCAGCCTGTGGTGATGGAGTGGTGATGATGAGTAAAGGAATAGAAGTTGGTAATATATTTAAATTAAATCAGAAATATTCTAAGACTATGAATTTAATGTTTACTACTGCAGAGGGTAAACAAGAGAATGTATTTATGGGTTGTTATGGTTTTGGCGTATCTCGAGCAATTGGTGCTATAGTTGAAATATCTCATGATAAAGACGGAATTATATGGCCAAAGAATGTCACACCTTTTCAAGTTCATCTATTATCTTTAGGAACAGATAATAAGGTATTAGAAGAAGCAGAAGAAGTATATAAAAAATTAAAGAAGGAGAATATTGATGTATTATATGATGATAGAGATGAATCTGTTGGTGTAAAATTAAAAGAAGCAGATTTAATTGGTATTCCATTGAGACTTATTGTAAGTAATAAGACAAATGGTTTAATTGAATATAAAGAAAGAGCATCAGATGATGCTCGTAAAGTAGCTGTAGATGATGTAATTAAACTGGTTAAGAAATATTATGTTTAAAAAATTATTTAGACAATTATCTAAAGATATGGGTATAGATTTGGGTACAACCAATACTCTTGTTTATGTTAAAGATAAAGGTCTAATTATTAATGAACCATCTATTGTTGCATTAAATAATAGAACTGATCAAATACTTGCTGTTGGTGAAGAAGCACAGCGTATGATTGGTAAAGCACCTGCATATATATCTGTAACAAGACCAATTATTGCAGGAATTATTTCAGATTTTGAAGTAACAGAGAAAATGATAAAACATTTTATTGATAGGGTGCATAGAGAAAGTAATTCATTATTACCAAGGCCAAGAGTAATTATTGGTATTCCATTAGATGTTACTGAAGTAGAAAGAAAAGCTGTAGAAGATGCTACAATGGGTGCTGGTGGTTCAGAGGTGTATTTAGTAGAACAACCTATGGCAGCAGCAATTGGAGCACGCATGCCCATACAAGAACCTATTGGTAATATGATAGTACAACTTGGTGGTGGTACTACAGAAGTTGCTGTTATATCACTAGGTGGTATTGTAACCTTTACATCACTTAAACATGGTGGTTTAAAATTGGACCAGAATATTATTCAGTATATTAGAGAGAATTTCAATTTATTACTTGGGGAAAGAACAGCAGAAGATGTAAAGAAAAATCTAGGAAATGTATTTCTAGAAGGTGCATCTAAAGAACAAAAGGTTCGTGGTAGAGATTTATATACAGGACTTCCTAGAGAGGTAGATGTGTCTGCTGCTCAAATTAAAGAAGCAATTATTGGAGATATTAGAGAATTAATTGAACATATTAGAGATACTTTAGAAAAAACTCCCCCAGAGCTTGTTGCTGAGATTTACCAGAAAGGTATTATTCTATCTGGTGGCGGTGCATTATTGGGGGGTTTAGATAAATTAATTGCTAAAGAATTAAAGATTCCAGTTAAAGTAACAGATGATCCATTAACATCAGTTGTTCGTGGTACAGGTCTTATCATGGAAGATTTTGATAATTTGAAAGATATATTATTACCACCTGCGGGTGATATGATTAATTAATATGATAACTGGCGTTTCTAGAACAGTATTGATCATTAGTATTATTGTAGCACTACTTATCCTACATTATGCTAATCTATTAAAATGGGTGGAAACACCTCTTTTAAATATTTTAGCTCCTGTACAAAAAACAGTATATGGAGGTGGTTCTTCAAATTATGGCTTTTTATATAATTATACTCAATGTGATAATTTAGCAGGTGAAAATGAGACATTGCAAAGTCTTTTGACAACAAAAGATATTGATCAAATGGAACTCTCTGAGCTTAAGCGTGAGAATGAATATTTAAGAGAGGAATTAGAGTTTATCAAAAGAGAGGGTAGTAATGTTTTAATTACACATATTATTAGTAAGCCATTACTGCAAAATGATTTATTTATTATAGATAAAGGAAGTGATGATGGTATTAAAGTTGGTCAACCGGTACTTGCTGATCAAGGAGTACTTATAGGAAAGATATTTGCGGTAGAGAAATATCAGGCAAGCGTATCTCTATTATCTAATAGTAATTCAACTGTAGCTGTTACTTTAAATAATAATACTCATACTCAAGGTGTGGTTCAAGGTAGTATGGGCTTGAGTCTTCTTATGGATTTAATTCCACCAGAGGAGATTATTAATTTAGATGATTTAGTATTCACATCAGGACTTGAAGATTTGATTGGGCAAAATTATTTAATTGGTAAAATAGTAAATATTTTATCTGGTGAGACAGAGCTATATCAGAAAGCAGAAGTTATTCCTAGTATTGATTATAGGCAATTACGTATTTTAACAGTTGTTTTATCTGAATAATGAGATGGATTAATTACAGTTTGCTAATAATAGGCATTTACTTATTGGTAGTATTGCAAACAGCTTTTTTTACCGCTTGGGGAATTTGGGGTGCTATGATGCACCCTGTTTTATGGTCTATAATATATTTTAATTTCTTTTCTAAAAAGAATTTATGGCTACTTATTATACTGGGTGGTTTTATGTTAGATATTGTAGGTTTAAGTTTTGGTATGCATTTAATTGCATTGGCTATTTCAGCTATGTTTTTAAATTTCGTACATCGTTATCATTTAGCAATTAGTAATTTATTTAGCTGGATATTGAGTAGTTTAGCTGGAATTATTTCCTATTTATTTGCATTATTCATATTGAATCATAGTGTAGGAATAATTTGGCAATGGCCAGAGATAGCAGCTCTATCCTGGGAAAGAGCATTTATGTTTACATTCCTTAATTTAATTGCTCTTATTATAATTTTCGCTTTCTATAAATTATATATATACATTTCAAATGTCAGAAGATAATTATGACCCTTTTTCGGTTCAAATAAAGGGCGGTAAAATTAAAGATAGAAGAGTGGGCTCTACAGAAAGATTTTCTTCTGAAGATGGTTTTGTAATGGCAGATGATGATAGTAATGTTCAAATGGGACCAGTTATAGAAAACTATTATTTAAGAATGGCTTTAATATTACTATTTATTGTTTTTACAGTACTTGGTTTTAGAGTATTCTATTTACAGATAATTAAAGGGGATGAGTTTAGAGGACTAGCTGAGGGTAATCGTATTAGACTTCAAAGAATATTACCGAATAGAGGTATTATATATGATAATCATGGAAAACAAATGGTTCGTAATATCCCATCCTTTTCTATTAGATTTGTGCCAGCAGATTTACCCAAAGGTGAGGAGCTGGACAATGTATTAGAAATAATAGCTAGTACAACTGGTAAAGAGTTTATTGAGTTAAAAGAACTCATTACCAATACTTCAGAGTATTCATATATACAATCTAGTTTAGTTGAAGATATTAATTATGAGCAAGCTGTTAATTTACGAATTAAAGCATCTATTTGGTCTGGAATACATATTATAGAAACAGCTAAGCGTGAATATATGCTAGGTAATACTTTTAGTCATTTACTTGGATACCTTGGAAAGATAACAGAAAATGAGGCTATTGATTTACCCGAAGATTATGAACTTATTGACTATATTGGTAAAACGGGCATTGAAAGATCATATGAGAAAGAACTTAGAGGTATTGTTGGAAAAAAGCAAGTTGAAGTAGATGCACTAGGTAAAGAAACTAAGATATTAGCAGAACAAGAAGCTATAAAAGGTAATAATATTCATCTATACATTGATGCAGACTTGCAAGTAAAATTATCTGAAATAGTTGCTAAAACATTGAATAATAGAAATGTAGATAAAGCAGCTGGAATTATTATAAACCCTCAAAATGGTGGTATTATGGCAATGTCTTCATTCCCAGAATTTGATAATAATATATTTTCTAAAAGTATTAGCCAGGAGCAATATGAAGCAGTATTTACAGGAGATGATAGGCCGCTGTTTAATAGAACTTTAAGTGGTCAATATCCTTCAGGATCTATTATTAAGCCACTAGTTGCATCAGCTGCTCTTGATGAAGGTATTATTGATCGTAATACAAGCTTTTTGAGTACTGGTGGAATATATTATGATATTTGGTTTTTTCCAGATTGGAAAGCAGGTGGTCATGGTCAAACAAATGTAATAAAAGCACTTGCTGAATCGGTTAATACATTTTTTTATATAATAGGTATTGAAGAATATGATGGTAGAGAAGGCTTAGGTTTGGATAAAATGCTTAGCTATATGCATTCTTATGGCTTGAGTCAGTATACAGGAGTGGATATATCCGGGGAACAAATGGGGTTTTTGCCAGACAGATATTGGAAATGGGAAGAAAGAGATGAACCTTGGTATCCTGGAGATACAATGCACCTCGCAATTGGCCAGGGAGATATTCTAGTAACACCAATTCAAATGGCTAACTATATAGCAGCTATTGCTAATGGTGGTATATTATATAGTCCACATTTAGTTAAACAGATTGTTGATTCTGAAACAGGAGCTGTAGTAATGTCCGCGCCTCAAGTTCTTAATGAAGATTTTATATCAAGTGCTAGTTTAGATATTGTTAGAGAAGGTATGAGGTCAGCTGTAACAACGGGGTCTGCTAGAAGAATATATTCAGAAGATTATACAGCTGCTGGTAAAACAGGTACAGCTCAGGTTGGTGGCAATGCTAAACCACATTCTTGGTTTGTCGGCTTTGCTCCATATGATAATCCTGAGATAGCTTGGGCAATGCTAGTAGAGAATGGGGGAGACGGTAGTGATACAGCGGTACAAATTATGGATGAAGTACTAGATTGGTACTTTATTAATACGAAAAATTAGATACGAATAATGCGAAAAAAGAAAAGAGACGTACAATGTTTGTACGTCTCTTTTGAGTTGTTTTTTTGTTCTACTTTGATGTAGGTACGAGTTTGAGCCAGCGTTTACTGACAAGCTCGTAGTTGATAACGCCCAGGATTCCACCAGCAATCATTCCAATAATTGGATTGGTATAGAAATATCCTATACCAGCACCAATCATTGCATCGACTGCACAGAGCAGACGAATATCTGAGTGGATTTCCACAAAGATGTAGCGGATAAGTTTGGCAATTTTCATAAAGAAAGTACTGATCGCTTTGATAGCTGTCATGGTATAGTTAGGAAAATTACCAATAAGCTTGATGCTCAGCTTGAACCCATCTCAGATAGCCATTGGTAGCCAATAGAATACTATACCAAGTGGACTAACCAGGTATAGCATCATCAACAAACTATAGTCTCGCTCTTCAGAATTTGTATCTATAATTAGATATAGACATCCGATGCCGTAGAAAAGCACGATAGCAGCCATTGCATTAACTGAGGAATTTGAAATAGATTCAACAAGAATAATGATGCACAAACTCATACCAATAATTGCGGTAAAGAAATGTGTTAACAGCATAATGAATATTAACCCAATAGCCAATGTTTTAACTGGAAGTATAAAAAGTGCCTTCCATTCATCTGCGTTTATTTCCACAATTGATTTCCACCCAGATTTGAACGCTGCAACAACAACTTCAAATTCATAGGATAGGTAACCGATCAAACCACCGATGATGGCACCTAGCCACCAAATGGAGGAGGGTATGCTCATGGCAGTAATGGTGCCAATTCCAGCTCCCAGAGCTGTTGCTAGTAAAACCTTCAATGAGTTACTCATTTTAGTCTCCTTTTTAATTTAAGACGTTATATTGTTGTAAAGATCAATGGTATATGATAGCATATATTTAATATTTTGTCAAGAACTTCATTGACAAGTAATCTAGTACAAACTATTATATATGTATATAAATATAGCAGTTACTGCTATGTTTTTATTAAGCAAAAATGTAGTATAATTAATATATGTCAGATCAAAAGTTATTAACACAAGAAGGATCAGATAGGCTCAAGGCTGAACTTGAGACTCTTAAGGCAAAAAGATCAGGTATTACTGAGAAGATATCACTAGCTAGAGATTTAGGAGATTTATCTGAGAATGCTGAATATCATGAAGCAAGAGATCAGCAAGGGTTTAATGAGGGTCGTATTCTAGAAATAGAGACCCTACTTCGTGATGCTAAAGTTGTAGAAAAAGTGTCTTCTTCACTTGTTGGAATTGGTTCAAGGATTAAAGTTAAAAGTATAGATAGAGAAATGGAATATACAATTGTTGGGGCAACTGAAGCAGATCCAACTCAAGGTAAAATTTCTTGTGAATCACCACTTGGTGTATCTTTTTTAGGAAAGAAATTAAATGAAGAAGTAGAAGTTGAAATACCAAATGGTAGGATTAAGTATACAATAATTTCTATAGCATAATATGTTTGTAAAAAAGATTGGTATAGATTTAGGTACAACATACACTTTAGTCCACGTTCCAAAGCGTGGTATTATTATCAATGAGCCATCAGTGGTTGCTATTTCTGTTGTAGATAAAAAAGTATTAGCTGTTGGTGATGAAGCCAAAGAGATGCTTGGTAGAACGCCAGATAGTATTATTGCTCAAAGACCTTTACGTAATGGAGTTATCGCAGATTATAAAACAACAGAGTCAATGCTAAAGTACTTTATTAATAAAGCCATGGGTGGTGTTAGACTATTTAGACCAGAAGTTATGATTGCAGTTCCAGGTGGTATAACATCTACAGAAAGAAGGGCTGTAATTGATGCTACTATGGCAGCTGGTGCAAAAGCTGCATATATTATTAAAGAACCAATAGCAGCCGCTATTGGAGCAGATATTCCTATTGGATCAGCATCTGGTCACATGATTGTAGATATTGGTGGTGGGACTTCAGAAATTGCTGTTATATCCTTAGGTGGAATAGTAGCAAATAATTCAGTAAGAATTGGTGGTAATAAATTCGATACGGCTATTACTGAATATGTACGTAAGAAATATGGCTTAGCTATTGGTGAAAGAACAGCAGAAGCAATTAAGATTGAAATAGGCTCTGCTATGTATTTAGAAAAAGATGAGAGATTATCTATGGAAGTAAAAGGAAGGGATATGATAACAGGACTGCCAAGAGTTATATCTGTTGACTCCGAAGATGTTACAGAAGCACTTCAGGCGGATTTGCAGGGGATTATAAATGCAGTAAAACAAGTATTATTCAATACACCACCGGAACTTTCTGCAGATGTTATGGATAAAGGAATGGTATTATCTGGTGGTAGTTCACTTCTTAGAAATATGGATAAACTATTATCTCAAGCAACAGGAGTACCTGCCTATGTAGCAGATGATTCACTTTTATGTGTAGCCAAAGGTACTGGAATAGCACTTGATAATTTAGATTCATATAAGCGAAGTATATTAGCAACTAAGTAAGCTTTATGATAATTGGTTTAGAAGCCAGCCGGGCCAATAAGAAACAAAAGACCGGTACAGAGTGGTATGCTTGGCATCTATTTGAGCAGTTTAAAGAAATAGATCAGGATAATAGTTTTATTATTTATCATAATAATGATTTAACAGATGATTTAGCTGAAGCACCAGCTAATTTTTTATTTAAGCAAATTAAGTGGCCATTTAGAAAATTTTGGACTCATATTTGTTTAAGCTTCGAATTACTTCTTCATCCTGTAGATAAATTATTTTTTTCCAATGCCGTTCCATTAATAACTCGAGGAGAAGTGATAGCTACTATTCATGATTTAGGATTTATTAAAAATCCAGAGCTTTATCATCCTTTAGAAAGAGTTTATCAGAAAGTGTCACACAATATCGCTATAAAAAGAGCAGATAAAATTTTAGCTATCTCAGAAGCTACTAAAGCAGATATTATTAAGTATTATCCTAAGGCTGAAAGTAAGATAAAAGTGATATATAATGGTTGGGACGATAAGGAGTTTAAACCAATTACTGAGGATAAGAAACAGTTTATTAAACATAAATATAATCTTCCAGATAGATATTTATTATATATTGGCAGAATAGAAACCAAGAAGAATATACAGAATTTGGTAAAAGGTTTTAATACTATTAAAGATAGCTCATGGCCCTTGGTACTTGCTGGTAGACCGGGAAATTATGGCTTTGATGAGATTAAGAAATTAGCTGGTAATAATAAGAAGATAATATTTTTAGGATATATACCTCAAGAAGATTATAAGCTTCTTATTGGAGCAGCTAGTATATTCGTATTTCCATCTAAATTTGAAGGTTTTGGAATTCCAATACTTGAAGCGATGGGATCTGGCGTGCCTGTATTATGTTCAGACATTCCAGTATTACATGAGGTGGGTGGAGATGCAGCAGTATTTTTTGATCCGGATAGTGTAGAGGACATTGCTATGAATATAGATATGTTGATAAGAGGCAGTGCTAAAAGACAAGAATTAATAAAGCTAGGATTAGATAAATCTAGAGAGTTTTCTTGGGAGAAATGTGCTAAAGAGACATTAAAGTATATATTAAGCTAGTATTGACAAAAACAGGTAAAATGTAGTATATTAACAACGCTTGAGAGGGCTAAGCGATTGCTTCCCATTTGGGGAGAGGAAAGTCCGAACACCATTTTCGTCCTTTTTTAAAGGGTGGATAGTCGGTAATGCCGACCATTTCTAATTTATTAGGAATAGAACAAGTGCAGCAGAAAATAGACCAGCCTGATTTTCAGGTGATGGGTGAAACGGTGGTAATTCCGAAAGGGATTTATTGGCCTACAGGTCGATAGTAAGAGACCACCAGTGATTATGGCGACATAGTCAGCTAGGTAAACTTTTATCCGGTGCAAGCCTGAATAGGATCCCGTTTAGGGATCGGGTAAGGCGCTAATGAACGCAGTGAGCAATCATTGTGTCTAGATAGATAATCGCTCTCGACAGAATTCGGCTTATCGGCTCTCTTCAAGCATTTTTAGTTTAAATAAAATATGAAAAAATTTGATTTGGTATTTAATGCCATATTAGTTCCAATAGATTATCTAGTATTATTGGGTGCTGCTGTGGCTAGTTATTTCTTACGTTTTGAAAGTTTTGTAACTCAAATTAGACCAGTCATATTTGATATGTCATTGCGTGAATATTTAGCAATTGTATATATTATATTAATAGCATGTATTGCTATTTTTATTTTGTCTGGATTATATTCATTTAGAAGAAAAGCATTGTGGGAAGAATTAAGATTAGCTTTATTTGCAGTTTCAACAGCAACACTTATTATTATTATTGCTTTCTTTTTTGATGCTAATTTCTTTTCTTCAAGATTCATAGTACTTGCTTTCTGGGTATTTGCTATTTTATTTATATCTATAGAAAGAATACTTGTATTCTTTATTAAAAAATCCTTTTATTTTAATGGTTATGGTGTAAAACGAGTAGTTGTTATTGGTGAAGATAATAATACTTTAAATTTAATAGGTACTATAAAAAGATATCCAAGCTTTGGATTCAGAGTTGTTGAACATTTAAAAATGTTTACGGATAAAGAAGCAGATTACTTAACATCTTTAAGGTCTAAAACAATAATTGACGAGATTATACAAGGTGGTGTTAATCTGCCACTTGATCAGAAAGAAGCACTCTTAAATTATTGTCAGGAGAATCAATTGGGATTTAAATATATAGCATCTTTATTACAAACGAAGATGATTAATTTTACTATCAGCACAATGAATGGTGTGCCTATGGTAGAAATTAGGCATACTAGACTTGATGGTTGGGGTAGAATTATTAAAAGATTTTATGATATTATATTGTCTTTTATTGGCTGTATTATTTTAATACCAATAAGTTTAATACTTGGCCTTATTATAAAACTCAATAGTCATGGACCAGTTTTTGTTAAATTGCAAAGAGTTGGTATAAAGGGTAATATGTTTAACCTATATAAATTCAGATCAATGGTAGATAAAGCTCACTCTATGAAAGAAGATATGATGGATCAAAATGAGAGACAAGATGGACCATTATTTAAGATGAAAAAGGATCCAAGAGTAACTAGTATTGGTAAATTTATACGTAAATGGAGTATAGATGAATTGCCACAATTATTTAATGTTTTAAAGGGAGATATGTCCATGGTTGGTCCTCGCCCACATGAACCTGCAGAGGTAGCACGTTATGAGAATTCACAAAGAAAATTACTTACTATAAAACCAGGTATTACTGGCATGGCACAGGTGTCTGGTAGATCAGATCTTCAATTCGAAGAAGAAGTTAAATTAGATTCATATTATATAGAGAATTGGTCAGTACTTCTTGATATGCAAATATTTATTAAAACAATTTGGGTAGTACTTTTAAGAAAGGGTTCTGCATAATGAAGGTAGCCCTTGCACATGATTATCTTTTTCAAAATGGCGGTGCAGAACGTGTAGTACTTGCCATGCATGAGCTTTTTCCTAAAGCCCCCCTTTATGTTCTTATAAATGCTTTAAGTAAATCTAAAGATTGGCAGGGTATAAAAACAAAGACATCTTTCTTACAAAAGATGCCTGGTTCTAAAAAACACTTACAATTCTATCTATCTTTAATGCCTCTTGCATGGGAGAGCTTTAATTTTACAGATTATGATATTGTTTTATCTTCAACATCAAACCTTGCTAAAGGTTTAATTACTCCAGCTAAAGGTTTACATATTTGCTATTGTCATACGCCAACCAGATATCTTTGGGATGGTACTCATTCATATGTAGATAATCTTCATTATCCTAGAATTATAAAAAAAATATTACCACTTGTATTACATAAATTAAGATTATGGGATTTATTTGCAGCCCAAAGAGTAGATCATTTCATTGCTAATTCCAAATATATTTCTAGACAGATTAAGAAATACTATAATAGAGAATCTGTTATTATATATCCACCAGTGGAAGTAGATAATTATTCTATCTCAAGTGAGATAAAAGATTATTATGTCCTTGTTAGCAGATTAAGACCATATAAGAAAGTAGATATAGCTGTTAGAGCTTTTAATGAATTGGGTTTACCACTTATTATTATTGGCAGCGGAGATGAATTAAAGAGACTTAAAAAGATTGCTAAAGCAAATATTACATTTTTAGGAGAAGTTGATGAAGAGACAAAGATTAAATATGTGCAGGAAGCAAAAGCTTTTATACATCCACAGGTTGAAGACTTTGGTATATCTGCAGTAGAGGCTATGGCAGCAGGTAGGCCTGTTATTGCATTTGATGGTGGGGGAGCTAGAGAAACAGTTATAGATAATATTACGGGCGTATTGTTTTCTGAACAATCATGGGAAACATTAGTATATACAGTTTTAAACTTTGATCATACTAAATTTGATCCGTCAATTATTCGCGAACATGCTTTAAAGTTTTCAGTTAAGAGATTTCAAGATGAAATTAAGGAATATGTAGATAAGGCATGGCAAAATTTTAATAATCAACGACTACTATAATATGAAAACATTAATTCTGTTTATCGAGCTATTTATTGCTTCAAGTGCTGGTATGGGCCTTGGTTGGATACTTTATAGTATAACTATATAATAATGCGAATAGGAGTAGATTTAAGGTCACTGCAAGAAAAACAGAAGGCTGGTATTAGTCGTTATGTCTTGCAGCTTTGTAAAGCTATTACTAGTCAAGATAGAGATAATGAATATTATTTCTATTTTAATACATTTAGAAAAATTAAATATCCAGAATTTACCAAGCAGGGTATTATTGTACATACGCGTATACCATCTAGAATATTTAATTTTTGTGCAAGATTTTTAAAACTTATAGCTTGGGATAAAAAAAATAACTTGGATGTATTTTGGCAGCCAAGTTTTAATTTTATTCATTTATCAAAAGATGTAAAAAAAGTATTAACTGTTCATGATTTGTCATGGCTTATAAATAGAAAATGGTATAGCTATAAAATGTATTTCTGGCATATTCTTGCAGGTATTCCTAAGCAAGTAAAGCAAGCAGATAAAGTTATAGCTGTTTCAAAAAGTACAGCCTCAGATATTAATTTTTTCTATTCAAAACCAGCAGATAAGATTAAAATTATTTACTCAGGAATAAATAGGGAAGTATTTAATAATAATGATTGCTCTATTTTAAATTTACCTGAAAAATATTTATTATTCATCGGAACAGTTGAGCCAAGAAAAAATATCTTAGGAATAATACAAGCAATGGAATTAGTTTTAAGTAAAGAAAAGTATAAAGATATACATTTAGTAATAATGGGAGCGAGTGGTTGGTCAAATAAAGAAGTATATAAAGCAATAAGAAATAGTAAGCATAGAGACAAATTTCATTATGTTGGTTATACTACTAATAGAGAAAGAGATTGCTATATTAAAAATAGCTTAGCTCTCATTTGGCCTTCATTCTATGAGGGTTTTGGTCATCCACCATTAGAGGCTTTGTATAATGGCAAGCCAGTAATAGCTAGCTATAGCTCATCTTTACCAGAGGTTATAAAAGATAATGGAATATTAGTAGATCCATATAATATTACGGAAATAAAAGAGGCCATTCTAAATATATTAGATAATGATATGAATATTGATGTAAATTTAGAAGCCTATGACTGGAATAAGGCAGCTAGTTACTATATTAAAGTATTTAATAGTTTTAAAAAATGAAAATAGGTATTGATGCTAGAATGTATGGGCCTCAGTCACGTGGACTGGGAAGATATGTACAAAAACTAGTAGACAATTTAGTAGCAATAGATAGTATAAATACTTACTATATTTTATTATCCCCAGAAAATTGGGATCAATTTCACCCTAAGAATAAGAACTTTATTAAAGTACTTATTAGATCACATTGGTATAGTATTGCTGAACAGATATTTGTTCCTATCAAGCTTTGGCGTTTAAAGCTAGACTTAATGCATTTTCCACATTTTAATGTGCCATTACTATATAGAAAGAAATTTATGGTGACTATTCATGATTTAATTGTTTCACATTATCCAGATAGCAGAGCTACTACATTACCAAAGTGGTTATACAATTTGAAACTCATGGCATATAGGCTTGTTGTAAGACATGCCATTGTTAATTCATATAAAATATTAGCTGTGTCTCAATTTACAAAACAAGATATTGAAAGATATTATCCAAGAGTTGCAGATAAAATAGAAGTAACATATGAAGGTTTTTCTGTTGAACATGGAAAGAGTCATAGAATAGACCTTGAGAAAGAATATGGTATTACTAAGCCT
Organism: Patescibacteria group bacterium; assembly: GCA_016784445.1. Classification (GTDB taxonomy): domain Bacteria; phylum Patescibacteriota; class Patescibacteriia; order UBA1558; family UBA1558; genus BS150m-G51. The sequence goes on from JADHUR010000003.1 coordinate 59,456, forward strand.
TATCTATTACATATAGGTGCTGCTTATCCACATAAGAATCTGTATAGATTATTACAGGCTTGGAAATTAAGCCAGGCTCAGCTCAAGAATAATTATCAGCTGGTAATTGCAGGGCGTAAGGATTTTTTTATGAACCGCCTATCTCAAGAAGCGATAAATTTAAAATTAGATGAAAATGTTCTATTCTTAGGATTTGTTCCAGATGAACATTTAGCATCACTTTATCAATTTTCAATTGCTTATGTATTCCCATCTTTTATAGAAGGATTTGGCTTACCAGCTATTGAAGCACAAAGTTATGGAGTACCTGTACTTGCTGCGAATAATTCATCACTGCCAGAAGTACTTGGGAATTCAGCATTATATTTCGATCCCTTTAATATAAATGATATCAGTAAGACAGTTCAGAAAATTATTACAGATGAAGATTTAAAAGAAAAATTAAAGAACTTAGGTTATAAGAACTATATACGATTTGATTGGCAGGGGATGGCGAAGCAGGTGAAAAGAGTATATGAATATTTAGGAAAGTAAAAACCCCATCTATTAAGACGGGGTTTTTTAAAACCTAGTTTAAGACTAGTAGCATCACTGGTCAGTTGCAAGGGCAAGAGCTAATTTGTAACTCTTGTTTTTGTAGAAGGCATAGGCAGTGAAGAATATTTCTACTGCAATGATTACTACAGCAATTAAACCTGCAATCGTGGTTGTTATCAAGGATAGAATTGGTGTGTATTCATAACCAACATAAATACTTGTTACGAGAAAGACAGATGCTATCCATAAAGATAGGTAAATGAATGCCATATTGAATATGGTTGTAAATATTCTTGGTAATACATCGAATATGCTAAGTGCCATTGACACCAGGAATAAACTTAAGATAATTCCGAATACACGAGAATCAACTTCGAAGATATACACTGGTGATTTAGCTACCCAAACAAGATAGGGAGCAATTACGTCAAGAATAAACTGTTGCATTATTAACCTCCTAAGGTTTTATATGGTTTTTTTTATGTACTAAGTTATAATAACTGTATATCACATTTACTATATTTTGTCAATAGTAAAAAAAACCCTACTGAAGTAGGGTTTTTGTTAAATAGCGTGTTTTAATCACTGAAATCAAATGCATCAAACAGATCTGATAGCATCTTTTGAGCATTAGATAGCTCAAGAGCTTGAGGTTCTGTAATTTGCTTTTTGTAGTACGCATACATGAGAACAAGGCATTCATCTCCGAGTTCAGGCAGGCCAGAAAAGCCAATACAGGTGCCATTTGGCAGTCGTACGCTACCGCCCCAATGATTTTTCTCTTCATCACGCGTTTCGTAGGATGCATTGGTTTTTGGAAATTTTACCAGTCTTGCAATCTTTTCTTGGGCAAAAATACAATATTTCTGCATTTTGTCGTTTGGGACATTACCAATCGGTAATACAGCGAGCTCATTGAAAAGATCATTTCCTTGATCAGGATTAATGGCAATAAAGCCACCAGTCTTGTCATTGTCAAATCTTTTGTTAATGAGTTGAAACATTCTCAAGAGAACACCATGATCTCTTGCTAAAACTTCATATGCGTTCATTAGGACCTCCTTAAGGTATGACTTTTATTGATTATTAAATGTACTATTAGTAGATTAATTTAGTATATATTTAGATAATTGTCAAGGATAGCTGTGTATTAATCTATCTTGCACATTTATAATTTACATGCTAAACTGTTCTTACTTTTTAGAAATAGAATGGCAATTAAACAAAGTTTAACAAGGAAAAAAGTTTGGTTAACATTTGCTGGAATAGTGATTCTAGCAATTTTTTCTGTTTTAACTGTTTTTCCTAATTTGCCATCAAGTATTCCTGGTAATGAATGGTTTAATAAATTTGCACCAAAACTCGGCCTAGATTTACAAGGTGGAGCACATTTAATCTATGAAGGGGAAGTAGAAAATTTATCTTCAGAGGACACCGGTGCTGCTATGGAGGGTGTTAGGGATGTTATTGAGAGAAGAGTTAATGCATTTGGAGTTTCTGAGCCTATTGTACAGGTTAGTGGTAATAATAGATTGATTGTAGAGTTAGCTGGTGTATTTGATATCAATGAAGCTATTAAACAAATAGGTGAGACACCATTATTAGAATTTAAAGAGCAAAATCCAGAAGCTTCTGCTGCTCCAGAACTTACAGAAGAGCAACAAGCTGAAATGGATGCATATAATGCTCAGGCAGAGATTAGTGCTAAAGATATACTTGCTAGAGTAAATTCTGGTGAAGATTTTAGTACACTTGCTGCTCAATTTTCTGAAGATCCAGGATCTAAAGATAATGGTGGAGATTTAGGATTCACAAAGAAGGGTGCTTTTGTACCAGAATTCGAAGAAGCTTTATGGAATAATTTAGAAGTTGGACAAGTATCAGCTGAACCAATTAAAACACAATTTGGTTATCATATAATTAAAAAAGATGAAATAAGAGGTGAAGGGGAAGAACAGGAAGTGAAGGCTAGTCATATATTGGTTTCTATAAAGTCGATTTATGATTATGCACCTCCAGTTGATCAATGGTTGCCTGCAGAACTTACTGGTAAACATTTAAAGAGATCAGAAGTTATATTTGATCCTCAAACTGGCGCGCCTACTGTTAGTTTAACTTTCAATGATGAAGGTAAAGATTTATTTGCTATAATTACAGCTAGAAATATTAATAGACCAGTAGCTATTTTCCTTGATGGTTCAGCAATTTCTGTTCCAACAGTGAATGATACTATAACTCAAGGTGAGGCTATTATTTCAGGAAACTTTGACTTACAAGAAGCAAAATTACTTGCACAACGTTTAAATGCTGGTGCATTACCTATTTCTATTACACTGATTAGTGAACAGACAGTTGGACCTACACTTGGTCAAATATCTTTAAATAAGAGTTTGCAAGCAGGACTTATTGGTTTAATGCTAGTTGCTCTATTTATGCTTATATTCTATAGATTACCTGGACTTCTAGCAGTTATAGCACTTGCTATCTATACGGCTATAGCTCTTGCTATCTTTGTATTATGGCCTATTACATTAACACTAGCTGGTATTGCTGGATTTATTCTATCTATTGGTATGGCGGTTGATGCAAATGTACTTATTTTTGAAAGAATGAGAGAAGAGCTTAGAAATGAAAAGCCACTAGCATCTGCTATTGAAGATGGTTTTATAAGAGCTTGGGCATCTATTAGAGATTCAAATATTTCAAGTTTAATTACTTGTTTCATATTAATCTGGTTTGGTAGTGGAGTTATTAAAGGTTTTGCTTTAACATTAGGTATTGGTATTCTTGTTTCAATGTTTTCCGCTATAATTATTACCAGAACATTTTTAAGAATGCTATCTAAAGTATTAGCTAAAAAGAGTATGTGGTGGTTTAATGCTTCAATAAAGAAATAATATGTTTAATATAATTGGTAAAAGAAAATATTGGTTTGGACTTTCAACAGTACTTGTTGCATTGAGTATTATTGCCATTTTAGTATTTGGTTTAAATTATGGCATAGACTTTACTGGTGGTAGTATTATGGAATTAGAGTTAGTAGACGCTAGTTTAGATAATGCAGAAGTAGATCAAATATTAACAGATTTAGAAATTACAGAGTCAGTTATTCAACCAGCTGGAGATAATACATTACTTATCCGTACCGGTCATTTAACAGAACAGCAACATAATCAAATATTTACTAATTTAGAGACTAAGGTTATTCAGCAAGAGGGAAGTATTACTCAGCTTAGATATGATTCTATTGGACCAACAATTGGTAAAGAATTAAAAGGTAAAGCAATGACATCTTTATTTGTTGTAATGCTTGCTATAGTTGCATATATTGCATTTGCATTTAGAAAAGTTTCTTTTCCAGTCGCTTCTTGGAAATATGGCTTGTCAGCAATAGTTGCACTTGCTCATGATGTAATTATTACGGTTGGATTATTTAGTGTTCTAGGATATTATTTTAATTTTCAAGTAGATACTCTATTTGTTACAGCCTTGCTTACTATTATGGGATTTTCTGTTCACGATACTATTGTTACTTTTGATAGAACTCGTGAGAATTTATTCCGTACACATGATTTAACATTTGCACAAATTGTAAATACTAGTATTAATGAAACAATTGTTCGTTCATTGAATACTTCACTTACAACATTACTTGTACTAGTATCTGTATATTTCTTTGGTGGTGTTTCTATACAACAGTTTATATTAACAATGATATTCGGTATTATTATTGGTACTTATTCATCTATATTCCTAGCAAGTCCACTATTAATGGTTTGGTATAAGCTAAAGCAATAGGGAATTAATAGGTATTAATATAATGACCCGTTTTTGGGTCATTTTTTGTTTGTTTGGTTCTAGCCCTTGACAGTATTGGATATAATTGGTAATCTATAGAAGATATTGACTTTTACTAGAAAAAATGCTATATTTTATTTATATTAGCTTTTAGTCTATATCTTGCTTAAATAAAATAATACACAAGATTATGAGTAATTTAGACACTACAAATTCAATTTTAGATAAGGTTATTTCCTCACAAACAGCTGAGGATATTGCTAATTTTGAACCTAGTTCAATTTTAAATCTATTATTTTCCGCTCTTTCAGAGAGAGAGAGGGATGTTATTGTCCATAGATATGGTTTAGATGAGAAAGAGGCTAAAACATTAGAAGAAATTGGTAAACTATTCGATGTTACACGTGAGCGTATTCGTCAGATTGAAAATAGTACTATTAAGAAAATACGTAATCATCCTGAAATTGAAGCTAGTTTAAAGCCTGTTGAGAATATGATCTCAGATATTTTAGAAGAACATGGTGGTGTTATGAGAGAAGATTCTCTATATGAAAATATTTTAAATTACGGTACTACTAGAAATATAGATAGAGCTGCTACTTCATTTATTATCTCAAAATTACTTGATCATAAATTAGATAAGGTTGTTAAAGACAAGAGAATGCATGATAGTTGGAAGCTACCAACTGCAGAAGTAGGTTTTGTTGAAGATTTAATTGATGATTTAGTAGAAATATTAAAAGATAGAGATGAACCGCTTGCACGTAGAAATATATTAGAAAAAATGCAAAATCGTCCTATTAATGAAAAGTATGCTAATCGTGTAAATGAAAAGGCAGTTAATAATGCACTAGACTTAACAAATAAGATTAATAGTAATCCTTTTGATGAATGGGGACTAGCAAATTGGAGATCAATCAAACCAAAGAGAATGAATGATAAGATTTCTATTGTTATGCGAAAAACAGGTAAGCCATTACATTTCACTGAAATTGCAGAAAAGATTAATGAAGCTAAGTTTGATAATAAAACAGCCTATCCAGCAACTATACATAATGAATTAATATTGGATGAACAGTATGTACTTGTGGGACGTGGTATTTATGCATTAAAAGAATGGGGTTTTCAACCAGGAGTTGTAGCAGATGTTATAACTGCAGTTATGAATGAATCAGGAAAACCAATGACTAAAAATGAGATTGTAGAAAAGGTGTTAGAAAAGAGAATGGTAAAACAAAGTACTATTCAATTAGCACTTATGAATAAAAAAAGATTCAAACGCATTGAGCGTAATAAATATTGGATCGCAGATTAATTAAAATAAAAATAAAGCAATAGGGCAGATGCTTGCTGCCTACTTACTTTATAGATTGCACCCCCATGCAGCTATATATCGATTTATCATATTTTGAATATTTAGGAAGTCTATCCGTTCCCCACATTATGTGGGAGTTGTTCATATCAGGCGGATGGATTTTTTTTATTATCATTTTGTTATGGTTTCTATGGGAAGAGTGGATAATTGCTAGACAAGATAAATGGATGTCAGACAAGAAATTTACACTTCTTGCTATAGATGTACCTAAAGATAATGAGCAGTCTCCAATGGCAGTTGAGCAAATGATGACAAATTTAGCTGGTGCACATGCACCATATAGTAAATGGGAATTATGGTGGGAAGGTGCTGTTCAATTATGTTTTTCACTGGAAATTGTTTCCATAGATGGATATATACAATTTTTAATTAGAACTCCAGATTTCTTAAGAGATATGGTAGAAGCAGCTGTTTATGCTCAATACCCAGAAGCTGAAATTACCGAAGTAGAAGATTATGTAGATTCTATTCCAGATATATATCCAAATGATACACATAATTTTTGGGGTTCTGAACTTGAACAAGTTAAACATTGGGCTTATCCAATTAGAACATATAAAGAATTTGAACACGGACTTACTCAAGAGCTTAAAGATCCGATGGCAGCACTTCTAGAAATGTTTTCAAGACTTGGTAAGGGAGAGCAGGCTTGGTTTCAAATAATTGTTAAACCAGGAGACTATAGTTGGCAGGGTAAAGGTAAGGCTGTAGTAGATAAAATGATGGGTAAGGCGCCAAAGATTACAACTGGACCATTCGGAGCAGCTGCTGGTGCAATTGCATCAGAAGCAGCCGCTTGGGGCGTCGAAGCTACTAATTCACTATTTGGTACACAACTTGAAATTGGGGCAGACAGTACTCCACAAGATGATTCAATGTCTATGTTTAAAATGTCACCACTAACAAGACATACTTTAGAAATGGTAGAAAGAAAAATAGCTAAAGAAGGATTTGAATGTAAGATCAGACTGGTATATGTAGCGGAGAAGGCTGCTTGGAAAAAAGCACAAAGAGTTGGTACTTTCTTTTCTGTTGTTAAGCAATTCGGTTCATCTAATGGTAATTCTTTTAAACCATCTAAGGCAGCAACAGTTAAAGCTAATTATCTATTTGCTGAACAAAGAAAGATTATTAAAACAAATAAATTAGCCGATGCATATAAATCACGTTCTTCATGGAAAGGTATGCCTACCTTTGTATTAAATTCTGAGGAACTTGCTACACTTTATCATTTCCCAGCATTTACTATCAAAGCACCTCTTCTTAAGAGAACAGAAGCCAAGAAAGGCGAGCCGCCTTCATCACTCCCTATGGATGCAGATAATCCATTAATAGTTCCAGATGAAGCAGTGGTAGTAAAAAAGCCTCAAGAAAAAGAAGAATCTAAACAATATTTACCAGACAGTTTAAAGGATTATGATTTTAGTAATGAGGAGTTTGAAAAGAAATTTGCTAAAAAGAAGCAAGATATAGATGAAAAGGAAACAGGTGAGGATAAGACTAGTCCAGTACCTAGCAATTTACCATTTTTAGAATAAATTATGGCAATGAATAATGAGGGAAGAATTACAGCTTTCGGACAGACTAATTATAGAAATATGAATAGGAAATTTGGTATTAAGGTGAAAGATAGACGTAATCATATGTATCTTATTGGTAAAACAGGTGTAGGTAAATCTACCACACTTGAGAATATGATTGTGCAAGATATTATTGATGGTAATGGAGTAGCTGTTGTTGATCCTCATGGAGATCTTGTTGAGAAAGTAGCAAATTATATTCCATCAAATAGAATTAATGATGTTATATATTTTAATCCTTCAGATATTAATTATCCATTTGCTTTCAATGTATTAGAAAAAGTAGATGGTGAACATCAACATTTAGTAGCCTCTGGACTTATAGGTGTATTTAGAAAGATTTGGGCAGATACTTGGGGTCCAAGACTAGAATATGTACTTCGTAATGCAATACTTGCATTATTAGAATTTCCTGATTCAACCCTATTAGGTATTATGAGAATGCTTGTGGATGAGAGTTATAGGAAAAAGGTAATAGATCAGGTAACTGATCCAGTTGTAAAATCCTTTTGGGTTAATGAATATGCAAAATATAAAGGAGATTTTCAAGTAGCAGCAGTAGCACCTATTCAGAATAAGGTTGGTGCATTTTTATCATCCTTCTTAATACGTAATGTAGTAGGACAAATACAATCAGCTATTGATTTAAGAGAAGTAATGGATAATAAGAAAATACTTCTTATTAATTTATCTAAAGGTAGAATTGGAGAGGATAATTCAGCATTACTTGGCGCTATGATGATTACTAAGATTCAACTTGCTGCTATGAGTAGGGTAGACATACCTGAAGATGAGAGAAATGACTTTTATTTATACATTGATGAGTTTCAGAACTTTGCTACTGAGTCTTTTGCAGATATTTTATCTGAAGCTAGAAAGTACCATTTAAATATGATACTTGCTCATCAGTATAGAGAACAGCTAGATGAAAGAGTGCAGGCAGCTATTATTGGTAATGTAGGTACTCTTGTTACATATAGAGTTGGTGCAGATGATGCTGAATTCTTAGAAAAAGAATTCTATCCTCAATTTACTAAAATTGATCTTGTTAATTTAAACAAGTTTAATTTCTATATTAAACTTATGATAGATGGTGTTACTTCACCTGGTTTTTCAGCTATGGGACTTATGCCACTTCAAAAGGAATCTCAAACAAATAATTTAGATAAGGTTATTCAAGTATCTCGTGAAAGGTATTGTAAAAAACGGGAAATAATTGAAGATAAAATATCTCGTTGGAGTTTAGAAGAAAAAGATGGAGATGGAAAAGAAAGTAGTAATAAATTAGATAAAGGCTTTAAGGCTAATTGTTCACGTTGTGGTATAGAAACATCAACAGCATTTAAACCAGATGGGGTAAGGCCAGTATTTTGTGGAGATTGTCTTAAGCTATTTAAAGCTGGAAAGATTTCACGTGAAGGTCTGCAAGCAATGCCAGTGGGAAATGAAGCTCCAAAAACACCATCAGAGATAATACCCGATCCAAAGGAAGTAGTTAATGCTCCAGAACCAGCAATTGGTACAAAAGATGCTCCTACTGAAATTAGTTTACAAGATGCTATTAAAAGTGGGGCAACAAGTTTTAAAAAGAGATAGTTCAGATATTATTACCTAATTATGATATAATATTCTTATAATATTATTTTTTTATGTCTATATCTAAAACAATACGAGATATTAAGAATTTGAAGATTCAGGGTGCTACAGCAGTAGCTAGAGAGGCTTTACAGTCACTAGCTGCTTTTGGTAGGGGTTTAAAAAAAGATGGTCATAAATATATAGTAGAAGTAGATAGAGCGGCTGCAAAACTTGCCTCTGCTCGTCCAACAGAGCCATTATTACACAATGGTCTTAATTATGCTAAATCTCAGTTAAGACAAAGTTCTAGTACAGAGGCTACTCAATTATCTGCAATATTGGAGAAGTCTGTAGCTCAGTGGCTTGAGCTTATAAAGCAAGCAGAAGATATAGCTATTTCAAAAGGCGGAAAACTTATTAAAAAAGGATTTAATGTATTTACACATTGTCACTCTTCAATGGTTGAAAAGATTCTTATTAATACTTGGCAGGCAAAACCTTTTGAAGTATATAATACAGAGACAAGACCTTTGTATCAGGGAAGAATAACAGCTACTAATTTACTTTCGGCAGGATTACCAGTTACAATGGTTGCAGACTCTGCTGCAGATTTTTTAATAAGTAAACACTCAGGTCGTGAGCTAATGATGAATATGGTAATTATTGGTGCAGATAGTATTTCTCATGCAGGGGATGTATATAATAAGATTGGTTCTTATGGCATTGCACTGGCTGCATATGAAGCGGGAATACCGGTATATATAGCTGCTTCTGCGCTTAAAATGGACGCAGATGACAAGATAGAGGTGGAATTGAGAGAAGAGGGTGAATTATGGAGAAATAGGCCTAAAAACTTAGAAATACTTAACTTTGCTTTTGATATGATACCAGCTAAGTTTATAACTGGAATAATATGTGAATTTGGGGTAGTAAAACCTGGACTACTTAAGTCTAGGGTTAAAAAAGCATATCCATGGCTTTTGCAAGATAATTAATAAATATAAAATATGTACGATCAATTTGACTTTTATCATTTAAATAAAAAAATAGATAAGGAGAAGTATATAATTGCTACTTTTTCTTTTTCAGCTCCAACTCTAAGTTGGACAAATGCTGTTCATGCAATTGCTGGTGAAAGTTCTATTGGAACTTGGACAGATATTGGTGGACTTACAAAGGCAAGGTATAAGCAACTTGCTCCTAAGATTATTTGGGAGAATAAGAAAAAACACATGGTAAAGATAGCTTATCCATTGCCATTATTTGAACTCGGAAATATACCTCAACTCCTTTCTAGTATTGGTGGTAATATTTACTCAATGAAAGTAGTTGAAAGATTAAGACTGCTGGATATTGAATTTCCCAAGAAATATATTGATGCAATGCCTGGACCTAAATTCGGTATATCTGGTATTAGAAATAAGATGAAAATTAAGAATAGACCTATTGTAGGATCTATTATTAAACCTAAAATTGGTAGAACAGCAAAAGAACATGCAAAGGCTGCTTATGATTTATGGTCAAATGGAGTTGACGTTGTGAAAGATGATGAGAATCTTACTAATATGGCATTTAATAAGTTTAAAGATAGAGTAGACTACTTAATGAAATACAGAAAGAAGGCAGAGAAAGAAACAGGTGAAGAGAAATTAGCAATTATTAATATCACAGCACCATATAATACAGCCCTCAAAAGAGCTAAATATATAAAAGCCAAGGGTGGTAAATGTATGATGATAGATATTGTGTCTATGGGTTGGAGTGCCGTTCAGTCTTTAAGAGATGAGAACTTAGGACTAATTATTCATGGGCATAGAGCTGGACATTCAATGTTCACAAGAGATGAAACACATGGTATGACTATGTATGTTCTTGCTAAATTATCTCGCCTTGCTGGTATTGATCAATTACACACAGGTACTGTTGTTGGTAAAATGGAAGGCGGATCTAAAGAAGTTATTAAGATAGATAATTTCCTTAAAGAAGATTGGAAACATTTCAATAATTTGCAAGCAGATTGGTCTAAAGTAAAGCCAACTATGCCAATAGCATCTGGTGGACTTCATCCGGGCCTTGTACCAGGAGTAATTAAACACATAGGTAATGATATTATCATTAACTTTGGTGGTGGAATCTTTGGTCATCCAAAGGGAAGAAAAGCAGGAGCAAAAGCTGCTCGACAAGCTGTTGAAGGAATAGCTGGTGGTGCTAAATTAAATAGTCTTATAAAAGACAATACAGAACTCAGAGAAGCAGTAGAATTTTGGGGTAAATAATCTAAATAATTAAAGAATAAATATATATGTCATTACCATATTATCTGAAAGCGAAACGATTAGACTTTTCAACCGGACAAGCGCTCATTGCTATGCTTAATGAAGATGAAGCATACCATTTTGGTATTCATGCTGGAGATAAAATTGCCATCACTTGGCGTGGTAATAAGAAAGCAGTCGTTGAGGTTAATCTATCAGATAAGCGTATTAAACCAGGACAGATTGGTCTATATGAAGAGATTTGGTCAAAGCATGATATTGCAACTCATGAAATAGTAGAAGTATCTGTCCTCGGGAGACCTGATTCAATCAAAGCTATTCAAAGAAAACTATTAGGAAAACCTTTAACAGAAGAAGAAAGTTTTTCAATAATTAGAGATATTGTAAATAATCGTATATCCAATACAGAGATTACATATTTTGTGGCAGCCACATATATGTATCCATATACAGATAATGAATTATATTATATGACAAAGGCTGTTGCTGAAACTGGAGATATTATCAAATATTCAGGTCTTGTTGTAGATAAACATTCAGTTGGTGGAATAGCTGGTAATAGAACTACAATGGTTATTATTCCAATCATTGCTTCACTGGGACTTAAAATACCTAAAACATCATCAAGAGCTATAACATCACCTGCTGGAACATCAGATACTATGGAAGTACTTGCCCCTGTTACCTTTACAGCTGCAGATATGAAAACTATTGTTCAAAAAACTAATTCTTGTATGGTTTGGGGTGGTGGTTTTAATTTAGCTCCAGCAGACGATAGAATACTTAAAGTTACTTATCCATTATCTTTAGAACCATATGACAAGATGATTGTATCTATTATGGCTAAGAAAGTAGCAACCTCAGTAAATCATCTAATAATTGATATGCCTGTTGGAGATACTGCTAAAATTCCTAATATGAAAGTAGCAGCTGAGCTTGAAAAGAAATTCCTATACATTGGTAAACGCTTTGGTATGAAGATGAAAGTTATTAAAACGACAACCCTTGATCCTATTGGACAAGGAATTGGACCATCACTAGAAGCAAGGGATGTATTAAGACTATTACAAAGAAAAGATACTAGACCACTTGATCTTGAATCAAAGAGTGTAAGACTTGCTGGAGAATTATTAGAACTTGCTGGTAAAGCTAAAAAAGGTGAAGGTAAAAAGCTAGCCATGAAGCAACTTGAGTCTGGTGCTGCTTGGAAGCAAATGCAGAAGATTATTAAAGCCCAAGGTGGTAATGAAAAGATTGATTCAGAAGATATCACTATTGGTGCTATTAAGCATTATATAGATGCTCCTAAGTCAGGTAAAGTTACATTTACAAATAATAAAAATATAAATACCCTTTGTAGAATACTTGGTGCTCCAAATGAAAAAATGGCCGGTATCTATTTAAACGTTGAATATGGAGACATGGTTAAGAAAGGGGAGAGAATGTATACTCTTTATGCTCAGTCTCAACAAAGAATGGAACTTGCTAAAGCCGCATTAAAGAAAACAAAGATATTTAAGATTGGTTAACTATTAAGGAGAGTGTTTAGTTGTATTTGATTTTATATACACTAGTTTTCATATAAATAAAATTATGGTAAAATATATTTGTCATAAAAGGTGTTTTATGGCGTAAATATATAATAAATATAAATTTTTTTATCACAAAAGTGTTTGAATTTTTGTATTTAAATCTAAATAAAAAATTAATTTATAGAAAAGCTATGAAAAAAGCTACAACTTTGCTACTGCTAATATCAGTAGTTTTTTGGTCTTTAGGGCCAATTCCATTATTAACAAATAGTGCGTCTGCCGCAGTTACAGAGGGTACGGCTGCTACAGAGATGCTTACAACGGGACAGGAAATAGTCGCGTCTAGTGATTATGTACCTTTATTTGGTTTCGGTTTAACACAGGATGCGGCTGAGACACTAGAAGCTGTTAATTTACAAATTGATCAAGTGGCCGGTACAGTAGAAAGCTCGGACTTTACTGGATTATATGTTTTTTCTGATACTGGTGGCACAGATGATGTGCTTGATGGCACTGACACGTTGGTAGGTACTCAAACCACAGTTAATGTTGGTGCTCCAACCACCATATCAACAACCAGCACGGCTATTCCAAGTAGTTTAACGGGAGATTATAGTTTTATTGTTGCAGTAAAAACAAGCTCAACCATATCAGAAGCTGATCAATTCGGTTTTGGTGTACCTGGCACAACTGGCGCTTATGTTTTGAGCGTAGGCACTGTTTTGGCCACTGGTTTAAATTCTTCTAATTCACTCACAGCTAATGTGACAACAGAACTAAAAGGTTATGGACCAAATAATGGAGAAACAGGCATACCAACGCAAGCTTATTTAGATTTCATGTTTAATGGGCCATTGCATTCATCCATTACATCGGATTTGGGTACTTATTTCACAGTTAGCCCAGCTGTAACAGGTGCATGGACTTATTCGGTTGAGACGTGGGGTGATAATTCTATGTATAGAGTATCTTTCAATGCGGCTGATGGTTTGGCTTTAAGCACAGCATATACAGTTTCTATTCCAGATATAACAGCTGTTTTAGATGTAAATAGTGTAGCTGTAGTGGCTGATGTTTTTCAAGGTTTAACACCTTTGACGAATAATGCCAATGCTTATTCTTTTACTATTACAACAGCTGCTACAGCGACTGATGGTGGAGCTTTTCCACCGCTTGCTAATGCTGGTTATCCGAATGAAGGTCAAATGAATGTATCGCCAAGTTTATCTTCTATTACAATAAATTTTGATAGAGATGATATGGACGCAACGACTTTTACGACTAGTAATATATTCTTAACCAAGGTTGGCACTGGCACTGTGGCTGGTACAACAGTTTTACCTAATACAGGGGCTAGTGGTGTGGCAACTATTAGTAATTTCACATTGTCTCCAAGTAGTGAATACAGAGTGACGGTTGCTAGAGATGTTAAGGATGTAAATGGTCAGTATCTGCTAGGTGATGGCAATGGAGGACCTTTTGCTTATACATTCTATACAGCTAGTACAAGTACGAATGTGACAGCTAGCTATATTGGATCAAACTTATATGAATACGATAGTGGTGGTACCATAACGGGCGTGCCTACTGGTTTTGTTTTTAGAATGGCCTTTGACAACGCTTTAGATCCATCAACTGTAAATGGTACAAATGTAACTTTAAAGCAAGGAGGTACGCCTGTAGCTGGTACAGTAGGATACAATGCAGATAGTAATACAATTAAATTTATTCCTGATGCTATCTTAAGTGCTAGTACTGTTTATGTATTTGCTGCATCTACTGATGTAAAGAGCGTAACAGGAACTTCTATTTCAGCCGTTAGTATTAGTTTGACAACTGGTGTGGCTGATAATGTAAAGCCAAAGCTTGAGTGGGCCGATGCGGACAATTATGGTTTATTCATGAGTTTTAGCGAGCCCTTAGTTGAAGCTAAAGCTGAGAATAAATCTTATTACATAATTAAAACAAGAAGTGATGCAACGGCTTGGAGTAGCATTACGGCTAAGGATTTAACATCAGCTTCTATTCGTTATAATTCGGATAATAATGAAGTGATGATTGATGGTTTAACATTGACTCCGGGTAATGAATTTCAAATAATAGCGTCAACTAGTATTACAGATATAGCGGGCAATACTATTGACGATGGTTCGTCTGCTAATATAAAAACAGGTTATGTTATGGATTCGTCACTGTTTTCAAGTGGAGGCATGTTTAGTATGGATGATGTAAATATAGATGATTTTGACATGAGTGTAATGGGTGAAAAGCCAATCAATACATGGCCAATGAATAGCATGGCTTCAATTACAACTAAATATTTTATCGACATACCAATAACTACTGCTGTTCCAGCTGATGGTACAATTGAGCTTGTTTTTCCAATTGGATTTAATGTAACTAATGTTGCTCAGGATGCTCAAAGCCCAGTTAATAATGATTTTAACGGACCTGAATATGGTAATGTTGTTACTTTTGACAATACCGATCCAGCAGGTACAGATACAAATGGTGTGAGTAATGATGGTTTGGGAATAATTGGCACCAGAACTGTAGTTATAAAGCTAAGTGCCGCTACTGCAGCAAATGACTTTTTGCATTTTGACTTAGCAGGCATTCAAAACAGCGCCACGCCAAAAGGTTATGAAACAGATGGTTATCTAACTAGCATTAGAACCAAGAATACAAGTGGAGTTTTGCTAGAAGCTTTTAATTCTATGCCTTTCTTTATTACCGGCGGTGGTACAAATACCATTTCTGGTACGATAACGGCAGCTGGCGCAACCACTGGTACAAGCTATGTTTATTTGGGTTCACCAATGACAGGTCCAATGGAAACGCAAATTGATTTTTCCACTAATGGAAATGGTACAGCTGATTATGCATTTAGTAATTTACCAGACGGTGAATATTATTTATTTACAAGTCCGGATATGACTATAAATAGCGTGAATTATTATGGAAAATCAAATCCTGAACCAGTGCAGGTTTCAGGTGGTTCAACAGTAGACAAAGATTTTACTTTGGTGGCTGAAGATGCTGGTTCGGTATATACATTGACTGTTCAGTTGTCAGGAAACTTTGCTACCGGTGGCACAAATGATGCGATTGATATTTTTGCAGGTTCACCAAATGGTTTTAGAGTAAAAACAGTTAATCCAAATACTGACGATGCTGCCGTAGGTGATGATTCTTTAGATAATGTTCAGGGTGATTATATAACCAAATATAATTTTTATTTACCAGATGGTGATTGGATGGTGGGTGTTGGTCCGGCTATGCCACAAGGTCCAATGGCCGGTCCACCACCAATGCCAGATTGGATGCCACCAATGCCTATTCAGGTGCGTGTTTCAGGTGGAGGAGTTTCAATAGTAGAGACAAGTGGTACGCCAAATGATGGCACGGTAATTATTAATTTGGGCACGCAGTCTGTCAAAACAGTTACTGGCACAGTAATTGATGGTAGTGGTAATGGTATTGCTAATGCAGAAGTTTATGCTTATCAACCGATGGGCGGTTTTGGTGGCGCTCATACAGAAACAGCTGGTGATGGTACTTTTACTTTAAAGGTTCCTGTAACTGGCATGTATTCAGTGGGTGCTTTTAAGATGGGTATGCCAGATGCAAAAGAGCAGGCTGTTGATGTGCAGACTAATGTGTCAGGCATCACTTTGAAGATGAAAAAACCTGCTTATACTATTTCAGGTAAAGTTACGAATGGAGCTGGTACGGGTATTGCTTATGCACCAGTTTGGGCTTATCAAACCAGTGGTTGGGGACATGCTAATACTAATACAGATGCTTCAGGTAATTATATTCTTTATGTAGATAATGGTACTTGGAATGTTGAAACAGATGCGCCAGGAGTAGGTTGGTTGGAATATGGATCTTCAGTTACTATAAATGGGGCGTCGCAAGGTTCAATTAATTTGCAGCCGGATGCTAGTGTGACCTACTATACAATTTCCGGAAATGTAACTATTAATAGCACTGCTCAAGCTTATATGCCTATTCGTGCAGTTAAGATGGATGCTAATGGAAATTATCAGGGCAAGGAGTATGGTTCATCGACTGACAGTGCTGGTAATTATACAATTTCAGCTCCAGCAGGTATTTATAGAGTGGATATTTGGACGCCAGATTATGGTGAGGTACAAAGAACTGACGCTGATGATTATGCAAGCAATCCGGCTAATACTAATTTAACTTCTGGTAATAAGACAGGGGTAAATATAGTTGTAGCAGCGGCTGATCTAAATGCAGTAACAGTAGCTTTTACAAATGGAGTTGCCGGTCAAGAAGGTTTCTTGCATGTTGAAGGAATTGATATAACAAATCCAAATAATCCAAAGCCAACTGGTTATCACAAATCAAAGAGATTTAGTGATTTGTCTAGCAGTGGCAGTTTGTCATTGCCAGATGGTAATTATCATTTCTTTTTGGATGTACCAGGATATGGATCTTATATTCCTGAAGAAGGTGATTATGATTCACTAACTACAGCTGGTTACATAGACATTGGTGATGCTAGTGCAGATAGTAATACAGCCACATTTGTTTTACCGAACACAACCACAGGTGTGATTACAATATCTGGTACTATTAAGGATGATAGTGCAAATAATATTGAGGATGCTTGGGTTTGGTTAGGAAATCCAAATACAGAATTTCATAATGGTACCCAGACAAATTCTAGTGGAGCATACACTTTAACTGTACCAAAATTAAGCAGTGGTAATTATAAGATTGGAGTAGATAAGCCTGGCTATTTAGCACCGGCTCCAGTTACAATTTCTGGTCAAAATGATGGCACGCAGAATCTAACTTTAACAGCAGCCGGATCAGCTTATACAGTGTCTGGTTATATTTATGCTGATGCAGTTGGTGGCACAAGCAATACTAAAGATAGTGGAGAAGAAATACCTAATGGTTGGGTTTATGCTGAAGAAACCACGTCAAATATTATTTCTCATTCGCCAGTTGATGGTACTGGTGCATACTCCTTAATATTAAGTTCAGGTACTTGGAGAATATTTGGCGCTGCTGATGGCTATCTAGATAGTCAGTATTCTGAGGGTGGTAGCGCATCTTTAGTTGCGGTTTCTACCAATCTAACAAACTTAAATATTAAATTGTCAGTTGATTCAAATTGGTCTAATCAGAGTAAAAATAAACAAATTACGCCATCAGCTGGTGGTATTATGGATGATACAGTGGCTGGCGGCACAGGCATTAAGTTAACAATTCCGGCTAATGCTTTAGGTAGTTCTAGCGATGCTGGTACTGTTAGTGCAACAGCTACTTCAGCTGTAGCTAAGACCAATTCGTTTGAACCATTTGCTGGAGAAGGAAAGAGCATTACTGCCACAGATAATTCAGGACAGCCAATTAACAATTTGAATGATTACATTGATATTGAGATGGTTTATTGGAAAGATGATATTGATACACAAGTGACAGCTGGAACTTTGACTGACTATGAAACACTTAAGAAAACTCAAGTAAGTTATTTTGACGCTTCTTTAAATGATTGGGTAAAGGTGGCTACTACGAGAACTGCTTACTATAAAGTGAATGCTAATGATGCTGAATGGATAGCCTACCCAGGTAATTCAACTAAGACAGGCTTTGATAAGTTTATTGATGATGCTTTGGTCAATGAAACGTTTACAGGTTTTGGAGATTATAAACTAGTCTATAAGTCGTCTACCAATCACTTAACAGTCTTCGCTGTAGTAATGCCTTTTGTAGCCACGGTTGCTCCAGCTGCGCCCGCAGCGCCAGGTGGTAGTACACCATTATGGCTTTTGCCTACTTATAACAATACCCCTGCAGAGACAGAGCCTGTTGAAACAGGAGAAGAAATTGTTGATGTAGAAGTACCAACTTTGTACGAGCAAACCAAAGATAAAGTATTCTCACTTGTAGAAATGACACAAGATGCTCTAGCTATCATTTCGGATTCTGTTGACGTTTTCTTAAACGCAATTGGTGTTGAAAGAAATATAGATCTAGAATCAGATAGTTTAGCTATTACAGATAAGATTAGTGGAATATCTTCAGCAGTCGGAGAATTGAAAGCAAAGATAAATAATTTTGTAGCCTATGGTACAACTGCCACACAAAGATTGGGTGCAGGTGAAAGAGCTGGTGTTGTTAATAGTTATGAAGCAGCCTTTGGCAAGCTTCCAAAAACTGAAGAAGAGTGGAATGATGTAGTAAAGATTTCTAATGGTCGTTGGCCGGGAGCAGCTAATGCAGAACGTGAAGCCTGGGCATCTAAAGTCTTTAAACAAGTTTACTTAAGAACACCAGACAGAACTAATCCAGCCGATGATGCAGCTGTTGTAATAACAGCCTATGGTCTAAGACCAGTAGATAGAAATTTAGACTCTGAAAAAGCCGCTATAAACAGCTTTAAAGCTATATTTGGCTATCATCCATCAGATGCAGAGGATTGGGACACTGTTAGGGCCATTTCTTACTCTGGAGCTGAAAGATAATATATAAGCATAAGTATAAAAAAAGAGATGTATTATACGTCTCTTTTTTTATCCACAATTGCTAACATTTATCTTACAAGTTATCATATATATATGAGAAATATAGTCGTCAATTTATTAGGTCTGAAGTCAATTATAAATTTGACTTTTGTTATTATTCCTATTAAGATCTGACGACTGGTATTTATTCATAAAGTAGAGTAAAACCAGTCACATATAGGACTGGTTTTAAAATTGTTTATTGCAGGACGAAAAAGGAGATATTATGCAGGGTATAGGTTTGTTTGAAGTAGGGCAGGAGATTAATCGTAGTGCTTTAAAGGTGAAAGGATTGCGAACAGAAATTAATGTTCAATGGGGAAAGAGAACTCGTGCAGAGGCTCGTTGTTGCCCCAAGATTTCTAAGTTACGCGCTGATCTAGAAGAAGCTATGCAGGATCTTGCCGATTATCAGAATAGAAAGAGAGCACTTCTTAAAAAGAGGTATTTCCAAGAAGCTAGTGCTTAATAAATTTATTTTAAAAGAGGCGGATAATCTGCCTCTTTTACTTTTTATTGACATGTTCTAGCTCCGATTGTAATATATATTCATAAGGGTCGTTAATTAGCGATCTCTTTTTTTATGGAAAAAAGTAGTTATAGAAAACTAGAAAAGACGACAAGAAGATTATATAAATCAATCGGTAAGATATACTGTCCCTGTTTGGGTGTTAAAGTTATATTTAATTCTAAAGGATTCTATCATCTGAAGTATAATGGATTAGGCAGAAGTAGAAGCGTAAAAGAACGTATTTATAGAATGCGATTAATGCCTTTAGCGGTGCCAGTAATAGTTAATTCTAAGGGCCCTACTAGTTATAAAGAAGAATATTCTAATAAATCCATGAAGTATATCTTTTATTTAAGTCTAACTGCTTATGTTGGAAAGAAGAGCACGCCTGTTAAGGTAGTTTAAAAGAAAACTGGAAATAGTAAAGTAATGTTTTATAGTATAATGCGAGATAAACAAAAAAATCACTAATAGAGTGATTTTTTTGTTGTACCTACTTACAGTTTTAAATGACTGTATAAAGCTTTCGCTTCATAGGCACGACTTAAGTATATATATTATACATAAATATTGTCAAGCTTATCTTACTTCTTTATATAGTATCTTCCTTTATCATCTGATTGTATTGTTTTCGGGTTTGGGGAAAACTTTTTATTAGATATTTTCCATTTATCTACATATTGACCAATACCTTCATTACCTAATTTATTCTTTCTTCTAGTTCCACTTTGTGACCACTTTAAAACAGATTCAAATAATAGCTTATATCTACCACGAACAACCACATACTTTATTTCCTGGTTTTTAATTGCCTGTCTTATTGTTTTAGTTGAAACACCAAAGAGTCTAGATGCTTCAGATATTGATATTCTTATCATATTTATATTTAAAGTATAGAGTATTCTATACCTTATTATAGACTAAACGGTTATGAATGACTAGATATTGACAAAAATGGGTTATTTTGCTAATATGCTTATTCTGTATATTGTAAAAGATATTAACAAAAATGCCTAAAAATTAGTGGATTTTTCTATATTTTTGCTCTATAATATGACACATTGTGATAAACATCTATATATAGGT
>JADHUR010000009.1 GCA_016784445.1 Patescibacteria group bacterium
AGCTAGTGAAAGAATATATTTAGTACGTGAAGATATTAGATATTGGCTATACAATGAAGCTATGATAAATGTACATATCACAGAATATATTAGCATTGAGGAAATAGATGGTGTAGATATGAAGGGAATGGAAGAGGGTAGAGATATGTATTTACCAGTAGGTAATCTTGTAAAAAAAGTTATTGGAGATAGAATATATGATGTAGTTGGAGATGGAGAATTAGAGTGGCTTAGAAGTCCTTCTATTGTTCAATCTAGATATGGTAATAATTGGGGAGAGTTGGTGCAAGTTGTGCCAGATAAATATTTTGAGGAATATACTGTTAAATAGTTTGAGACCCGGCATCATAGATGCCGGGTATTTTATATAATCAATACTAAAAAAGAATAACTCACTTTCTTGCGAAAATGAGTTATTCATAAGTGGCGCTTACGTGTCAGATAATAAATTATCTGAACAGGCTTACGCCTTGTAAACACCACATAAGTAGTATTTATGCGTTCAGATAATAAATTATCTAAACAGTCTTGCGACTTATAAATACTACATATGTAGCGATTACTGATCTTCTTACCCGTATTTACTGTTTATATATAATACATCTAAGAAATATAGTCGTCAATTGCTAATTGTGGATAACTCTTTGACATTAAACTAATTATAGATTATAGTAAGAATGTAAGAATATCTTACATTATTAATATCAAGTAAATTTTATGACTACAATTTTAAAAGCCACTACTAAGGGGCAAATTACATTGCCAGCTAGTTGGCGTAATACTCTTACAACTGATAGGTTTATAGCTCGTGTTAAAGGGTTGAAACTAGAGATTGAACCACTTGATTTGAACAAGATTGAAGTAGGTAATGAATATACAGTTTTTGACGCTATTCGTGATAATAAGGGTAAAGGTATAAAAGCAGAGGATCTTGTAAAAACTTTGAAACAGTTAGTCTAAATTTATGGATAAGCTTAAAAAGCTATTGCAAAAGGTTAGTTTAAAAGATAGAAAAAAGTTATTAGCTATAGTTGAAAAGTTATTACAGGGTGAAGAGAATAATTTTAATATTATTAAAATTAAGAATACAGATTTTTGGCGATTAAAAACTGGTAGATTCAGAATTATTTTTCACAAAGAAAATAGGCAAATTATTATAGATAGCATTAGATTAAGAAATGATAATACTTATAAAGATCTATAGTTTTAACTAGTTGACTTTAGAGTGTAAAACTGCTATTTTATAAAAGCTTATAAAAGCTTATGAAAAAGATATTTATAGTATTAATATTTATTATATTAGCACAACCTCTAATGGCTAGTGCTTATTTTTATCGTTCAGGATCAGATGATACTAGCTATAAACAGGGTAGTGGTAAGAATCAATATGGTCAGAGTAAAACAGGTTATGGATATAATATTGAACCACTGGCTGCTTATGGATATGTTATTGGTGAGGAAAAGCCTATAACAGGTAATATTTCTAGTTTGAGTAAAAGTAATGTGGTTATTAATTGGGAAACAAAATATATTGGACGTAGTATTATTGAATATGGACTAGATAATTCATTAAGTGATCAATCTAGTTTAATCTATTGGCAACAGGGGAATCAGAACTATAGTTTACAGAATTTGCAGTGTGGAAAGCTATATAGTTATAGAGTATCTACATATGATGTAGCTGGTAATAAGAATGTAGGAGATACAAAGCAATTTCAGACACTTGCTTGTCAGACAAATATATTACAAGATGCAGTATTTGATATTGAAACAAGTAATGGTGTCTTAGAATTAACACCTGAGACATCAGGAAGAACTACAAAGAGATTGGATTATAATTACCAGGCGACTGTTGGATTGCCAGAGGGTGCCTTACCATCACATGGTAGTTTTTCTGTAGTAGAGTCTGGTAGTACACAACCATATGGACCATCAATAAGTACTGGACAATTTTCATTATATGAAAAGCCAATAACTTTAACAGTTAGGGAAGCTATCACAAATAATAATTTAGAATACTTAGTAAAACCAGCTACTATTGAATTAAAGTATGCTTCAACTAGAATGAGTAATTATGATGCAGATAGTTTAAGATTAGCTTATTATGATGAAGATAGTAGAAAATGGGAAGCTGTTCCTACTATTATTAATACAGGTACAAATACTATCATTGCAGATATAACAAGACTTGGAGATTATAGACTATTAGCATCTACTGAAGGTTGGATACCAAGTGAGATTAAGAACGATAAAGTATATAAAGAATATGGTTCAGATAGAGTATATTATGTAACAGATGGTATTAAACATTATATGTCAGATTTATCTGTACTACATTCCTGGAATATTAAGGTAGGATCTGCTGAAACTTCATCAGCTTTATATAGAATGCCACTTGGAGCTGAACAGAAATATAGAGATGGTAGTATTCTGAAAGTCGGAGCAGCTACATATTACTTTGTACAAGATGGTGGTAAAAGATTAATAATGAATAAAGAAGTATTTGATGATTTGGGATTTATGGACTCATGGGCATATCCTGTTTCTATGGAAGATATTGCTTCTTATGCTGACCTAGATGTAATTATGAATGCCACTACAAAGCCTAATAATGTCCTTATTAAGTATAAGAATAGTAATAAGGTGTATTTGATCGAAGATGGCAAGAAAAGATGGATAAAGAGCGAAATGGCCTTTAATGAGAATAACTTTAGATGGGATAGAATAATTTCAGTACCAGCTTGGGATATATATCCAAATGGTTTAGATGTGGAATAAAAGTAAATTATAAGTATGAGATAGTAAAAGGAGCTACTTTAGCTCCTTTTGACTAGCAATATGTGACATGATATTATTATGTTTAATTAAGGGTCATATACAGGGTCTTTAACTATTCATAAATATGACTATGCTTCAAAAAGAAGACATTCAACAAATTAGAACAGTTGTGAAAGAGGAAGTTTCAACAGCTATTAAGGAAAATAATAAAAACCTTGTTACAAAGGATGAATTTAATGATTTAGTAACAATTACTAGAAAAGGTTTTGATATTGTGGAAAGCAGATTTCAAGATCTCGAGTACCAGATATCTCTCAGACCAACAATGCAAAAGATTATGGATTGGTCAGATAAGAGAATTCATTCATTGGAATTAAGTGTACAAAAGACAAAGTATATTTTAAGAGATCAATGGGGAAAGTTACCTAATCAAAGAGAAATACATTCAACTTTAATAGATAGGGTTTAATTGATTAATTTATAGTATATATATAAAAGCCACCTATATTGGGTGGCTTTTTATATTAATGACAATAGGGGCCTGTTTTGGTATAATTTATCCATGTTTAAGGTGTTTAAACAAATTGTTTATTTTGGAATAGGTGTATTGCTATTAACACCTATTATTATATTTGCACAATCTGCCAATGATCCATTAAATAATGAATTATATTATTTAAATGAAATTAATGTAGAGGATGCATGGGAATATACAACAGGTAATAATAATGTCATTGTAGCAATTATAGATACTGGTATAGATATTGATCATCCGGATCTTTATGAGAATATATGGACTAATACAGGAGAGGTCTTAGGTGATGGTGTAGATAATGATAATAATGGATATATAGACGATATTAATGGTTGGGACTTTATTAGAGATGAAGCAGATCCTAATCCTAAGTTTGATTCTGGTTATTCAGATCTGGGCATTGAACATGGAACACTTGTTGCTGGTATTGTTGGTGCTAAGGGTAATAATAATTATGGAATATCTGGTATTGCTTGGAATGTATCTTTAATGTCCCTGATTGCACTTGATGGTTATGGTAATGGCAATATGACAGATGTTGTAGCTGCTATAGATTATGCTACTACTAATGGTGCAGATATTATTAATATGTCACTGGTAGGATCTGCATCAGATAATGAATTACAAAAGGCTATTGAAAGAGCTTATCAGGCAGGGGTCATTGTAGTAGCTGCTGTTGGAAATGAATCTGTTGGGGATATGGGACAAGATAATAGTATTAATTTAGTAACAAGTCCTAGATATCCTGTTTGTTTAGATGGCATGATGGGGGATAATTATATTTTAGGAGTAGGTTCTATAGATATTACAAATAAGAAATCCTTGTTTTCAAACTATGGTACAGAATGTTTAGATATTAATGCTCCTGGTGAGTATTTTTATGGTTTAAATATATACCAACCAATATTTTCAAATTATAGGGAAAAGTTTTCAGGTTATTGGTCAGGAACTTCTCTCGCAACTCCTCTTGTGACAGGAGCAGCTGCTCTTATTAAATCATATAGACCAGCGCTTACTAATCAGGAAATATATAATTTAATATTAGATAATGCAGATAGTGTAGATAGTTTTAATACTAGTTATACAGGTAAAATGGGGAAGGGAAAATTAAATTTAGCTAGTATATTTAGTCAAGCAAAAAATATAGTAAATACTCAAGGTGGAATAATAGTAGCATCTAAGAATAATTTCCTACCATATATTTATATATATAATGAGAGTGGAGAAATTATAAGTGAGTTTGCAGCTTTTGATAATGAATATTTGGGCGGTGTAAATATATCTAAAGTGGAAGATAATAATAGTAAATATATAGTAGCAGCTCAAGCAGGTGGAGATATGATTAGAGTATTTAATACTCAAGGTATTATGCAAAATGAGTGGACAGTAGAGAATTTAACTAATATTAAAGTAGCAAGTTTAAATAATAGAATTCTTGTTTGGTCAGAAGATTATAATAATACAATTATTAAACTATATACTTTAAGCGGGGATTTATTAAATGAGTTTAGAGTAGCTGGACCCATTTATGATATTTATTCTGGAGATATTGATTCAGATAATGTAAATGAAATAAATGTACTTACTACGGGAAATATTTTAATATATAATCAGCTTGGTAATTTAGATCAAAAAATATTACTTGATGGCACTGCTGGTTCATTAGCTCTACTGGGAAATAGTATTATTACAGGTGCGCATAAAGGCCAGTCTCCTAATATAAAGATTTATTCATTAACTGGCGAATTACTCAGAACCTTTAATGCATATAATGAAAATTTCACAGGTGGTATAGATATTAGTTCAAGTGGAGATAATATAGTCGTTGGTCCAGGTAATACAGGTGGGCCACATTTAAGATCTTTTGATCTTATGGGAAATCTGCAGTATGAGTTTTTTACTTTAGATCAAGTTAATAGTAATGGAATAAATGTTGGATATATTAATTAATAAGACATTTGCTTATTTAAAAAAAGCATATATACAGGGAGCAAAATTTGCTATCTCTGGCCTTCTTAGTGTTTTGGTAGATTATGCGGTATATATTTCTTTAACAAGACTAACAGAATACTTTACTCATCACTTAGTACAAGCGAATATGATATCTTTTTGTTTTGGTCTGATTACTAGTTATTTGATGAATAAATATTGGACATTTAATGATGGTCATAATGGCCATAGTTTAAAGCAGATAATTAAGTATTTTATTATTATATTCATAGGTAGTTTTGTTTTAGCTCAATCTGTTTTCTATATCTTAGTACATCAGATAGAGATATATGATTTAATTGCCAAATTAATAGGTATATTTATAGGATTTCTATGGAATTTCAATATATCTAGGAAACATGTATGGAATTAGTGACGGCATATTTGACAAGATAAAACTTATGTAATACAATTGTATTACATTATTATTATAAAAAATATATGAGAAATGTATTAAGTATTTCATTACAGAACAGGCAATTAGATAAGATTAAAACTTCTGCTAAAAAAAGAGGTTTTGGAACAGTTAGTTCTTATATTAAGTTTCTTGTAGATGAAGATAATGATTTAATATCAGCTAAAGATTTGCGTAAAATTGCAGATAAAGCACAACAAGACTATAATACAGGCAGGGTCATTAAAGCTAAATCAATTAGTGACCTATTATGAAAGTAGAAACAATATATTATTCAAAGGACTTTGTTAAGCAATTAAGAAAGTTGCCTAAAGCTATTCAGGAAAAAGCAATTGCTAAGGAGAAGATTTTTAAAGTAAATCCTATGCACAATTCCTTGCGATTGCATCAGTTGAAGGGTGATTTAATAGATTTATGGTCTATATCTATTGATATGAAATATAGGATTATATTTAATCGGCAGTTAAATGGTGATTTGTTGTTTATTTCAATAGGAAAGCATGATATTGTGTATTAATTTGCTAGTAATGTTATAATAAGAACACTTTATATTAAGATAAATATTTATGAAAAAAGTAATATTCGATAAAAAGAACATTGTAGTATTTGGGGGAGCTGGTTTTGTAGGTTCTCATTTATGCGAACAATTAGTTAAAACAAGTAAGGTTATTTGTGTAGATAATTTTTCAACAGGTACAGTGGATAATATTCGTATGCTTATGCAGAATGATAATTTTAAATTTGTCAGACATGATATTTCTCAGCCAATAGATTTGAAAACCATGGCAGAACTTGCTGATTTTAAAATTGAGTGGCAGGGGATACAAGAAGTATATAATTTTGCCTGTCCAACCTCTGCTAAAAATTTTGATGATTTGGTAATTAATACCTTAGATGCAAATTCACTAGCTATTAAGAATATATTGGAAATTGCAAAAGAATATGAGGCAAAATTACTTCATTTATCTTCAGCAGTTGTATATGGACCAAGACAGTCAGGTAATGCACTTATTAAAGAAGAAGATCAGGGTATTGTAGATTTTACTACGCCACGTGCTTGTTATGATGAGGGAAAAAGATTTGCAGAAACAATGTGCACAACATATAGAGATCATTATGATTTACCAGTTAAGATTGCTAGGACATTTAGAATTTATGGACCTAAGATGTTACTTAATGATGGACAAATGATTCCAGATTTTATTGTAAATGCACTTGAGGGAAAAGATTTAACAATTTATGGTGATGAGAACTTTACCACCACTTTATTATTTGTAGATGATGCTGTTGATGCATTAATTAAGATAATGGAAAGTGATAAGAATGAAGTATATAATGTTGGCAGTGATGTAGACTATAAATTAGCAGATGTAGCTCAGAAGATAATGGATATGACAGCTTCTAAATCTAAAATAGTACATAAAGAGCCATTAATGTTTATGACTGAGCTTGGTAAGCCAGATATTTCTAAAGCTAAGAAGCATTTAGGTTGGTTTCCAGTTTCAACACTGGACATTGGTCTTCAAAAAACAATTGAGTTTGCAAGAGCGAATAAAAGATTATTAGGAAATGATTCAAAATTTGAATAAAATTTTTGTTGTAATACCTGCCTGGAATGAAGAGAAATATATTGGAAAGGTTCTAGATAAATTTCAAGATCAGGCTTATACAGTAGTTGTTGTTAATGATGGCTCTGTAGATAATACCGCTAGTATTGTAGAGCAATATAGCGGTGTTTATTTAGTAAATCATTTTATAAATAGAGGAATGGGAGCAGCTTTGCAAACTGGTAATGAGTTTTGTTTAAAGATGGGTGCTGAATATATTGTACATTTTGATGCTGATGGTCAGATGCAGGTTGAAGATATACCAGATATGATTAGCCCACTTGAAAATGGTACAGATATTACAGTAGGGTCTAGATTTTTAGGTAAAGAATCTAATATACCTTGGTTTAAAAAATATATTATTCAACCACCAGCAAAAATTATAGATTATTTATTTACTGGATTAAGATTATCAGATGTACATAATGGCTTTAGAGCAATGACAGCATTAACTGCAAAGAAAATAGTTATCAAGCAAGATGGTATGGCTCATGCTACAGAGATTAATTCAAGTATTAAAAAGCTAAGTTTAAAATATAAAGAGATTCCGGTTAAGATTATATATACAGATTTTGGACAAGGTTTAACAGGTGGTTTTAGAATACTATTAGATTTATTTATTAAAAAGTTAAGTTAATATATGTATTTACAAATTATTATTTCTATTTTAGTTATTATAGCTTTGTCTGTAATTATTAAGAGAAAATCTCAGAATAAATTAAGTTTAGGACAAGCAGCTACTTGGTTTCTTATGTGGCTTATTGTTTTAATTGTATTTTGGTATCCAGAATCAACAAGTTATTTAGCATCGGCTCTTGGAATTGGTAGGGGAGCTGACCTTATTATATATGCAGCCATTGTTGTTATGTTCTATATGCTATTTAGAATATATTTAAGAATGGATAAGCTATCTTCAGATATTACTAAGGTTGTTAGAAAAGTTGGAATTGATGAAGTAAATAAAAAGGATAATGTCTAAAGTTGCTATCATTATTGTTAATTATAATGGGCAAAAATATTTGCCAGATCTTTTTGATTCTTTAAAGAGAACAGATTATCCTCTGGAAGATTATAAGATAATTATGGTGGATAATAATTCTGAGGATGAGTCTATTGCTTATACTAGGGAGAATTATCCAGAGATTAAACTATTATTGCAAGATAAGAATACTGGTTTTGCCGGTGGTAATAATATTGGCATGAAATATGCTATTAAAAAAGGATATGATTATGTCTTTTTACTTAATCAAGATACAGAGGTAACTCCATCGTGGCTAAAAGAGGTAGTAAAACTAGCAGATGAAGATAAAACTCTCGGCGCTGTTCAATCTAAGCTATATTTACATTCAGATAAGACTAAATTAAATACAGTAGGTAATAGAATACATTTCTTGGGATTTGGGTATGGAGAGGCAAGTGGTGCTAAAGATGAGGGTAAATATGAAGAAATTAGAGAAATTAATTATCCTTCAGGCGCAGCTGTTCTATTAAGAGTGTCAGTATTAAAGGATATTGGTCTCTTTGATGATGCAATGTTTATGTATTTAGAAGATTTAGATATTGGTTGGAGAATGTGGCTAGCAGGCTATAAAGTGGTAATGCAACCTACTAGTATTGTTTATCATAAATATGAGTTTAATAGGTCTATGAAACAAGTATATTATTTTGAAAGAAATAGACTATTAACATTATTTAGAAATTATAAAATAGGAACTTTAGTATTACTTATACCCGCCTGGTTTATAATGGAAGCAGGACAATTACTATTTGCTGTAAAGAATAAGTATTTAGGGAAGAAAGTAGCTAGTTATATATACTTTACCAATCCTAATGTTTGGCATAGTATTGGTAGGCATAGAAAGAAAATGGAGAAACTTAGAAAGGTTTCTGATCATGAAATGCTTAAGAAATTTACTGGATCAATTCATTTTCAAGAATTAAGTAATCCTTTATTATTATATATAGCTAATCCTATCTTTACGGTATATTTAAAAATATTAACCTTTATTATTAGATGGTAAATAAAACAAAAAAAATTGTTCATCTAGTTTGTACCTTCCCACCATATAGGGGTGGTATGGGTAAAGTAGCTTTAGAAAATGCTAAGGAGGCTGCCTCCTATGGCTATGATATTACTGTTATTACTCCCAAGTATAAATACTTACAAGATCTTAAGGCTAAAGAAGAAATTGACGGTATAAAGATTCAAAGAATTGTACCATTTTTAGAAATTGGTAATGCAGCAATACTTACTTCACTATTTTTTAGATTAAGAAAATTTGATGTCTATCATGTACATTATCCATTCTATGGCGTAATGCTATTTATTGTTTTAGCTAGAATAATTTGGCCTAAGAAGAAATTAATTATTCATTATCATATGGATAATTACTCAAGTGGCTTAAAAAATTTAATATTTAGATTTGTTAGATATTTTATATTCCCGCAAATTATTAAACTTGCAGATAGGGTAATAGTTCATTCTGAGGATTATGCATTAAATTGTAGATCTTCATGGTGGTTAAGAAGAGCTACACATAAGATGGTGGAAATACCTAATGGTGTAGATACTAGCTTTTATACAGCCAGTGAAAGTAGTATGAATAAATATAATCAAAAGAATAAACAATTACTTTTTGTCGGTGCACTTGATAAAGCACATTATTTTAAAGGTTTAGAAATATTATTAGAAGCACTTAAAGATTGTAAACAAAAAAATTGGCAATTAAATATTATTGGTAATGGAGATATGGTAGATTATTATAAAAAACTTGCTTATGATTTTAGATTAGATGATAGAGTTCAATTTAATACCAATTGTGATGATAATTGTCTTTTATCTTTTTATAGATCTTCATACCTTACAATACTTCCTTCCATAACAAGAGGAGAAGCATTTGGTATAGTTCTGGTTGAAAGTATGGCCTGTAGGACAGCAGTGATTGCTACCAATTTACCAGGTGTTAGATCTGTAGTTGTTGAAGGAAAAACAGGTGAGCTAGCAGAACCTGGAGATATAGAATCTCTAAGAGCTAAATTAGATTATCTTTTAGATCAGACTGAGCTAGTACAAGAGTATGCAGATTATGGATATAAGAGAACTATTAAAAAATATAGTTGGGAAGCTATTGGAAAAGATTTAGATAAGCTATATAAGACTTTATGAAAATATGTTTAGTAAATAGTCTATACAAACCATATACCAGAGGTGGTGCGGAGGTGATTGTAAATATATTAGCAGAGTATTTAAGCAATAATGGACACACTGTATATATTATTACCTCAGATATTAAGGCATATTCAAAGCCAAATATCTTAAGGGAAAAACAGGGCGTTATAGAGGTATATAGACTGGGAGGGTATAACTTTAGCCCTTTCTATAGTTTAAGCGATATGGGGCCATTTTTGAGGCTATTTTGGCATTATAGAGACATAAAGTCTAAGGTATCTAGTAGGTTATTTAAGGATATTATAGAAGATATACAGCCAGACCTTATTTGGTGCCATAATTTAAAGGGCCTTGGTTATGGACTGACGGGTATAGCAAAGAAATCTCAGGCTAAATTTTGGTTAACACTTCATGATGTTCAATACTTTGATCCTAGTGGATTACTTATTTATGGAAAGAAATTAAGTGCTATATATACATTTGCTAGAAGTGTCTATACAAAGATGGTAAAGAAAGTAATTGCTATGCCAGATTTATTAATAAGTCCTTCCCAATGGTTACTTGATTTATATAAGTCTAAGAATCTGTTTACTGATGCTAATAGTATTCAAATACTTAATCCAATTACTGAATTAGATAATGTAGAAAAAAAAGATACAGATGAATTAAGAATAATGTTCTCAGGACAACTTGAAGTACATAAAGGTATTTTAACTTTACTTGAAGCTATAAAAGAATTTAATAGTAAGGCAGAAAAGAAAATAATATTAGATATTTGGGGCAGAGGATCTCTTCGAGAACAAATACTTATATATGATAATGTCCAGATTAATGATTGGCCAGAGTTTAATAATTGGCCAAAGATAATGAGTAATTATGATTTAGCTATTGTACCATCACTTTGTTATGAGAATAGTCCAACTGCAATAAGAATAGCAAAGACATTAGGACTTTCTGTTATTGGATCAAATATTGGCGGTATACCGGAACTACTTGATGTGAATAATGGAGATTATCTATTTGAACCGGGTAATGTAAAAGATTTACTTCAGCAATTAGAAATATTTGCAAATAGAAAACTGAGCCATAAGCTCAGATCTGCAAAGGTAGATAATACAATGTCAGTTAGAGATTATTGGGAAACACTTTCTGCTAAATTATAATAGAATATATAATCATCATTTAGCTGTTGCCAAGAGGTAGCAGTTTTTTTATACGAATTAATTAAATTAGTAGAGTCTGTCCAATAGGAATTAATAACAATATATATATTATTAATATTTGTTAGGGAATTAGCACTTGCTAGTATTTGATCAATAGCCTTTCTCTGATAAACAGCATCTAAATATATTTGATATAGTGGTCCTGATGTTGGAATTGGATAATAATATATATTCTCATGATAATATTTATTAAAACCATATTCACTTAAAGCGGCTGCTGATACTGCTTGATTAGCAAGTACAATATATTCATCTGTATTATATTCTTCAATTTGTTTAACAATATTATAGTCATTTATAGATGTATTTAGAGATTTATTATATGTATATGGATCTCTAGTTGGATAAGATAAATAAAAGGTAGAAATTAAAATAATAGCTATTAGTATTATTATAAATACCTTATATATATTTTTTGCATCAAAAACTTTTTCAATAAATATACCAAAAGCTACAAATATAAAAGGCAAGCTGCAAATAAATATTAAATCAATAAGTCTATTAGCATAATTTAATCTTTCATAGTCTATTAAAAAGTTGAAGT
This sequence comes from Patescibacteria group bacterium, assembly GCA_016784445.1. Lineage (GTDB taxonomy): Bacteria > Patescibacteriota > Patescibacteriia > UBA1558 > UBA1558 > BS150m-G51. Next base: position 12,261 of record JADHUR010000009.1, read on the forward strand.
TAATAAATAGCCTGAGCCATATATAATTAATAATTAAAATAAGTAATATAATAGCATATTCAGAGAATTGATTTAATCTTTTCATTCTATAAATATATATAAGACCAGAAATTGCTAAGATAAATACAAGTAATGGCATAAGCCATATAAAGTTATATATATAATCAAAGATTGAAATATAGCTATTGAAATGGGGAATACTAAATCCTAAATGACTTAATTGCCAGGATATAGTATGTCCATTTAAATATGAGTTAATAAAAAACAATATTGGCAAGACAAAAGCACCAAATATTGTAATTAAAGTAAATAGTATTTGTCTTTGTTTACCAATAATATAACTGGATCTTCTCCAATCTCTCAGGCTAATAAATAGAATAAGTAAAATAGCAGGAACACCTGTTATTGGATGTATTAAAGCTATGGTAATAGCAAGTAGCCATAAAAGTTTTAATTGAATTTCTTTTTTGAATAAATAGGGGAGAGATAATGCAATTAAAATTATAAACAAAGTATTAGCAAATGATTGAGGAGTAGAATAGGTAAATAAAGAATAAGGGATTAATAATAATGTGAGTGGTAAATATCTAAAAATTACTTTTTTAAAATCAAAACTAGTATATAATCCATAATAAATTGTACTTGGAATAGTACTAGCTAGTATTATTGGTACAAGATATTGATTAAGAAATGAAAGAGGAAGACTTAATAAATACTTGAAGTTTAATATTAAAGAATAATAGCCAATATAGTATAAAGGCTTTGGAGATATAGTACCCATTTCCCAAATATGTTTGGTAGTAGCTGTGTGAATATGATAGTCAAACCCATAACCCAGCTTATATAGTATTGCTCCAAGCGATATAGATAAGAATATAAATATACTTGTATAAATACCCCAAGTTTCTTCCCTAGCTTTATAAATTAAAAGTAATAATAGAATTGCTAATAGTAAATATATATATACCCAATAAAAACTAAGTAATGCCCAAACAGAATATATTACTTCAGTATTTATTCCTTGAATAAATATATATAGAAGAATAGCAGCAAATAATATAAATACTCCTGGTAATATAGTAGATTTAAAATTAAACTGAGGCTTATTAAATTCTATTTCCATTATTATGTTTTGTTTTCGCCAGATAATAACAGGAATTAAGTAAATAAGTAGCCATAAAGCAGATAGGCTTAAGCTATTAATACTTAAAAAATAAATCAATATAGAACCACCAATAATAAGAAGTGATATAACAGTTATAAATCCAATTATCCATTTATATATATAGCCGGCATTTTTTGCAAAAATTTGACCATAAGCAGTAGATAATAGATCAAGTAAAAAAATACCAATAATAAATTGCAATATTGGTAATTGATTAATGAATATTGAGAGTGCTAAGAGTATTAAACCAGCTAATATATAGTGTTGTAAGCCTATCCTTAATTTCATGATATAATTTTATCACATTTATACTAATAAAATAAGTCAAAGTTTGATATAATAATGACATGAAGCAGCTCAATAAAGAAAGAAAATTTGATTCATACTTAGCGGTGCTTTTTATACTAGCACTAGTTTTTTTTGGTATATATAGTTTTCTAGCATATAAGACAGTTTCTGCTGGAGATAGTTTTATATTTAATTCACCAGATGAGACTGCTAATTATTGGGCAGCTAAGACTTTTTATGATAATGGTAATTTTACTGAATTCTCTGAAAGTTCATTATATGCTGGAGATATTGTAAGCCCTAGATCATTAAGAGTAATAGATAATTATTTAGTTCCAACTGGTTTTCTTGGTATGCCATGGCTTTATGGAGTGATAGCTTCGATTGTTCAGTCATCGACTATAATTATATTTTTAACGCCACTTTTGGCAGCACTAGCAGTACTTTTTTTCTATTTGAGTTTGAACTTTGTATTTTCTAAGAAGGCTTCTTTCTTAGCAGCTGCCTTATTATTTATTCATCCTGCTTGGTGGTATTATGCAACAAGAAGTATGATGCCAAATGTTTTATTCATGAGTTTATTTATTATTGGTGTATATTTCTTTTTAAGGGCTATATATATTAAGAAGAATATTTGGTATGCAATTTCTGGAATATTCTTAGGACTATCTTTAATGGTAAGAGCAGCTGAAATAGTTTGGGTATTGCCATTTTTTATTTTACTTTGCTTGTTTTATTATAAAAAAATAAACTGGATATCTATTTGGCTAACTCCAATTCTCACCATAGCTAGTATGCTTCCAATGTTTTATTTTAATAATATTTTATTTGGACAAGTATTTAGCTTAGGTTATCAAATTAAGCCGGTTGTAAATTTATCTGGTTTTAATTTGCTGCCATATTTATTACCTTTTGGTTTTGATTTAGCCATTATTAAATTACATATAGCTCAATATTTAAGAGATATATTTTATTGGCATTATTATTTAACAATAATAGGTTTTGTTTTAATAATTATTAGTTTATATAAGTCTAATAAGAAATATTGGTTAAGGCTAGCAGCTTGGCTTATCTTAATAGTAGTAATATCTAGTATATTGATAGTATATTATGGCAGCTGGCAATTTAGTGATAATCCAAATCCTAAAGCAGTAACAATTGGTACTTCTTTTGTAAGATATTGGTTACCAATATATATATTACTTTTACCACTTATATCTATTCCAATCAGTAGATTATTTAGAAAATCTACTACAGCTTGGGCTCTTATTTGTATGTCTATTCTAATTATAGTATCTGGTTTTGCATATAAGGATGTATATTTAGACAAACAAGAAGGTATATATGCCATAAATAATACAATAGGGACTTATCATGAAATGTCAGATATAGTTATAAATGGAACTGAAGATAATGCTACTATTATTGCTAGGAAATCAGATAAGGTATTTTTTCCTAGAAGAACTGTTATATATGACTTATTCTATGATATAGATTATGAAAGAGTAGCTGATCTTGTAAATGAATTGCCAGTTTATCTTTGGGATTGGCAACATGAAGAGGTTGTACTTAATTATCTTAATTTTAAATACTATAATCGGTTTGGATTACAAATAATACCTACAGATTTGATGTATAATAATATGAGACTATATAGTATAAAAAATGTTGAGTGATAAAAAAATAAAATTCATTGTTAGAATTGCAGGAATAGTAATATTTCTAACTATTTTAATTTGTTTAATATTAATAGATATTAATTTGTCTGGACGTCAGTCAATTTATGTAAGCGCTGAGGATAATAATTCTAAAGTATCTCAAATATTCCCAGTATCTAGAACTATAGTTAATGATAATTGGAATATTATTGATGAGCCAGTATATTTTACAACTCGCATGTCGGCACCATATGATAATGTTGAATTAAAGATTAAATATAAGAATGATTGTTGTCAGCAAGTACTTATTGGACTTCAAACGGGAGATAATTGGTCATATGAAGAGGAGTTATTAGACAATAAAGATTTCAATAATTTAGCTTGGCCAAAAACAATACTAGATAATCTTAGTGTTTGGTCTAATATGGAGGGGATTATAGGGGAAAGTGAAATTATATCAGGCCTGGCAAATTCAGATAAAATTGCTTCATATAATATTCCATCAGATAAAGATTATATTATTGAGGATTATTCAGACTATAAAGCGCAGCAAAGTATTAATATAAATTTGATAGGTGATTATTCGATGCTTGTTTATGTAAATGATAGGATTTATTTAGATTTTAATTTTATTGGAGATAATATATCTACTATAAAGCTATATGACAATTCTAGTAATTTAATTAAACAAGATGAAACATTAGATTCAAATTATATACTTGAGATGAATAATTTAAAGACTGGTATATATAAAATTAGTATAAGTACAGATAATATTACAAGTAGTATTGCTAGTATAAATAAATACATTAATTTTACTAATCAATTGAGTTTAAATGGGGGGAAGCATTCTTTACTTAGCAATGCTAGTACCATACGTATAAAATCACTGGATTATTCAGGCTTACAGAATATTATATATGCCGATAATGATTTAGCAATTGATACTATAAATAATAAATATTATTTAAGAGATTTGAGCGATAGAACATATTTAGATATACCAAGTGGTAATATACAAATATATAGTGATGGATTATTTAGTTTTAATGATGATTATCTTTTAGATTTTATCCCTGGTAGTATTAAAAGAATTACAGATGAGTCTGATTATGAATATTTAATAGCAAAGTATCACAAACCTATTATAGATGGAGATTATTCTATAAATACCGTTTCTTTTGATTTAGCAAGTGCTACCATAAGTGATAATAAGCTAAGATTTATAATAGGAGCATTGGGTTCTAGTATAGATAATCCATTTATTATTGAAAGTATAGAAATATTGTATGAAAAAAAATCTGGCCTAAGTTTCTGGACAGAATTTATAGATTATCTTAAATATTGTTGGAGAAATATACGATGAGATTAACAAAAAGACAATTAATGATATTTGATGAGATCTTCGCTATTATTTCAATTACTTGGATTATTTATATGATTGCAGAGTATTTAAAGGTTGGACTTATAAGTAATTATTATGATTTAAATATTCATTTCATTATTCTAATAATATTATTTATATTTAGAATAATGCTTAAAGAAGATTAATTATTGTATTTCTTGCTTATAAATTGTTTTATCTGCTTCAGAATAATAGACAATTTCTTCACCCTTGCTATCTATAATAAATAAATCGTCATTATCTAAACTAACTATTTCATAGTTATTTTTTTTATCTCTTTCATCAAATTCAACAATATTTATTTTATTACCAATTTTATAGAAAGCATAAGTACCATTTGGATGCCACCAGGCATTAATAATAGGTTGACTAACTCTTGTTATCAATTGAGATTGATTTCTATTTCTATAATAAACAGATAATTCATTATTATTCCAATATAATACCTTATCATAATTAATATCATACCAATTTGCAGTATTTACATTGGGGAATACCTTAGCAATAATATCTTTATTATTTAAATCTATTAAATAAAGGAAATCATTTACATCATCTAGTAATGAAAGAAGGCCATCAGAGCTTATATATTCAATTGAAGTAGTCAATGGTAAAAGAAGTAATGATTCTTTATTGCTAAGATCTTTATCTGCTTTATTAAGTACTAATTGTTTATTATCATCTGAGACTGTTAAATAATAGATATTATTTTCATGTGAAAAACCATCTACAATATTTCTTACAGTATTTGTAATTAATGCTGGCATTATAGATATATTTATTTGATATAGATTATTATTTACATTTGTATAAACAATGCTATCTGAATTTGAGTCCCAATATATATTTTGCCAATAAATATTAGAAAGACCTGTTAATTTTTCAGATACATTTGGATTATCTATTAGAAGTAAATTATATATACCATTCTCATTATAGATTAGCTTCATATTATTAAGAGACAGTGATACAAGTTCAATATTATCTTTTAGTGTCCATTCTTTAAGAATATTCCATTCATCATTGTCTATATTATATTTTACAAGTATTTTTTTATCTTTAGTATCACCAAGGAAAATATATAATTTGTCATTATTTGTTAAATTGGATTTAAGCTCCATTTTACTAATTGGAGTGGGTAATGATCGTTTAAATAAAACAACATCTTCTACAAATGTAGTAGTATGCTCATATATATCTATATTCTTTTCCCAAGTTAAATAATTTGTCTTAATAATCTTTAAATTATATCTACCAGGTAATAATTTGGGTTGTTGCCAAGGGGTCTTGTCATTAACGACTTTATCGTTTAAGATGATTTGTGCATCCTTTGGGTATGTTTTCACAAATAAAATACCAGTTGCTTCAAACTGGTGTTTATCCCAATTATATTTATAGCCTAAAGCTTGTGAAAATAGCACTGGCAATATAGCTAGAAATAAGATGACAAAGCCTATCCAGGCAATACGTTTTTGATAAAGTTTTTCCATTGTTTATTATTCTGATCTATATTAGAATATATACATATCTAATTAACCATATTTATACATAATTTAAGTCTATATGTCAAAGTATATAATTCAAGGTGGTAAGAAAATAGGGGGTAGTATTAAAGTGGCAGGTGCTAAAAATAATGCTTTAAAATTATTACCAGCAACATTACTTACAAAAGAAGAATGTATTATTCATAATGTTCCTAATATTGAGGACATACATATTCTAATAGATATTATTAAAGAATTGGGAGTTACTGTTAAAGATTTAGGTAATGGTTCTTATAGTTTAAAAGCCGATCATATTAATACAACAGATATAGATACAGAGCTTGGTAAAAAATTACGTAGCTCTATTATGCTTATTGCTCCACTACTTGGTAGATTTAAAAAGGTAACATTACCTCATCCCGGTGGTTGTATTATTGGCAAAAGACCAATAGATTTCTTTATTGATGGCTTTAGTAAATTTGGTGGTGATATTAAGTATAAAGATGAAGCTTATCATTTTGAAGCAAGTAAAGTACGTGGTGCTGAAATTGTATTTACACAAATTAGTCATACAGGAACAGAGTCTATGATCTTAGCTGCTGTTTTGGCTGATGGAATAACACATATACATAATGCAGCTTGTGAACCTGAGGTAATTGCCCTAGTTGAAATGCTTAATAATATGGGAGCCAAGATTAAGGGTGCAGGCACTCCATATATTACTATTGAAGGTGTTAAAGAACTTTCTGGTGTTGAATATACAGTTATGCCGGACAGAATAGAAGTCGGAACATTTATATGTTTAGCAGCAGCTAATAATGCAGAACTTAAGATTACAAATTGTAATCCTGATCATTTGAAAGTACCGCTTCAGATATTTGAAAAAATGGGTGTTAAATTAGAAATTGGTAAAGATATTATTGAAGTTAAGAAGTCTAAAGATCTTAAAGCATTTAAATTATCTACTCATGAGTATCCAGGTTTTCCAACAGATATGCAGCCACCAATGACTGTACTTCTAACACAAGCAGAAGGTTTAAGTCTAGTTCACGAAACTATATATGAGAGCAGATTATTATACACAGATAAATTAAATACAATGGGAGCTAATATTATTCAATGTGATCCACATAGAGTAATAGTACAAGGCAGGAGCAAATTATTTGGTAAAACAGTAGAGAGTCCAGATTTAAGAGCGGGCATTGCTATGGTAATAGCAGCTACTATTGCAGAAGGACAGACAGAAATAGGGAATATATACCAAATTGAAAGAGGTTATGAGAATATTGTAAAACGTTTAACAGATATTGGAGTAGATATTAAAAGAATAGACTAAATACTGTTTGATTATTATAAGCATAATGGTATAATTCTTTCATGATTGAGGAAATTTCAACAGATCAGAAGAAAAACATTACCACCTTAGTGGTAATTGTTTTAATTATATTAAGCTTCTTTCTTGGTATTGGAGT
>JADHUR010000001.1 GCA_016784445.1 Patescibacteria group bacterium
GTATGCAATACAAGCTTAATCTATTCATGCATTACTATAATTACCAAAAGAGGCATAGAGGCCTTGGTATGGATGGTTTAACACCTATGCAGAAGCTCAATGAACTGGCAAGTGTAAACCTTTCGCTGCAATGCTACAAATATTGACAAATATATTGAAATATACTACTATGTAGTATTGCTATTTAACAAAAAAGGAGAAAGACATGATAGAAGGAGACATAATTCGTGGATTTATTGCTATCATTGGTATCGTATTAGTCCTTTATGGTGAAGGATATAAGAGTCATTTAGAATGTATGAGACGCAATGACATTAAAGGTGACTTAACCATCGAGCTTGCAAAAAGACAGTTCAAATTTAATAGATGTCGAACCTGTTCCTTTTACGGCTCACTATTAATAGGTCTGGCTGCAGTAAGTTGGTTTCTTGCATGATTGGTGGTGACGGAGATGGACATGACTATTCAGTTGAGAAAATTGAAGTACCCACAAAATGTGGATCACTGTTTTGTAATGAAAAAATAACTCATGTTGTAGTTTTTACAAATGATCAACTCTTTCGCTGCCAGCAGCACCTTCAATGTTTTAGCGGCCTTAAAGTTATTACAATTGAAGAATATAAAAAAAGATGATGAACAATTCAACATCTTTTTTTATTTATACATATTTAAAATCCAATATATCTGACTTCTTCTGTTAATTGAACTCCAGTTTTAGATCTAACTTGTTGCTTTATATAACTTACTAGCATCAATACATCTTTAGCAGTAGCATTATTATCGTTGATAATAACCAAGGCTTGCTTTTCATAAACTTTAGCACCACCCATTGTTTTACCTTTTAAATTTAATAATTTATCTAGTACAAATCCAGTTGGTATTTTACATCCATATGAGTCAGTAAATTTCTTACACATTAATTCAGCTTCTTGCCTATACTCAGCACCAAAATTATTATCAATTTTGTCCATAAAGCCTTTCATATCACCTGTAGATAAATATATATTTTTAAAGAATGAACCAGCCGTACCCACCTCATTCCAATCTGGTAATTTATTGAAGCGAATAAAATGCAATGCTTCTCTTATCTCGGTTAGAGTAGGTTTATCAATTTCTTTATCTGCAAAATATTTAATTACATCTGGATAATTAATAGATGGTTCAGAACCTTTCTTTAATCTAATTTCAACAGATAATATTATATATTTATGCTCCCCTGCTTCTGTAAAGAAACTACTACGATATTTAAAGTCACACATCTCTATTGTAAACTCTTCAAACTTAGACTCTATAATATTATATACATAAGCCTTTGTAATGAAATCAGATACTTGCTGTCCATAAGCTCCTGCACTAACAGCTACTGCACCACCAACAGATCCTGGTATATATGACATATTTTCTACTCCCCACCAATTCTTATCTACTGTAATAGCTACAAAATCATCCCAAGATAGGCCCGAATCAACTTTAATGAGTACTTCATCATCATTCTCATCAGCAATTAACCACTGGCTATTTTTAATCTTTATAATAGCACCATTAAAACCTTCATCAGATGCCAAGACATTAGCGCCACCTCCTAGAATATAATAATCTATATCATTATCTTTTAATATAGAAAATATTCCTGGTAGATTACCTATGTCCTCTACTTCAATTAAATACTTTGCTGGTCCACCAATTTTAAAACTAGTTAATTTACTTAAAGGATAATTTTCTTTAACAGTTGCTAATGTATTAAGTTTATCTAAGGTATTTATCATATTAATTGTCTGGCTATATTATCTATATCCCCCGCTCCCATGATAAGAATTACATCATCTGCTTTTGTTTCAGCAATGATACGGCTTTTGGTAGCCTTTAAACTTGGTGAAAACTCTATTTGTTTTTCATTCAGCTGTCCTCTATTTATTATTTCATCTACTAAATCTTTTGAAGATATTTCTTCACTTTCATTATGCCTACCCTTTACATCATATATTTCACTTACTATTGTATAATCTGCTTCTGAAAAAGCAGTTATGAAATCTTCAAACAATTCCTTTGTTCTATTATGTTGATGTGGTTCAAATACTACGACTAATCTTTTATCTGGATAGAATTCTTTAGCGGCCTTTATAGTAGCTCTTACCGCTGTTGGATGATGAGCATAATCTGTTATGAGTAAACTAGTTTTTCTAGTTTTAACATTTCCAAGTATCTCAAATCTTCTCCAACAACCCTTATATTCACTCAATACTTTTTTATATATCTCCGGTTTTACTCCAAATGTATCTGCCACTGCAATTGCAGCCAGTGCATTATATACATTAAATCTACCTGGTACTGCTAAACATATTTGTACAACTTTCTTATTGGAAATATATAAATCAAAATATTGTTTACCAGAATCTATAAAAATATTTGAGGCATGATATTTACCTGGTATATCTATACCATAAGATATGCCTTGTATTTCATCATTGAATTTGAATAATGATGGATTGTCTATATTTAAAAATAGTTTCTTATTGTCTACCTTACTTACAAATCTAGAAAAGTGTTCTTCAATATCTTCAAGATCTTTATAATAATCTAAATGATCTTCTTCTATATTTGTTAAACATATATATTCAGGAGAAAGCTCTAGCATATGCCCTCTATATTCACAGGCTTCAAGTAATAGTAATTTACTCTTACCAATTCTTAAATTATGATCAAAGCCTTCAACCTGAGAACCAACAATAATGGTTGGATCAAGTCCAGCTTCAATAAGTATTAATCCAAGCATTGCTGTGGTTGATGATTTGCCATGTGTTCCCGATATTGCAATCGTAGAATATTCTTTAGAAAGTAATCCCAAAAACTCTGGATAAGAATATATATCTGCTCCAAGTTCTTTAGCCTTTAAAAGTTCAATATGATCTTTTGGCAGGGCTGGAGTATGTATAAAAAGATCAATATTTTCAGAAATATTTTCTTCAACCTGCTCATAATTTACTTTAATACCAGCTAATTCCAAATCTTCAGTGATACTAGATTTAGTAATATCTGAACCAGCAACAATTGCATTATGATATTTAAATAGTCTAGCTATTGCTGAAACACCAATTCCACCAATACCAGCTAAATATATTTTTTTATACTTTGAATAAATATCCATTATTTAAATTTAAATATTTCTTGAGTAAGTAATTCATTAGCATTCTGCTTAACAAGTAAACTAGCATTATTTACTAGTAATTCCTGCTGTTTTATATCCAATAATATATTATCTATTTCAGAAGCTAGTGACAATGGGCTTTGTCCTACCTGAGATATCACCTTAACCGCCCCCTGATCCCCAAAATATGCCGCATTTTCCTCTTGATGAGAGTTTGGGATAGGAATTATGATAGATGGCTTAGAACAGGCTAATATCTCCGAAATGGTGCCTATACCAGCTCTACTAATGATTAAGTCCGCTCTATTTATTAAATGACCTAAATCATCATGTATATATTCAAATTGCCAATATCTATGACTAAATTCTTTATTAAGATCAATCTCTACTTTTTTACCAATACCAGCAATATGTACCACCTGATATCTAGATAAAAGATCTTGCAAGGCATTGCCAATTAATCTATTGATTGCAACCGCCCCCGTTCCCCCACCCATAACAAGTATCAATGGTAAATCATCATCTAGATCTAATTTTGGATGAAGCGTGCCACTTATTGGTTCTAATATATGTTTACGAATTGGAGTACCTACCCAAATAACTTTTTTATTACCAAATTTATTTAAAAGCTCTGGCCATGAAACAGTAATAATATCTGCAAATTTCGACATTATTCTATTAGCAAGACCTGGTCTTAAATCTAATTGATGAATAAGCACTGGTTTTCTTAAAGACTTAGCTGCTAGTACAACAGGTACTGAAACAAAAGAACCAGCCGTAATAATAAGATCTGGTTTAAATTTATATATATATTCTAATGATTGTAAATATCCTCTAGATACTTTTAATGGATCGGTAAAATTCTTTAGAGAAAAGTATCTTCTCAATTTACCAGCTGGTATAGATTTAAAAGTAATATCATATCTTTCAATAACTTCTTTTTCAGGACCTGTTGCTGTACCAATCCACATAAAATCTGAAGGTAAAAAACCATGTTCAGATAATAGATAATCTATTTGTGCAAGTAGTGGTGATACAGAACCCATTGTTCCTCCACCTGTGAATAATATTTTCATATTAAGCTTTTGTATACCTTGAAATATTTAAAAGTAATCCCACTGCGAATAAAGAAATCGCAAGGGATGATCCTCCATAACTTATAAACGGTAAAGTGATTCCTGTCAACGGCAAAAGACCCACCATTGCACCCAAATTTATCATTGCTTGAATAACAAACCATATGGTAATTCCAGCAGCAAGCAGCTTACCAAATTCATCTGGAGACCCTCTGGCTATTTTAAATCCTCTTATCATAAGAAGTACAAATGCCATAATAACAGCAACAGCAAATATAAAGCCAAGTTCTTCAGCTATTATTGCAAATATACTATCTCCTTGAACCTCTGGTAAATATCTAAACTTTTGTTGAGACCTTCCTAGACCTAATCCAAAAAAACCACCCGCACCAATTGCAATTTTAGCCTGTTGTATATGATAACCTTGTCCAAGTTCATCTCCTCCACCCATAAATGTCTTTAATCGTTCTGCTCTATATGGGCTAGACATAACAAGTATAAGTAATAAAAGAATGCCAACACCAACAATAGATATAATATGACGCCAAGGAGCCCCTGCTATAAAGTAAATCAAGAAAGATATTGCTAGAATAACAAGTAATGTTCCAAGATCTGGTTGTTTAAGAAAAAGTATTGTAACAATACCAATGATTGAAAGAAAAGGAATAGTACCATATTCAATATCAGATATACCATGAGAGCCTTTTTTTGCTAGCCAAGTTGCTAAATATATTAAAAAGGTTATCTTAACTATTTCCGAGGGTTGAAAAGAAAAAAGACCTATATCTATCCATCGAGTTGCACCGCCAACTGTTTTACCTACACCAGGTAATAATACAATAACAAGAAGTCCAATTGAAATAATAAGCATCCAAAAGGCAAATTTCTTCCAAATAGCATATGGTAATCTAATAGCAATTAAAAAAAATAATATTCCTGGCAATACGCCATATAATAATTGATGTTTAACAAAAAAATAACTGTCGCCCGTTGATTGAAATGAAATTACAGTGCTAGCTGATGACAACATCAAAAGACCAAATACAAGTAATATTCCTATGGTACCAAGTAATACATAATCTGGAGCATGAGAATACCTATCTGTTGTAAAAGGTATTTTGATCCAATTAGCTAATTTATTACCAAATCTTTTTCCCATCTATTTTAAATTATGTACTTCCTTAATAAATTGATCCCCTCTATCAAATTCATTTATAAATGAGCCAAATGAAGTAGCTCCCGGAGATAATAATATAATATCACCCTTTACTGCTTTATTACTTGCTATCTTAATAGCCTCTTTCATATTTTTTGCAAATGAATAATCTATAAAGTTTTTCTTTTTAAATAATTCTACAAGTTTATTAGTAGCTGTGCCTGGCAATAAAACAACACTCATTACTCTATTTATAATAGCTATTGCTAGATTTTCAATATCTAGCTTTTTATCATTACCACCAGCAATTAATACCACCGGACTACTTAATGAACGAATTGATGCAATTGCAGCAAGTGGTGATGTAGCTGTTGTGTCATTTATATATATAATACCCCCCATCTTCTTTACCACTTCCATTCTTCCAGATAAACCCTTAAAGGTAATTAATGACTTTTTAATTTGAGATATGCTTATATTTAAAATACTGCAAACTTCTAAAGCACATAATATATTTGCTTTATTATGCTCTCCAATAAGAGGAAGCATATCTATTGATAATAATTTTTTATTATTATAATATAAATAATCTTTTGAAATATAATTTCCAGACTTAGAATTAATACTAAAATACTTTTTCTTAGCTTTAATGTTTTTAATTAATTTAGGAGTATATTTATCTTGTCTATTAAGTATTGCATAATCTCCTTTATGCTGATATTTAAATATGAGTGCTTTTGCTTTTGCATAAAAAGCAAATGATTTATATGTATTTAAATGATCTATTCCTAAATTTGTCAAAACAGATATGTCCGGACTTTTTTTAATAGCAGCAAGTCCCTCACATTGCCAGCTAGACATTTCAAGTACAACTATATCTTTTGCAGATAATTTATCTAAAAAAATAAATGGACTAATACGAATATTACCACCAAGATATACATTCTTATTTTTAATAATATGATAAATTAAAGCAGCTGTTGTACTTTTGCCTTTAGTACCAGTAATACCAATAACTTTAGCAGGACATTGTTCTAAAAATAGTGAAACATCATTATATATTTTTGCACCAGATTTTTTTGCAATATTTAAGTATTTATTATCTTGCCTGATAATAGGATTGGCTACTAAAATATCTATATTCTTAAAATCTTCAGCTAAATGTTTGCCTAAAGTATATTTAATCTTTGGATATTTTTTAAGCATTGATATTGAATCCCGAAGCTGAGCTTTTGTTTTCATATCTGTAATAAGTACATCTGCTCCATGTTTAGCTAGGTATAAAGCAACTCCAGCGCCGCCACCATGAAGGCCAAGTCCCATTACTACAACTTTTTTACCAGAAATATTATACATTCTTGTCTAAAATATAAATTATAAAGCCAAGTAAAGAGAATAATGTTGTAATAACCCACAATCTCATTACTATCTTATACTCTGGCCATCCTTTAGCTTCTAAATGATGATGCCAAGGTGCAGATAGAAATACTTTCTTATTTCTAAACTTCTTTGATAAAACTTGAATAATTACAGATAGAGACTCTAAAACAAATACTATTCCAATAATTGGTAATAGAAAGGCTGTATTAGTTAGCATAGCTACAATACCTAAAGTAATACCAAGTCCCATTGAACCAGTATCACCCATAAAAAACCTTGCTGGTGGAATATTGAACCAAAGAAAAGCCATCAATGCCCCAACTATAACTGCACAGAAACTAGCAAGATCAAATTTACCTTGCATGAATGCAATAGCGCCAAGTGTTAAAAAGTTAACTGCTATCATACCACCCGCTAGTCCATCTAGACCGTCTGCTTCATTCATAGAAAAGGTTGTAGCAACAATAACGAATATAAATATTGGTATATACCAAATGCCAATTTCAAAATTACCAAGGAAAGGAATATATAGAACATCCCAATCTAATTTAAAATAAAACCATAATGCTCCTATAAGTGCTATTAAGGTATAGATTAATAATTTATGCTTAACTCTTAATCCTCCCCCATGAGGACCAATACCTCTAATATTTAAATAGTCATCAAGTAAACCTACAAAAGCCGCAGCAAGAAGTGCTCCAAGTGGTAATAATGTTTCAGCTCTTGTTAAAAAACTAAACTTTGTAAATATATCTATTCCCATTTGACTAAGAAGTGAAATAAGAAAAGCAAGTAAGGCAACTGTAAACCAAATCATAATACCTCCCATAGTAGGAGTACCGGATTTTTGTTTATGATGTTCATAAAAAACAGGTGCTTTATCTGAAGTTCTAATAGACTTACCCAATTTATATTTATATAAATAATGAGTCATAACTGGTGTTAAGGCAAAGGCAACTACAAATGAAACTGTAGCTAAAATAAATATTTTTACAACTGAAAATGTTATTGGATCCATATTAATAATAATTAATTACTAGAAATAAAAGAGATATAATAAGTAATACTTGTATACTTATTGAAATCCATGAAGCATAAAGTGCCAATCTACGACCCGCTAACTTTGACATTGTTAATAATAAATTAGCAGCTATTATTATTAATCCAAATAGAGGCATTAAATATAATTTAAAACCTGTACCTAGCTGATCAATCCCAAAATAGATATTATAATGTAATACCTGACTTTCAGCTGTTGGTTTAATAAATAATAATAACCATAGCCATAAAAATATATTTAGAATTAAGGCTATGAAACTTATACTATATTTTTTTATCTGATTAATTATACTAGTCATTATTCCAATTATTAATAATACTATTTAATGTTCTAATAAATGCCTTTAGCTCGTTTAAAGTATTATTGTTTCCTAAACTTATTCTGAGTCCCTCTAAAGCCTCTGCGCTGGTTTGTTTCATTGCAATAAGGACTGGAGATGCTTGAGATGATCCAGAAGCACAAGCAGCTCCCGTTGAGGTAGCAAAACCAGCTAAATCTAATTTCATCTGTAAATCATTACCTGGTATATCCTTAAATGCAAAATTAATAATACCAGGAACAGATTTTTCCTTATTACTATTAAATCTAATTCCCTTAATATTCTTAAGATTTGTATATAAATAATCTGCTAATATTGTGATATGTTTTATATTCTCATCACTATTTTTTATATAAAGCTTTATAGCCTGACCCATACCAATAATTCCCGTTGTATTATTTGTGCCACCTCTTAATGTTCTTTCTTGATGACCACCATCCATTAATCTTAATAATGGAGTTTTGTCTCTGACATATAATACACCAATACCTTTTGGGCCATAAATCTTATGTCCTGAAAAAGACATTAAATCTACCTTCAAATGATCTGGTCTACAATTTAAACAATTAAACCCTTGTACAGCATCAATATGAAAATATATTCTAGGTAAATCTTTACGCTCTTTATTAATTTCAATAAGTTTTTTTCCAAGCGCTTGAACGGGTTGAATAATACCTGTCTCATTATTTACATACATTAAAGAAATTAATACTGTATTATCTTTTATCTCATTAATAATATCTTTTACATTTACAATGCCCAACTTATCTGGACTTATAATACTTATCTCAAAACCTTCTCTTTCCATAGCAAGTGCAGACTCTAAAACAGACGGATGCTCAATAGCAGATACAATCATATGTGGTTTATCTTTTCTACCCTTTACTTTAAATTGACGATTATAGAATCTCATAATTCCTTTAAGTGCTGTATTATTTGATTCAGTTGCGCCTGATGTAAATATTATCTCTTCTGCTTGGCAATATAAAAAATCTGCTATTACTTTTCTTATACTCGTAATAGCAGCGCTAGATCTTTGTCCATATTGATGAGTAGATGATGCATTGCCATATTCTCTATTCCAAAAAGGCTTCATAGCCTTTAAAACAGACTTATTCATTGGCGTTGTTGCTGCATTATCTAAATATATATATTTTGACATATTAAGAAATTAGCTTTACTTCTTTAATACTAGGCATAACAGATAATCTATCTGCTATTAAATTCTGATATGTTAAAGCGGACAAAGGACAGGCTACACAAGCTCCTTTAAACTTAACATACAAAATACCCTTATCCTCATCAAAGCTATCTAATTCAACACCTCCACCATGACCTTCTAAAAATGGGCGAATAATATCTAATTCTTTCTCAATTTTCTTTAATATCTTCTGCATAATGGATTTATTATACCATTATTTTATAACCTATAGAAATATAAGGGAAATAGCTACTATTGACTAAATTTAGATAATATATTATCATATTGTGGCATAAATAGATTATTAACTAAACATCTATGGCACATAAGAAAGCAGGCGGTTCCGCCTCCAATCTGAAAGACTCAAATGCACAACGCTTAGGTGTAAAACTTTATGCCGGTCAACAAGCGGGTGCGGGTAATATTATAGTAAAGCAAAGAGGAAGTAAGTTCAGAGCTGGATCTAATGTTATGATGACTAAAGACGACACCTTAATGGCAACAGCAAAAGGAGTAGTAAGTTTCAGAAAACGTAAGATCAAGAAATATGATGGTCGCCTTCAAGCTACAACATTTGTTGACGTAAAATAATATTATACAAAAAACACCTACTAGACTTAGTAGGTGTTTTGTTTTATCTAAAAATTTTATTCGTCTAAATACCTTCTAGTTGCGAATAGACTTGAAAGTACAGTGATAAGTATTGCTATTCCTATTTCAAGTCCAAATACCCAAAGAAAATTACTAGAAACAGAAGCTACAAGGTCTAAAGTATATTCTCCAAGAAAATTATCTATATGCGGTTGAACATATACTGCCAGTGGATAGAATATTAATATCATTACCACAACAGATATAATACTATATAAAATACTTTCAATAATAAATGGTGATCTTACAAACCAATTGGAAGCACCAACAAGTTTCATAATACCTATTTCTTCACGATGAGAATATATTCCCATTTGAATGGTATTGAATACTACAATAATACTAATAAGCACAAAGAATAAACTAATACCAAATCCCAGCTTCTCTATTTTCTTAGAATAGTCAGATATTACATTGAGCAAATCCTTTGCTTCATAAAACTCAGAATTATTAATCTCCAATATTTGACCATATTCATCCCTTGAAAGCTCAGTTAATAATGCATCAAATTTAGAAATATCATTTACAGATAATTTCAAGCTACCGGTAAACGGATTAGCAGATAAACTCTCAAGTGATGCAATTATCACCTCATCATTTTTATGCTCTTCTTTGAATCTATCTAAAGTTTCTGATGGAGTTATATATATAACCTCTCTTATATCTTCAAGTTTATTAAGCTCTGCTACCAAAAATTCTACTTGTGCTTGCTTTGCATCTTCTGTTAAGTCTATATATATTTCGGACTTAGCTTTGACTGTATCTACGACATTATTAGCTACCAAATTAAAGATTAGCAAAAAACTAACAGAAGCCATCGCTAATGTGACAATAATAACAGTAACTATAGTAAGCCAAAAGTTACGCCATAGTGACTGTAATGCAAACTTGAATGATCTAAATAAGTCTAAAAAAAACATAATTATAATACATAACGACCTTTAACTTGGTCTGAAATAATTTTACCTTCTTCAACGGTTATAACTCTACGTCTTAAACCATTAACCACATCTCTATTATGTGAAACGAGTAATACTGTGGTTCCAATCTCATTAATCTTTATTAATAAATCTATAATCTCTTTTGTATTTATAGAATCTAAATTACCAGTAGGTTCATCTGCTATTAATAGCTTTGGTTTATGAACAAGTGCTCTAGCAATTGCTACTCTTTGTTTTTCACCACCAGATAATTGCCATGGATAATGATCAATCTTATTATCTAGTCCTACTATTTTCAATACTTGAGGTACTACTTTTAAAATAGTAGCCGCTGCCACTCCACATGATTCTAATGCAAAAGCAACATTTTCATAAACAGTTTTTTTAGGTAATAATTTAAAGTCTTGAAAAATAACACCAATCTGTCTTCTTAAATATGGTACTTCATAGGACTTAATAGCTGTAATATCCCAGCCACCAATAATTATTTCTCCTTTACTTGGTCTTTCTTCAGCAATAATTAACTTAACAAGCGTTGTCTTACCTGTGCCTGATTGTCCAACAAGTGAAACAAATTCACCAGATGCTATATGTAAGGATATATCATCTAATGCGGTATAATTACCATATTTTTTTGTAATACCTTTTATTGTAATCATTTGATAAGTTCAACTCTTAAATCTGTTACCCCAGCACCCAGTGTTATAAATTTTTCAAACACTGTAGCATCTAAATCTATTATACGATGAGTCCATAGCTCAGGTCCATAGTCATTAACCTTAATAACTTCTGTTATACCAGTACTTAAATGTGTTAATTTAAGTTCCGTGCCCTTAGGATAATCTCTAGAAGCTGCACAATCACAGTCTTTATACCTATACCAAGAAGCCTCTCCCGCCCATACATCTGGCTTTATAAACATAGCAACTCTTGCATAAGGTAATACTGTACTTGCATATATTTTATTATTATCCAGGTCTGCCGTTGTTATAAGTTCCTTCCAAAGAACTTTACTTTTATCCCAATAATACACAGTTGGCATTATCCAGTCTTTAACTTCATAATTAAATACCAATTGAATAGGTTTATCTAAAACCTTATCTAAATGCAAATCATATTGATAAATTGAAGATACTCTTTCAAGTGTTTCTGAATACATATTCATATTATAGCTTTCAATATCAATTATATCTACTATCTCATTCAAATTTATAGAAAACTCATTATCTGAACTAGTGGCGAAATCACTCTCTAAAATACTAACCGGCATATTTTCTGAAAGAATAACTTTACCATAATACATATCAGTACTCGCTATGGCTAAATGACCAGGTTGATCTACTCTTGTATAAAGTCTCTCCCAAATATTTTTTTTATAATCATAAAGCCAAATATGCTTGGATTGAATAGATTCTGATTCAAATCTAAGGGCTAATTCAAATTCACTGGCTGGTTTTTGACTCGATAGAATATAATATGAATACACTTTTCCAATATTTAAAACCGGCATACTCTCAACAGATGATTCATTTATATATACAGATAAGCCTTTATCATAAGTATTTTTTGGGAATGAAATATGAAATTGATCATCTAAACTTCCTAAATAGGCACCATTTGCTATATCTTCAGCATAGAAATACTTACTATATTCATCTGCTGCTAGACTAGAATATATTGGGATAATAAAAAAAATAGCTATTAAGATAAGGCTATATATTGTGAGTCTTCTTTTCATTTAATGTTATATATATTATAATTCTAAAAGTCTGCGGGTATAGTTTAGTGGTAGAACGTATCCTTCCCAAGGATGAGGTACGAGTTCGATTCTCGTTACCCGCTCCAGCCAATGTAGCTCAGTTGGTAGAGCAGTCCCTTCGTAAGGGAAAGGTCGTGGGTTCAATTCCCTCCATTGGCTCCAATTACTGAATAGTTGGAAAGAAGTACTCCCACCATTTTAATGTATTTGAATCCTTATCTTCAAGTAATTCCTTAATACCGGTCTCGCCTCCTTTATCATTCAATTTCTGTACATCTTCATCACTAGATACTATTATTACATTCTCGCCTGGTTTGCGAAGATTTAATCTTGTTCTTGCCTCTGTTTCAACAAAGTCTTCACTTTGCACTTGAGAGAATGTATTAGCTAAATCATATTGTTCTGTTTCAAGGCTAGATATTTGAGATTCTAAAATATCTATATCCTCTCTTAAATCTTCTTGACTATAATAATCCTTTACAGCTGAGAATAAAAAAAATACAATGATTACAGATATAGCTAGTATAAACCATTTAGAATAATAGAAACTCTTTACAAAACCTTCACTCATAAATTAATTATACCAAAATATTAAGAAACTATGAAAAGACGAACGCAAAAGATATTCTGGGCAGTTTCAGCTAGTATAATCATAATCTCTATGATTATCATGACACTCGGCCTACTGTATTACTAAATTAATCCTTTTTTAAAATGGCTAGAAATGCTTCATTAGGTATATCTACCTTACCGAACTTGGCCATTTTTTTCTTACCCTTTTTTTGCTTTTCTAGTAATTTTCTCTTTCTTGTTACATCACCACCATATAGTTTTGAAGTAACATCCTTTCTTAAAGCAGACAATCTTTCAGAAGCTATAATCTTTGCACCAATTCCTGCTTGAATTTTTAATTGAAATTGTTGCTTAGGCATTACATCTTTCAATCTCTTAACAATATTACGAGCCATTCTATATGCATCTTCTTCATAAACCATTGAACTCATAGCTTCAACCTTATCTTCTGCTATAAATATATCTAATTTTACAATCTTAACTGGTTCATAACCAACTAAATTATAGTTAAGTGATGCATAGCCAGAACTTACACTTTTAAGAGCGCTATAGAAATCTGCTAATATTGATGCCAGTGGCATCTTATAATGTAATACTACTCTCTTTTCATCTAAATATTCTGTTGTCTGATACTCACCTTTTGCATCTTGAACCAGTTGCATAATATTACCCATAAATTCCTTAGGACATACAATATCTGCCATTAACATTGGTTCTCTAACTTGTGCTATTTTTGTTTGATCTGAAAAATCTTGAGGATTATTTAATATGCCTTCTGTTCCATCTGAAAATGTAACTTCATAGGCAACAGCAGGTACTGTAATAATTAAATCTAAATCAAATTCACGAGATAGTCTTTCTTGAATAACTTCTAAATGTAATAGTCCCAAGAAACCACATCTAAATCCAAATCCAAGTGCAGGTGAATTCTCAGGTTCATAAGATAAGGCTGCATCATTTAATTTAAGCTTCTCAAGTGCAGCTCTTAATTTTGAATAATCATCTCCCTCTTTACAAAAGAAGCCCGCAAATACCATTGACTGTATTTCCTTATAGCCCTCAAGGGCAGTTGATTCATTACCTACAAGAGTTATAGTATCACCTACTCTTGCATGAGATATTTCTTTAAGTCCTGTTACAATATATCCAATCTCTCCAGATGTTAATTCATCTTGTTTAACAAATTTAGGCTTAAAATAACCAACCTCTAAAACTTCAGTGTGAGCACCTGTACCTATAAATGCTAATTTATCTCCCCTTTTAATACTTCCACCAAACATTCTAACGAAGATTATAACCCCCCTATAATCATCGAAAACAGAATCAAAAACAAGTCCCTGCACTGCTGTTCTACCTTCATCTGTAGGGGCAGGAATTAAAGTAATAATTCTTTCTAATATAGTTTCTACATTCTTACCAGTTTTAGCAGATACTGCAATTATATCTTCTTTTTCACAACCTAAAAGATTAACTATTTCATTACTCACCATTTCCAAATCTGCAGCAGGTAAATCAATTTTATTAATAACAGGTATCACAACCAAATCTTGTTCTAAGGCAAGATATAAATTTGCTAATGTTTGAGCTTGAATACCTTGAGTTGCATCTACTACTAAAACTACTCCCTCAACAGCAGCAAGTGATCTGGATACTTCATAATTAAAATCTACATGACCGGGGGTATCTATTAAATTTAAATGAAGCCCCTTATAATTCATTGTTGCTGGTTGCAACTTTATTGTAATTCCTCTTTCCCTCTCAATATCCATTGTATCAAGTAGCTGAGCTTTCATATCTCTTTTTGAAACAGTATCTGTAATTTCTAAAAAACGATCAGCTAAAGTAGACTTACCGTGATCTATGTGAGCAATAATTCCAAAATTTCTTATCTTAGTTTGATCCATTATTTCTAATAAATAGTGGCTTAATATATGATCTTGTAAAATCTGTAATTACTTTCATCTCAGACATATTTGTAAAGGCAGATAAAATAAAATAGATAGCCATACCACCTATACCAGCAGCAGCAGCTTGAATAAAGACACCAAAGAAACTTTGCATATTAACAATTGGTGCTAATAAATTTAATAAGCCATAAGCTGTTAACCCAGCTAGTATAGAATTAATACCTATCTTAAATACAGATATAATAATAGTCTTATCATCTAAATCTCCAACTCTTTCACGAAGTACTATTAGTAGTAATAGCATATTTACAATATTAGCTACTGTAAATGCAATTCCTAAACCAATAATTCCCATTGTGTCAGCCAGTGTGAAAGACAGAACAATATTAATAACAACACTGATCATACCAATAAGTACTGGTATAGTAGTATTTTCAAAAGCATAAAATGCACGAGCAAGTAATGGTATAGTACCTTGTGCAAATAAAGATATAGAAAATACTCCAAGTATTTGAGCTGTGAAATATGTATCCTCCCAATCAAAAAAACCAGCTCCTAATACTATACGTACAAGCTGTGCACGTAATACAAGTACTAGAACAGATATTGGAATTATAAAAAATAATATACGTCTAAATGTTATTGAAAAACTACCCCTAAAATCTTTTGTATTCTCACTAGTACAAGCTCTAGACATAACCGGAAAAGCAGCAATAGCAAAAGATAATCCAAATATAGATATTGGGAAGCTTTGTAGATTTGAAGCTAAATTAAATACTGCGATACTACCAATTGTTAAAGTAGAAGCAATAGATGTAATTATAACCTGATTAATTTGATTAGCAGCTAGTCCTATTGTTCTAGGAAGCATAAGCCAAAACATTCGATTTGTTTCCGCTGTATTTTTTAATGTAAATCTATATTTCCAACCATGCTTACGGACAGCCGGATACTGTATAAGTAAATGTAATAATGAACCTAAGACAACGCCACTAGCAAGACCCTTTAAACCAAAATTTGGATATAAAAATAAAACACCAACAATTATTCCTAAATTATAAAATATTGGTGCAATAGCATATGGCACAAAATCTCTCCAGGCATTTAAAGTTCCAGAAAAAACATTACTTATTCCAAACAAAATAATACTAAATAGCATTATTCTAGTAAGTGTTATTGTCTGTTGCTGACTATCAAAATCAAATCCAGGCGCAAGTACCGAAACAATGAATGGAGCAAAGATGATAGCTATAATAGCAAGTAATGTTAAAACTATAACTAATTTTGTTATAACAATATTTACAAGCTCATAAGCTTTAGACTTATCTATATCCCATAAGCGAATAAACACAGGTATAAAAGCTGCAGCAAGAGCCCCTAATACCAAAGTATTAAAAATAAAGTCGGGTAAACGAAAACTAGCATAATAAATATCTAATGTTCTGCCAGCACCAAATGTACTAGCAAGCATTCTATCTCTTAACAGACCAACAAGCTTAGCTAGTATTGAAAAAAAGGCAATAAGAACTGCCCCACCGGTTACCGTCGTTATTAATTTGTTCCAAATTTTATTAAACATAAAACGATAGTATTATACGGTATTTATAGCTATCTGTCTAGCCCATAGAATAAAACAAAAAGCTGTGCCCCACTGAGAGGATTGCATGAGTTATAGTCTTCTTTTAGGAGAGAGATTACCCACAATTTATGGGTAAAAAAACTATAATTCAGCCTTCAATAAGGGCACAGCTTTCTGGCAACAATTTTATTATTACCACTGCTATTTTATAATATTCTATTGTTAAGTCAAGGTATATAAAGGCGAGAATTATTTCTCGCCTTCACAATGTTGCGGCAATGAGGAGAATCGAACTCCCATCTACAGTCTAACCCGTAAAGGCTGCCCCCGGCATTCTTTCAGACTGCACTGCCATTTATTAATTCTAATTGTAATAGGACTATGCATGAACTCAATTTTCGCCACAAGGACTATCCCGAATTCACTATTATTATAGCCCTACTATAATTAGAATCAATTTAAACCTTATAAAGATGAAGATATATGCGATGGATATGAAATTATATATAATATATTATATCCGACTTATACCTTCATCTTTCTAAGGTCTATTTATATTTTCAAATAACCTTTTAAAAATACTAATCTTAATATTTTTGAAATGTTACCCAAGCTGATTATTAACTAACCAGCTTGGGAAAAAAGGAAACAATTACTGATTAGCCAATCTTTCGGATTCTTTTATTCTTAGATCCATATGACGTGCAAGTTTGAATATCATTATCCAACATGCTACGAATACTACTCTACAAGCAATATCTACAGCACCCCATTGAACAATATTTAGATATTCAACTAAGTACTCCATACCAATCTTCGTACTAATCAGCAATACAACCATGGCCGAAACCATTAATATTCTCATTATAAATTTCCTTATTTAGATTTAAAGTGCAGATAACTTTATAGCTATCTTGAGGCAAGAGAGTTAGGCCTAAGTTATGGCCGAAGCCTCTTAGACAAAGTAGATAGTAATAGGTAGATTCCAGTCAGACCGGATTCTACTTAAACATATCTCCACGATCTAGATAAAATGCGAGATATTATCTAGATTAACTCTCTCCTCTCAAAATAACTAATTTCGATAAAAGAAAAGCGACTGGAGAGAGAGTTCTAGCAGTCGCTTTTCAAATAGTAAAATTTGTTTATGTTTGAAAATATCCCTCTCTCCTTGGATATATTATTAAAATGTAATTATCAGTTAATATAGTACTATACACCATATTTACATATTTGTCAAGGTAGTTATCCCCTTTTATGACAAAAAATAGCTAATATTAGCTATTTATATAAAAAAGTCTATATTTAAAAACTATCTCAAAATGAAGCCCAGCTGATAATCCTTATTTATTACAGATTCTGCATATAGATTATTACCTATCTTATACATACTATTAGAACTGTCTGAAAACCATTTACTTTCCAGCGCCTTAGGAACAGCAAAACTGAATCTAAAGTTCTGATTATCCATACCAGATTGTTTATCATAAAATAAAGAATAGTTTAACTTATATTGATCTGGTAATAACCATCCCGCTATTTTAGAACTAGCCTCATCCTTATCTATCTTAAATGGTAGTCTATATGTAAATATTATTTCCTTTTCTTCGCCAGGATCTACCATTAGCCATTGACCAAAAACTTGCTTATTAAATTGCTTGGCTGAATAATATTTTCCAAATTCATTATAGTAATTAATACCATCAAGTTTTATCAAATCCTTATCTGCCTCTAAATAATCTGACACTTCTTTGAATAGATTAGAATCTGGGATAATGGCACCATCTATAGATATTAATTCTGAGCCTTCTGGCACAAGTATTCGAATAAAGGATACATTTCTGTGACCCGTAAAGATATCATTTACATCTCCTTGATGATCACGAGCAATAGTTGTCCTTCCAATTAAATAATTATCTGGTCCAACAAGTAAATTATAATCTACTGTTTGCTTTATAGCTTCATCAGATTTGCCACCACCAATATTATGTGAAACAACTTGGAGATAATCCCCTGTTATATCTGGTATATGTCCTGACCAAGATTTATTCATAACCTGAGCCTGAGCATCTTCATCAAATAAATAAATTTGAATATCACTTCTGTTTAAGTGCTCATACAGCATTGTAGCTACACCAAATAATTCTATTGGGGGAAGCTCATATATATTATCTATTAAAACAGGTGCAAGGTCTGCTAAGATTTGCTTTGGTTTATTCTCCTGTATATCATATTCAAATTCAACAGCATGTTGAAGTGCTGTTACTACATTTGAGCTTGTTAATTTTTTATCATAATCTGGCATTTCAATTGGTTCAAAATATCCAACAAGATCTATAATCAATTGACTATTAATTCCAATAACACCATCTACACTTGGACCATTAGCACTTTCATAAAACCAAGCTATCTTTTTAGCAGTAGTTGGCCAATCAGACCACCAATTAGCGTCCCATATTTGCCATCTAGAGCTTAATAGTTGATGAGGATAGGGTGCAATAACCATTTCTCTAACTTGAGCCTTTAAATCATAAAGACCACCTCCGGGTATTGATAAATCTTCTATTTCACCCTTTGCCATATCTAGAAGTGCAAAACTACCCATAAAGCCACCCGTTGCTCTTAATTCATTACTGTTTTGAAAAACAAGTAAATATCTCTTTGGTTCTTCAGTGCCAATTAAAGTCATAAGCCAATTAAGATTATCTGTAATATCTACAAGATATTTACTTAATTGATGACTCTGTGATTGCCATATAGTAAATATTGATCTGTATTCTGCTGGTATAATATTTAAGTTTACTTTATCTATCTTAGCAGCCACCGTTGAATAGAGATCATTAATTTCATTAATATTTACAGATAATACTATTAATTTATCTGCTAGTGACATATTCTCATCACTGGTAAGTGAAGCAATTGTATTAAGTTTCACGCTAATCTCTGACATCACAGCTCCTATTGCTACAAGATTAAGTCCAGAACCCACTTCAGTGCTATCTAGTGATATCCAAGCTGGAACTTTATCTAATGTATTTGAATAGGAAGCAAGCATTGCTTGAGCACTTGCAAAACTAAATGATGCTTCAGTAAAACTTCCTTCTGCACCCGCCCAATCTCCTTGCATCATACTGTCTAGGCCCACCTGCCAAGTCCTAGCCGCCTCTTCACTAATACCCATTACTCTACCTTGAACAGTTTTAGCATTATTATATAGTCCAAATCCAAAGTATGGGAGCATTAACATAACTGCAACTATAATAAAAACTAATAAACTACGACTATATTTTAAAACTAAAGAATCTGTTAATAGTTTTCTACTAGATAATATACCATTTCCAATAGACTTTATTCCATAAGCAGATTTTTTGCCCATTGAAATAATAAAATAATTTATAGTAATAAGTGCCAGCTTCAATAATCTAAAAAAACTATATATTAATTGAACAATAGATAATCTATATATATTTGGAAATTCAAAAGAGAATTTAGGCCTTTTAAAGCTAGCTATTTTTTTTAATTTTACTAAAACATTTACGGGCTTCATTGAATCCAGAACAGGCACTTTAGATTTAACAGGTATTGGTGCTACTTCTTCAAGTTCTTTCTGTTTTAATTTCTTATCCTGAAGATTAAGTAAATGTGGCGAGTGGGTGAAGATTAATTTCTTTTTATGATTAACAAAAAAAGAATCATTAGACTCTGACTGATGAATTAATCTATCTAGCTCATAATGTGCAAGAACTTTCTTCTTAGCAACAGATGATAGCTCCTCTGCTATTTCTTCATCACCGATACCAAAATCATTATCTATATCTAGATCTTTATGTTTTTTCTTAATTTGTTTTTTCTTGACCATTTTATGGATTTATATCCAATGTAATAATAATATCTTCGATATCTCCACTAGCTCTTAATACAGATAATGTTACTGTACTACCAAGTGGATATTCTTGTAATAGTCTATTTAAGCTTGAACCAGATTCTATAAGTTGATCATTAACTTTTAAAATAATATCTCCACTTACAATCTTAGCTCTGGCTGCTGCTCCATCTTCTACAATCGCATCAATTCCTAACTCTTCATTACCATAAATAAGTGCTCCCTTATTATATCCCTGATGAAGATTTGCTGGCAGACCAACTACTTCCGCAAGGTCTATATAATTAGCTCCTAAACTATTATGATTAACCATTGCCTCACTGCTTAGAAAATTTCTAACTGTAATCTGAATATTTAAACCACTGAGTGCCATATTATCACCTATAAGTATTCCAATAACATCTCCATTACTATTGGCAAGTGGTGATCCAATAAATTCCTGCCCCACGCTATCTTTAATAACTAAATTTAAATCATTTTTATCTGTGCTATGCAGGAAATTATAACTATCTTCAATTAATGTAAAGTCCTTTGCAATAAGCTTAGTGTGTAACTGAAAAGGCTTATTAAATTTCAAAGTATTTCTAAGTACAAGTAAATTATCTCCAAACTTTACACTATCTGCAGTTCTAATTGTAATTGGATTTAAATCTGATTTATCTATCTTCAAAAAAACGAGACCATTATAGCTATCAACTACAAATTCAACGACTTCAAAACCTTGCCTATCATTAGTAATTATTAAATAATCTTCATTAACATCAGTAATTACTGAATCTGTGGTCACTATCCAACCATCACTAGTTACAATTAGACCATTACCCTGCAAATTATCATCTGTATATAATGCATCCCATTCATCTGCAGATGCTGAGTAATTATTAGTATAAATAAGAACAGTTTGATTGCTTAGATTTTGAGTTGTAATATTATCAAAACTATTCTTTATATTATCATTTTGCTGGGCCGCAAGATCTAAAATCTCACTAATGCCTGGCCCTGTACTTACATCTGTATAAAGCCAATTTGGCTGCATCTTAATTTGCCACCAAGAACCAAAAAATCCAGCCATAAGACCAAATAATAAAGAGACAATGACTACTGCTGTCCAATTTAATGCTTGCTGAGGCAATCTTATTTCATCTTCTTGTAAATAGATTTCCTTAATTGTTTCTGCTCTTGAATTGTCTGCTTTAGTAGCTTTTGGTTTAGGTTTTTTCTTTAAACTCATATTGCTTTGTTATTTTATGAAATTGCTTATTAATAATATATTTAAATAATATAAATAAATTTGCAGCTACTATTAAACCTTTTAAGTACAGATCTACCGGTAAATAATAAAGTATATAGAAGACTTCCATTGTTAAGATAATAACTGCTATATCTACAAATATATAATCCATTTTATGTTTATACCCTTGAAGTCTTAATAGTAATAATGCAATAAGTATAATCATCACAAGGGATACAAACCATAATGCCCAGTTTAGATATAGTACAAAGTTATAGCCAATCACTGACATAAAAAATACTAAAGCAACTATTAATACCATTTGCAAATTCGTATTAAAATCAAAGGTCTTACCAAGAAAGGGATGATGTCTATCAAATGCTTCATTTAAAATTAAATAAAGCATTATTGCAAAGAATATTATCATAATTACAAATAAATAATTCTTTGGTAGAAATACAAGGAAAGATAAACCAATAACTTGTGTAAGTAATGGATATATCATTTCATATAAAAATACTTTCACATCTCCTGCTTGCCTCGTAATTGAAAATATACTAATAGCAAGAAGTATAATTACAAATCCGCTGCCATAATAAACCCAATTACTATGAATAAGCCAAGATAAAGCTACAAGAAAATATATTAAAGGAACAAGATATGTAGATAAACGACTCAGTAATACCATTCCTATTCAACTAGGAAATTAAATCTACTAAATAGCCAAATATGCTCAGATTGAAGCTCTTTATAAATACCAATCGCTTCTTCTCTATAACCATTTAAATCTCTACTGAATGCTAAGACCAATTTTAAATGTAAGTCTTTCATATCAGCTGGTATATGAGCTATGCTCAAAATTTTCTCCCTTATCTCTTTTATGGCATCATCTCTAGTTAAGGACTGTAATGCAATCTCTTGCTGATACTCATACAAAATATTACTTAAATCATCTTGATAAGTTTCAAGCATTTCAGTAGGACTTAAAATAACTTTATTATCTGGAATATTTACAGATAAATTAGCTGGATCATCATAGCTATCATTTTCACCAATAATAATAAAAACTAATACTCCTGTAAGTACTACTAAAATTAGAAAAAAAGTAAATTTTGTTTTACGCATAATTTATTGTTTTTTAGTAAATCCCTCAAATGCTCTTAATACTTCAAGAGGCATTGCAAATATAACCGTATTAGATTGATCAGAGGATAAATCATTAATAGACTGTAATGTTCTTAAATGAAGTGCTCCTGGAGACTTGCCTAATATATCTGCTGCTGCTCCCATATTATCTGCTGCAATTTTTTCACCTTCTGCTTTAATAATAACTGCTCTCTTTTCTCTCTCTGCTTCTGCTTGCTTTGCAATTGTTCTCTTCATGTCTTCCGGTAAGGAAATATCTTTAAGTTCAACATTATCTACCTGTATACCCCAAGGATCAGTTGCTTTATCTACTGCAATCTTAATTCTGTCAGATATTTCATCTCTATTAGATAATAATTCATCTAAATCTACTTCACCCACTGTATTTCTCATAGTAGTTTGTGCAAGTTGAGTTATTGCATAATAGAAATTCTCTACCTCAATAATAGCTTTTGCCGCATCAGATACTTTATAATAAATAACGGCATTAATTTGTGCAGAAATATTATCCTTTGTAATTGTCTCTTGATCCGGAACATCAACAGCTTTTACACGAACATCAACTTTTTTCATGGATTGAAAAATTGGTAATACAATTCTCCAACCTGGTTGCATAGTTCCTGAATATTTACCTAAAGTAAACTTAACTCCTCTTTCATACTGATTGATCTGACGAATACTAATCAGAATAATAAATACTATAATTCCAATAATGTAATACATAATTCTACTTATTAATATTTAAGCGAAAGCGGCAGCATCAATTCCCTCCCATTTTTGTTCTGCTGCATTCCATTTATATGCGTTTAAATTACAACTCACTTCATCCTCTGAATAGACATAGTCCACCTTTACATCAGACCCTATTCTATTACTAAAACTAGTCTTTTTATCAAGTATCCTAGGTTTAATAACAAACTCTAGTTTCATCAACCCCATAGGACCCTCAAATTCAATAATCTCTACCTTGCCAATACCATCAATACCCTCCTTTTCAGACTCATTCTGAATATCAAATTTCTCTTTTGCCATTAACTTTATTTGCTCCCATTTTTCTAAATTCATAGGCATTTTAAAAAGATTAAGCACAATTATTATACCACTTTTACCTATTTATTGACAACGATACCTCAACATGGTTAGATTAAGTACTGATCGTTAATATTTAACAAGGGAGGCTAAAATGACCAGATTATTTTATGAGGACATTATAGCCCTCATCAAAACACAAATTGAACATGGACTTTCCATAGTTCAAGTTGAAAAATTAGGTAATATTCTTTCTGTAGAAGCTACTTCTGTAAATAAAGAAAATATACTATCTTTGTTGCAGGAGATTATAGATAATAAAGCTCCTGAAGATATTTCTGTCTATTTAAAAAAATTACAAAAGAAAATTGGAGGATAAAATGTCAAAACAAAAACCAACCGCTCATCAAGTAATCCTAGGTAAAATTCAAAATGCTGCAAAATCAGCAATGCATTTACCGGAATTTGAAAAAGATTTAAAATTGCTTTGTTCAATTCTGCATGAAATGCATATTCCAAAACAAGCTGTTCCCAATGTTTGTTTTAATAAAACTTGGAGAACTCTACAGTCAGTATCCGGAAACATCAACTCCTGGAAAATGTATTATGGATCTTATCCTGGATATTGAAAACAGGAAATAAAAAATTTAAAAAAAGACCGTTGATAATTATCAGCGGTTTTATTTTTATAATAATATTAACTTAATAAAACGACCCACAAACCTACATAATTAGTAATAATAACCACAACAGCTATAAGCAAATGTTCAAGAGCAATATGCCATGGTTTATTACCCTACTCTTTAGCTATATAGAAACTAAATCCTTTTTTAATAGATGTACTCATATCTATATAATTTGTTTTAAGAACTCATCAATATATTTAACAGCCTCTTCATAACTCTCATAATCCTTTGTTTTAACATCCTTACAGCCTCTTACCATAGCAGACAGACGAGTACCTTTTTGCTCCCTATACAGACACAATACTTTCTTTTTATCCATCACTGCTCTACCAATTTCATAACCGACACCTAATGAGGGGGTTGTAACTTCTGCTACCATAACATCCGCTTCAAGTAGCCAATTCATATCTCTATTATGTATAAACTCTTCTGTCTTATCTTTCTCACCCTTTTGTGTTAAATTTCTTTCACCAATATGCTCAGTTAATACTCCACCATATTTCTTTAAATAATTAATTAACTTAATGTATAGATCTACATCATTTCTTCCTCCACGAATTGCTCCTGCAAAGTATATTTTCATATGATTTATTTAATATTTTTTAAATCTCCTTTTAAAATAATAGGTTTCATAGCCTCTATCTCATCACTGTATCCAAGATCTGGTACGGGATTCAATATAAATATCTTCTTATCTAAAACATAAGCAAATGCCATCTCAATCAATGTATTACCACCAACATAATTACTAACTCCATGTTTATCTAAATTAATAACTAATATTGCGTCTGCTTTCTTAATTTCTTCAAAATAGACCTTAAATGGATCAATTTCCATTTTTCGCCATTTATCCTCATCTACTATTTCACCTGAAGCATGTTGTTCAACATCATCTTGAATTATTACTTCATGACCTAATTTCTCCATATCTTCTTTAGCCTTAATCATTTCCTTTGCAAAGGCCATACTACTACAAATTGCTATTTTCATATTTTTAGTAAATTACTTCATTATTATCTAAATCTCTAAACATTCTCTTAATCTTAGTTTTTAACATAACCCCACCCTTATTGTTCATAAAATCCTCAATACCTACTCTATGGCGTAATAATGTATTTAATGGTAGATTCTCTGGTGAAAAATATTCAACTTTATCTGCTTCATCTGTTGTTATTAATTTACCACCAACAACCTCACACTCAAAATCAAAACTTATATCTTCAGCATTAGGCTTTGAATAGACATTCACCAGCTTCTTAACCTTAACATCTAGGCCCGTCTCCTCTTTAACTTCTCTTACCACCGCATCCCAGGGTGACTCTCCCTTTTCCATGCGTCCACCTGGCAAATTCCATTTCATTAAATCATCTCTATGGCAAAGTAAAACTTTACCTTCTTTGTTAGGAATTATAGCAAATCCACCTATTGTTACTTTATTACTTTTCATGATTAGCTCATGAACTTTCCACGACTAAAACCTAAAACACTACCGCAATGAGGACAAGAATACATTATCTCTTGTTTAATAAACCCCACTCCTTTAGTTTCTCTCTGAACTGTTTCTAATTTTATTTCCCCTTTACAATGGGGACATTTTGAAGGACTCATATGTTTTAAATTATCTATCTTTATTCTTATTTAATTTATGTAAAAATACTTCCTCTAAATCTAGCTTATTTATCCAACATAATTTATTTAATTGCCATAATACATCTGCAATCTCATCTTTAAGCTCTTCTCGATCATCTTCGCGAATAGCTTCACAAACCTCCCCGACCTCTTCAACTAAATGCAATACAACTTCAGTCTCATCTTTTGGTAAACAATCTTTAATTGTCATCTGCTCCATTTGAGCAGCTTGTAATTCTGATAGGTTCATATTATTTATCTACTTTTTTAATTCTCTTAATTACAGCATCTTGAAATATTCGAAAAGCATGTCGTTTTTCTTTCACATAAATATAAGGCATGCCTATGATGAAACCACACTTATTACATTTTAAAACCTTCACATCTTTTATATTCTTCTTTTGTAAATCAACTAATTTATCTGGACTCAATATTCTATCCATATACATTCTTCGCAAATTTCCAGGACCATCCTTTTGATACACAGCTACAATATTCTCACACTTACGGCACATAATATTAAGTAAACGAGAATATCCACCCCTCGCCGATTTATACTTATCTTTCTTTATTGCTATCGATTTTTTCATAGCTTTAATCTAAATATTTTTTATTCTTAAGCTTCTCCGGTAAATATGTCTGATCTTCTTTATAATCATGATCTGGAGAATATTTATAACCATCACCATAACCTAAGTTTTTCATAAGCTTTGTAGGCGCATTACGAATATGTAATGGTACTGGCAAATGCATAGTAGCTTTAACATCTTGTTTAACCTTATTATATGCTCTATACAATTCATTACTCTTCTTACATTTTGCCATATATACAACAGCTTGCGCAAGGGCTAGTTCACACTCAGGCATTCCAATATTATGACAGGCATTATGAGCTGTTACTGCTTGAACAAGTGCTTGTGAATTAGCCAGGCCAATATCTTCTGATGCAAATCTAATTAATCTCCTGGCTACATATAATGGATTCTCACCAGCCTCTAGCATTCTACTAAGCCAATATAAAGAAGCATCAGCATCTGAACCACGCATACTCTTATGCAGGGCGGATATAATATTATAATGCTGCTCTCCATCTTTATCATAATATAGATTACTATTCTGTATAGCTTGCTCAAAATCGTCTTTAATAATGCTATGTGGTCCTTTTCCCTTAGACTTAGTTAAAACTGCAAACTCGAGTGCATTTAAGGCCACACGGGCATCTCCAGATGCTAGACTAGCTAAATATTTAAGATCTTTTAACTTAATATTCATATCATGCTTTCCTAAGCCATTAACCTTATCTTTTAAAGCTTTCTTTAATATCTTTACAATATCTTCAATCTGCAGGGGTTCTAATACAAAAACCCTACAACGAGAAAGTAAAGCAGAAATAACTTCAAAGGACGGATTCTCTGTAGTTGCTCCAATTAAAGTAATTATTCCCCTTTCCACATATGGTAAAAGACCGTCCTGCTGCGCTTTAGTCCAACGATGTATTTCATCTATAAAAAGTATAGTTTTCTTCTGATGATGCTTTAAATTATCCTGAGCATTAGCAATAACCTGCTGCAAATCTTTCTTACCACTTGAAACAGCAGATAATTGTATAAATTCTGAATTTGTCTTATTAGCAATAATAGCAGCCAGTGTTGTTTTACCAGTACCTGGTGGTCCCCAGAATATCATAGATGGTAATTGATCATTAGCAATTGCTTGCCTTAATATTTTATCCTTAGCTACAATATCTTTTTGACCAAAAAACTGCGTCCAATCATTAGCCCGCATTCTATCTGCCAGTGGTCTTGCTTTTAATAAATTGTTATCAAATAAATCCATATATCTTTAATTATCGTAGCACAAACATAAAAAAAGTACTATAATATTATTAGGAGGTAATGAACCTTAATAATGGAGGTGTTATCATGTTACAATTAGTTGGTACAGATCCATTTTTTATGTCTATTGACGAGTTTGATGAGGTAGCAATGAAAGGACTGGATTCATTTCAATCTGGATTGCTTAAATTAGCGGGCTTTGTCCCTATTCATGAACTGGATCAAGGATCGCAAGATGGCTGGAATTTATTTCAGTCTGCACTACGCAAATCTGCTTCAAGTTTGCCAAATTTCAGTATTGATGGACGTATGGCCGAGCGCCATACAGTACGTTTTTCTGAATTGTTCAACGATAGACCACTGGGCATTACATTAGAACAACAACAGTCAGCTGTTGCTGAACTTATGATATGCTTAGATCCAAAAATTGCATTACAAATAACGCAAGGCTAGGAGTTTCAATTGAAACATGAAATCATTCCCCTTAACTAAAGTTTAATACTAAAGTTAGGGGGTTTTTGTTATCTTTTACAACCCCTTGACAAATCATTAAAAGTATGCTATCATACTAAGTATTGATGGTAAATTGACATTAAAATAAACAATAAATAACAACAAGGAGGCATTATATGCTTCGATGTAATCACGCCAATTGTGGCGCTAAAAAGGGTGACTGTTCACCATATCAGGCTGGAGATGTATGTCCCAATGGACATTCAATAACAACAGCTGATCTGGCTAAGGCTGAACCCCATTCAGTCGAGACACAATCTCCCACTACATTTGGGGTACACTGTCCAAAATGTGGACACCCTAATGATGATGGTACTCAACGCCAAAGGGGCGATGAGTGCTCAAATTGTCATGAGATTCTTTAAAAGGATTCTCAAAAAAAATTCCCCTCGCTATATTAATATGGTGAGGGGTTTTTCATTTACCATTGACAATGAGCTAATAATGCATTATACTATTTTAACTGAAAAATGGAGCTCATTAACAAAGGAGAATAAATGACTGTAAGTACTGAATTCATTATGTTAAAACATGATGTGAAATCCAAAGATCTTTTGCAAATGCATGCATATTTACACAAGCTTAGAACTCAAGCAAATCCATTAGCAATATTACAGAGTAATATTCTAATGGCCTTGATTGATAACAGGAAAGATAAACAAGGCTTTTGTGGAGTTAAGGCTGAAGAGTTTATTCATGACAATACTGAACAAATGGTTCTGCGCAATCAAACAATTCAAGCCTGGAATAATCTTACGAGCACCTTGCAAAATCTCGCACCAAATGCAATCCTTACGGGACTACCTGAAATGCATAATGCATAAAAGAATAATTAGAACCTCACTAACTAGTGAGGTTCTTTATTTATCTTGACTTTATATCCTTAATATAGTAAAGTGCTCTAAACAATCGCACATTAAAAGGAGATGAAATGGAAACTTTAATAATAGTAGCATTACTGATAACTGCCTCACTCACACGTTTATACTTTCATTTTAAGATTGAACAGAACAATCAACCAAAGCCAGTCATGTCTATTTATTACATTGTCATGACTAATGAAGAAAAAAAAGCTTTAGAGGATTTGAAAGCATACTACGAGAGTAAAGAAACAGCTCACGCTAAACAATGCTTAACATTTCTTAATCATTTAATCTCTGGTCGAGAAATTAATCTGGGAAATTATGCAAAGATTGACTCAACGCTTCAAGTCAAAGAAAATCTCTATCATTCCTTTCAAGAAATTGGTAAGAAATTACGGCATAAAAAGTTTAAAAGCTTTGTACTTCACAGTATTCCAGATGAAATCTTAGCACAATAAAAACTTAATCAAAAAACCCTGACAAATGTCGGGGTTTTATAATAATTTCTTTTTTTTAAGCATCATCCGCCAATACCAGTCTTGTATAATATCTCTCCTTACTCCCAAATCGTCCATTAATTGTTTAATCTGTTTAATAGCTGTTTGTCTATTATTAGCATTCATTATCTCAACTTCTATAAAACTACCGAGACCTTTCACCTCATCTATAAATATATTGAAATGTCTATACTCATAATAGCTTCTAACTTTGTCTACTCTTACCTCTTCAATAAATTCTAAATGTTTAAGTATTACATCCATCATATCTCCATCAGATATTGTTACCTCTCTTTCTTTACCACCATATATACCAGAAGGAAGATGGTATTCAAAAGAAGCTGTACCAGATGTCATATCTTTTCTAACTCTTAAGCGAGGAGATTTAAAACTAATAAATCTCTTACCATTTTTTGGGGAGAAATATATATCTACATAATGTTTCTTGGATTTATTACGTATACCTAAAAGCGTAAACTTTTTTAGTAAACGCTTCTTATTCTTTATCTTTGCTTTCATCTCAATTTCTAATTGCATAATGCAGATATTATATATTCAAAATAATTATCTAGCAAATTAATTTTGTCTGAGTGCTTCAATTGGATCAAGCTTAGCAGCTTCTTTTGCTGGATATAGTCCAAATATTAAACCAATAGCAACAGCTACTCCAACAGATATTATTACAGACTCAGGTGGAAGACTAAAGCGCCATTCAATACCTTGGGATTGAGCAATGATGGCTGTTAGCCAAGCTAGCAATGCTCCAACACCAACACCAACAATAGCCCCTCCAAAGGTTATAAGTCCTGCCTCAATTAAGAATTGATTCATAATATTTTTACTAGTTGCTCCAACTGCCTTCCTAAGTCCAATTTCATAGGTTCTTTCTGATACAGATACATACATAATATTCATAATACCAACACCACCAACAATTAATGAAATACTAGCAATAGCTATAAGCAACAGACTAATACCACCAAGAATTGAATCCATCATACCCATGGCTTCTTGCATAGAAGTAACTGAGAAATCATATTTATCTGGATTACGTTCTTCTATATCATGTCTTGTTCTAAGTATTTCTGTAAACTCATCTATTCCTCTATCTATATATGAATCATCTTTAAGCCAACTCATTGCATAGGTTAAATGATCTACTCCCATCAGCTGTTTCTGTATAGTTGTTACCGGAATCATCGTAACACTATCCATATCCATGCCAAAATATATTCCCTTTTCTTCTAGAACGCCAATAACTCTATAGTTCTTATTACGTATCTTTACATTCTTACCAACAGCTTGAGACTTGCCAAAAAGTTTTTCCTTAATACCAATGCCAAGTACAACTACTCTAGCCTGACTATCTACATGAGTCTCATCAAGAAAATAACCCTCGCCAATAACCATATTATATACATCGAGAAAATTCTGATCAGTTCCAAAAATTAAAGCTGTTTTAGTATTACCTTCATAATTAAATACTTCTTGACCAATCAGTCCTACATTTACTTTATCTACATAAGATAATTTAGATAAAGCTTCTGCATCTTCTCTAGTTAAAGTTGTAATACTTAAGCCCTGTGCCATTGATGTAGCATTTTGAACAGAAGTTTTGCCTACATTTGGAGTTTTAACTTCAACTTGTATAATATTTGTACCAAAACTAGATATTTGATCTGTTACATAATTCTTTATTCCCTCACCAGCTGCCATAACCATAATAACTGAACCAATACCAATAATCATACCAAGAACAGTTAAGGCTGTTCTTACCTTATGCTTACTCAATGCTCCATATGCAGTTTTAAGTGGAAATAAAAATTTCATAATTATTCATAACGTAATGCTTCGACTGGATTAAGCTTTGCTGCTTTACTTGCCGGATATAGTCCAAAGAATATTCCAATTGCCACACTAATACCGACACTTAATAATATTGAACTAATACTTACAATAAACTCCCAATGATAACCTAAATAATTTGCTACTAAGGCTATAAGACCTGCTACAAATGCTCCAATAATAATACCAATAGCTCCTCCCACAAAAGTTAAGGTAATTGCTTCTACTAAAAATTGAGTAGTAATAACAATAGGTTTTGCACCAACTGCCTTCCTAAGACCAATTTCTGCCGTTCTTTCAGTAACGGATACAAGCATAATATTCATAATTCCTACTCCACCAACAAGAAGTGCTATTGCTGCTATTGCTGCTAAAAAGAAATTGAGAGCCCCCGTTACAGACCCTAGTACATCTAAGGCTTGAGCTTGTGACCTTACCGAAAAATCATCTATACCAGCTTTATCAATATCATGCTGGTCGCGAATTATACGTTTCACTTCCTCAATAACAGCTGGCACATTCTCTTCCTTATCTATTTGGAAGCGAGCGGAAGAAATATGATTAATACCAAGCATGATCTTTTGAGCTGTTCTAAGTGGTATATATACCTGATTATCTAAATCTCCAAAAAAAGTAGAGCCTCTTTCCTCTACTACTCCAACTACTCTAAATATTTCTTTTTTTATCTTAATTTTCTTATTTAATGGATCAATATCCCCAAATGTATCAAGAGCTGCTTGATAACCAAGCACTACAAGTCTAGACAGTCCTTTATCTTCTACTTCTGTATACCAACGGCCAGATATTAAATTTGCATTCTCTACAATAGGATAAGACTCTGTTGTACCAACAAATGTAGTATCTACTTTCTGATTCTGATAAACAATATTAGCAACACCTTGCACATATCCAGCACCAGCTACAATAGCATTTGTTGAATCATTATTTAAAATGGCTTCTAAATCATCGAGTTGAAGAGTTGTTACTGTAATACCCATAGCGGATGCAGGTGGACCTTCATCATCCGAAGCACCAGGTAGTACTGAAACTAAATTCGAACCAACACTCTCTATCTCATTAAATATAAGGCTTTGTGCTCCAGCACCAACTGACAGAATCATAATAACACCAGCTACACCAATAATTATTCCAAGCATAGTTAAAAAAGACCGCCATCTATTGATGTTCAGACTTTTTATCGCTGCTTTAAATAATCCAAGTATAACCATCACTTAATAAGTTCACCTTCTTTAACAGATCTTCTCTTTTCTACTTTTATATCTGATTCAATTAAACCATCTCTAATTTTAATGATTCTATCTGCATGATTTGCAGTATCTTGCTCATGAGTAACTAAAATTATTGTATGCCCTTTATCATTCAAACGTTCAAATATTTCCATTATTTGTGTACCAGATTTTGTATCTAAATTACCAGTTGGTTCATCTGCAAATACTATTTTTGGCTGATTAACAATAGCTCTCGCTATTGCTACTCTTTGCTTTTCACCACCAGATAATTGATTAGATAAAAAATCTGAACGATGATCAAGGCCTACTGATCTAATTGCCTCTTCTGTTAATTTATCTTTATCTAATCTAGTTGAATATGTTAAAGGTAATTTAACATTCTCATAAACAGATGTTTTAGAAAGTAAATTAAACTGTTGAAATACAAATCCCACCTCCTCATTACGAATAGATGCTAATTTATTTTCATCAAAAGAAGTAATATCCTGACCATCAAAGATATATTTACCAGTTGTAAGTTTATCCAAGAAACCAAGAATATGCATAAGAGTAGATTTACCTGAACCAGATGGTCCCATAATAGCAAGATACTCCCCTTTTTTAATTGAGAAATTTAAACCATGTAAGACTTTTGTTACAACTTCTTCATTAACAAATTCCTTTTTAAGATCTTGTATGTCTATTAATTTATTGTCCATTACTTTGTGTAATAATTATTGTTTCACCAATCTCTACACCTGAAATTATTTCAATATATCCAGTATCATCTTTAAGTCCTGTATCTACTTCCTTTGTAATAGCCTCGTCATTATTTAATACTTTTATTTGCTGTATATTATCTACTTCAAATACTGCTCTTGCTGGAACAGCTACAACTGCTTCCTTTTGATCGATTAGAATATCTACATTAGCAGTCATACCTGGTTTTATTGCCTGATCTGGAAGATCAAAAGCAACTCTTACTTTATAGTAAACAACATCTGATATTGTAGTTTCAGCAGGTTCTATAAAACTAATATGTCCACTAAATACAAGTGCACTACCATAAGCATCTAATGTTATCTCCGCACCATCACCAACTCTTATATCAGCAATATCTGATTCTGGAATATCTACTTCTATTTCATAACTAGATTTACCAATAATGGTAATTACAGAATCAGTTAGTCCTGCTTGTTCACCTAATTTTTTATCTACTTTAACAATTGTTCCAGAAATAGGAGCTTTAATCATATAATCTGCAAGTCTTGCATAAGCTGTCTGCAAAGTAGCTTGTGCCTGTTGTAATCTAGCTTCATAAGACGATATTTCAAAATCTCTAGGACCAGCTTCTTTAAATGCCAATTGAGCTTCAGCTAATAATACTGCTTCTTCTTGCGCATTAATATTATCTTCGGCTATCTTTACTTGATTCTCATAATATACAATATTATTACTTAGATTTGCTTTAGCTGTTTGCAAACTTGTAAGAGCTGTATCTAAATTTGTTTGTTGTGTTCTTACACTTGTTTTATATGCATCTAATTCTGTTTGAGTAAATGATGAACCAGTCAAACTATTCTCTAACATTAAATATGTATTAACGAGTAGACCTGAAATATCTGACTGATAGCTTATTAAACTTGAAAGTCCAAATTCAATCTCATCATTGCTAGACAGGCTTGTAATTGAATTAAGTGTAGCTTGAATTGTCTGATACTGACTATTCAATGCAGCATATGAACTTTCAGAAATATTCTTATACTGAGGACTAATTACAGATAAAAGTGGCTTAGCATCTGTATCTGTCAATATTGTCTTTACAGTATCTAGCGCAGCTCTTGAATAAAAGTTCTTAGTAGCCAGACCATTAAGTGCTGTCTCCCTATATGTTGTAAGTTTATCATCTCTTTCATTTAGAAGATTAGCTAAACTAGTTCTAGCTTGATTCAAGCTGACATTAGCTTGAACAAGTTGCTGCTCAGTAACCGCAATATCCTCAGAAGATGCTCCAGACAATACCCTATCTAAGTCTGCTTGTGCTGCTGCAACATTAGCATTGGCATTAGCAACATCTGCTCCAACTGAAGCTGTATTTAGCTGAGCTAGTGTTTGCCCTACCACAACTTCATCACCCACTGCAACATTAATGCGAGCAATTCTTCCACTGCTAGAAAAACTTAAATTTATCTCATCGGCAGATTCTACAGATCCAGTAGCTGATACCGTTTTAATTAAATCACGAATACCAACTTCTTCTGTTATGTACTCAATTTGTTCTCCTCCTTTACTTACACTTGAAATGACAATTAATACTACAATGATAGCAATAACTGAAATCCAAATAATCTTTTTCTTTGTCATATTTTTAATTATATTAAAATAACTCAGGGTGATTATATTATCACTTTCTTATATATTTTACCACTTTTAAGCAAAAAAATCGAGCTATAAGCTCGTTTTAGGATTATATGTCCAAATATACCTATTCTACTACTTCAGAGGGTCTTTTTGGCTTACAAACCATTGGATCAACTATTTTCTTACTTACATAATATACAGAGATAATCATAACAATAAGAGCTAATATCATAAACTCCCCGCCATCAAGTGGCAGGAAAGAAATTAGTGAAGCTGTAAAACCTAAACCAAATATTGAAGTTAAAATAACGGAACCACAGGCGGCACAGCCAATTCCAAACATTCCAGCGACAATACCAAAAAAACTAGCACCAGCTTCCTTATTGGCCTTTGCCTGTCTTCTTAAAAGATATATAAGCATTGCAATATTTATACCAGCTACTATTGCTAATAATATAACAGTCCAAAAAGTAAACAATGAAGTAAAGTTTGTATCTATTGATAACAATGATTGAAAAATTAATTTCATTTTAGTAGCAAAATTAAATATATCTGACTTTATAGTAAAATCAATAAACTCTGCCTTGTTTGTAAATACAGATAATAGATAAACAAATAAAGCAAAAACGATGCCAGTTAATATATACCTAGTATTTTTAAATACTAATATAAATGCTTTATATATTTTTTGAAGTTTATCTTTCATAGAATTATTCTAACATATCTATTAAGCGAGAGATAGTTTGTTCAAATCTCTCTCTGTTCTCTTCTAGTATTGGCTTACCAGGAGGCAATACTTCATACATAGGATTTATCTTAACTCCATTCTTTACCATCTCATAATGTAAATGAGGGCCCGTAGAAAAACCCGTTGAACCAACATAACCAATAACCTCTCCTTGCTTCACCTTCTGTCCATAACCAACAGCTATTCTAGATTGATGAGCATAATTTGTTGTATATGTTCCATTATGTCTAATACTTGTTAAGTAACCATAGCCCGCACTACTCCAACCAGCAAAAACTACTGTACCATCACCAACTGTTCTAATTGGTGTGCCATAAGGCGTTGCATAGTCTATTGCTCTATGTCCGGTTGAAACATTAAAGGCTGCCACATAACGACTACCAGTTGTAAAGCCAGAAGATATATATTTAAAGGCTACTGGTGCTTTTAAGAACATTTTCTGTACTGAATTACCATCGATATCAAAATAACCTTTATTCTCTTCTGATTCTTCAAAATAAAATAGCTCATAATTCTCACCAGCATTTACATATCTACCAGCTAGAATCTTTCCAGGCATAATATATTCACCATCTAAATATCTTTCCTCAAATGCAAATTTAAATATATCTCCTACTCTTGGATCCATAGCAAAGTCTATTGACCATTGAAAGGCATTAGCAAATTCAATGATAGCTCTTTCATCAATATCATTCTCAAGTGCTGCCTGATACATAGAGGACTTTACCTCACCTGAAACAACCCTTTCTTTTACTTCATAAGCAATAGCCTGTCTTATTGCACTCCAATT
Organism: Patescibacteria group bacterium; assembly: GCA_016784445.1. Taxonomy (GTDB): domain Bacteria; phylum Patescibacteriota; class Patescibacteriia; order UBA1558; family UBA1558; genus BS150m-G51. The sequence continues at coordinate 37,033 of JADHUR010000001.1, forward strand.
CCCCTCTCCTGCCTCAGATAAATCTTTAGCAACAATAAGTTCATCTTCTGAATCTATCTTATACTCCAGCCTAATAATATCTCCTGTATCACCATCATAATATAAGTCTAATTTCTTACCAGCTCTTAAAGTTACCAAATCATAGTATTCTAAAGATTTATTATATATATCATTAGCTATAGATATTGGCACAGAATTATTCTCCATAATTATTCCATAAGTATCCCCAGTAGAAATTTCCACTACCACTTTAGTGTCCTCATTAGCTATAACAATATCATCAGCGATTATATCTGTGGTTTTAAATAGCTTAGGTATAAATATTACTAGCAATAAAAAAACAATCACAATAATACCTATTGCTGCTATTTTAATATATCCCCTATATGAATCTAATCTTCTTTGCTTCCAAACTGTTTGTACTTTCATGGTTTATATATTTTAGCAAAATTAGACAAAAAAAAGAAGCCCTCATAAACAAGGTGCTCCTAGACAATTTGAATATTATTTAAAATAAACAGGAACCTCTAGCGAATCATTATATAAAGGAATGCCTGATGGATTATCTTTTCTTAAAATTAATAAACCATGTTTATCCTCTGGCTTACTAAATTGCAATTTAGTTAAGAATGGAACAAAGCTTTCAGTCATCCAATCTGACTGTGCAGTTGCTATTCCCCGAGCTAATAAATTACCACTAGCATCATATAATTCCACTGGAAAGTCTGCTTCGAAAAACCAATTTCCAACAGCTTCTCCAGTAATGCTAAGCGGGCTAGTAATAACAGTATTTGGTCTAGGACTATCTATACGTATTAAGTCCATCTTTTCCATCTCATTACCAATATATTCAGTGAAAGTATTATTACCATCACTACATTGTCTGGGATAGCTTTCCATAGCTGGATTACCGGTAGCTATACACTCATCAAAATTAGTAACCGAAACTATCTCAGATACTAAACTACATCCTGTTAAGGAAATAGATAATATTGCGAATACAATTATTCTTTTCATCATCAATTACTTATTTGATAATACTTAGAAGAACCATTTATACCAAGTATACTCTCAAAAACTCCTGTTCCTCCACCCGGTGTTGGCTTTGTAATACTTTCTAAGGTCACCTTCTCGTCAACATTTTCCAAATTAGCATAAAGAGTGCAATGATTATCCTCATTAACAATATATGTATATTGTGAATTATCACTAGTACCAGATTTAGGATCTTTGATATTACTTGGTATAGCATTCGCATACTGCGGGTACTTTGATTTATATTCTTGTATCAATTCTTTTAAATCATACTCACCTGCTCCCGCTTCTGGAGTAATGCAACCAAAGGATAAAAATCTACCAATTTGAGATAAATCAGCTATACGTTTTGTGTCTCTTGCCTTAAATCGTGAACTACCTAAAGATACCATTACCATCGTAGATAAAATACCAATAATACCTATTACCACCAGTATCTCTATTAAACTAAAACCCCTAAACTTCACAATTAAAGTTCTAATGGCTCTTCTTCTCCAATATCTTCAATTGGTACAAATTTCTCTGGATCATTAGCTGTAACAAATTCATCATTCTCCTCATCATCTGTTTTCTCTCTATACTCTGTAGGTGCTTGATTTACAGCTCGAGCATCTCTTAATCCTGCTTCTGGGTGCATTTGTTGTCTTCTAGCCTCATCTTTGGCCTCTTGATCTTCTAAATTAGGTGTTTCAAATCCCATAATTTTAGTATTAATTGTAATATATATACATTATATCATAATAAAAAATACCCATCATATAGATGAGTGTTTTTTGGTAGCCCGTAGGGGAATTGAACCCCTGTTGCCAGATTGAGAATCTGGAGTCCTAACCACTAGACGAACGGGCCTAAAAAAATTACTCGCATAGATTAGCAAGAAATTGTTAAAAAATCAAGTCTATCTATTTATCCAATTATCTTCTTGTCTAACTAATAATTCTTGTGCCTTTTGAGGTTCAGCCATAATCTCTTTTGTGATACGTTCCATTCTAGCACCTTGAGAACCTTTAATTAATATAACATCCCCTTCTTTGATTCTATTTTGTATAAAATGACCAGCCTCATCATGACTTGTAAAGGTAAATACATGCTCATCTAACATGCCAGCTTCTTTGGCTCCTCTTGCAAAATCTCTAGCTATTTCACCAACTGTTATAAGTATATCTATATTTTTTTCAGCAATATATTTACCAACAGAATTATGTTCAAGTTCTGTTTTTTGACCAAGCTCAAGCATATCTCCCAAAACTACAAATCTTCTTGCTCCCTCTGAAAGTGGCAAAGTAAGTAATAAATCAATAGCTGCTCTAACTGCTATTGGTGATGAATTATATGTATCATCAATCAATTGCGTATGTTTAATACCCGGTAATAATCTAGTCCTTCCGGCAATGCCATCATAATTCTGTACAAGTTCAGAAATTGCCACCAAATTCATATCATACATTACACCAACGGCAACTCCTGCTAAGATTGCATATACATGTTGAAAGCTAACAATATTTGGTAAAAATACCGGCACAACTGTTCCTTGATGTCTAAGCTTAAAATTAAGTCCCAATTCATTACCACGACTTAGTAAAATAATATCATCAGCATGAACAGAAGATTCTTGATGAATGCCATAACTCATTACATTTGCCTTTGTATGAACTTGTTGAGACCAAGCCAATTCATTGTCTTTATTAATAATTGCTGTACCCTCTTTAGCAAGCTGGCTAATAATTAATCTTTTCTCTGCCGCAATCTTATTCTGTGTTCCGAAGAATTCAATATGTGCATCGCTAATAGCTGTTAAGATTCCAATCTTACATTTAATAAATGAAAGTAAATACTTAATATCTCCTGGTTTATCTGCGCCCATTTCAAGTATTAATATACTTGGATAAGAATAATCTGTTTTAAAAATTAAACCAATACCCTTTTTAAATACTTTTAACCATTTATATATAGATCTATCTCCTGAATATGAGCCAATAATTGTAAGGGGCACTCCGATCTCATTATTATAGTTCTTAATATTCTTACGAACATTAAAATTTGCAGATAAAACAGCAAAGACAGCTTCTTTGCATGAAGTTTTACCAACACTACCTGTAATACCAATAATATCTGGATTATATTTCTTAAGTATCCCAGAAGCTATGATTTTAAGTATAAAATGTAATATTCTTTGCATATATCTATTATATCTCAATTAATTACTTTTCTGTAGGTATTTGTAAATATTGGAGGATAAATTGAGCAAGTTCACCAAATAAAGGAGCTGCAGATGATGCTGCGAATTCTACATTTGATGGATGATCAAATTTAGTAAGCATGACAAATCTTGGATTATCTACTGGTGCAAAACCAATAAATGTATGAATTGTTTGAACTTCATCATAACCAACTGTTCCTCCGCTAGCTACTTGAGCAGTGCCTGTTTTACCACCAATATAATAGCCTGGCACACTGGCTAGTTTTGCATGACCAGATTCAACTACATTTGCAAGCATAGCAGATATTGTCATGCTAGTTTTTGGTGATATTACTTGATTTACTACAACTGGTTTATTCTTCTCTTCAATACCAGATGAAAATACTATTCTATCTACAATATAGGGTTGCATAAGCTTTCCTCCATTTGCGAGAGCTGCAAAAGCGGTGACAAGCTGAATTGGCGTTGCTGTTAAACCCTGTCCATATGATGCGGTGGCAAGAAAAACATCACTTTTTTTATCTAATGAAGATATATTTCCAGCTACTTCTTTATTTAAAGATATTCCAGTAAACTTACCAAAACCGAAATTTTCCATATAGTCTCTAAATTTATTAATACCAACTTGCTGTGCTATCCATATTGCACCAGTATTAATAGACTTCTCAAGAATCTGTGTAATAGTTTGTTCACCATATACTTTTTCTTGTGCATTTTTAATAGTATACTTACCTATTTCAACAGATCCAGTATCAGTAAACAATGTATTAGGCTCAACCTTATCTTGATCTATTGCCGCTGCAATTGTTAATGCTTTAAATACTGATCCTGGTTCATAGGCTGTAAATATAGCTGGATTATTATATACCTCCACAGTCTCAACCATATTATATTCATTCGGATTAAAGTCTGGATAAGAGCACATGGCCATAATAGCGCCAGTATTTGGCTCCATAATAATAACTGTACCTGTTGCTGCACCATATTTCACGGCATGTTTAGCTAGCAAATTACATGTTTGAAATTGAAGAGCTCTATCTATTGTCAGTACTAAATCAAAACCATCTTCAGCTCTTTCATAAATTCTATCTCCGGTTGGTATAATTCTTCCCAATACATCTCTATGATATTGCATTCTACCGGACTCTCCTGATAATTCCTTATTAAAATATCCTTCTAAACCATATTGACCCTGATAGCCATTATCTGTATAACCCACAAAGCCTAATAAATGACTACCAATATTATTCTCAGGATAATATCTCCACACCTCTTCAATGAAATGAATACCTGGCAGTTCAAATTCTTCAAGTGCTTCTTTCTGCTCGGTTGTTATTTTTTTATATAATGGCTCATAAACATCATCTACTTTAAGTAGTCTATTCAAAATTATATCTTGATGTTCTTCGTCTTCAATTTTAAGTATATCTATTAATTTATCCAATATATCTTTAGGGTATTTAACTTCATTAGTATTTGCATAAGCTAAATAGTATTTTCTATTGGTAGCATATGGATAAATTTTGCTTTCATCTTTATAATCTTGTAAATATATTTCACCACGATTTGGAGATAATTCTGCATCTATCTTATATTGACTCTCAGCTATATCACTATAATACTCATGTTGAAATATTTGTATTATAAAAAGCTTACCAATAAGAAGTATCACAAATGCCAAAATAACCGTCACTAAAAAAGCCAGACGATTATCTATAAAATTATCTTTTTTTCTAATTCTCTGCATATACTAAATTGAAAGCCCTCAATTTAAAACAGAGGGCTTATAGTTCTCAGGCATGGGAGTTATGGCGAATCATATTCGTCATTATTTAACAGCCACTACTGCATCACCACCTATATAGCTATAATGATCCACTTGAACCATATTAAGCTCTGTTGCCATCTCTTCAATACGAGATATTGCACGTAGATTTGTAATCTGAAGTTGTATTTCCCTATTCTGCTCCTGTAATTCATAGATATTCCTTTGATATTCTGAAATAGCTATTCCTAAGGTTGCAGAATTATTAACTACAAATAAATAGACAAATACTGATGCTGTTGCTGTAAAAATTAACAATGAACGTAATTTTCCAACATTAAAAAAATTTATAAAGTTTCCACTAAAAAGTGAATTTGATTTTGGCCCTCGCATATTTTTTATTTTTTAATTTTTGCTATTTAATATTTTAATTATTATATCTTTTCTATTATTCTCAACTTAGCACTTCTTGAACGTGGATTTACTTTAATTTCATCAGCGCTAGGTTTAATAGGTTTTTTTGTTATCTTCTTAATACTTGCTTTATGATCACAAACACATTGTGGAAATTCAGGTGGACATATACAGTCTATACTCATTTCCTTAAATACTTGCTTTACTATTCTATCTTCTAATGAATGAAATGTTATAACCGCTAATTTGGCTCTTGCTGGTAATACTTTAACTGCCAGGGGTAAATACTCCTTTAAATTGTTAAGCTCATCATTTACAGCAATTCTTAAAGCCTGAAAGGTTTTAGTAGCTGGATGTATCTTATCTAATGCATGCCTTGGTTTTATCTCTAATATTAAATCTACTAAATCTTTTGTTATAACAAACTCTTTTGTTTTTCTTCTTAATACAATTTTATTTGCTATCAGCTTCCAAAACTTCTCTTCCCCATATTCTTTCAATATCTTTCCTATCTCTCCTTCTGACCAATTATTTAATATATCCGCAGCTGTTACTCCAGCAGTATCTCCAAATTGCATATTAAGCGGTGCATCTATTTGAAAACTGAAACCCTTATCTTTATCTTTAAGTTGCATTGATGATATTCCTAAGTCTACATATATTCCACCAAGCTTCTTCTTATCTATACTATATTCTTTAACTATATCTTCTATTGAAGAATAATCTTCATTTATGTATACAACTCTATCCGCATATTCTACTAAATTTTTTTTAGCAATATTTATTGCTTTCTTATCTAAATCTAAGCCATAAACTTTTCCACCCGGACTACTAAGCTCTAATACTCTCATAGCATGACCACCTGCACCCAATGTACAATCAATATAATCCTTATCTGGCTCAATACTAAGGCCTGCGATTAATTCAGATAATAATACAGGTATATGTTCTTCCATAGATATTAGACTCCTAATTCACCCAATGCTTCTGCAATATCTGAACTATTTGTTTCTGTTTGCTTACTGTATTTTGTCCATTCATTTTCATCCCATATTTCTAATCTGTCATATAGTCCTGTAATAATTACTTTCTTTTTCAACTTAGCATATGTAGTTAGATAATCTGGTAAGTTAACTCTTCCCTGCTTATCTAATGACACATCCATAGCACCAGCTAGCATTAAACGAGCAAATGCTCTTGTCTTAGCTTGGCCAATTGGTAGGGCTGCTAATTTATCTGCGAGCTTTTTCCAATCATTCTTAGGGTAAATAAAAAGACAGTTATCAAGACCTCTTGTGATAACTGCTCCAGATTTGAAAACTTGGCGAAACTTAATAGGAAGTGCCATTCTACCTTTTGTATCTATACTGTGATTATATTCACCAATCAACATACTTGTTTCTTTTTTGATAGTTATTAACAGATAAATGGGGTTATCCCCACCTTCTCCCACTTTTCACCCTTACATATCCATTATACACCACATTGTATAACTGTTCAACCACTTCAATATTACGACATAAAAACAAAAAATAGCCAATAAATTGACTATTTCTATATTTATACACAGTTCCCCTATTTACCCTTAGTAATATTAGGTTCTTTATAATACTCCGGAATAATAAAAGATGGTGCTGACTTTCCTTTAATCTTTAACTTAAGTGCTCTAGCAAGTTCTAGGTCTGAAGCATCTTTACTCTTTATCTTATAAACTGCTATTCCTAAACTCCAAGCCAATGTATTTGCAATACTAGTAACTGCTCTTAATAGTGAAAATGAAGCAGGACTATATAGCACTGCTATTGCTTGTAATTGAGTAAGTTTAACTTTCTCCTCTTCAAGAAATTCAACAATGCTGTTTAACAAAATATTCTTATCTACTTTAACGGTCTTTGTAATAACCTCAGCTGGTTTAACTAGTTTTAAATCTATACTATCTTTTTCTATCTTAAATATTAATATCATTTGTTTAATTTATTTATAAGGACAATAGACTTTCTCTCAAGTAAGTCATAAAGAAATCTATCCGTCATACTATTTCTATAATTATATTCCTTGGTTGTAAAATGTGTATATCTAAGTGGCTGATTTGTAATCTTCTCAATCTCTCTAATAAAGCTAGCAAGATTTGTTTTATTAATTCTACCCACGATTACAATATCTGTTTTAGCTTCATCATCATCTACAAAAAAACCAACCAATGATAGATAACGAATACCGTCATACTTTTTGGTTGATTCTAAAATCTTATTCTCCCAAAGTAGTCTTGCTTTAATAAACAAGCTAGTCATCTCGGGTAATAGAATAAAGTCCATATTTAAAGAATAGTACTTTCTTCTGTCCTCTTCCTCAGATATAACTAATTGGAATTTCTCTAAATTAGAAAGTTCTCTCCTTACAGAATTCAATCTTTCACCAATGATTCTTGTTATTTCTCTCACAAAAAACCTCTTATTCTGGTTAAAAAGGAATAAATTGAGTAGTTTTTCACGTGTTCTTGAACTAAATAGTTGTTCTAGCATTTATATTAAATTAGGTTTTACTAAACGTTAGCAAATATAGTATAATAAGTTTGAATAATTTTGCAACTCTATGACCAAAAATATACAACTTTCTAGCATTTTTATACAAGATCCCACTCATGCCAACGCATTAGGTGATGTATATATAGTAGATGACCAGACTTCTGTTGAGGATAGGGGTCATTTTTTTATCCTTGCAAATATGCAAAATCCGAAGCCAGATTATGAGAGATTCTTGGGTGCTTTTATAAATAGAGCTAAAAGTACATATTATGATTCTCACCTTGAGGATTCAACAAAACTTTTAGAACATACACTTAATGATTTAAATAAATGGCTGCCTGAAAACCTTCCCGAACAAAAGAAAGTATTAGCTCAATTGAATATCATTGTTGGTAATCTAAAAGATAATATTTTAAATATTGCGTCCATTGGAGATTGGAGAGGTTATTTAATGAATAAGACAAAAGCAATTGATGTCTTAGGTAAAACTCCTCCACCACTTAATCCTATAAAGCTATTTGAGAACATTGTAACTGGTAATTTAGATAAAGGCTTAAGTTTTATTATTACTAATCCATCCTTATTAGATTATTTAGCACTGGACAAAGTAAGAAAGATATTAGCAACAATACCGGCAAGATCAGCTGCTGAGCAAATTAAAAATATGGTTGGAGAAGTACCAACTCATGTTACCTTTGCAAGTTTAATAATAAAGAATAGTGAGGTAGATTCAGAACAAGCTATTCCAGCCTTTATTGCACACAAAGAAAGAAGAAATGATATTGAAAGCATACCTTCTAATGCCAAAACGCCAAGACAAGCTGCTATACATTCAAGAGAATCTATAGATCGATTAATTAATACTCAAAGTGAGACTCAAAGAGTACTTACTGTCCCCTCTTCTTGGGAGACAATTAAAGCTGGATTTGCTAATTTAACAGCTTCAATACATGATGCTGGCATAATGGGAAAAGTTATTAAATATATAACATTATTATTTTCATATATTTGGCTCGGTCTTAAATTTATATTTCAAATTTTAATATATTTATTGAAACAATTATATTCTGTATTACTTGCACTCATTAGTCCTGGCAAACAACTATCACGAATAAAGATGCCAGCAAAAATCAAAGAAATTAAATTAGATAAGAAAGCAAAGATAATCACAGCTACTATATTAGCTTTAATTATCATTCTATTATTAGTAATAATGCCTGGTAATAATTCAAATTCATTAACAACAGAACAATTAGATGCAATAGATCTTGAATTAAAAACTAGAGAAGAAACAATTGAAGCTTCTCTAATATATGGAGATAGAATTAAGGCGCAAGGACTATTAACTGAAATACATGAACTTCTAGCACCACTTCCTACAGAAAATAAGAAATTTCAAGCAGAATTAGATACATTAAATCAAAGGGCAGATATTTTAACAGAACGCATTTGGAATATTATGGAAATTGATAATCCAGTAGCTTTATTTAATATTGAAGAAATAGATAATAAGGCAAATTTAATAGCTCTTGCTAATAAAGAAGATCAAGCATATATATTTACAGACACAGATAAATACTATATCTTCGATCTTACTGATAAAGGTTATCAAGCTATTGAGTATCCGAGTAACTTTGCTGGAGTACACAATACTGCAATCTCACCTGCTCAAGATATTCTAGTAGTAGATAATAATAAGCAATTCTTTATAGCTACAACAGAAGGTTTGCAGCCTGTTTTAATTTCACTTGCTGCTGGCTTACAAGACATTACAGCTATGACAAGCTTCTATAATAGACTATACATTTTAGATAGTACAACAGATCAAATATATAGACATAGACTATCTGGTAATACTTATCTGTCACCAGATACATGGCTTAAGGAAAATACAGATTTAGCATCTACTAAAGACATTTCAATTGATGGTTATGTATATATATTAAATGGAATAGAGATAAATAAATATATAAATGGTAGACAAGAATCATTCCCACAAATTAGCATATATCCAGAAATATCTAATCCAACTAAACTATATACAAATTTGAATGCTACAGATATATATTTGCTAGAACCAGACAATAAGCGCGTACTAGTACTTAATAAAGATGGTAAACTAGTAAAACAATTTCATTCTGAATCATTTACAAATATTTCTAATTTCTCTGTTCAAGAAGAAGCAAAACGAATGCTTATCATGACAGATAAACAACTATATATAATTCCACTATAATTTGACATTATTATATATTTTGCTAATGTATTCATAGAAATTACAATAGGAGGAGATATGCAGTGTTTTGAACAACCTTGCGCAAAGCATGTGAAGAAAACTAATGACCAATGCCCCGGATGTGTTAATGGCAAACTTGTAAACTACTACTGGGACAGCAACTGAGGTCGCGGAAATTATCGCAGTTGCGATCAAGGTTGTGGCTATGATGAGAAAGTTGAAGATGGAAAAAAATCGACTTGCGCTACATAGCTTTTAAATGTTTAAACAAAAATACCTCGATAAATCGAGGTATTTTTTTTATCTTTGAAATATATTATTTCAATGTAACAGTACCACCAGCTTCTTCTATTTGCTTCTTCATTTCTTCAGCTTCTTCTTTCTTAACACCTTCTTTCAAAATTGTTGGTGCACCGTCTACCATATCTTTAGCTTCTTTAAGACCAAGTTGTGTAATTGCACGTACTGCTTTAATTACATTAATCTTTGTTTCACCTGCTGCAGTCAATTCAACATTGAATTCACTCTTTTCTTCTGCAGCTTCACCACCAGCTGCAGCACCAGGTGCCATAGCCATCATAGGTGCAGCGCTTGATACGCCGAACTTATCTTCCAAGATTGTAACTAGTTCAGATAAATCTAGAACTGACATTTTTTCAACCTCTTCTACTAAGCTCTTGAACTTTGCAGGAACTACAATGTCCTTTTTTTCTTCTTTTGCATCTTCTGCTTTAGTTTCTTCAACTGGAGCATCAGCTACTTTTTTTTCTTCGTCTGTCATAATATTATTATTACTTATTTATTAATATATTAATATACAAATTACTTTGTATCTTTAATCGCATTCAAAACATTTACAAGTCCTCTTAGATTTCCTGCAAGTACATTTACGAATCCATTTACAGGAGCCTTAATAGAACCTACTACCTTAGCTAATAATTCTTCACGTGAAGGTAAATTAGCTAAATTTAATACTTCTTCTTGAGATAAGTATTTCCAATCTTCACCAATCTTAAGTAGTCCTGCTCTCATCTCAAAGTTTTTACTGGTTTTAGCAAAATCATTTGCAATTTTAGCAGCTGAAACTTCATCTTCTGTAGAAAATGCTGCACCAATACTACCCTCTAAATCTGTAATATCTTCATGCTCAATCTTTGCATCATCTAATGCAATATTTATAAGATTCTTACCACTAGCCTTATATTCTACACCTTGTTCACGGAATTTCCCTCTTAACTCTTCAAGGCCAAATACATCTAGTCCAGCATATGATGTAAAAATAATACTTTTAGCTCTAGTTATTTTATCTACTAGATCTTTAATAGCTATTTTCTTTTGTTCTCTTGTTTTTGGCATATTATTTAAAAATTTAAATTAATAAAGTGAAATTAATTCTTTAGCAAAGCTAACAACTGGTTGAATCAAATACTCCCATATTCCTATAACCAATAATGTATAACTTATTAATATTGAGCTAAACAAAATCTTTTCTTGTTGATCCATATGTGTTAATAAAAAAATCTACGGATAAGCCGTAGAAAAGTATAGCAAAACTGCTATTTATTTACCTAAATGAGATATTTAAGGCCTTTAGCGACCACTCACTTTCTACGGTAAAAATAGTATATATTATATATATCAACATGTCAATGCTTTGACCTGTTTAAATATAAGTGCTATCTTCAAAATAGCAGTTGGTTATTGCTAGAAAGGAGGTTTAAATGCATATAATAGCAAATCCTCCACACTGCCAGATGTGCCAAGATACCGGTACATTTAGAGGTAAATCACGTTGTCCAAAATGCTGTGGTTATAGAATAATAAATAACATTATCTGTAATCATTGCCGCGGAGTTGGATATATAAAGATCCAACCAGCATCCTGTCCCTTCTGCAAAATAAAAGAGGAAAAACATGAACAAACAGCCTAACCCTCAAACTTAAGAACCCTTTTGAATATAATATTTAAAAGGGTTTTTAAATTATCCACTAGAAAAATAATAAATATAATGCTAATATATTATTAACGGATAAAAGTTACCGTTATCGTACATTAACCGTAGAAATGGAGGTTTCAATGATTAAGAAATTAATCTTAGCTCTAGCTCTATCTCTGCTTATCTTTACCGGAATCGTCTTCGGTAACAACAAAGCATCCCCTGCACAGAATGCAGATAGCTTTGTAAAGCAGAATGCCTTCATCGTGAAAATCAGCAATGAGATCACTTCTCAGGAGGTCAGTGCCATCCCGGCCGTTGAAATTGTCCTGAACAACTCAGCAATCTCAAGCGAATCACTATCTGCCTGTGAGGAAATGATGATCAGTGTATCCGGTGAAACAAGAAATGGAGGTGAATGTGCCACTTTGGCCACCACCATACCAGTAAGCATTTCATTTGATGCAGCCATGACTACTCGTGAATATGCAAAAAAGAGAAACGCAACATTCACTTAATTGCCGAACTATCAAAAAGGCCCTGCTAATAACTTTAGCAGGGTCTTGAATTTGTATAGAATTAAATAAAGCTATAAGCAAGCCTTTGCTTTTATAATATCTAAAACTCCAGGAGTTGCACCATTTGTTATTTCTAATGCCCTTTCTGCTCCCACAGCTTCTGTTAAACATGTTTCTAATTCTGGACTTATCTCTGTCGGTAAATTTGCAATATCCACACCAAGACCAGATAAAATCTTTTCTTGAGCAGAATCTAATAATGGATTTTCATCCACTACTTGAGAATTGTCTACATTACTTATTGGCACGCTTTCATTAATAATACCTTTCAATCCAAAAGGATCAGCGATAAAGAGATATGCAATAAAAATCATCTCAATTACAAATAATACTCCAAAGACTACAAATAAAATTGTAAAGAATTTTTTCATATATTAATCTAAATATTTATACTTATTATCTAAATGTTCATCATATGTACGACCATATATCACTCTGCCATCATCCTTTGTTGTTAAAAAGAAATAATATGAATTAGGCATTGGATAAAGTACTGCCTTTATTGATGATAAACTAGGGTTTCCAATAGGTCCTGGTGGAAGTCCAGCATATTTATATGTATTATATGGAGAGTCTATTTTAGTATCTTTTATTGTTGACTGTGCCCTACCAGACTTTGTTATATAATTAACTGTAGCATCTGATTGAAGTGGATAATTTTCGCTTAAACGTCTTAAAAATAGATCCGCAACTAGCTTCCTATCACTTTCATTGCGAACTTCCATTTCAATAATGGACGCTAGTGTTACTATTTCATGTAAACTCATAGAGCTCTTAGCAATATCTTTTGCAAGTGGAGAGTATACTTTCTCTTCAAAAGTAGCAAGTAATTTATTTATTATATCCTCAGGAGTTGCATTCGGTAAAATACGATAAGTATCTGGGAATAGATAACCCTGCAAATAGTCTGATAAACTAGAACGTGGTAAAAAAGAATGATCTGAATAATTTCTAGTTGTAGCAGATAAGAAATCATTACCAGATATACTTATACTAGATTCCAAATACTCCGCTATCTCATTATTAGTCCACCCTTCAATAAGCGTTATTCGTAAATCTTCAAGTGCTGAAGAAATAATTAGCTCATTTACAATTTCTTTAATACTCATATCAGTAGCTAAATAATGCTCACCCGCTTTTAACTGAGAACCTTTATCTGTTAATTGAAGATAAGACTTAAATATAAAAATTGAAGATATAAAATTATCTTCTTTTAGTCTATTTGCAATACTATTTACAGATTCACCAGTTTCAATAATAAACAGCTGATCACCATCAAGTGCTTGTCTTCCAAATATTGCTGAACCTATAAACCAAATAAATAATATTAAAAGTAATATTATTACAAATTTATTAACTTCAAACTTCTCTTTCTTATATTCAGATATCATAAATTAAATATTATTTTTTAACGAATGGTACAAACATGAATCCAGGGAATCTTTTCTTCTCAAATCTGTCTTGACCAATTTTTTTGATCACTAACAATTCTTGTACACCTTCACCAACCGGAATCATCAATTTACCACCCAGCCTTAATTGCTCGAGTAAATCTTTTGGTACTTCACCCTTTGTTGCGCAAGCACATACAATTTTATCATAAGGTGCATTTAAAGAGAAACCTTTATTGCCATCACCATGTACTATTTGTATATTATTAAAACTATATTTAGAAATATTATTTCTAGCCTTTATGGTTAAATCTTTAATTATTTCTATTCCCGTCACCTTTCCACTGGGCCCAGTAATTTCAGCAAGAAGTGCAAGTTGCCACCCTGAGCCACATCCAATATCTAAGATATTATCTCCCGTATCAATATTTAATTGCTCAAGCATAAATACAACAGTGCTTGGTTGAGAAATTGTCTGACCAAAACCAATACCCAGCGGATAATCTATATACGCCTCTGTTCGACTATTAGTATTCACAAAATCCTGACGCTTAATCTTATGTAAAGCTTCTTCAATCTTTTGAGACTTAAGTACGCCCTTACCTTTTAGATACTGTATTAAACTTTCTTGAGATATATTCTCCATAAATATATTATACCGCAATTGACAGCATTAAGGCTATATGATTAGATTATATCTAACCCTAATTTACCCCTTGACTTTTTATGAATTATGTGCTAAGATGTATGTATAAAAGCCCTCGAAGTGGGCTTTTTATGTTGCGAAAAAATGTATCGCACAAAAATAAAACAAAAACACAAATGAATATATTTAATAAGAAAATAGGGATTATTTTAAGTATTACATTCACAGTAAGCGCTGTTTGCTTGCTGTTTTTTATTCCTATAGGTAAATCTCAATCCCCTAGTATTTTAGATACTGATATTAATACAGCAGATTTAATAATATTAACTAATGAGATAAGAAATATTAAAGGTTTAAATCCTTTAACTGAAAATATTAAACTTCAAATTGCAGCTACTAGTAAAGCTAAGCATTTAATACAGCATGACTACTTCTCGCACAATTCACCTAATGGTAAACAATTTTCAGAATGGATTATTGAATCTGGATATAATTTCCAAATAGTGGGTGAGAATTTAGCAATTGGTTTTGAAAGTAATAAAGATGTTATGAAGGCTTGGATGGATTC
Source organism: Patescibacteria group bacterium (assembly GCA_016784445.1). Classification (GTDB taxonomy): domain Bacteria; phylum Patescibacteriota; class Patescibacteriia; order UBA1558; family UBA1558; genus BS150m-G51. Next base: position 52,328 of record JADHUR010000001.1, read on the forward strand.
TCCATCTCATAAAGAAAATATTCTAAATGAAAAATACAATGAGATTGGACTCATTGTAATGCAAGGAGATATTAATGGTAAACTTGAAACAATTATAGTTCAAATATTCGGCTCTCAACCAGTACTTAGATTATCTGAAAGCTTTAGTAAATATATTGAAACAAGTCCCCTTTCATTAAATCACTCCTATAGCTAAACAAATAATTAAAATAAAAGCTAATGCTAAACGGTAATATGCAAAAACCTTAAGTGAATGTGAATTTAAAAACTTAAGTAAAAATTTAATAACAAAAAAAGAAAAAACAAAACTTATGAACAATCCAATCCCCAGCATTATAATATTAGTACTCGTCGTGCCTTGGCTAGCCATCATCATCAAACCACGAATACTAGCCCCAAGTATAATAGGAATAGCAAGGAGGAAAGAATAACGAGCAGCTTCTGCTCGTTTTAGTTTACAGAGCATTCCAGTAATAATAGTAATTCCAGATCTAGACGTACCAGGTATTAAAGCTAGACATTGAGCTAGGCCAATATATATTGCTTCCTTAACACCAACCTTAAATACATCTCCCTCTCCCCTGACTTTTCTCTCTACAAGAAGAAATACAATACTTACAATAATAAGCATTGCAATCACCCAATAAATTGAACGGAATATATTTGTAATAATATCTTCCATAAAAAAACCTACTAATGCAGCCGGTATCGTAGATAAAATAATAAGCCAACCCAGTCTACTATATGCGGTCACTTTACCTGAGAATGAAATAAACCATGCTTTGAGTATTCTTACTATATCCTTCCAAAAATATACAATCAAAGCTATTACAGATCCCAAATGTAAAACAATATCCAAATGTAATGCAGTTACAGGCGAATTAAACAAATTATGCCAAATAACTAAATGACCAGAGCTAGAAATTGGAAGAAATTCTGTTAGACTCTGGATTATTCCACTGATTATAATGTATAATATATCCATAAACATTTAATAACTATTATGCCAATCTATTTAATACCGATTATAGTACTTGCGGTAAATCAAATTTTAAAACTTATTATTGAAACTATCAAGGGTAAATTCTCCTGGAATCATCTGATGAGTAATGGTGGCATGCCATCTTCTCACTCTTCTTTTGCAGTATCTGCTGCAACTCTTATATATTTAACTGCTGGTCCTGAATCCCCTATATTTGTACTAGCTCTTACGACTTCATTAGTTATAATCTGGGATGCTTTTACAACTAGACATCAAATAGGCTTTCAAGGAAATATCTTAAATAAACTTATTAAAGAGTTACCAGATAAGGAAGAATATAAATACCCATTGCTTAATGAAAGAACTGGTCATAGTTTAAGTGAAGTAATAGTTGGTATAATTGTTGGTATTGGCCTCACTTGGCTATTGTTCTAAAATCTATTAAATTATATTAAGCTCGTACCAGTCATTTGGTCGGGCTTTTTTAATTTCATAATTTTCAATATTGTAGGAGCAACATCAGATAGAATACCAGTTGGTACTTGTCCTGCTAAATTTTGAGGTGTTACACCCGGAATTATTGCCTTACCCTTTAACTCATTTGCTAGAATATATAATGGTACAGGATTTACTGAATGTTCTTTTACCATCTCCCCTGTTTGCAAATTGAATAACTCTTCTGCATTACCATGATCTGCTGTAATCATAGCTACCCCTTCGCTCTCAAGTACTGCATCTACAATTCTACCAACACTTTCATCAATATATTCTATAGCCTCAATAGTTGCCTTAATATTTCCTGTATGTCCCACCATGTCTGCATTGGCAAAGTTTAAAACAATAAAGTCATACTTATCTGCCTTAATCTCTTTAAGTACTGCTTCTGTTACTTTATCTGCACTCATTTTAGGCTCTTCATCATATGATGCTATTCTAGGTGATGCAATGAGTACTCTATCCTCTCCCTCATATTCATTTTCCTTACCACCATTAAAGAAAAATGTTACATGAGCATATTTCTCTGTTTCAGCAATATGTAATTGTTTAAGACCAGCCTGAGATATAACTTTAGCAAGCGGCTCTTCTATCGCAATTGGTGGGAATGCAACTTTGATTGGTAAATCCTTCTCATACTCTGTCATTGCTACAAAATATATATTTGGAAAATACTCACGATCAATTACTAATTTATCAAAACTCGGTAATACAAATGCTTTTGTTAATTGTCTAACTCTATCTGCTCTATAATTAAAACATATTATTGAATCTTTATCTTTAATAATGCCTTGAGATTTATCATTCTCAATTACAACAGGAATAAACTCTTCATCATATACGCCCTGTTCATATGAAGCCTTAATAGCATCGGCTGCTGTTTTAAATTTATTAATAGACTTTCCATTTACCATTGCATCATATGCCTTTGTAATTCTCTCCCAATGATTATCTCTATCCATTGCATAATATCTTCCAGAGATTGTTGCAATTTTACCGATGCCAATACTTGTAATTTTACTTTCCAGTTTAGCAATAAATTTTTCACCTGCATTATATGATGTATCTCTACCATCTAATATTATATGTATATACACATTTTCTACTTCTTGTTGTTTAGCAACTTCAAGTAATGCATAAAGATGTTCATTATAGCTATGTATTCCACCATCAGACAAAAGACCAATCATATGCAATGAACTATTATTATCCTTTGCATGTTTACAGGCAGCAATAAATTCTTCATTCTCATAAAATGAATTATCTGCAATTGCTTTAGTAATGCGTGGCAGACTCTGATAAATGATAGTACCACTTCCAAGTGATAAATGACCTACCTCTGAGTTGCCCATTTCACCCCAAGACAGCCCCACAGACTCTCCAGACGCCTGTAATGTCACAACTGGGTATTGCAAGACATAGCCGTCCAAATTAGGCGTTTTAGCAAGTTCTATAGCATTAGCTTTAGCAGCTGGTGCTGTACCCCATCCATCTAATATCATTAAGACAACTGGCTTCGGTCTATCTTCAAACATGTTTTTTTGTAATCAAAGAATTAGCTGTCATAAGTTTAGGTTTCTTTACATCAAGCATATCCAGTATTGTAGGGGCTACATTAGCTAAACTTCCTGTCTTTAATTTATATTTATGCTTATTTACAATAATGAAAGGTACTACATTATCTGTATGTTCTGTATGCACTTCTCCTGTTTCTAAATTAATCATCTCTTCAGCATTTCCATGATCGGCAACAATAATTAAACTACCATTAGTCTTATCTACTGATGCCTGTATTTGACCAACGGCCCTATCTACAGCCTCTACTGCCTTAATACCAGCAAGTAAATTACCCGTATGACCAATCATATCTGGATTTGGAAAGTTTACACATATAAAATCATACTGTTTTTCTTTAAGACTATTAACAATTATCTTCGTTAAATCTTTAATAGACATCTCAGGTCTCATAGCATAGGACTTAACTTTAGGAGATGGAACTTTAATACGGGCCTCACCATCTACTGGATCAGCATATCCACCATTAAAAAAGTATGTAACGTGTGCAAATTTTTCACTTTCTGAAATATATAATTGAGTATAATCTTTAAGTGCCATAGGTAATGTATCTTTTACATCTTCACTTGGATAGGCAACTAATATTTCACCGAGATCTGGACCAAAATCTGTCATCGCAACAAATTTAATATTCTTAAACACTCTTTGCCTATGAAATGACTCTGGATTCATCTTGCCAAAATCTTTTTGAACAAAAGCTTTTACTAATTGTCTAGCCCTATCTGATCTTAAATTAAAGAAAAATACCGAATCATTTTCTTTAATAGTAACTATAGATTTTGCATCTTTAGCAATAATTGTTGGCTTGATATATTCATCTGTCTCATTTCTATTATATGCTTGTAATATAGCTTCCTCTGGAGTACTAACAAGTCTACCAGTACCTTTTGTTAAAAGATCATATGCTTTCTGAGTTCTTGTCCATGATTTATTCCTATCCATTGCATAAAATCTACCCATGATAGAAACAATCTTTTCTCCATTTTTGAAACCTTTCTTCACCTCATCAAGATATGTTAAAGCTGCATGCTGCGGAGCATCTCTACCATCTGTAAATAGATGAATATATACATTAGCAACATTGTGCTGCTTCATTAATTCTAATAATCTCAATAAATGGCCACGTTCTGCATGCGCTGATTCATGGCCAGATAATAATCCCATTAAATGGATAGCGGATTTATTCTTCTTTGCATATTTAATTGCATCAATAAATGCAGGGTTTTTAAAGAACCTACCACTAGCAATGGCATCATTAATAATAACTGAATCTTGCTTTACAATTCTTCCTGCTCCTAAATTTAAATGGCCAGCCTCTGAATTACCAAATTGATTACGAGGAAGGCCAACATATTTACCAGAAGCTTGCAAAGTTGTATGAGAATAATTATCCCAAAACTTATCTATATTCGGTGTATTAGCTATTGCTATTGCATTACCTTTGGAGGGCTTGGCGAGTCCCCATCCATCTAATATTGCAAGAACTATTGGTTTATATTCTTTATTTGTCATTTAATTGATTATATATTTCTAAAAGCCTATTATATTTTACAACTCTTTCCCCTCTTGAAGTTGCTCCTGTTTTTATGTATTCAGCATTAACAGCTACTGCTAAATCTGCAATGAAATCATCTGTTGTTTCACCACTTCTATGTGAGATAGCAATCTTATATTCATTATCTTGTGCAAGTTTTATAGCTGCCATTGTCTCTGATACTGACCCAATTTGATTTACTTTAATAAGAATAGCATTAGCTACACTCTCATCTATACCCTTTTGTAATCTTTTAACATTAGTTACAAAAAGATCATCTCCAATAAGTGGAATACCTTTAAACGTCTCATTTGCTGTCATCGTTTTCCAACCAGTCCAATCATCTTGATCAAGTGGATCTTCAAGTGCAAGTATTGGATAATCTTTTACCCAAGACTCAAACATAGCTATCATATCTTCTGAAGAGGCTTTAATACCTTCTCCTTTTAATTCATATAAGCCAGACTCTTTATTATAGAATTCTGATGAACCAGCATCCATTCCCATGTATATATCCATGCCAGGTTTATATCCTGCATCTTTAATTGCTTTAGCAATAGCTTCCCAAACCTCCTTGGCTGTATTTAATTGTGGTGCATAGCCACCTTCATCACCAACATTTGTAGAATGACCACCAGCTTTTAATTCAGTACCTAAAGTATGGAAAACCTCAACGCAAGATCTAAGAGCTTCTGGATAATCTTTAATACCAGCTGGAATAATCCAAAACTCCTGCCAATCTAAAACATTATCTGCATGCTCTCCTCCATTTACAATATTTGAAAGTGGAGTTGGTAATAGATAATCCTTTTTATCTAATGAATATATATCTCTTAAATGTTCATATAATGGTTTATTACTTGCTAGTGCCCCTACTCTAGCTGCTGCTAGTGACACTCCCAAAATTGCATTAGCTCCAAACTTACTCTTATTTTCTGTACCATCTGCTGCAATCATCATACTATCTAAATTCTGTAAATCATTTACATCTTGCCCAATAAGTAATTTAGCAATATCTTTATTAACATTAATAATAGCTTTTAATACGCCTTTACCACCAAATCTTTTCTTATCTCCATCTCTCAATTCTAAAGCTTCATGCACACCTGTTGAAGCACCGGAAGGAACGGAAGCTTTTGCCTTAAAGCCACCTACCACACCTACAGTTACTTGAATTGTAGGATTACCTCTTGAATCTAATATCTCTATAGCCTCTATTGATTTAATTTTCATATTATTTATTATTTAATTTTTTTAATATTGGTAATTGCTTACTCTCTAAATATTGAAGCATTGCTCCCCCTCCAGTAGATATGAAATTATAGTATTTATGTAAATTCAAATGCTTAATAATTGCTAATGTTTCGCCTCCACCTACAATTGTTTTTGCCTTAGCTGAAGCTATTGCCATAGCGACTGCATAACTTCCTTTTTCATAACCAACCCTTTCAAATACTCCCATTGGACCGTTCCAAATAATAGTCTTTGCTCCTTTTATTATATCCGAATAATACTCTATTGTAATTGGCCCAATGTCTAATATTTTATCATAATTCTTAACTTCTGCCACAGGTTTAATTATTCTCTTATTCCTTGACTCAACAACCACATCTATTGGTAAAAGTATCTTTTTATTCAATAATTTCTGACACATATCTACCATTTCTGGCTCATATAATGATTTACCGATTGGTAAATCTAATGCTTTCAAAAAATTATTAGCAAGTGCACCACCTACTATTAAATAATCTACTTGTGGTAATAGTTTTTTAATTAGCTGGACTTTTGTAGATATCTTTGCACCGCCCATTACAGCAACGCCACCTTTAGATTTTCTTAAATCTAAATTCTGTAATTCATGTTCAAATCTATAGCCAATATATGTTGGTAAATAATCTGGTAAATAATATACTGATGAATCATTTCTATGACTTGATGCGAATGACTCAAATACAAAATAATCTCCTAGGTCTGCCAATTCCTTAGCAAATTTTTTACTTCCCTTTTGTTCTTCCTTATTAAAACGAATATTCTCTAAGAGTATTAATTTCGCACCACTGTCTTCTACTTTCAAATAATCTGTTATAAACTCTACTTTCCGTTTTAGTAACTTCTCTAAACTATTTACAACTGGTTTTAGACTTAAAGATCTATCTATTCCCTCGGGTCTTCCAAAATGAGATATTAAAACAACCTTTGCTTTTTGTTTAAGAAGATAATTAATTGTAGGTAATGCTGCCTCAATCTTAAAATCATCCAAAACTTTTCTACCTTTAAGAGGTACATTAAAATCTACACGTACAAGTACTGTCTTATCCTTTATATTTTTTAATGTTTTAAGTTTTTTCATTCTACTTTCTTTGGTCTTAATATTACTTCATGCATTGTATCACCGCCCTGAGAATAACTACCTTTCTCTTCCATGATAAACTCTACGCCAATATCTTTACCTAACTTATCCAATTGTTTGTTTATTATCTTATATGACGTCTTGTCTCTCAACTGAGCATATATCGGCAGCATATTATCTTTTTCAGCATAATGCTTTTTATACAGCTCTGTAAATGCTAGAATCAATGAACCACCTGCCTTAACACTACCATCTGAAGCCATATCTGACACATAGATAACGGATTCTCCATTTTTATCTATTTTACCCTCATAAGATAATAGATAGCCATGCATTTTTCCTTTTGTATCCTCATATTTTATACTCATATTTGGCCTATCTTTAGCTGCATTATTAACGTCCTTTGCTATAAGAGCATTCTCCATGTTATGTAAATACTCTATTAAACTTTCATTGTCTTTATATGCTTTACCCTCGATATAAGAAACTCGCAAACTATCATGGAAATCTAAAGGTTTAACTCCTTTAGGTAATTTAATACCCTCACTAACATCAGATTCAACAGCCCTTCTAACTTTCTTTTTAAATCCTTTTGCACCCTTCTCTTCCTCTAATCCCAACCTATAAGCTTGACGTCCCAAATTATCACTGTAAGCAACTGGTGCTTCTGGGGTAAAAGTATTGGCAACGGTCGGTAAATCGGTCAAAGCATCTGTATATCCCATACCAACAATTACTTGGCCCATATCTAGTTCATCTTGCTCTCCATACAAAGATAAGTATTCTCTAAAATAATCCTCATATATATCTTTAATAACCGCTTTATCTCCAGAAAAGTTTTGAGCAACCTCAATATTGTCACATGTTATGATTCCCGGCTTATCAATCAATAAATCTTCCTCTACCAATTCATTTAATTTAACTTTGGACGATGTCATTTGCTTAACTACATCAGCTATATTTTTGTTAATATCTATATTTCTAGTTAAAACACTTTGTGCAACTGTACGCCACGTGCCATCAGCAGTTTTCCTTTGAATAGTAAATAAAGAACAGATTGGGTTAAAAGTATATACATTGTTCTTACCAGATCCAAAAGGCATACAACAAGCTGTATCATTGCCAGCCACTACTCCATCAGGATCAGATTTTTTGTTAATTTTAGCTCTATACTCAATCCTAGGTGACTTACTCGATAAACCAATCTCACTATCTAACAACAATTCTCTAGCCTGATCTATTACAAGTTCCGCTTCCGGAAAATCCTCAGCTACATTTGCTGATTGCAAATAATCAATTAATTTAATATTAGATTGTTTAAATAATTTAGTAAGTTCACTAAAAAGCTTGTTTGGATTTTTAGCTTTACCTTTTATCCCTTCACTCCGCTTACCAACCGCCTGCCAAATCACATCAGGTAAAGGCTTAGCCTCGGCCTCAACTCCACCAAACTTATATTCAATTTCTAAAGATTTAAAGGATTGAATCTTATCATAGTCACCCGCAATCAATGCATCACGTAATTCTTCCCCAGTTAAATCCAAATTTGGAATATCAGTATAGTTCGATGGCTTCTTCCTTCTCTGAACATCCTCTGGCGTATGAGCATCATCAAGCTCTAAAAAACTATCAATATCTTGCCAAAAATCCATTACTTTCTTTAAAGCTATATTAGGATGAAATGCTAAAGTCTCCACATATCTATATAAATCTTCTTTACCCTCAACCTTTAAAGACTGTAGCTTATCTAATATTTCCTTTCTCTTTAATAAATCATTAATCTCACTGTATTTTTTCAATAATTTCCAGGACCCAAAAATTTGTTCAGGTGATTCAATCTCATCTAAAAGTTCTTGTAATTTTGTAATGTTTGGATATTTTCTAGCATCATTAATAACAGCCCCAAAATCAGTGTTAACATTCATAGCTAAACTATTTAATGTATGATGAGCAGTGCCCCATTCATACTCCGCATCATCCTGTTGTACTTGTTTTAATATATTATTGAAAAATTGCTCGGGTTTAAGACCGGACTCTTTATATAAAACATAAATCTGATTAAAATTATGCAACCCATCATGACGTGACAACCCATCCCTGTCTAAATACTCAAATACAGCAGACGCTCCAAACGCTTCTTTGGCAACATCAAATGGATCTATAATATTCTGCTCATCTTCCCAAATATCTGAATTTTCTTTTAATATTTCATAGAACTTATCTGCCTGTTCATCCCTACTTAAACTTTCATCAACACTATCTTCCACTAAATAATACTCCGATGGCCTTAAATGATACGACTTAGCTTTTTCAAACCAATCTCCTTCGAAACTGTTCACATTTTTATCAACAATTTCCGCCTTGCCATCTTCAAGTAGTCTACTAACTACCTCTTTACTGAGAGAAGAAAAATTACCAAGATTTTCAGAAACTGCTCCACTCATAAATGAATCCAATATTTTAAGAGCTACTTCATTATGATTAATTCCTGAAAAATTATTAAGATTTTCTGCAAGAGCATAACATTCTTGGGCATCTATCATTCTATATACTATCTCCTCATGATTAATACCTGAAAACTGATCAAGATTTCTTGCTACAGACTTAGCTGCATGATGTTCAACCATCATAAGCGCAACCTGATTATCAAGACCTGAAAATGCCTGAAAATTATCGGCTACACCCTCTGATTGTTCCAACTCTATTAACTTCATAGCAATCTCTTTATCGAGCCCACTAAAACTACTAGAATATCCATGAACCATCCACGGCTTCTCAGACTTTATTAGTTCTAGTGCCACCTCTTTATCTAGTCCACTAAAATTTCTCAGAGTTTCTCCAAAATCAATGGAAAGATTGCCAGCCTTAATTATTTTTAAAGCTATCTGCTTATGATCAAGTCCGGAAAACTTATGCAAATGAGTTGCAACTACACTTCCTTGACCCGCGTTAATCATCTTAAGGGCTATCTTCTTGCGATCAAGATCCGAAAAATTGTTTAAATTTATAGCTAAAAATTCTGCTTGATCTGTTTCTATCATTTTTAAGGCCACCCATTTATGATCAAGTCCAGAAAAATTATTTAAATTCTCAACTACTACTGATGCCTGATCTGTTACCATCATTTTTAAAACAATCTCTTTATGATCAAGTCCTGGAAATTTATTAAGATTCTCAGCCACTACTGATGCCCATCGTGCTTCTATTATTTTTAAAGCTGACTCTCGATTTAAATTGTCAAAAGAATCAAAATTTAAAAATATGGCCTTCATGCTGTTAACTGATATCAATTGCGATGCTACTTCTCCGTCCAAGTTAGAAAATTTATCGAGATTATTTAACACTACACCCAAATCACCTGCATTAATGGCCATTAGAGCTATTTTCTTGTAATTTATTTTTGTAAAATTATTAATTTTTCTAACCACAGTAGCAGCTGCGCCCAATTCAATCATCTTTAAAGCTATCTCGTTATCAAGTCTAGAAAATAAACTTAAATGCTCCACTAAAGGCATGACCTGACCCATATCAAGAATTTTAATAGCTAATTCTTTATGATCTAAACCCTTAAAATTATTTAAATATTTTGCTACATATCTACCTTTACCTTCCTCAACCATTTTCATAGCTATCTCTTTGTGATTCAAATTTCTAAAATTTGATAAGTACTCAGCTACATATTCACACCCATCCTCTGTATCAGCTTCAATTAATTTCATAGCTATCTCCCAATTATCTACCTCTTTAAGTTTATATAAATTACTTGTTACAAACTTTACATCACCGACTTCGATTGACTTTAAAATTACTTTAGTATCAATATTTTTAAAGAAAACAAAATTTTCAGTGACACTCTTGCCATCACCTGCCTCAATTAGTTTCATAGCAATATCTTTATGATATGCCTCGTTAACTTTATCAATGTGTCTAGCTACGTATTTACCAGCACCTGCATCTATTACTCTGATAAGGATTTCCTTTTGATTCTCCTTAGCAAATTCATTAATAAACTCAGCTGCATATTCACCCGCACCTGCATCTATAGTCTTCATAATGAATTCTTTACGATCTACTCCTGTAAAATGTTTTAAACTCCTCAATACGACACTGGGGTAATTAGCATTTATTAAGGCCATTGCAATTTGCTCATGATCTGTTTCTTTAAAATTATCAATATACTTAACCAAAAGAACAATGTCGTCCCCTAATACTTCTATTATTTTTGAGACCAACTCCTTATGATTTACTCCATTGATAAACTGTAAATTTTTTAAAAGAAAATCTACCCTTCCCGATTTCATAAATTTACTTATATCACGCTTCCTATCCCAAGGAGCTTGAAAACCATCATCAGACCGTGTTTCTAAAAAACTACCGTCTAGTAAATCTGAAACTACTCCATCCAAGTCTACCTGCTGTTTACTCGTAAGAGTGTCCACGTTACCATTTTCTTCATTTTCAATAGAATTTTTATTTTCAATCGGAATATTCGGTTGTTGTTCTGGATTAAACATATTAGTTAAATAGTTTCATTAAATTATCTGCATCCTCTGTCGGAATAATTTGTAATACATAACCATTCTGAGCCAAGAAGAAATCTCCTATCTTAATATCCCCTTCTAAGACATCTGTTTTAAATTCCTTCTCTTCATCACTAATAACGCCAATAACAATATTGTCTTTAATGCTTTTTACTTTGTATGGAATAGTCATGCACATATTAATTTCCGTCAATTGATACAAGCTCCCAATCATCACCTTCAACAACTGATATATTAACAAGGGCCGTTTCAGCAATAGTTCCCTTTGCTAAATTCTTTATATTAAATTCTAAATTACTTGGATTTATAATTTCACCATGTTCTTCTATTTGCCCAAGGCGAATATCCATCTCCTTAACTATCTTAAGCCTATTCTCTACTGCCTTTTCCAAAACAAGTTTTAAAATTCTATTTGCTTCGTGTAAATCATGCATAAAATTTAATGTGTTGCGCAACTAATACAAGGATCGTATGCGCGTATTAATAGTCTAATCTTTTGTCTTCTTTCTTTTGCTGTCATATCTTTAATATTTGGTAAATACATTGCTAAATCATCCTCAAGATTAAATAAAAATTGAGCTGTTGGAGTAATAATATTACAATCTTGAATAATTCCATCCTTGTCTAATTTATAATAATGGAATAATGTACCACGTGGTGCCTCCATGGCAGCTACTGCAAAACATTCCTTTACCCTATACTCTACCTGTCCTTCTTCCTTTAATTTTAAATCTTTCAATATCTTTTGTGATTCTTCCAACATATGCACCAGCTCGACAGCTTGAGCTAGAATATTATAGAAAGAATTATATGTAGGTAATTTTACCCCAGATTCTTTTAATAGAGCTTTAGCTCTTGGATTAAGTTGACTATGATTATTATTTAGCCTGGCAATAGCACCCACCATAAAAGACTTACCGGATAATTTAGCCTTCTTTACAGCTTCATACTGTTTTTTAATCTCCGTTATCTTCTTACTAAATTTAGTACTAGATATTGTTTCTTCTTCTGAAGATTTAATATCTCCAGAATATATGCCATATTCCTTATCATTAAATAAACAAATATATTCTGTCTTTCTATTAAGTTCCGGATAATTTAATTTAATAAATAATTTAACAAGCTTTTCTGCTTTTTTAATTAAAGCTGGTAAACGATCATTGATTTCATCTAAATCTTCTTGGGCTGGTAATATTTTAAACCCACCAACTTGTGAAGTAATGGGGTGAACAGTTCTACCACCAATTAAACGAATAAGGTCTGTTGCCCATCTACGAATATCCATTGCCATGTCCGCTTCCTTTGGATGTTTCTTTATTAATTGAAGGTCATTGAGTATTCCATAGAAATCGGGTAATGATAAAAAGAATAAATGTAAACCATGACTATGTATTATTTGAGAATATTGCATTAACTTTCTTAAAGTCCTTGTTTGATCTGTTACTTTTACCTCTAATGCTTTTTCTAAGGACTCAATAGCTGTTAAATTATGTACAACCGGACAAATACCACAAATACGGGCAGTAATAATTGGAGCATCCATATAGTGACGACCAATGAGCATACCCTCAATAAGTCTAGCTCCTTCTTGTGTTTCAATTTTAGCTAATGCGACATTACCTTCTAAAATATGACCAACAAAACCAGCATGACCTTCCATTTTTGCTAAATGATTTATTTGTATCTTCATAGTTTTTCTTCTATATCATCTCTCAGGCCAAAGATTTCTATTATTCTATTCATTTTCTCTTGGCCGTGCTCTTTAATTAATTTTTTCATCATTATTTGTACTTGGGCACCATCAAATAGCCCTCTACAACCTTGACATGCCATTTTGCTCTTTAAACAAATTGCTTCACAACCACCAAGTATTATTGGTCCAAGACAAGGTTCACCTTTTTGTAATAAACATTCATAACCTCTTGCTTGACATTCAAAACAAACTGGACGCTGTGGAATATTAACTCTCTCATCCCTCATTAATGCATATACCACTTTGTAAAACTCATCAGCATTAATTGGACAACCAGATATCTTAAAGTCTACCTTAACAATATTATCTATCTCTTTAATGTCTGGATTCGCTACTGTAGACTTCTGTCCATAAATATATTCTTTAATCTTTTTCTTATCATGATAATTCTTAATCTCATGTACACCACCCATAGCAGCACAATTACCAAGTGCAATTAAATACTTAGACTTCTCTCTAGCTTCTTTTAATGTCTTAACATTCTCTTTAGTAATTGGAGAACCCTCAATAAAACAAATATCATAATATGTATTATGATCAAACTCTTCTTCAAGTAATCTAAACTCTGCAAGATCTATTTGTTTTAAGAAATCTAGAAATTCTCTACCGGTATCAAGTAATGCAAACTCACACCCTTCGCAGGATGTTAGACCAATAATTGCAATTTTTAACTTACGTTTCTGCATTTACATTAAGTTCTGCTTAATTAAATCTACAATTTGTTCTGGATTATCTGTTGTAAAATAAAATTTCTTATTCTCAAGCTCTAGCAATACTCCCATATCATTTCCTGCAATATATCCCCAAGATCTATCCAATCTACCATATCTAATTCCATAACCCCAATAATTCTTAAATTCAAATTTCTTTATACTGACATTCTTTATATCCCCCTTATTAACTTTCTTTTTAAATATACCGAAACCAAATTGAACAAATTCAGTAGTGATTACAACTTTCAAGTTTTTAAAGAATATAAATAATAGAATAAAAATAACAGCCATTATTAGAAATGCCATTCCATCTTCTTGCCTGAAAGCTGCAATGCCATATTCATAATAGTTGCTAACAAGTGACACAATCAAGACAAATGCAACAACAAGGAATACTATTATTGCCATTATGCTTGAGTTTTGTTTTTCTTCGTAAATATTATTCATTAATTCGTAAATGTTATTTTATTAATCTTAGTATTATTTTCAACAGCTTGATCTATTTCTCTCTGACCAGCTACTTGTTTGTAATTATCCCCCCGTCTATTTTCTATTTCACTAATAATATTCATATAAACATTCTTTTTAAAAATCTTCTCATCTGTATAATCTATTACTCTATCCTTAACTGTTTCTAATATATCTTTCCAATATTTATGATCTGCTTGTTTAAGTAAAATATCATCATCTGTTTTAGATTTCTTGTCTACTACTACTCCAAAATGTTGCCAAACAATGTTCCCCACAACGACATTCAAATTGTTTGGAATAATTACATTTCTGTACACTATATTATCTCCTTCAAGCTCTGCAATAGTCGCTCCTTCACTTTCATATATTTTAATTATATTAGCTATAGACAAGGTATGAGCTAAAGCATAGCTAGCACCCTTCAACTTAATAATTTCATTATTCTCAATAGTGTTTAAATGATCAAGGGCAAAACATTTTATTACATCATCTCTTGAAAGGTATAGCTTTTTATGTTCCTGAGCATACTGCGCAAGGGTTGCTGGGGCGGCTGTTAATATATGTTTTGAAATATCTGCAAGTAATACAAATTCTTTATCTATATAATCTTCTAAATTAATATCTATTAAACAGTCTGGATTTAGGAATAGATTAGAAATTATCCTTAGTCCATCTCCAGATACCTTAATTTTATCGAAATCTACAAAACTCAACCTCCTGGTCTTTTCAACAAGCTCTATCTGTTTCTTAGTAAACGCCATTGTTTTATATTTAATGACTTGAGGCTATACATAATATACAAACCAAAGATAATAAATGCTATTCCGATAAAGGCCATGCCTGACATACTCTTATCTAAAAATACCATTGTTAAAATAGCTGTAATTGGAGCGCCAAGTGCTAAGACAGAAGTTGCCTCAACAGCACTTACATGTTTAAGTCCTGAATAAAAAGTTGTCACATAAGCAATAAGTAATACTGCGGTAATACCAACCCAACCCCATTGTTCCATGGATAAATTTGTTACTAAGCTAAACTTACCCGTAATAAGCAAAAATACCCAAATAAAAATACTACCAAAAAACATTCTAGAACCGGCTACAATATTTGCGGGTAAATCATTTAATAGTTTTTTAGAAAGTAATATTTCAACAGACCACAATAATACTGAGCCAAAAACAAGAAGGTCTCCAATATTTAATGCCTGAGGTTTAATATTTAAAAATAGTATATTACCAATAAGTAATGAAATAATTCCCACCCAAACATATTTACTTGGCTTATTCTTTAAAAATACAACTGACATTAATGCTATTACTAAAAACATGCTCTTGTGAATGAAACCAGCTTTTACAGCTAATGTTAAACTTAAACCTTTAAAAAACATCAAGAACGGAATAGCGCCACCAATAAGTCCAATAAGTAATAACAATAGCCATTGTTTACCTTTGATCTCTTTTAAGGACTGTTTGTTTATAAGCAATAATGCTCCAACAAGGAATACTGCAACAACTGTATTTTTTAAACCTGCAAAAACATACGGATCACTCATTGCAATACCAAACTTGTTTACAAATATTGAAATACCTGAAATAAAAGCGGTAGCAAGTACTAATAGAAAACCTTTTTTTGTTTTATCTTTCATTATCATATTAAATCTGGATTATTTATTAAATCATTAACATTAAATACAGGCCCATCTTTGCATATATATACATCATTCACTGCACAATGCTGACAAACACCAATACCACAATACATTCTTCTTTCCAGTGAAAAATATATATCTTCATCTGCAAATCCTAATTCCTGTAATTTTTTTATAACCGGCTTATACATTGCAGGCGGCCCCACCATAAATACCGTTGAATCTTTATCTATATTATCTCCATTTAAAAGTTGAGTAATTACCCCCTTAACTACCTTAGCATTTGCAACTGCAGTTGCCCTTTTAAGTCTATCTACTGAAATACCTAGCCTTATATCATTATTAACCCAATTAGCCATCTCATCTTGATACATTAAATACTCTATTTCATTACTACCACATAATACCTGTACTGTATTTTCTTTAAAATATTTAGAACTAATTATATGTTCAATCTCACCTCTTATAGGAGCTACCCCAGAACCACCAGCAATTAAAATAATATTTGGTTTTGCAAGTTTATTTAAATTTGGCCAACCATTACCAAATGGCCCCCTAAATGTTAATATATCTCCGACTTTTGAATCTACTAATTTCTTAGTTAAAAAACCAACCTGCTTAACAGTAACTTGCATATATTTAGACGACTTGTCCGAAGGAGAGCAGATATCTAAAGCACATTCACCTGCTCCTATAATACCAACCATTGCAAATTGCCCCTGTATAAAAGCATACTTCTTTTGAACTTTAGAATCTTCAAATTGCAGAGTAAATAAAGCTGCATCATCTGCCACTGCTTTTATCTTTACTATTTTAACTCTTTGTGGTAAATATGGATCAATCATTTTTCTTCTCAAGCTTGTTTAATACTTCAATTATATTTATTCCAACAGGACAAACTTTAAAACACCTCATACAACTAACACATCCTGGTACTTTATACTCTGCTGGTGTTCTACTAAATTTATGCTCATACCAAAAGAATAGTTTCTGTTTAACAGTATCTACAAATTTTTTACCGCCAGCCACTTGTGAAAACTCTGGATAAAAGCAATTACCCCAAACTCTTTTTTTAGAAACTGTATTGTCTGCACCAGCTTCATCTAATAGATCAAAACAAAAACATGTAGGACATGCTGTTGAACATTTACCACAAGCTGTACAAATCTTTGCAATTTCATCCCAAACTGGATTATCTTCAGACCCCTTAACAATGGGCATTAACTTTAACATTCTTTGATCCGGACCCTCTTCTTGTATAAGACCAGCAAATTGAATATTTTCAAAGACATCAATGCCAGCACCTCTTAATACTTTTCTACCTTTAGCTGAACCAGAATATACTTTAAACTCACCTTCTTTATTTTTTTCTAAGAAAATATCGAAAGGAATATGTTCAAGTACATTCTCCACCTTATCCATTGAGAATATCTTATATTCCTCATAATCTGCTGGAGCGCCAGATGAAATACCAACAACTAAACCATTTTCTCTTTTTGCTAAATAATATGGATCATTTGTAAACACTAAATCAAAAAGACCAAGTGCCTTTAAATCTAAAACATTCATGCCATATGCCGCCTTACCTTTTACTTTACTTAAATCTGGTTTAATTAATTTATCTTTCTTCCAAGAAAAAAGCTCTTCTTGGTCTGGCAAGAAAAGCTGCTTAAAAGTATTATCTGGAATACGACTAGAATAGTCTATATTATCAATATTATTTACACCCTTTACAATTAGTTCATCCTTAGAAAGAACTGGTGCATAAATATCGTATTGTTTAGCAATATATATTGCTAATTTATCTATCTCATTTTTTAGCATAAGTAGCATTATTATACTAAAAAATGCTTATATTGTAAATTTAATCTGATTGCAAGAATTTCTGATAATCCAAGTCATTTCTAATAATTTCTTGAACTATATGCCCTCTCAACCAATTAGCCTTTGTTTTACCAGAAACAGAAGTCTTCCATCTTAAATATCTTTCAATTCTTGGAGTAATTCGCCAAGTAAACTTAACAGATGGCGTGTCCCATCTAGAATCACCATTCTCAATTAAGTCTAAAAACTCCGACACCTTTGTCTTAATATTACAATCATTATAGTGTTTAACAATTAAAAACTTAGAAACATCTTTATTATTCTTTATAAATAACAATTCATCGGGCAGTGGTTGTCCCTTTTCAAGTAAATACAATATAGGACGCTTTTGAGAAATAGCTAAGGCAATTAAGTATCCCGCATCCTGATTATTCTCTCCTCCAGCTATAATAAGCCCATCAAGTCTTGAAAAAGATATATTATTAGATATATTACTCTTGTCATTCTGAGTAAAAACAATTACGCCAAGATCAGACAAAACTCTATCGATATCAAATATCTTAGATTGAGAATTATTATTAATATTTGAACTTAAGAATAATTTCATTGTTTTATAGTAAATATCTTTTTAAATTCCATAGTAGACTTAGACTGTGCCAAACACCACATCGTTCTAATTATCATCATCTCCCAAGACATTAGTGATGTAATAATATAATTACTAGGTAGTGGATTTTCTCTTACTATCCCAAGTCTGTTATATATTATAATTGGTTTATTCCTAAAGTTTTCTTTAAGCCATAAAATATCATTATCCAGAAGTCCGTCTGTATGAATACTTTTAATTATTAAAGCTTTACTCTTTTTTAAAACAGCTTTATGTTTATCCCAAGCAAAACCAGGGTGTAAATAAAATACAGATAAATTATTATTAAACTTATTTATAAACTCAACATCTCTATTTTTCTTCTTTGGCTTGGCAAGTAATTCTAAACTAAAATCTACTGTTGCAATATATTCTCCTGTTAAGCTATCAAATGAATTTAAATGTGAGACACTTACCTTTCTAGCAAGAGAAGCCTGTATGGCTTTCTGTCCATAGACTAACATCACGTCACTAATATTACTGTTTATAAGCTGCAAGGCATTTATTAAATTAGTCTTTAATGATAAATCAGATAATTTTTTAAACTTAAAACCACCGCCTGAAAGTAATGCGGTGGTAAATACTATTGGTTTATAATTTTTAATAAAGGCTGTATCTGTAGCTACTGCTGAGTATATTAAATTATCTCCCTTAGCAACAATCACAAACCCATCATATCTATCATAATTACTATATATTGTATCATTTATAGCAAGCCAAGACTCCAATTGAGAACTGCCTGTTTTAATATGTAATGGTAATGTTACTATCTCAGCTAGAAGGTCTAGTTCGGGCATTTTAGAGGCTATTAAATCAGCCTGCTGCAGGCTATTTCTCATATCTAAATAGATTATTAATACCCTATTCTTAGCCATTTTATTGAATTGTACCCTTTTTAATATTAAGCGACGGCGCTTATATTCACGACGGCTTAATAAAGCAACTTAGCACCAGTTAAATATATTGTCAAGTATAAAGGTAAAATAAAAACCCTTTTAATATAAAGGGTTAATATGGTTCGGAGGCAGGGATTCGATGTCAAGAAGCAGTAAATACTAACCAGTCTGCTTAAAAACTCTCATCCAATTATCATAGAATATTTTCTTAACAAGCTTCCTATCTAATCTTTTAAGTAAATACTCTTCTATTCCGTTTAAAACTAATACATCTTTATGGCCACCCAAGAATGGATACTCTTTTAAGGGATAAATATCTGAACTAATTGCAATACAATCTTCCCCCCATTTATTTAAGATATATTCTATATGATTATAGAACTCATCAAAACTTCCCTTGTCTCCGACATCTTCAGAAAGAGGAAATAAAGATATAACTCCTCCTCTATCAACAATCAATTGGATTTCTTGATCAGTTAAATTATGTACTGAATTATGAACAGAACGAACATTTCCGTGTGTAGAAACAATCATACCATTGAAATTTTTAGCTACATCTACCACAGATTTTTCACTCAAATGAGCAATATCAATAATTAATGATTTATCATTCATTCTTTCTAGTACATCAAATCCTTTTTGACTGATTCCTTTATCTTTTTTTGAACCTCTTCCGCAAGCATAATCATTGTCATCTTCCCAAGATAAACCAAAAATCCTTACTCCTAAATTATAAAAATAGTCAAAATCATCTGGACTGCGAAAACACTGAAGTCCCTCAATAGTATAAATACAAGAAATATCATTTGATTTTTCATCTATCTCACTAAATTCAGCAATAGATTTAATTGCCGGACTAAGAGAAAAAAGATTTTCACACCAATAATAAAAACTAGTAACTCCATCATAAAAGCTTGTTTTAAGAAAATCCTTATCAAAATACAAAGACACTCCTAAAACCTTAACTCCTGCTTCTTTAAGTTTTTCTAAAGAAACTGGCAAATCCTTCTTAGAATAAAAATCATTCTGACTATACTTAAAATGTTTAAATATATCTGCTATATCTATATGAGTGTCAATTTTCTGAATTCTATTATTTTTCATAAATATACAATATTTATTTAATATATAATTATAATATCAAAAAACCACCTATTTTCATAGATGACCTTTTAATGGTTCGGAGGCAGGGATTCGAACCCCAATTGGCTGGACCAGAACCAGCAGTCCTACCATTAGACGACCTCCGATCGTTAAACATTTTAACTGAAAGCTGTTGCTACGTCAACTTTTACATCCTGATCAATAGGTTTTTCTTGAATCGAATTAGTTTGATCACCTTCAGGTGGTAATTCTTCAATGAATACTTCCCAAACTACTCTTTTCTCATAATCTTTATCTACAATTCCTTGAACAGTTACCTTCTCGCCAATATGATTACTAATTATTTCTTCCAAGGCGTGCTTTTTAGAGCTATCTTCTAAGACTTCACCATGAAAAGAATACTGAAAGCCAAAAGTAAATAAACCATTCTCATAACTTACTGGCCTTGCTACCTTCATCAAAGCAGACAAAGAATTATTATATTTCTTAACTTCAATTAAAATGTCCAGCCACTTGGGCTGGATATCATCTAACTTTAATTTAGATATATTAGCGGGCGGCGACTCAAATACTTTTTCACTTTTTATCTCAGGTTCTTCCTTAGATTCCTCTTTAGGAACTTCTTCTTTCTTATCTTCCTTGGGAGTTTCCTTAGGAGGCTTAACAGTAGTATCTGGTTTTGACTGATCATCATTTATAGAAATATTTTCACCCTGACACATAATTACAATAGCAAGTTCTATTGGTAAATGTGGAATTGAAGATAATTTAATTTGTTGAAACTTAGCAAGTAATGTATCTATCATAAATACTAAATGATCAGCAGTGATTTTCTCTGTCTGATTAGTCATATTTTTCTGAACTTCTTTATCGAAATTTTGTTGTAATATTCTATTGTCTGCAGCTAATTTAAATAATAATAACTGCCTTAAATAGTCTATCCAGTCCATAGTTAGCTGATTTAAATCAATTCCTTCCATTAATGATTGATTTAATAGATTCACGCCATCAGCTGCTGACTTTTTTATAATATATTCTGTTAAGGATGAAACGATCTTAATATCTGATCTTGGCAGGACAAGTGATGCTTGATCAAAAGTAATTTTTTTATCAGATAATGTTAATACTTGCCCCAAAACACTTAATGCATCTCTTGCTCCACCTTCTGCTTGTTTAGCAATAGCCTGAAGTACATCATTACTCACTTCATATTTTTCTGATATACAAATACCCTCCATCCATTTAACCAAATCTGCAGTTGCAATACGATGATAATCAAATCTCTGACACCTTGAAATTATTGTTTCAGGAACTTTATGAATTTCTGTAGTAGCTAAAATAAAAAGAACCTTAGCTGGTGGTTCTTCTAATGTTTTAAGTAATGCATTAAATGAAGCAGTAGATAACATATGCACCTCATCTATAATGAAAACCTTTGTCTTACCGGAACTTGCAGATATTCTAGAGGCTGCAATAATATTCTCTCTTGTTTGATCTACCTTAGTTTGAGAAGCAGCATCTATCTCTACCATGGATAATGATTTACCTTCATCTACTTCTTTACATGCATCACATTTATTACACGGCTCAGACTCATTGTCTTTTCTATTCTCACAATTAACAGCCTTAGCAAGTATTCTGGCAATAGTAGTCTTACCAATGCCTCTAGGTCCATTAAATAAATAAGCGTGAGCTAGCTTATTACTTGCTATCTCATTTTGCAGAGTAATCTTAATATGATTCTGATTGACTACATCAGCAAAAGATAGGGGTCTATACTTATTATATAATGTTTGTTTTGATTGCATAAATTGAAAATTAGCATTGGTATTGTAGCAAATATTTAGCAAAAATAAAAGCCGGGAAAATCCCGGCTTTAAATATACAATTTATTGAATTTATGAACTGGAACTTTTAATAACATTTTCAATAGCCGCCCATTGACTCTCTGTATCTTTTGGTACCAAAATTACGGCTTCTTCACCTTCACTACCGTGGAAATATGTTACTGCTGCTACTATTACCTTAAACATCTTATTGCCAACCATTACTCCATAATTACCTTCGGCGTCTTTAATAAGTCTACCAACCTTTCTATCTCTATCTACCGGTCCAATTTGTTTATATATAAATGATCCGTCACCACTTATTCTTAACTTTAAAATATCTCCTTCAACAAGTTTAGATTTTGAAATATAATTTGCAGGTATTGAATAATGCTTACCATCTGGTCCGATCATCTGTTGACCATCAAATACACCTTCTACAACCTTTTCATCTTCTGTTATCTCTTCACTTAAATCTTTAAGCTTTGGAGAAAAGTCTGGGCTACGTCCGGTAATAAGTCCTGCTTTAGATAGTTCAAGTTTTATTCTTTGCAGTTCTGTTTCAATTTTATCCAATGTTAATTGAATACCTGAAACTGCATCTTGATCTATGTCCTGATTGTTTTGTTTTAATTCTTCTTCCATAATTTTATTGTTTTATTTTAGTTTTAATTTTATTTGATTTTTGTTTTATTTCAACATAAGTATATATTATTTTCAAGAAATAAGAAAAGGGCTTTTATCAGCTAAAAATGACCTATTTTTTAATATATTATTATTTATTTTAAAATAAACAAAAAATGTGGATAAATGTACCCACATTATTAACAACTTAATTAAGCTCTTATACACAATTACATAATTTTTTCCGGAGCAGATGATAGCTTTGTACCCATCTGTGCTCTCTTCTTAATGTCCGCTTCAACCTGTTCACGAGGTCTACCATACTTTAATCTAGACAACTGTATAACAGCATCTGCCATCTCTTGTTTACCCTGTGGCTCTCTATCGAATGAAATATTGAATGCTGGTGGATTAGCATTGTCTATTAATAATTTAGCATAGGCTGTATATTTTGGAACATTAACAACATCATATTGATCAAATACTGGGGCAAATTGTTTAGATAAAATCTCTGCATCATCTACACCAACTCTATATGCAATAGTTGTACCAACATTACCAAAGACTGCATCACGAATCGTTGTATCATTATTTTTAGTAAGCTGGCCAATATATTGATGAGCAATAATTAAATTGAGTTTATACTTTCTAGCCTCAGATAAAATGATTGCAATACTATCTGTTGTGAAGTTTTGAAACTCATCAATGTATAAATAGAAATCTTTTCTCTTATCTTCGTCCATATCTACTCTAGATAAAGATGCTAGTAATATCTTACCCACAATAATCATACCAAGTAGGCTTGAGTTAATGTCTCCAAGCTTTCCTTTTGTTAAATTAACAATAAATATTTTACCTTCATCCATTGCCTTCCTAAAATCTATACTGCTAGTTTGCTGAGCAATAATAGGTCGCATAAGATCATTAGCTATAAATGGTGTTAGCTTACTGGTAATATATGGAACCATATTAGCAAGTGCTGCTTCACCACCAGCTTTTTGTGCTTCTTTTTCCCAAAAATCCTTTACACTTTGATTATTACATTTACTCAATTTTAAAGCTCTGAAATCTTCATCAGCAAGTACTCTAGGTATTTCCATTAAAGTCATACCAGATTCTGGATCATCCATGATAAGAAGTAATGCATTACGCATATACTGTTCAAACATTGGTCCACCAGTTGCTTTTAAGTCATAAAGTTTATCAAATATAGAAAGTAATTCATTAACAACAAATGTTTTTTGTTCTGGACTACTATACTCAAGCATATTAAGAGACATTGGTCTTTCTGTATCCATTGGATTGAAATAGATAACATCCTCTGCTCTTTCTTTAGGAATATTTTTTAACATGTCCAGTGCAAAATCTCCATGAGGATCTATAACACAACAACCTTCGCCATTTTGCATATCCTGAATCATCATATTTTTCATAACTGTAGACTTACCAACACCAGTTTGACCAATAATATATACATGACGTCTTCTGTCTGCTCTCTTCATTCTCACTTCTCTTGTAATACCCCTATACTCGCTCTTACCAAGTATAATACCTTCATTAGGTAAGTTTACAGGCGGCGCTGCTTTCCTAGCTCCCAGCCAACGAATATTAGGTGTAGCATTATTAAAAAGAGGCATATGCCATAAAGAAACAGCTTCCTCTGTATTCATGATCATCTTATAATTCTCGTCAAAGTTACGATAAATATAATCATGTATAATCTGATTACGCTTTGATTCTTTCTTTGGTTGCCATATCTTAAAACTATTCCCCTGTTGAAACATACTAAATTGACTAAATGAATTTAACATATCATTTAATTTAGCATTTGCTACCTGTTCTGAATTAGCAGATACAATAACTCTTAAATTTACATCCAGTC
This sequence comes from Patescibacteria group bacterium, assembly GCA_016784445.1. Classification (GTDB taxonomy): domain Bacteria; phylum Patescibacteriota; class Patescibacteriia; order UBA1558; family UBA1558; genus BS150m-G51. Next base: position 77,192 of record JADHUR010000001.1, read on the forward strand.
CAGCCTTTGCAGATTTTTCCTCAATATTTTTAATAAGTTCTTGTTCCATTGGAGAAATTTGCCTCATTGGTGGTCTGTCCATTCCATCGCTTCCAGCTGACTCTCTTGTTGCCTTAAGTAGATTTAAAATAAAATTAAATAATTTACCAGCTTTAGAACCAAAGCCAACAGATTGCATAGCCTGACTTAAAGACTTTCCCTGTTGCATTGTACTAGCCACCTTATTACCCATATAATGCCATCTTCTATGTGCAGAACGAATAATAAGCTGAACGGCAGCTCCTTCTGTTTCATCGATTTTACCCAAACTTGTAGTTATAATATTAAGAGGATCATTCTCAAGTTTTAAATATGTCTTAATTGGAAATATATATTCTCTCTTAAACTTTAGAACAGCAGCTGCAATATGACTTTGCGCCTGAAAAATATTATAATCCTCTATTGTATCAATATTTATATGTGGGTAAATAGCATGTAATTGCTGAGTAACAAAATCCTTATTTATCTCAGGCACAGCTAAATAGAATTCAATCATCCCTTTATTTGCTACCATTTCCATTGCAAATACATCTGTTCTACCATAAAGCCAGGCCTTAAATCCACGCTGCGCATCAAGACCACCTAAAGTTGAGAATAAATTCTCGGCCATAGATATTGCTTCATGGTTCTTTTGAATTGTCTCTTCCCCATCCTTATCCTTACTAATTTTAGGTATAGTTAAGGCAAGTACAATTGGTTTCCATTCCTCTGGAAATTTATTATTTTTTCTAATATATTTAAGAATCTGTTTGAATATAATCCACGAAACGATTAATACTACAATTAAAATAGCAAGTCCAATGAAATAGTTTGGATTAATTTCAACATTTATTTGATTCTCTGGTACTGCAATAGGATTCATTATCTAACTTTACGATTAAGAAATATCTTATCTGCTTTAATTTTAGCTGATTGCTCTACAAAAAATATATTAAGTCCTGGAACTGTCCCTAGCCATTTTTTAATTATACCTATAATTTCTTCAATTTTAACAACAGCCTTTTGTAATAGTGTGTTTACTTCACTAGCTGCTTGTTCGCCAGACTCCTTAAACTTCTTCTGATCGGAAGGATTAAGTTTCATATAATAATCTTCAAGTCCTGCTGCTAAAACATCCTCAATCTGCTTAATCTGAGGATCTTTAATAACTGGTACTTGTTTTACAATGGGTACTGGCTTGTTAATTACCTGTTTAGCAGATGCAGTCTTATCAGATTTATCCTCTGCTACTTTCTCAGTTTTTACTTCCGTCTTAGCCTCAGGCTTTATCTCTTGAGACTGATCTGGGCTATTTGGTTGCTCTAAATTTATGAATTCATTTTCCATGGTTTTATTATACCAAAAAAACACAATTTTTTTAAGACTTTGTAAAATTATGTTATAATATATCCATGATAAATGGTATTAGCAAAATTAAGACAAATAGACTTACTTGGACACACTTCAATAAATTTGATAGTGATGAAGCAGAATACTTAAGGGAGAATTATGATTTTCATCCTTTAGATATTGAAGATTGTCTATCGCCTGCTCAAAGACCAAAACTAGATGAATATCCTAGCTATATTTTTTTAATACTCACCTTCCCTATATATGTGCCAGAGAATAAGGAAATAGTATCTGCTGAAGTTAATTTCTTTATTGGACCTGAATTTGTCATTACAGTAAATAAAGATAAATTATCCCCACTTACAAAATTCTTTGAACAATGTCAGCTCAATGACACAATGAGAGATAAGTTTATGGAGGGAAATCCAACTAAACTTCTTTATGAAATTTTAAACAGATTACAAGAGTATTGTTTCCCGATGCTAGATCACATTAGTGATGATATAGATTATTTAGAAAAAGGTATCTTTGAAGGATATGAAAGAGCGATGGTTGAAAAGATATTAATTGTTAGACGTAATATTGTAAATTTCAGAAAGATAATGCAAGCACATAAAAATGTTATCAAAAAGATCATATCAAAAAATACTAAATACTTTATTCCAACAAGTATAGAAACATATTATGCAAATATCTTAGAGCAAACAAAAGATATTTGGGATATATTAAATAATCAAAGAGAAACAATTGAAGCCTTACATAGTACTAATGAATCATTAATATCTTTTCGTTTGAATGATATTATGAAAATATTAACAGTAATATCCGTTATTATAGTGCCAGCTAATCTTATGGCATCTATCTTTGGTATGAATGCTATCTTTATGCCAATTGTTCAACATAGATATGGCTTTTGGATACTATTAGGATTTATGATGATTGTCATGCTAATACTGGCATACTATTTTAGAAAGAAAAAATGGCTATAATCTATATATAGTTTTTATCAAATACCTCTTTTATAGAGGTTTTTTTAATTGGGCAAAACTCTAAGATTAGTATAAAATATATATATGAATAAAATATACTTAAGTAATACAATTACAAAGAAAAAGGAAGAATTCATACCTATTAAAAAAAATAGGGTTGGTTTCTATTCATGTGGTCCAACAGTATATGCATATCCACATATTGGTAATATGCGTACATATATCATGAATGACATACTAAAAAGAACTTTTGTGTTCAATGGATATATAGTTAAACATATAATGAATATTACAGATGTTGGTCATTTAACATCTGATGCAGACTCTGGTGAAGATAAATTAGAAAAAGCAAAGCTTAAAGAAAAGAAATCTGCTTGGGATATTGCCAAATATTATACAGATATTTTTAAAGACTATAGCAATCAATTAAATATATTACCCCCTACAAAATATGTACGAGCAACAGATTGTATTAAACAACAAATAAAGCTTGTTAAAATACTAGATAAAAAAGGATATATATATAAAACAAAAGACGGCATGTATTTTGATACATCTAAATTAAAAGACTATGGTAAACTTTCTGGTCAAGATTTAAAGAGCCTAAAAGCGGGTGCTAGAATCGATATGGCAGATAAAAAGAATCCTACAGACTTTTCTGTATGGAAATTCTCTCCAGAAAACTCACAAAGGGATATGGAATGGAAATCTCCTTGGGGTATAGGCTTTCCTGGTTGGCATTTAGAATGTTCAGTAATATCTACTAAATATTTAAGTCAACCTTTTGACATACATACCGGTGGTATTGAACATATTCCTATTCACCATACAAATGAAATTGCACAATCTGAAGCAGCTTATGGTAAAAAGATGGCTAATTATTGGATACACTTTGAACATTTAATTATGCGTGAAGCTAAAATGTCTAAATCATCCGGTGATAGCATTACTTTAAACAATCTTAAAGAAAAGAACATTAATCCCCTAGCTCTTCGTTATTTAACCTTGCAAACACATTACTCTAAACATTTAGAATTTTCTTGGGACTCTTTAAATGCTGCTTATATAGCATATAATAAACTGGGTAATAAATTATCTACATTTGATAATAATGGTACTGTTAATATGAAATATATAAATAAGTTTAATAGTGTTATTAATGATGATATAAACACACCTCAAGCGCTTGCTATTATTTGGACTATTATGAAAGATGATAATATTAAAGACGAAGACAAGAAAGCTACTATTTACTCAATAGATAATGTACTAGGTCTTAATTTAGAAATGTATGAAGTTCCAGAAATTCCAACAAATATTATTGAACTTGCAGATAAAAGATGGCAAGCAAAGAAAAATAAAGAATGGGATATAGCAGATAATCTAAGAAAGGAAATATTTAGTAAAGGTTATACAATAAAAGATTTAGCAGATAAATATATAATAATAGCCAATGACTAATTTTTGGAGTAAATTAAACAAACCAATAATAGCATTGGCCCCCATGGCTGGAATTACAGATTCCAGTTTTCGTATTGTATGTAAACAATTTGGAGCAGATGTTTTGTACACAGAAATGGTATCTGCTGCTGGACTTACATTTGAAGGAGCCAAAACTCTACGATATTTAAAACACAAAAAGAAAGAAAGACCTGTTGTATTACAACTATTTGGATCTAATCCTAAACAATTTGCAGTCGCTGCTAAAAAGGTTGAAAAAGCTGGCTTTTCTGGAATAGATATTAACTTTGGTTGTCCTGCAAAAAAAGTTGTTCAAAACCAATCAGGTTGTACTTTAATGGACAATTTAGATAATGCATATAATATTATTAAAGCTACTTGTGATGCTACTTCCCTACCTGTTTCTATTAAACTAAGGAGAAGTAAAGGAAAGACCACTGCATCAATGCTTATTGAAAAAGTAAAAGACTTACCTATTAAAGCTATTATGATTCATGGTAGAAGTTTTGAACAAGCTTTTGCAGGAGATCCTGAATGGGATGAGATTATAAAAGTTAGAAAAATATATAAAGGTATACTACTTGCTAATGGTGGAATATATAGCCCAGAAGATGCTAAGAAAGTATTAGCAATAACTGGAGCAGATGGCATTGGCCTTGCTCAAGGTGTTTGGGGTAGTCCATGGTTATTTAAACAAGTTAAAGATTATCTAAAGAAAGATAAATATACGAATCTTAATTGGAAACAAATAAAAAAAGTTATCCTGAAACATGCAAAACTTTCTGTTAAGGATAAAGATAATCTTATTGAATTACGTAAGCATTTACTTTGGTATGTTAAAGGTCATAAACAAGCAAAAGAATTAAAAAAAGAGTTAATACATATTACAACTCTTAAAGATATTAAATCTATTTTGAAGAAATACTAATTATTCAGACTCTTCTTCTGCCTCAAGCTGTTTTTTAGACGGTTTTTTTATTAAACCTAAAGTGAGAATAGGTGCTACTATCCAAAAGAATTGAGCACCCTCTGATACAAATACAGATTTTGTAAAGAAAGATAAATACTCTACTAAATAAGCCGGTAAAAAAGATAAGGTTAATGATATTAACAAGCCTGTATATAATAAAGACAGGGCCATTATTTGCCATGAAGGCGTATATTGAGAAGAACCTCTCATATATCTCAATAAAGCTGACTTGTTTAAAAATGTAAATAGACCAATAAATACAGATAAAAATACTGCAATTTTTACAGCAAATAATTTATCTATCCAATTACTAGAAAATATATTCTCTAAATACGGTAATGTATTAACAACTGCAAGTGAAATATATATTGAAAATAATAATACGATAACTCTTCTTCTTCCAAAGGACATACTAAATACCACAGCAGCTACAATAAAAAAAAGTATCAACATAATATCCCAGCTGGGTGATGCCCAACCGAGCGTTGATACTTCTTCTGTAAGCTGTGTAGTTGCTATATTTAATCCTTCACTCATGACTATATTATAGCACAGCTATATTTATAACCCTTCTTTTTGTAATTTCTCAAGTAATTTCTTTTGATCGCGTGTTAGTTTATTTGGTATTGATATATCTACCTCAACATATAAATTACCATAACCTCTACCGCCTAATTTTGGCATTCCTTTACCTCGAATAATAAACTGTTTACCAGATTTTGTTCCTGCTGGTATTTTTAATTTAACTTCATTCTCTACAGTTTGTACAGCAACTTTATCTCCAAGAGTTGCTTGAGTAATACTGATAGGAATTGTTACAAACAGATTCTCTCCTTCTCTTTTGAATTTATTGGATGGAGATACTCTTAAACTAATATATAAATCCCCTGCAGCTGCACCTTTACTACCGGCCTCACCTTTACCAGACATCTTCAAGCTTTGATCATTGCCAATACCTGCAGGTATTTTAACCTTAATTTGCTCAATACCTTCAGATAAACCTTGCCCATTACATTTAGTACATTTCTGCGATGGTGTTTCTCCCTCACCATCACAATCTGAACACATGCCGACAGTAGCCATTTGTCCAAATATACTATTTCGTACTTGTCTTATTTTTCCTGAACCATTACAAGTTTTACACTTATCTATCTTCGCTCCTGGCTCAGCTCCATCACCCTTGCAGTGTTCACAGACAATAGCTTTTCTAAGTTGAATAGTTTTCTCAGCTCCATAATAAGAATCATCAAAAGATATATTCATACTTGATTCAATATCCCTACCTCTTTGTGGCCCAGATTTTCGCCTACTACCACCAAATATATCGCCAAAGCCACCCCCAAACATATCACTTAAATCATCCATATTAATACCACCTGAAAATCCTTGACTACCACCAAAACCACCTTGCCCATTATTAGCACGAGCACCATCAAAACCAAAAGGACCAGATGATCCAAATTGATCATATTGATGACGCTTATCTTCATTAGACAATACCTGATAAGCCTCATTTATCTCTTTAAACTTATCTATATTTCCACTACCTTTATCTGGATGATGTTCATGCGCCAGTTTTCTAAAAGCCTTTTTTATTTCATCTTTAGACGCATTTTTATCTACACCTAAAAGATTATAGTAATCTTTACTCATTAAAATTTAATATTATTTATTTCTTTTCTTTAGGATTTTCCTTAGATTCTTCTTTAGGAGTGTCATCTTTCTTTACTTCTTCATACTCCCCTTCAACAGTTTCTTTTCCATCACTCTGAGCCTGTTGCTCAGTACCAGCATCTGCTCCCGAAGATGTATCCGATGCCTGTTGCTGCTTATACATTGCCTCTCCAATCTTTGTGACAGTTTTATTCAATTCTTCTAAAGCTTTTTTTATAGCCTCAATATCATCACCATCTTTTACTTTCTTAAGTTCATCTAATTTGGTAGTAACTTCAGTCTTAATATCCTCTGGTACTTTTTCTTTAGACTCCTCAAGAACTTTTTCTGTATTAAAGATAACAGATTCTGCATTATTACGAGTTTCAATCTCTTCTTTCTTTTTCATATCTTCATCTGCATGTGCCTCTGCTTCCTTCTTCATCTTCTCTACTTCATCCTTAGAAAGACCAGATGACACAGTAATAGTAATAGACTGTTCAGTACCCGTTGCTTTATCTTGGGCCTTAACATTTAAAATACCATTAGCATCAATATCAAAACTAACCTCAACTTGAGGAACTCCTCTAGGTGATGGTGGAATACCTGATAGTATAAATCTACCCAATGTTTTATTGTCTTGTGACATTGGTCTTTCACCTTGAAGAACATGTATTTCTACAGATGTCTGATTATCTGCTGCTGTAGAAAATATTTGCGACTTAGAGGTTGGAATAGAAGAGTTTCTTTCAATAAGAGGTGTAGATACGCCACCAAGTGTTTCAATACCAAGTGTTAAAGGAGTAACATCAAGAAGTAGTACATCCTTAACATCTCCTTGCAAAACACCAGCTTGAACAGCTGCACCCATTGCAACAACTTCATCTGGATTCATTGAAATATTTGGTTTCTTACCAAAGAATTCTTCAACAATTTTTTGTACAAGCGGCATTCTTGTCATGCCACCTACCAGTATTACTTCATCAATATCTTCTTTTTTAAATCCTGAATCATCGATTGCTTTTTGAACTGGTTCTAATGTTTTTTTAACCAAATCTCCAACAAGTTCTTCAAGTTTTGATCTAGTCATCTTAATAACTAAATGTTTTGGACCAGAATCATTTGTTGTAATAAATGGTTGATTAATTTCAATCTCTGACTGTGTAGATAATTCAATCTTAGCTTTTTCTGCTGATTCCTTTAATCTTTGCAATGCCATTTGATCTCCAGACAAATCTATACCTTGATCTTTCTTGAATTCTTCAATAAGCCATTTAATAAGTACTTGATCGAAATCATCACCACCAAGATGAGTATCTCCATTTGTAGATTTTACTTCAACAGTATCTGCTGCTACTTCCAGAATAGAGATGTCAAAAGTACCACCACCTAAATCATAGACAGCTACTTGTTGATCTTTCTTTTTATCGAAACCATATGCAAGAGCTGCTGCTGTTGGTTCATTTATAATACGTTTAACATCAAGTCCAGCAATAACACCAGCGTCTTTAGTTGCTTGTCTTTGTGAATCGTCAAAATAGGCTGGAACTGTAATAACAGCTTCTGTAATCTTTTCACCAAGTTTAGCTTCTGCATCTGCCTTAAGTTTCTGTAATATCATAGCAGATATTTCTTGTGGAGTATGATCTTTATCTCCCATTTTTACCTTTACACCTTCTCCAGCCTTCACAATCTTATAAGGCATAGTCTTAACGTCTTCTTGAATCTGCTCATCATTAAAATGACGACCAATTAAACGCTTAATTGAAAACAAAGTATTTTCTGGATTAGTAACAGCCTGTCTCTTAGCAGATTGTCCTACTAATCTTTCACCACTTTTATTAATTGCAATAACAGATGGTGTAGTACGATTACCTTCTGCATTTTCTAGGATCTTTGGTTGTCCACCTTCAATAATACTCATTGCTGAGTTGGTAGTACCAAGATCAATTCCTAAAATTTTTCCCATATTTTTTATAAGTTAATTTTCAAATTATTTATAATTTCATTATTATTTATACTTTGATGAACATTTAATATATCATCACTAGATATTTTATCTCCATCTGAAAAGCTCATTACTTCTTCAGGAGAAAGGTCAGTAAGTATTGCATTACCAACTAGGCCATGCGACATACTAATTACCTTTACAATTAAATTAGAATTACAAAAATTACATGTTAAGTATGCTAAGAATGAATTACCAAATGCCTCAAGGATCTGAACTCTGTTTTGTTGATACTTTCTAGTACATACTGGACAGTTTTGTACCAATTTAATTGAATGTTTATTAAAATCCATTATTTCTTTTTAATGTCTACTTTAATAGACTTTGGTAATTCCCTTTCATCTTTAGGTATGCTTATCTTTAACATACCCTCTTCATATTGAGCTTTTGCCTTACTAGAATCAACTGCTGATGGCAGTGCAACACTTCTGTGAAATGAACCACAACGTACTTCTTTACGATAATAGTTCTTTTCATCTATTTCAGTTTTTTGTTCAGACTTTCCATCTATTGTTAATACATTATTTTCAACTACTACATTAACATTGTTTGGATCAATTCCAGGTAATAATACCTCAGCTACTACTTCCTTATCTGTTTGATAAATATCCATAGAAGGTGTAAAAGCCTGTGGCATACGCCCGCCAGACCACATGTCTAGCATTCCATCCATTTCTTGAAATGGATCAAGCATTGGTGTCCATTTTATAATTGCCATAAATTTTTTTCCTTATTTATCCTCAGTAGAGTTATTCTCTGCATCGGATATATTACTTTTTTTATTTATAATAACTTTAGCTACTTGTAAAACTTTATCTTTTAACATAAAACCTGGTTGTACTTCCTTTAAGATAATATCTTCCTCTTTATTCTCATCATATTCATCTCCAATTGCATCATGTAAATTATGATTAAATTCTTTATTTACTGTATCAATCTCTTTAACATCAAATTTATCTAATAATGTTTGTAATTGCTTGAAAATATGTTCTATACCCTTTATCCAATCTTTATTCTTATCTTCCTTAGGGATATGATCAAGCGCTATTTTATAATTACTATACACTGGTAATAGTTCTAGAATAAAATCTGCTTTAGCATATTGCACAAATTCAATTTTCCATTTATCTGTTTCTTTTTGTAGGTTTTGATAATCTGCTTGTGCTCTTTGCCAACCTTGCATATATTCACCTAATTTTTGTTCCAATTCTTCAGATTTGACCCTCTTATTTTTTTCTTTTTTATCTTTCTGCATTTTTAAAACTATATGTTAAAAAATTAATAATATCATAATTCCTTTGATAATCCATTCTCACTGGACCTAATATTCCAAAAATACCAACTTCATTATTTAAACTATATTTTGTTAAGACAACACCAGTGTCTTGACCGAAAGGATTATCTTCACCAATTAATATTGTTGGCTCAGATACTTTATGGAATAATTTTCCCATCACACTATCTAAATGATCAATTATCTGACTCATATTAAGCACCATATCTGGATGAAAAAATTCAGGTTGTTTAAAGATATTTGCAATACCAGTATAATATACATTATTTGGTGATAATGCTACCACTACTGCGCCATCAACCATTTCTGAAATTTCTCTGGCTATTTCTTTTATTAATACCTCTAATTCAGTTTTATTCAATTTATCTACCAAAGCCTGTATTTTTTTCTTATCTGTACTATTTAAATCCCCATCCTTCAAAAAATTATCTAAAAAATATTTCCAACCACTCTCTGTAGGTATTCTACCGGCAGATGTATGAGGCTGACAGACAAGACCATATTTTTCAAGTTCAACCATTTCATTACGTATTGTAGCAGAGGATACTTTTAACTTACCCTTAGAAGCTAATGGTTTAGAACCAACAGGCTCTGCGGTTTTTATATACTCTGATACAATAGTATTAAATAATTGTGACTTCCTCTTGTCTAATTCCATATTTCTGAGATTAGCACTCTACATCATTGAGTGCTAATATATTGTAGCAAGTCTATAAATACTGTCAACAGTAATTGTGGATAATTCCCTCTCCTTGTATTTATATATATTACATGTTAATTATTAAGTAATAGTTCATAAATATTAGGAGGGTTTAAAATGAAGATTGTTTACACAATCATACAAACAATAGCTAGTATTTATACAGCTTTTGTTTCATTTACCCTACTTATACAACATGAGGGTAAATACGAGCTAGAATGGGTCACAGATAGCATAAATTTCGCCAAAAATTGGTGGCTATTGAGCATTATAGCTCTTTGCCTGGCATTTACCGCATTAAGACGTTATATACGCTGGGAAGATGAAAATTGCTATAAACAATATTAAAACTCCGTATAATTACGGAGTTTTATATTGCTATTGACAAATAGTGTTATATATGCTATACTGTAATTATTGATCGTTCATAAATAAACCGTAAAGGAGCTAATTGATGAGATTAGTAACTGGTAAAGACATAACTGTTTTAGATTCTTTCATGCTGACCTGTGGTGGTTATACCATTATCGTTCTCCTGTCATTTTTCGCAGCTGCAATGAGCACCTTGGAAGGTGGACCTGGCACATTGGTCAATTTCGCAATTGATCATCCTATTCTCCACATCACCACTTTTATCCTCGGTGTAATTGGTAGCATTACCGCAACCCGGAAGAACTTCTAACGGTTTACAAAAAAACCCTCGACATCGTTCGAGGGTTTTTCTTTTATTTATATAATTCAGGTTTAATAAATTTTGTTAAGGCATATAAAATGCCATCTTCAAAAGATTGTTGCCTTGGCTTCAATCCACCTGTTAATGTTCCTACTGCTCCTTCACCTTGCTTTGTATTAGTTTTATTTAATATATCATCCATAACAGGTCCAAGTTCTTCACCAGCTCTTAATCTGTCTGCAATAGATTCTGGTAATAATATATATCCACCTGATCCAATACCAATCTCCCCCTCTCTATCTATTACTGCGACCCAACCAGTTAAAAACATTCTTTCATTAATTTCTTGCACAGATCCTTCTAAACCAAAACCATAATCTGCATCACCTTCAATACGAGCAGCTGTTGCTCTATTGATAGCGCCCTTTATAGACTCTTTCTCATTCATTGGCATATCTGATACACCAGAATCTACATCAAAATTTACAACTTGAACGTCTTGCCAAACTTTTTTAGCAATCGTTTCACACGCTTTAATTTTAACTGGATTTGCACTGCCCACAGATATTTTAACCATATATTTTTTCTTTATTAATATTTTGTAAAGCCTCCTGATTATCTTCTATTTGAAATTTATTTCTTTTTTGAAAGCCACATTTAATGCATTCATGAACAATAAATATATCTCCTTTTTCCATAACTGAATCTACTGGCTTCATGATTCCTTTGCACTCCTCTGCTCTATCCCCAGGATGTACATCTACATGTTTAGAATATAAACAATTAGGACAATGATTTGTATAACCATTACCTATAACTTCTTGCTTGCAATTCTCGCAAACAAAATCTTCTTTTGTACGGGTAAATTTTCTAAACATATTATTTTTTAAATAGCAATTCTATAAATTACCCGCATATTCAATTAATTTAGATACCTGATCACGTAATCTAGATAATTTCTTTGCATCCATAATTTTTTCAAGCTTTGGTGGCATTTCCAATACATCCTGAATAGTTATAATACCATTATGTAATAAATAATTCTTAGTCTTCTTATCTATATTTAATATTGTCACAGGAAATACAGATTGATCTTGAATTAATCTCTCTAAACTATATTGATCAGGATAACGCCAACCACTCATATTAATTCCCTTTGCTGCTGCATATCTTTTAGCATGATCTGAAAACTTTGTATTAACAACTAGCCATGCTCCTGTAAAATTATATTTTGTAGTTTTCTTCTTAAATCCATCCTGTGTATCTTCAAGTCTTGCTTGAACACGCAATACCTCACCAAGGCCCGTATCATTATGGAAAGAAAAATGATGCTTACACTCAATCAGCCATTGCTTATTACCTTTTGTAGCAATAACATCCACTTGATGTTCAACAGCTGCTCCTGGTACTATTTTATTCCATTCAGTTGTATAACCATAATATGAGAAAATCTTAGCAGTATATTTCTCCCATTCCTCAGGACTTAAATCTGCAAGTGATCTTCTAAGTGAATACACTTGAGCAGTCGGATGCATACGTGCGCCTCTTAACTCTTTATATATTAAATCATAAATCTGATTTGTAGTTACTCTATTTGGCAATTTAGCTAAGACCGCAGTTGCTACATCTTTAGCAATAGCATTACTTGCACCAGATCTTTGTACAGATCTTACTAGCTTCTTAAAACTAAATTGTCTTGTACTACCATCTGCTTTTACTATATATACTTGCTTCATAATTATTGTATTAATTGTTTAGCTGCCCGCCAAAAACTATCTTCTCCATGATTAGTCTTAAGCCAATACCACCATTCTCCTCCCCAGAGATAAATGGTATCAAAGCCTATACGCTTTGCATATTTTATACTGTCTTTAAATCTATTCATATTCATACTCTTATATTGCTCTTCTAAAGATACATCAATAATTGGTTTAGAAGTCCATGGTTCAAGCTGTAATTCAGATATAAACACTTCTCTTAATTGAGTAGTTTTATATAAAAGCTTTGCCTTAAGATTATAATAGGCTGGAGGAAGTGGATATATAAAATCTCCATACAATGGATTCCAAACATATCTATAAATACTAGAACCAATAATTGGATTTAAATTTGCAGATTTCTTCCAAGTAGATAATTCTCCACTATCTGTAATAATTGTTGGTCTATTATCTAAACTTCTAACAAGTTCTAGTTTTTTAGTATAGAATTCATCTGTTGTCTTAGGACATTCTCCAAATACTGAAAGGAATGGTTCATTTTCTACCTGCCAAGCTATTATATTATCGTATTGCTTATAATGATTAACAGTAGCTTCAATCATACTAAGCTCTTCTGCCATTTGATCAGATCTTGGTAAGTCCTCAACCCATTCTGGTTGATGACATTCTGGCCAACGTGGCTGCCTTCTACCAACAACAAGTACAACTTCCGCATTACTATACTCTGCCCTACGTATTAGCCAATCTAATTCCGTAAAATCATAAATCCCTTTACTTAATTCCAAACTATCCCAATATGCCATTAATCTAAATTTCTTGATGCCCATATCATCTACAAGATCTACAAAGGCATCCTGCCAATTAATTCCTAATTCTTTTGCATATTTATGACTATATGTCATACCATACTCAATCTTATTACCCGTTGCAAAACTTAAAGAATATATAATTATTAAACTAATTAATAATATTAAAACAATTAAAAGAAGAATTAAATATCTTCTCTTTAATTTAATAATCTTTTTTCTTTGTACAAAATTTAAAAATCTTTTAAACATAGTCTAAACAATAAAAAACATTCCAATTGCTATTAATAATATAGCTACAATTTTTTGCACAATAACTTTTTTACTCAAATCTTCACCTAATAATTGCGGATGACTCTTGGCTAGCATAAATACTATTATGAATAAAAATACATATTGAAGTCCCTGCAGAGCATTAACAAGGGTTACACTACCCATTGATATTGCCCAATTAATCATGATAAAAGATAAAGCTCCGGCACCTTGACCCAATATAAATGCTAGACCTACTCCCTTCTTAGCATTGCCCGTATTATGGAATATTGCTGTTCTTTGTTTCTTACTTAATAGAAATAATAAAGCTGCTATAAATGATCCTATTCTGATCCAAATAAAGCCTGAAATAAAATCTACATTATTAAATACAAACTTTGTTAAAACAAATGAAGATGCAAATAGAAATGAAGATATTACTGAAAGCCAAAACATCTTAGCTTGAGATTTGGTACTCTTTCCAGGTTGAATAGTAATTAATATTCCACCAATTAATATTAATCCAAAAGCAAGTAATTGATTTAATAATAATCTTTCATTAAGTAAAAAGAATGCTAATGCAAAAACAAATATTGGCTGCAAACCCCCAATAAGTGGAGTCACTCTAGATACCTCATCCTTAGCAAGGGCCATAAACATAAATAGCAAAGCAAGGGTAAATAATATACCAGCCAGCGAACTTATTAAAAACATATTGAATCCTATCCATGTAAATCCAAAGGGAGCCAAAACAAAAACAAATAATCCTAAGACTGTAATATAAAAAGTATATACCACTGGATTTGGTATATCTTTATTTAATAATGATTTATTAATAATAGAGGAAGCTCCATTCAATAAATATCCGATTGTAACAACAAGCATCCACATATATTAGTCTTTAACAGTTATTTCACCTAAAGTAACATGACCCACAAATTTCAATAAATCATGAGGTATGCCATTATGCTTGGCAATGCTTGCATAAACATGCGCAGACTCTCTAATGGTTCTTTTTTGAGTTTTAAAATCTACATTAATAAGTCCAAATCTTGCATCATAACCTTTTTCCCATTCCCAATTGTCCAGTAATGACCAATAAAAATATCCTTTAACTGGAGCACCAGCCTGTATTGCATGATAAAGCTCTTTAACATAAGAAACTATAAATCTACTACGCTTATTATCTTTCTCAACTGCAATACCATTTTCTGTAATATATATTGGTAGCTTATATTTAGACATATCCATAACAACATCAAATATACCAGGAGGATATATTTCCCAACCTACATCTGATGCCTCTCTTCTTTCTTTTCTAATATCTGTAAAAAACTGAACATGTGAAAACTTTGCTTTAGCAATACGATAATGGAAATAATAATTAAGTCCTAAGAAATCATTACATCCTTTTGTGAGTCTCATAAACCAATGATTCCAAACAGAATCTATTGTCTGCATAAATGCTAAATCCACTAGTGAATGTTTATTATATATTTGATAAGAAGATACATTATTTGCAAAACCAACTTTCGCCTCAAACTTATCTGTATCTAATATATTATGAATAGAACGATAAGCTAAATTATGTGCTTTTGCCATATTACGAAAAACCTTTCGCATCTTAAGTGGTGCTTTCTCTTGCGGAGGCCAAACACCAGAAATATATCCTTGAGAAGCAAAAACAAGTGGTTCATTTATTGTTATCCAAAAATCTACTAAATCTCCCAATTCCTTAACCATCATTAAAACATAGGACTGGAAAATCTCAGGAGCATCAGAAGATGTCCAACCACCCTCATTCACAAACCACATAGGATTAGTAAAATGATGAAGAGTAACAAATGTTTGCAAGTTATTATCTTTAGCAGATTTCAATACATCTCTATAATGTTTAATTTCTCTTTCATCCCATTTATTATCTTCCGGCTCTACTCTGCTCCACTCTATAGATAGACGATGAGCATTATGGTTCAAATCTTTAGCCATCTTAAAATCATCAGCATATCTATTATAATGATCCGCAGCCTCTCCAGATACTTGATGATTGTCTGCCAGCCCCTCCTGTTCCCATGCCCACCAATCATTATTAATACAATTACCCTCAACTTGATGAGAAGATGTAGAAGAGCCCCACACAAAATTTGGTGGGAATTTCAAAACAGCCTCATCATGAGACTCTTTTACTTGTTTTAATCTTGCTTTTTCTTTTTTATTATTTATAACTGACATTATTATAACCATAGTGCAGCAGCGCCCATTGCGCCACCCTCACCTCTTAATTTAGTTTTTAAAACTGGTAATTTACCTGATCTTGGAGATAATATATTCTTTTGCATTGTAATTTTTGCAGATTTAATGAATAGCTTATATGCCTCTGAAACTCCTCCACCCAAGACTATTATTTCTGGATCAAATATATTTACAATATTGGCGAGTCCAAATCCAAGATAATGCCCAAGCTCTGCATATACTTTCATAGCCGCCTTTTTACCCGCCTCTGCTTCTTTCTGTATTGTTAATGCATGCTTTGGTGAACGTCTCTTTAGAAACTTTATTGATGCATATTGTTCAAGCTCACCTTTCTTTCTAGATCCTTCAACCCCATTAAAATTAATAATCATATGACCAATCTCACCAGCTGCTCCCCTATGTCCTGTAAGTAATTGCATCTTCTTTCCTTTTCTATATACTATTCCACCACCAACTCCAGTACCAAGTGACAATAGCACCATTGACTGTCTATTCTTACCAGCACCCCATATCATTTCAGCCAGGGCCATACAATTAGTATCATTTTCAAGTCTTACTGGTAAATTAAATTTAGACTTTAATATATTAATAAAGTCTATGTTTTTAATTATTTGTAGATTTGGTGGAACTATAACCCTTTGCCTTTTCTCATCTAAAACTCCCGGAAGCCCAATGCCAATACCCTTTATCCTATACTTTGGATAATCTTTAATCAGAAGTTCAATATGTGCAATTAAAGTAGCTAAGAATTGACGAGATGTCTTAAAACTCTTAACCAGGTATTTATCATCTTCAATAATTTTACCTCTTTGCAATAGTACTAGCTTTACTTTTGTACCACCAATATCTATTCCAATAATGAGATCTTTTGTCTTTTTATTTACCATAGTATATATATTATACCATTTTATCTGTTAATTAAAAAACACCCCTTTAAACAATAAAGGGGCGCCTTAATATATACTTTTAACCAAACATTAGCAGCTCTGGCTTAAACAATAGTAGTAATCCAAGAATTAGAATAATAATACCACCAATAAGTTTTACATATAGAGAATACTTATTACTAATTCCAAATGCTTGCAATGTAAACATGGCTATTAGGAATACTATAATATCATCTATCATGAAGATAATAATATACCAAATAAGGTAAGCGTAATAGCTAGCAGTTGGTAATTCTGACATTGTTAAAACTTGAGTATAGATTGCAGGAAAGCCTGCTGAACACATAAGCTCTATCAAATTAACAGCAGCAGCAAGTAGAATAATACCACCCATTGCTAACCAAAAGTTCTTCTTAATAACAATGTCTCGTAATTTATCAAAGATACGTTTTCTTTTTTCACTATCTTCTACAACACAACCTGTTTTCTGTCTCCACCATGCTCTCAAACTAAAGTATCCTGAACCAAGAGCTACTATACCAATAATCATACGTACAATACCTATCATTCCAACGAATAGGAAAAAGTTGAGCCATGCTGCCATAAATAGAAAATATACAACTCCTGAAGCAATAATAAAGG
Source organism: Patescibacteria group bacterium (assembly GCA_016784445.1). Classification (GTDB taxonomy): domain Bacteria; phylum Patescibacteriota; class Patescibacteriia; order UBA1558; family UBA1558; genus BS150m-G51. Next base: position 94,866 of record JADHUR010000001.1, read on the forward strand.
CCAATCCTAATGCCCAGCGTCGTCTCTTATTCTCCATACCAAGTAATAATGTTATCAAGAATAATAACACCCACATAGCACATGGATTAAATCCATCCAGGAAAGCGATAGCTGTTGTTAAACCGAGTAATGAAGTCTTACCAGCATCAATCTCTCCAAACAATGGTAAGTCAATTGTATGGCCAAGTAATTTTTCATTAACCTTTTCTTCTTTGGGAGCCCTAGGTAAATAATTCTGTGCATTCAATTCCTCAATAACATCTATACAACCTTGTATCTCACATTGTTCAACCAGCTGTTCAATTTGTCTGCCGGTTGTTTCAGCAGATCCATATCCAGCTATATATTTATCCCCTATTACAATAAAAGGAACACCGCCAATATTAGCATTTAAATACTTACCAACTTCTCCCATAAGTTTAGCATTCAATCTGTCATACCAAACTTCAAATCTTCTAATCTCAACATTAGGCTTTGTGGCTTCTAAATTATCTAAAAAAGGTTTAGCTTCTGCACAATGAGGACAACCATCTCCCCAAAAGTAGTTTATCTTTACTTCAGAAACAGTTGGCGCTGCTTCTACTGGCAAAGAGCTTAAAACAGTCACAAATAAAGCTAAAGCAAATACTAAAAATACTAACTTCTTCATTTCTTATTTCTCCTTATATTTATTAATTAAATCTAAAATTTCTTCCTCAGAGATTTCACCTTGCTTACGATCAATCTCCTGTTCATTTTTATCTAAAATAATAACTGTTGGATATTCTGTAAGTTTATACTTATCAATCACTTCAGGAAACTCATCAATATCAAAATACTCAGTTATAAGCCATTCATTTTCTTTCTCTATTTTTTCCCAGCGTGGTCTCATGACTAAACATCCTGGACACCACACTGCACCAAATTTTAATACTTTCATTATTTTTTCACAATCACAGTTTGTGTAGGGTAGGCAAATTCAATGCCCTCCTTTTCAAACTGTTCTTTAATATTTAAATTTATTTGTTCTCTTGCCAGTAAGTACATATTATAATCTGCACTTTTGAAGTAAAATACAATGTCATAATTTAAACTAAAATCAGCAAATTCTTTAAATGCACATCTATCATATCTACAATCCTTAATATCATTAATAATCTTCTCTATCATACCAGGAATCTTTTTAAGCTTATCATTACTTGTCTCATAAGCTACACCAATATTAATTTGAGTGCGTCTTTCTTTAATCTTACGGTAATTCTGTATCTGAGCATTTGTTAATTCTTTATTAGAAATAACAACTTCTTCACCCTGAACAGACAATATTCTAGTAGTCTTTATTCCAATTTTAGTAACGGTTCCCATTTTATCTCCAATAACAATATAATCACCAACCTTAAATGGTTGATCAATATATATTGCAAAAGAAGAAAATATATCCTCTAAAACATTCTGTAAGGCAAATGCAATAGCAATACCACCAACTCCAAGTCCAGCAATAAGTGCTGTAACATCAAAACCTAAATTAGATATTACTAATATAAAACCTACGGTCCAAACAAGTATTTTAATTAATTTGCTAAATAATCCAATCTTATGCAGGTCTGGTTCTTCATCTCCCTTTGTTATAGTTTTCTTCAAACCAAAATCTACTACAACTAATATTGATTTAATAATTTGCCAACCAAAGATTATTACAAAGACATAATTTGCAATAGTATCTATCTTTTCACTAAGGATTAAATACTGCATAGCAATAAATGCAGACAATACTAAATAGAAAAGCCATTTAATCTTATTAAGCAATTCAATAATAGCATCGTCATAATCTGTATTAGTCTTCCTGGCTATTTTTTTAAGTCTTACAACAAGTATTAACTTAAAGGAACGAAAAATAATAATAGCAGCAATGAATATAGCAAGTGCTATACAATAATCTTGAATTGAGTTTCCCCAATACATAATACTTAAATAATCCATAATAAACATTTTAATCAATAGTATATACATTTTATAGTAAAAACTACTTTTTGACTAATAAAAATACCCGATTCTCAGCACAATGAGAATCGGGTATTATATAAAACGCTGTGTTTTACTATTTAGCTAAATCTTTAACAGCCTTAGCTGGATAATATTTAACTTTTCTTTTAGCTGAAATGCTGATCTTTTCCTTTGTAATTGGATTAATGCCCATTCTAGCCTTACTTTCAAAAATTTTGAATTTACCAAAATCTTTAATAAAGACGTCCATACCACTCTGCATTTGAGTTTTGAATTCTTCGAACATCCATTCGATAATTTCAACACCCTCTTTTTTACTTACACTTTCGAATTTTTCAGACATCATTTGTCCTAAATCCTTTTTAGTGATTTTTGGATTTGCCATAATTTTTTGCTTAATTATTAGTAAAATTTTTACTTAACTGGGTACTATTATACTGCAAATGATAAAAAAATAGCAATACATGCATACTTTTAAAAACTGTGCATAACTTTTATCAAAATATTTAGCTAATATTACACAAAAAACAGCCCTACTATTAATAGAGCTGTTTATTCACCTTCCGTGCATATTTTCAAGATTAACTCTCTTGAATAAAATCTTGGTAAATATCTTCCTGCACAGATACAGTATTTTTCATACTTTTCACCATGCCTTTTTCTTAGGAAATCCTCCTCAGCTAAGACTTCAACGTGATAATTATGAACTTTTGCTATGAAGTAGATTAGAGCAAACAAAGTTGTTTCAAACCTGAACCCTATTATACAAATAAGAATAAAGAATATAAATACTCCTATCTTCACTTCCATATTCCCCCCTTATTTGTTTGAATGTACTAGACTAGAACTTAACAAGTACATATTCTTTTGTCAAACAAAAAAGACTCAATTTTATTGAGCCTTTCAAGTTTAACTTTGTTCGTTCAATCTTTCAGATAATTCATATAGACGTTTATGCAATTCTGGATTTTTTGTAGAATTAAGCAATGCAGTTAATCTACCTACACATGCTTCATCTTGCATAGCTGCCATTATTACTTCATCGGATGCATCTCGAACGATTTTTTCACCATGACTGGTTTTTAGATTACCATCAAACTTTAAATAATCAATAATCACATTACCCATCATCAGTCCTCCTTATATATCTCTTATATAGTATTTAGCAAGAATAGTAATTTAAGTCAAATAAAAAAAGACCTATATTAGGTCTATTGTTTAAAGAGCTGGCAGGGGCGGTAGGAATCGAACCCACGCAAGAGGTTTTGGAGACCCCTGTACTACCACTATACGACGCCCCCATTACTGCATTATTCTTGAGCTGCCTGATCAACAGTTTCCTTTATCTCTTCAATAGATAGTTTAAACTTATCTATTAATTCTGGAAACTTACCAAATATTAATTCATATTTATCTGTAACCTCTCCGGTTACTTCATCAAAGGTTGGTGTTCCACCTGTATACATTGTACCATCTGGATCACCATATTCATTTAAATTCTGAGTAAGTAGCCAATTATCTATTTGCAGTTGAATATCCTTTGGCAGATTAGTAGCAAGTCCTTTAATATCATCTGCTGAATAATTCTTAATCTCATCAGTTATTCCAGAGACAACATCATCTGCAATATTCTGACCAATCTCTTGAATCTTCTCACCACTTCTCCATCCTTGCCACCAAGCATCAATTTGATCACCATAAAAATAGTTTACGGCAATAAGTGCTATAGCTAAGATAAAAAGCTTCTTTGTCATATTATTTAGTCTCTTTATGAGGTGTGTGCTTCTTACAATGAGTACAGAATTTCTTTAATTCTAGTCTATCTTTAATCACCTTCTTATTCTTGCGACTGTGATAGTTAACTCTCTTACATTCAGTACACTCTAATTTTATCATGTTATCCTGTGACATATCTTTATTATTCCTTAATTAAAACTGGAGCCACCCGTCGGACTCGAACCGACGACCTGCGGTTTACAAAACCGATGCTCTACCAGCTGAGCTAGGGTGGCTAAATTATGCCCCAATATAATAATATTTTATAGTATAAATGTCAATCCCTCCTACTGTAAATAGGAGGGATTTATGCATATATTCAATAAATACCTATAAATTAGCTTCAGCTTTCCACAAACCATGTAAATTACAGTATTCTCTAGCAATTACATTACCTGTGAAATCTAGCTCAAATTCAACTTCTGGAGTATCTCCTGGCTTCAAATACTTCTTATATATCTTATCCCCTGCAAATACCTCAATCCATTGAATATAGTGATCTTCTTCCATCGGATGTGCTACTTCACCAACTGTTACTTTAATACCGTTATCTGTTTTAGCTATAACGGGTACGTGTTTTTCTGTAGCTGCATCTTCTGTATTTTCTGCAAGTAAATTCATTGGTTTACCGCAGCAAACAAGTTCACCGCCACCAACATGATTTACTTCTACAATATTCCCACAAACAGGACATTTGTATACTTCACCAATTTCTTTAACCATAGGTTTAAAATTATTTGATTATATCTTACCTACTAAATCTAATCCTGGCTTTAATGTATCTGAGCCTGGTTTCCAATTAGCAGGACATACTTGATCACCATGTTCTCTAACAAATGAAGCTGCCTGTAATTTTCTAAGCAGTTCTGCTGCGCTTCTACCAATGCCATCATTGTGTACTTCATACACTTGAATAACACCATCAGGGTCAACAATAAAGCTTCCTCTCAATGATACACCTTCTTCAGGAATATAGGTACCCATAGCTCTACAAATCTTACCTGTTGGATCTGCTCCCATTGGATACTTAATTTTCTTTATAGCCTCAGAAGCATCTTGCCATGCTTTATGAACAATTGATGTATCAGTTGAAAAACTGATTACTTCTGCTCCAGCTTTCTTAAATTCTTCATAATGATTAGCCATATCTTCAAGTTCTGTAGGACATACAAAAGTAAAATCCTTCGGATAGAAAAATAGCACATGCCATTTACCTTTTAATTTAGCTAAATCCATTTCTTTGATTTCATTTTCATGAAATGCTTCAAATTTAATTTCTGGTAATTTCTGACCAATCATAATTGGTCTCTCATTTAATTCATTTTCCATAATTTCTTTATTTTATTCTTATTAATTATATGGTACAAAATCACTCTTTTTAACTTTGCATGTAGGACAAACCCAATCATCTGGAATATCTGAAAATCTAGTTCCAGGTTTTATTCCACTATCTGGATCACCTTTTTCTTGGTCATAAATATATCCACAAACTTTACATATATATTTTGTTGTTGTACTTGCCATTTATTTCTTATTTAATTTTAAACACTTATTACAAATACCAAAGTAGTAATTAATATTTGATTTAATCTTTCCTAGCTCACATTTAGATTTATTACTAGCTTTAGATTTTAAATCTAAGATTGTATTACAAGACTCACAGATAAAATGATCATGACCATGTATATGTGCGTCATAATGGCTTTTCTTATCTTTAGAAGATATTTCAAGTATATATCCATGAGAATGTAAATAATCTAGATTACGATATACAGTACCTAAACTAATATTTGGTACTTCTTTTTTAACATTTTTGTATATTACTTCTGCAGTAGGATGAGAGTACACTGATTCAAGATAATCCAGAATGGCTTGCCTTTGTTTAGTAAGTCTATCCCCTGTTTTGTTAATTTTAGTCTTTATATCCATATTCTTATTAGGAATGATTACTATTAGTATATACTATATCTAATATATGTCAACTTAGTTATTAACAGCAGATATATTGTAATATAATAACTATAATAAAGTCCTATTAACGACAGAACTTGCCAAAAGATATAATATATACTACTATTCATTATCAACTAACGTACATTAGAAAATAGGATATTTAACTTATAAAGGAGTAAAAATGTCTAATTTATCATATAATCAAAAAGACGCCGTAAATACATCTGGTGGAGTAGCCTGGCTCATAGGCTTTCTGGTGACATTTTTTATTGCCAAGCCAGACGGAAATTCGTTTGAAGGTACAATGACATTTATGTTTGCAGGCCTAGTAGGAGCAATAATGGCCATAGTTGTTATGACTATTGCCACACTCTTTATTTCATATCGAAATACCCAAACTAAAAAACTCCTAAAAAGCCTACTGGAAAATTAGTAGTCAAATGAAATTTGGCCTACCCACAAAACATCGTGGATAGGCTTTTTTATTTCTGACAATTAGGACAATAATGTGTTCCTCTGCCAGCGTGTCTAATTTTTTTTATAACTCCTTTACTACAAGATGTGCAATGACTCCCCTGCTTACCGAACACTTTCAAATGACCAACATATGATCCGCTATGACCATCTGCATCTACATAATCTGAAAAGGTAGTTCCTCTTTTTTTAATAGCATTATTTATTACAGTTGTGGAATATTTCCATAGCTTCTTTTTTTCATCATTAGTTAGGGTATTAATCCTTCGCATTGGCCTTACAGAAGACAAATGACAAATCTCATCTGCATAAATATTTCCAATACCAGCAATTACCTTTTGATTAAGAAGCAATGCTTTAATACTAGTCTTTCTATTCTTTAGAACATTATTGAAATTATCTAGGGTGAAGTTTTTAAGACCCGGTTCAATTCCATAGTTATCTATTACTAAATCCAGTTCTTCTTTATCTACAATCTGCATGTATCCAAATTGTCTTATATCGTTAAAAAATAGTTGAGACTTATCTGAGAATATAAATATTATATGTGAGAATCTACTTGGCAATCCTTGTTCAGGTCTTGGCAGTCCATGACCACCTGCAATAATATTATCTTTTTGTTGGTAAATAAGCTGACCGGTCATTTTAAGATGAATAAGTAAATAATTACCTGTACTTAAATTAATAATTATTAGCTTCCCTCGTCTGTCTATACTGATTATCTTATTACCAACTAATTTCTTTTTAAAACCAGTAACAGATTGTTTAATAAGGTTTTTCTTCTTAACACTAATACTTACTATTTTCTTATTAATAATCTTTTTTCTAAGGTCTCTGCAAATTGTTTCTACTTCAGGAAGTTCCGGCATTTTTATATCCAGCAAAAGCTTCTAATCTAATTTGACTCCTTGGCACTTGGGACTCCTCTAATATAGCTGTCATATCTTGTACGAAAGAACTTGTACCAACAATATAGTAAGTATGGGCTGAAAGTTGTGGTAAATATTTAAGTAGCATTGCTTTGTTAATTCTCCCTGTTTCACCGAGCCACACTTCTTTATCTACATCTGTTAAAGTAAATACAGTACGGAAGTTTTGTAATCCCATACTCTTAAAATCTACTAATTCAATAGCATCTGTTTCTTTATGATTAGAAAAGAATAATGTAAAGAATTTTCTAGACTTCTCTTTAGCTGCTTGTTTTAATATGCTTCTAAAAGGAGTTACACCAATACCACCGGCAAGGAATACAACAGATTCTGCATTATCTCCTAAAACTAAATTTCCCATCGCATTGCTCATATATGCTTCTTCTCCTGGTTTTAATTTAACAGCAGCTTGTTTAAAGTCTGAATCAGTAAGTCTCATAATAAATTCGATGACTGGTTCAAAAGGAGCCGATGCTATTGTAAGTGGTTGAGATAAGGTTTTATCTCCACTTTTAAGACCGAGTGTAACAAATTGACCAGCTATAAAATTAAAATTTGTTGGCTTTTCAAAGACAAGCTTTATAGTGCCTTCTGCTACTAGCTCATTACTTTTTAGGTATATTTTATTATTAAACATATTGCTTTATATATTAATTATTTGTATGATGTATATGAAATTATTAAACAAAATCTTATGATTTGGATATATACATTAGTTAGTATTGCCATTGTTAGTCTAATTTCGCTGATTGGTATTATAACACTGTTTGCTAGTGATAAGAAATTATGTAATATGATTTCCTCAATGGTAAGTCTAGCAACTGGCGCCCTGTTTGGTGGTGCATTCATACATATGATACCAACTGCTTTTGCTAGTTCAAATAGCTCAACATATATCTCTCTTAGTATACTTATTGGTATTGCCCTATTCTTTGCTTTAGAAAAGTTTCTTCACTGGCATCATGAACATCACCATCATCATAAGGAAGATCATATTAAACCATTTGGTTATTTAAATCTAGTATCTGATGGACTACACAATTTAATTGATGGTATTATTATTGCTGCAGCTTATATGATAAATATTGAAGTAGGTATTGCAACTACCATTGCGGTAATATTACATGAAATACCTCAAGAGATTGGAGATTTTGGTTTACTTCTTCATGCAGGTTTTTCTAAGATAAAAGCATTACTTCTTAATCTTATGACAGCTTCCTTATCTTTTGTAGGTGCCATACTAGTACTTGTTATTGGGAATAGCTTTGAAAATATTACAACTTATGCCCTAGCGCTAGCTGCTGGAGGGTTTGTCTACATTGCGGGATCAGATCTTATTCCTGAATTACAAAAAACTACTAACACCAAACAATCTATTAAACAATTTCTTATTGTAGGACTTGGTGTAGCTCTAATGTTTCTATTAGTATTGTTTGAATAATTGAATTTTATTGTAATAAAAAACCCTAACAATTGTTAGGGTTTTCTTTTGTTTGATTTAATCAATTAAGAGTGAATGCATCCTGCATCTCCTCAATCTCATCAACCAAATAGGTTCGTTTAGGTAAAAAACGTTTAGCGATGTTCAGGGCATCTCTGAAATGATTATTATCTATATTCAGTATAATAATCTCTTCAACAATGTCCTCTGGTGTTTTAATACTCAAATTAGCAGCCTTGTCATAATGTCTATCCCAAAGAAGTTTTCGAAAATAAGCTCTGGCATACTCAGACATATCAAGATCATATTCAAGAGCAATTTGCATTTTCCTTTTAGATGCTAAACTTTCGTCTGATAAAACATGGCCCACTACTTCACTAATATCTTCATTCGACATAGTCCATTCATACTCAAACCTAATAGAATCATTACGTGAAGACCGAAGAAGAGACTTATAAATGAGTCTTTCAATTTTTTTCACAATAATAGGATCAGAAACATATTTTTTTACCCACTTCAATTCAGAAATAGAGATGACTTCCCTTCTTCCGTCATATGTAGCCCAAAAAATACCAAATGATTCCCATATCGACCTGTTAGTAACCTGGTCAAGAGCTGTAGGAAAAATGCTAGAAATTTTATCCAGCAAATCATTCTTCCTCTGAGAGTAACTGTTGTAATTTTCAATTACATACAGAAAAGCTTCTCTTACCAGATCGACATGTCGCCAGCCCTGATCATCTTTTTTAAATGCCACCATCAACTTAACTACCGTGTTACTTGTCTCACTTATCAGCATTATGTTCTCCTTTCGATTTGAGTCCGTCGACTTTTTTTGTTCGCTGATTTACATTACCTATCCTTACTTTTAAATAACAATGAATAATCTATATTAGAATTAAATAGCATAAATGTCAAGTATATAAAAACACCTAACTAAGTGTTAGGTGTTTTTAATGGTGGGCCGGGTAGGACTCGAACCTACGAAGGCGAAAGCCAGCAGATTTACAGTCTGCCCCGTTTGACCACTTCGGTACCGACCCATACATATTTATAACTAATTGTGGAGCCGAGACAGGGATTTGAACCCTGGACCCCTTCCTTACCATGGAAGTGCTCTACCACTGAGCTATCTCGGCATCTTATTATAACTCATCTACTAATTCTTTGTATTCTTCCAATTTCCGATTATCTGGATTAGTAGCAACCAATGCCTGCCAAGTCTCATTAGCTAATTTTTTATCTTGAACCATTATACTGATTTGTAGTAAAAAGTCAAGATATTTAGGATTATTAGGTTCAATTTGCAAAGCCTTCTGTGTCATTTCTAATGCTTTTTCCATTTCTTCCTGCTCATTGTATAACTTTGCTAAGTTTATATACACGTCCCCCGTTGTATCATCTGACTTTAATGCAGATAAATAATTATCTTCAGCTTCCTTTAAATTACCCCTCTCTTCTGCAATAGCTCCAAGATTAGAATATATTTGTCCATCTTCAACTATTTTTAATAGATAATTATATAGTTCGATAGCATGCTCATAATCTTTCTGATCCCAATAGATCTTAGCTAATTTCATATATGCTTCTTTATTCTTTGGGTCTAGCTTTAATATATCTATATATCTAGCCTCTGCTTCTTTAATATCATTAGCAGATACCATTTCCTGTGCTTCTGTTTGTAATTTAGAAATCTTCTGTTCTTTATCTACTTCCTCTTTAAAATCTGCATGTAATAGTTTATGTCTATATTCTTCTTCTTTTTTCTTAAAAGAATTTACTAAATTATCCAGTAGTGAAACAATTTTATCCCATACTGGCTTCATTGTAGATAAAACAATTCTAAAGCCACCAATAAATTGCCTTTTAAGTCTTTGCTCAAGTAAGGCCTTCTTTAAATCTTCTTGTTTATCGTCAACTGAAGAACTCGTCTCAACAAGTGTTAATTGGGGGAATTTACCAATAAGAATATATGCAATAATTAGAGCAGAAACTAAAATTATAATTAATAGAAATATATACATATTATGCTTTATTATTTGATCCTAAATGCTTAATCTTTCTAATAACTACTTCCGAAACAGCTTCAATACTTGGCCCAAGAATTTTTCTTGGATCAACATAATCTGTTTCCTTATTAACTGTTTCTTTAAGCTTTTCAGTAAATGCAACTCTTAATGAAGTATCTATATTTACAATCTGAATACCATGCTCAATAGCCTTTGTTAATTCATTATCAGGTATACCAGATGCTCCATGAAGTACCAATGGTACAGAAATAGCTTTACGTATTTCATCAAGTCTATCGAAATATATTTTTTCTTTACCCTTAAATCTTCCATGATAAGTTCCAACAGATATTGCTAATGTATCTACACCTGTTTTTTCAACAAACTCTACTGCTTGCTGAGGATCTGTTAAAAATTCTTCCAATTTTTCAAAGTTACCATTTACTAATCCTTCTTTACCAAAGATTCTACCAAGCTCACCTTGTGCCCATACTCCATGCTTATGTGCATAATCTACAGACTCCTTAGTAATCTTAACATTTTCATCGAAAGGCAGATCTGAAGCATCTATATGAATAGATGAGAATCCTGCATTGATACATTCAGAGACAGATTTAAATGAATGACCATGATCTAAATGGAGAGCCACTGGAATATCAGCTGCTTCATTCTTAGCAATAGTTTGTACAATATGTGTAATTGGCTTAAGACCTGCATATTCAATTGTTTTTTCACTAACTTGAATAATTATGGGAGCTCTTACCTTAACAGCTGCTCTTGTGACACCTAATGTTGTTTCAAGATTGGCTACATTAAAAGCACCTATACCATAATTACCTTCTTTAGCTTTTGCTACAATTTCCTTTATATGAACTAACATATTTTATTTATAATTTATTATTGGTTTAAATTTTTCAATATCTATTGAGGCTCCTCCTACCAATACTCCATCGATAGATGGTTTACTTAAAAAGCTCTTAACATTCATACCATTTACACTACCACCATACAGTACAAATATATTATCTGCAACGACTCCAGCTGGCATAAATTCTAGCAATGATCTTTTAATAGCTGCTTGGGTTATTTCTGCTTCATCTGGATCTACTGCTTGACCTGACCCTATTACCCAAACAGGCTCATAAGCAATTAATAAACTATCTCCTTTTTTTAGCCATATATCTTTGAGTCCATTTAATACTTGATCAAATAATACAGATTCCTTTTGACCAGCTTGTCTTTCTGTAAATGTTTCACCAATACATAATATTGGTATAAGACCAGCTTTTAAAGCCGCTTTAATTTTCAAATTAATACTCTCATTACTTTCATTTAAAAGCTTTCTTCTCTCTGAGTGTCCAATGATAACATACTTACAACCATATTCCTTTAAAGTATTAGCACTAATACTACTAGTATATGACCCTTTCTCCTCCCAGAAAACATCCTGAGAGCCCAAAAACACGCCTGTAGGCTGTAATATTTTAGCAATTGCAGCTATTTCCGTAAAGCTTGGACAAATGACCAATTCGAGGTCTTTTTTACCTTTAAGAGATTTATACTCTTTAGCAATATTCTTAGCCTGAAGTATAGCCTCTTTAGGCATTAAATTCATTTTCCAGTTTGCAATAATATATGTTTTACTCATAGTATTAAAAACTTAAGATAAATCCTTTAGATAATAGTGTCATAATAATAGCGGCAATAATTGCACCGCCTGAAATAATAAGTAATGATTGTTTTTTAGGTAATCCAAATAACCAAGCAGCAATTGATCCCGTCCAAACACCTGTGCCTGGTAATGGAATAGCTACAAATAATAATAGAGCAAAATAGCCATATTTCAATACTCTATCTTGAGTTTTATGTCTTGTTCTATTTATTACCCAATTATATGTTTTAGAAACAAAATTCATTCTATCCTCAATAATCTTATCTATATAAGATAATCCCCAGAGTAATAATATTGCGGGAATAATATTTCCGATAATGGCAACAATTACTAAAGCTACCCACTGATCACCGTATGTTAATATTATCCAAGGTACTGTTGCTCTAAGTTCTGTTACTGGCAACATTGATAGAAAAAAAGATAATAGATATGGTTTTAAAATTAACATCATTATTTATTAATATTAATATCTGGCCAGATATAATTATCCTGTACCCATTGAATTAAAGATTTGCCCTCTTGAAAACGAATATATCTATCTTCTGAACCAAGTATGATTGTTAAAATCTCTTGACCCCTATCTCCTTTACTGATTGTTAATAGACAACCGCCCGCTTCATCTGAAAAGCCAGTTTTTCCTGCAATAATATTTAAATATGTTTCCAGTAATGAATTTGTTGATTCAACTCTATTATATCTTCCATTATTAATTATCTGATAACTTATATCTTTAGTACCCGCTATATTTAATATATTTTTATCTACAAATAATTCTTCTGCAAGTAATACTAAATCTTTTACGGTAGATTTATTACCACTATCGAGTCCAGTTGGATCAGTAAAAACAGAATCTATCATACCAAGCTCCATGGCTTTTTCATTCATCTTTATAATAAAACTCTCTAAAGAAAGTCTGGTTGATCTAGCAAGGGTAATAGCTGCTGTATTATCTGATGCAATAAGTACTGACTTTAATAAATCACCTGTTAAAACTTTTTCTCCTTTAAACAAATAGAATCTACCACCCTCTCTATAATCTGATTCTAAAATTGTAATTTCTTCCTCAAGTCCTGGTCCAAAATCCTGCCAAACAAGTACTGTCATAAGTTTTGTTAAACTAGCAATAGATTGCTTATTGTCTATATTTTTTTGCCATAATATAGCTCCTGAATTTCTATCTAGGGCAATTGCAGATTTTGCAGTAATATCTACTCCTAGTGAATCATTTAAAACTTTTCTAGGCATATTATCTGCACCCTGTTGAACCAAATAATCAATTCTATTAATATCTGACTGATAATCTAAAGTACTAAACCAAGCTGTTGGCATAACAGATAATTGTCCAATAACTATTAAATTAAGTAAAAATTCCCAGAATACCATTATATTATCTCTTCCTTATCTATTAATTTGAATGATTTATTACCCAATGACTCTATATTATAGTTTACAATTTGTACTCTTTGTAATATTTCTACTTGAAATCCAACTGCTTCCATCATTCTTCTAATTTGTCTTTTCCAGCCCTGATGAAGAACTAAATACATTTCCTTGGGTCCTCTTTTTTCTAAACTATCTACTTTCGCTATACCTTCATCTAATTCAATACCATGTTTTAACTTAGCTATTAATTCTCTAGATATTTTTTTAGTAAGCCTTACTCTATATTCCTTAGCATGCTTATAGCTTGGATGAGTTAATTGTTGAGCAAGGTCTCCATCGTTTGTGAATAATAATAATCCTTCAGAATCTTTATCTAATCTTCCAACTGGAAAAAGATTATGATATTTCTCCGGCAATAAATCATAAACCGTTTTTCTACCAAGAGAATCATGAGCCGTTGTTATATATCCAACAGGTTTATTAAGCATTAAATATTGATTTGACTTGGGCAATTCAACAAACTTTCCATAAGCCATTATTTCATCCTTATCTGGGTCTACTTGTACTCCCATTTCAGTAATAATCTCACCATTAACACTAATAACTCCTTCTTTGATTATTTCTTCTGCTCCCCTTCTGGAAGCAATGCCAGCTGCTGCTAAATATTTTTGTAATCTCATTTTATGAATATACATTAACTGTTAAGCGTTCAGGTTCACTGTTTTCTTCAATGTCTGATTTATCCTCTTCCTCATCCTCTTCTTTACTGACCCCTTCTTTATTATTCACCTCATCATCTGAAACAAAATTATCCATTCCCTCATCATCCTCTTCATCTGGATTAAAAAGTTTGTGTAAATCTTTATTATTATTTAATACTTCATAATCTGGTAATTCATTTACATCATTAATTCCCAAGAACTTTAAAAAATCTACTGTTACAAAATAATAGCTAATTAACATCTTTTTATCATCCTTTTTCATAACAAGACCTCGAATCATAAGATTACGAAGAATCATACTACAATTAACTCCTCTTATCTGTTCTAGCTCAGCTTTTGTAATAGGTTGACGATAAGCAATGATAGTTAAAGTTTCAAGTGACGGTCTACTTAATTCACCAGTTGTTTCATCTTTTATAAATGTCTTTACAAGTTCCGCTTGTTCAGGTGCTGTTGTAAATTGTATAACACCACTATTGTCTATAATTCTAATGCCGGACTCATCTGTATTAAATTTCTCTTTCAATTCTTCAATTGCTTTTTTAACATCAGGAAGTTTAGAACCTTCAATTAAATCCTTAATCTTTGTTATCTTTAAAGGCTTTGTTGTAACAAATAATAGACTTTCAATTTGTACTTTTAAATTTTTCATGAATTTACACCTTCTGTTTTCTTAATAGTTATTGGATCAAAGAGAGCTCCTTGATCAACTTCAATGTCTCTTTGTTTAATAAGTTCAAGCATGGCAAGAAAACTCATAATAGTATCTGTTTTACCACCCCTGCTTAATAGTTTTTTAAAATCCATAGATACAGCTTCTTTAATGGCTGCCTTTATCTCTTTGATCTTTTCTGTAATAGTTATAGTTCTTTCAATAATAGTTTTTGGTATATATATAATTGGTTCTAATCTTCTTAAGGCATTACTAAATAATTCTTGCATAAGTGGCATTGTTATTTTCTTTGGTGGATAAAAACCTGCTTCTGCTTTTTTAGTAATTTGAGCAATTCTTGAATAAGTAAAGTTTTCTTTCCTAGCCATTTTATCTATTTTCTTACTTGCATCATGATATTCTTTATATATCTTTAATTGCTGAGCAAGATCTATTTCATCTTCCTCTTCTTCCCAAATAGCTGATGGTAATATTTCTTTAGACTTTGCATATAATAATTTAGCAGCCACCATTAAAAAATCTGCTATCTCTTCTGGATTAATAGCAGTAGCTGCATGAATATACTCTACATACTGATCTGTAACTTGAGTTAATGAAACTTCAGTAATAGGTAATTTCTGTCCTTCAATAAGTTGTAGTAGTAAATCTAAAGGACCTTCAAATTTCTCGAGCTTTATTTGATACATTATTTAGTTTTCCTAGGTTTTGCCTTTGACTTTGGCTTTTTCTTAGCACTTTTCTTTTTTGGTTTTTGCTTCTTTTGTTTTTTAATCTTCTTAGCAATAGTAAATACTCCATCTATATAATCATCTGTAATTTTAGCAAATTCCTTAACCGGCATTTCAATACTTTCAGTAAGTGAACCAGATGAAAAGACAGCCTTTTTTACTTTAAGAAGGTTCTTATCTATTATAGTTTCTACTTTATGCATAAAACCAAAGGCTGTTAAAGTTCCTGGCTTAATATTTAAAGCAGTCGCTATTTGTTTCTCATTTGGAATGGTTACCTTTTTAACATCAAGTACTTTTGCAAGCTTATCTAAATTAAGATTCTTATTGGCTGGCACATGAATTAAATAATATGTACCGCCAGCCTTTACCATTAAAGTTTTAACTATTTGTTCTAGCTTTTTTTTAGTTGTTTGAGCAGCATCATATGCTGTATACACTTTACGATGAGCGATTATCTCATACTTTGCAGATAAATCATCCAATTTTTTAATAAGTTTTTTTGAAATAGCCATATATTTAAATTTTATTTTTTAAGCTTTCTTTTCTTAAATGGAAACTCTGCTTGCTCTCCCAGAAGCTTCTTAGCTTCTTTTTTACCAAGTGATGTAAATTTAACCTCTTTTATAAACCACTTTAATTTTGTTCTCTCACCGAAACCTACAAGCAAACCTTTATCTATTAATCGCTCTATACTTTGAGTAATGATTTTAGTTTGCATTTCCTTAGCGGGAGCATTCTTTTGAGACTCATAAAATTTTACTAATCCACTTCTTCCAATTTTAACTTTCCTTGCATCCCATACTTCTCTTAATATATATTTCTGAAGATTAGAAAGTCTCATATATTTGTCTAGCTCTCTTTAATACTAATACCAAGCTCATCTAACTGTTTCTTATCTACATCAGATGGACTTTCCATGAGCGGATCTCTAACATCTCCAGTAAGCGGAAAGGCAATTACTTCTTTTATGCTTTTCTCACCAGCAAGTAATGATACTAATCTATCGAAACCTGGCGCAATGCCACCATGCGGTGGAACACCATATTTAAAAGCTTCAATTAAGTGAGCAAATTGTTTTTTCTGCTTAGCATCGAAACCAATTAAATCCCAAATCTTTTCTTGAACTTTAGGATCATGAATTCTTACACTACCACCACCAACTTCCCAACCATTTAGAACTAAGTCATGTTGCAATGATTTAACCTTCCCTGGATCTTTATCTAACAAATGAATATCTTCTGGCTTTGGAGCTGTAAACATATGATGTGATGGTGCCCATTTATCTCCCGCTCCATGAAAATGATCTTCTTCAGACTGTTCAGTAAATAATGGGAAATTAATTACAAAAGCAAAAGCAAGTTCATTTGAATCATTCTTATCCTTTCGAAGATCTGGCTTATCTGTACCATATTCTTTCATTACATCATCGTAATTAAGTCTTGGAAACTTATCGAATGTCATTTTCTTCTCTGGAAAATGTTTTTTAATAAGTTCTGTAAACATCTTCTCGACTAAATCAAGAATCTCCTCTTGAGTCATAAAACTCATCTCCATATCTATCTGATAGAATTCTCCTGGTGATCTATCTGCTCTAGCATCTTCATCACGAAAACATGGAGCTATTTGAAAATATCTATCCATACCAGCTACCATTAACAATTGTTTATACTGTTGCGGAGACTGTGGCAATGCAAAAAACTTTCCATTATGTACACGTGATGGAACTAAATAGTCTCTAGCACCCTCTGGTGTAGATTTAGTAAGAATAGGAGTTTGAATTTCAATAAAGTCATTATCGTGAAGCCAATTACGAGTAAAGCTCATAACCTTATCTCTAATCTGCATATTCTTTAGCATTCTTTCATGTCTAAGGTCTAAGTATCTATATTTCAATCTTAATTCTTCACCAGCCTGTCTTTCTTCATTATCTATTTCAAATGGAGGTGTTTCAGATTCATTCAACACTTCTATTTCTTTAGCAAGTATTTCAATACTACCAGTTGGTACATCTTTATTGATCTGTTTCTCTCCTCTTTTATTTACAATACCTTTAATACTAACTACATACTCTGGTCTAATTCTCTTCAATTCTTCTTGAGACTTATCATCTAATTCTGCTGGAACACCAACAACCTGTACAATACCCCAACGATCCCTAATATCTAAAAAAGAAATCTTACCCATATTTCTACGAGCATTTACCCAACCTTTTATTAATACTTCTTTGCCCTCCTGCTTTACTGTTTCAACTGTTTTTAATCTCTGCATATTATTACTTATTTTTATTGAATTTTAGACTATTTCTCTTATTTTTTCCACAAGTAAACTTGACTTTTATTGTACTTTTAGTATAATACAATTATTAAGACGAAAGAGGATCCGAACGGCTAAATACCTAAGGAGCCTTTTTTATTTATACAATCTTTCTCTTAACATCTTTATTCTCTAAACAGTCGAAATACTCAGATCCTACACTCTTATATAAAGAAGAGGCAAACTCATTATTAGGAAATAGTATCTTCTTTAACCTATTCTCATTAATTAAATAATCTACTAACATCTTATAATCTCCGTCACCAGATACAAGAACTATTTTATCAAATGGTTCTTTTTTGTTAATTTTTTTCATTACATCAAAAATAATATCTGAATCTACATTACCCTTCTTTTTACCAATCATAGCAGAGGTATGTTGTCTAAATCTTAATATAAAACCAGCTGCCTGAATTTCCTCATATAATTCCTGATATTTTTCATCTACATAACCAAAAAAGTAATATGCTTTTTTTACGTGATGTTTTGCAGATAAATAAATTCTAAATTTAACCAAATCTACTTTCCATGACTTCTTAGAACTCTTTGTAGTGCCCATGTATAGATTTTGTCCATCTACGAATGCTAAATTATTTTCTTCTTTCATGCTACGGTTCTAATCTATTAATCATACGTGGGAAAGGAATTGTTTCCCTAACATGTTTTGTGCCACACATCCAACCGACAAGTCTCTCAAGACCAATACCGAATCCTGAATGTGGAACACTACCATATTTACGTATATCTAAATACCATTGAAACTCTTTCTCAGGTAATTTATGTTCTCTAATTCTTTTAAGAAGCTCATCATGATCATCTTCTCTTTGACTACCACCAATAATCTCTCCAAAACCCTCTGGTGCTATCATATCATCACATAAAGCTAATTTTCCATCCTCACTTCTTTTCATATAGAAAGCTTTAATCTCTGCTGGCCAATGAGTAACAAATACCGGTACATCTAAATCACTTGTCAATAATGTCTCATCATCTCCACCAAGATCTTCATCCTTCTTAATATCTGATCCTAAACCATTCAACTTCTTTACCGCTTCAGCATGAGTCATTCTAACAAATGGAGCTTTAATCTTGGAAAGTTTTTCTATATCCCGTTCCAAAATATTTAACTCGATAGTATTGAGTTCAATAACCTTTTCAACAATGTGAGATATTAATTCTTCTTGAACTTTTAAATTATCTTCATGCTCTGCCCAGGCCATCTCAGCATCCATCATCCAAAATTCTGTAAGATGTCTTCTTGTTTTAGACTTCTCTGCTCTAAATACTGGACCAAAGTCGAAAACCTTAGAATGTGCAGAAATTGCTGCTTCTAAATATAATTGTCCAGATTGAGATAAATATGCCTTTCTTTCTCCAAAATAGTCCATTTCGAATAGTTCGGTTGTCCCTTCACATGCATTTGGTGTAAGAATTGGTGAATCTATTTTAATAAATCCATTAATATTCAAATATTCATAAATAGCATTAATAATAGTATTACGTATTTTCTGAATTGCCACTTGTCTAGATGACCTTAACCATAAATGTCTATTATCTAAAAGAAAATCTGGACCATGCTCTTTTTTACTAATAGGATACTCATCTGCTAATTGAACAAGCTCTAAGCCAGACACCTGCAACTCATACTCCTCTTTCTTAGGGTGTTTACTTATCATTCCTTTAACTATCACTGAGCTTTCCATTGTTAGAGTAGATACCATTTCCCAAATGCTCTCATCAATCTCAGATTGAGCTATAATAGCCTGAATTACCCCATAACCGTCTCTAAGCTGTAAAAAAGATATCTTGCCACTACTGCGAAAATTAGCCACCCAGCCTTTAAGGGTGACTTCTTTATCTACGAAATCTTTAGCTATATTTGTTTTGAAATTTTCCATAAGTATAGATATTATAATGTTTTTTATAGATCTGGTCAATATATTTAAAAGGTTGACGAATGCTTCTTACCTTGGTAATATATTTTTATAATTCATGACATAAAAACCATAAAGGGGTAATAAAATGAATGCAAAACGAAAATCAGAAAAACCGATACACCACCCTTCGCCAAGAGAGCTGGAACATGAGTTTAATAGACTGGAGGAACTAGGACCCGGTGAAAAAGCTAAGAAAGAAAAAGAGGAAAGAGACTCAAAACCAAAAAAACAATAAACTCTCTGCACCTAAAGACAAATAATTCTAAAAACTTTCAACTCAGCGCTAAACACAAGTTTGGCGCTTTTTACTTTTTACTAAGAACCTTAATAATATACTTTTTATACTGTAGCTGCTCTCTTATACTATTCTGCATTTCAAGTGAAATAATATCTCCAAAATATTTTTTTGGAATTTCCTTCAAATAATTCAATTGTTTTATATTTCGAACAAAATGTATATCTCTTCTATATCTGTATGAATAGCCATTCAAGTGATTACACCCCACCTTATATTCCTTCACATTTTTATCTATTTCATCAAATTCTTTTGCTCCCCTATTTTTAGCCGCCCACATGTGAGAAAAATCTATACATAGTCCAGCGATGGTACTCACACTCACCATCTTAGGTATGTAATTATTATAATTATATTCCAAATAAATATATTTCTTATATTCTGGATATTTATTTAAATCATCAAAGGAATGCTCATGAATATTAAAACACCTAGTACCATATTTTTTAAAAAAGAAATCCATTTCCCATTTCTTAAAATCATCCCTAATGTGTACATGAGGAATATATTTGATATTACTTTTTTCTAAAGCTTTATATAATTTCTTTCTTTCTGTAATTTTTAAAAATGTGGGAAAAACAGACACCGAAGTAATGCCAAGTCTATCGCATTCCCAAATCTTATTTTGCCATGACTCTTTAGGACCAGTTGTTATGCATGGATATATTTTTTTTGACCAATTCATATATGTATTTTATCATATACGCCCCCTTATTGACATAATGCTAAATACACTATAGAATACTACTGATCTGTTCATTTCGTTGTTAAACAACTAAGTTGCTGGGCTTTGTATAACCTATGATAATGGAGTCTCCATTTCTCATTACAATGCTTTTATCCTACTTCAAGCTTAAATAATGAAAAGAAGGGCACTACATAGTCCCAGCAACGAAGCTTTATCTCCGCTGTCCTGCACTAGTGAAATAACAAAGAACCCCTGGCGCCAGCTGGGGGTTTTTCATATATAAATAGATAAATAAAAAACAGGGTCGTGCGAACCCTATTTTTTTTATGATATCGTAAGTATTTAACGACGATCAGTCATTGGTCTAGCTTCGTTCACCTTAACTGCACGACCATCGATTTCTTTGTCATTCCACATCTCAATAGCAGCTTGTGCTTCTTCTGGTGTGGACATTTCAACGAAACCAAATCCTTTAGAACGACCTGACATCTTATCTGTGATAACAACAGCTGATTCAACAGAACCTGCTTGTCCAAAGGACTCTTTCAACATATCTTCAGTAGTAGAGTATGAAAGGTTACCAACGTATAACTTTTTTTCCATTTGTAAATTTTCTTGTTTTAATTAAACTGCAAGACGACCTCCTCTAGATACTACCTTAAATGCATTATTTTCTACCCCGCACTGTCCAGGTAATAAAATAACACGAATAATATTGAGTGTTCTTACCCGTGCATTATACACGTTTTGAGTAAAATGTCAAGGTCTAGATCTAAAAAACCCCTATCAAATAGAGGTTCTTACTTATCTCAAATATATACTTATACTTTATATTGCCTTATAAACTCCTGCTCATCACCGTAATTAACAAAACCTTCATGGTGTTCTGGTTCTTTAAATCCATTCACTGATCCATGTTTAATTCCACACCAATACTTTTCAGTCTCTCCAGCTATTCTTACCCAATAAGCCATCACTCCATTTGCATAACCACAATACATGCAAGCAAGTTTCTGCCTTAAATTTAAATAGCTAAGCTTATGTCTGTCTATTACTATATACTCTTCTCTTTTAATATATGGATAACCATAAATTGGAAAACTTATTTTATGATAAAGCTCAATAAAAAAATCTAATACTAATATTGGAATAATAGGTAAAAAAATAAACAACTGCACAGGTATATGTTTTATATGTCTGTATTTTACTCTTAAAAACTTCATACTAATCTTTTAATTTACTTCTAAATATTTTCTCTAAATCAGTAGGATTTCCCTTGCCCTTTGTAGCTTTCATACCAAGTCCAATTAAATACTTAATGATAGGATCTTTACCAGCTTTAAATTCTGCTACTTGATCAGAATTACTTTCAATTATTAAATCAATTATCTTATCTAACTCTTCACCTGCTTCCATTTGTCCTAAATCTTTATCATCCATAACATGCGTAGGGTCTGCCCCTGTTTTAAACATTTCACTAAGTATAGTTTGTGCTGCACTACTATTCACCTTATTCATATATATTAAAGTGATAAACTCAGCCATATTCTCTGGATTTATTTTAATATCGTAAATCTTAACTTTATTCTCTTTCATAAGTCTAAATAGTTCAGTTGTGATCCAGCCAGTTGCAAGCTTTACAATTTTCTTTCTATTCTTTTCCCAAACTTCATCATGCTCACCTTCAACTTCAGTTTCAAGCCAATTTCTAAGCTCAGATACTACTTTTTCAAAATAATCTGCTATTTCTTTAGACTCAATAATTACTTCAATATCTTTTTTTGACAAACCATATTCTTCAGCAAAGCGTTGTCTTTTCTGAATTGGTAATTCAACCATATCTGTAAGTACTTGCTTAAGTATACCTGAACTAATCTTAAACAATGGTAAATCCGGTTCTGGGAAATATCTATAATCATTAGAACCTTCTTTCATTCTCTGAGAATATGTAATACCCTTAACAGCATCCCAACCTCTAGTTTCTTCACTGGCTGGTGGCTCACCAGATAACCATAATTGTTTTTGTCTCTCAATCTCAAATATTAAAGCCTTCTCAACATTCTTAAATGAATTAATATTCTTAATTTCAGATTTTGGACTTAATTCCTTATCACCAATTGGTCTTAAAGAAATATTAGCATCACATCTTAAATGTCCTTTTTCCATATCTGCGTCAGATATACCAAGATAGCGAGCAATAAGTCTTATCTCTTGCATATATGCTTTAGCCTCCTCAGGCGTTCTAATTTCAGGTTCTGAAACTATTTCTACAAGCGGTGTACTTGAGCGATTATAATCAACAAGTGTTTTATCTTCGAAATGAGTATTCTTAGCCGCATCTTCTTCTAAATGAAGTCTTGTGATGCCAATCTTTCTCTCTCCTTTTCCAGTATTAATAATAATAGAGCCATTCTCTCCGACCGGCTGATCAAATTGAGATATCTGATAACCCTTAGGAAGGTCTGGATAGAAGTAATTCTTACGATCAAACTTAGTTTCTTTTGCAATAGTCATATTGAGCCCAGACGACATTAGTATTGCCCATTCCAATGCTTGTTTATTAAGAACTGGCAATACACCAGGATGACCCATACAAACAGGACATATTGTTGTATTAGGCTTCAAATTATCGGCATCATTTGAACAATTACAAAATAGCTTAGTTCTAGTTTTGAGCTGTATATGTGTCTCTAGTCCAATTATGACATCAAATTCCATATTATATTCTTGTATAATGTTTCTTAATTAATTTTTTCCAATTATCTAAATAATTCTTGTACTTTATATTTAATTCTTTAACAGGTGTTACTGTAATATTAAACTTAGACAGAAACTTAGAAAGCTTTTCTCGTATATCTTCTTCTGCTTTCTTAACCAATCGTCCATCTACTAATTTTTCCATCTCCATTATTAAACCAAAGCCTTTAACATTATCTAAGGAAATAGTAGTCCCTAGCCATCTGAAATGAACTCTCTTCTTTTTATACTTACAAGCAATTTTAAATCCGAGAGCTGTAAATATTTGTTCTAATTCATTCATATCCTTAATGTCTGCAATTACCTCCATCTCTGGTCTAACCTCATGAAAAACATTACCAACTTTACAAATAAGCTTAACTTGTTCCTCGTTCTTCACTAATCTAAGATCTCCTTCAGGTGTTTCAAAAACAACAGTCTCAGTCTGTTCCTCTTTTATAAGCTTTGAATTTTTTTTAAGATATTTATATATCTCTTTATAAGCAGCTGGTTTTAATAGGCTACTTACTTCAACTTCATATAACATATGCATATTTTAGCACATTTTCGGGATAAAAAAAACCGCTCCAATGAACTAATTGGAGCGATTATATAATGTAATAATTACTATAAATCTTTACGTAGTAGGCAAGCCATTCCTCTTCCTCTGGCAAATGTATATGCTGGAGTTACATCTGCTCTAGATATATCTCTCCACCATGGATACCTATCCCTTAATTGAGATTCGAATTTCAAGAAAAACTGTCTCACCTCATGATTTACGCTATACTTTGTACGTTGCCAATTACAAAATTCCCACTGTCTTAAATTTGATCCCATTATAAAAGGAACTAAAGTACCGAGAGCTAATGGATATTCCTTCAAATGTTTAGGTACGCCCTTCTCTGTCATTTCATCAAATAATTCCTTATTGAGTTTATGAATTCTTTCAAACTGCTCATGTAATATATCTGGAGCTGGTTTGTCATATTTATAGAAACCATTGGCTGGATTTAAATAACCACGACGATGAGTACTCATACCCATTCTCTGTAAATCTCTCCAACCTCTGAAGCTCATCTTACTTCCAAAAACTACATTAATAACCTCAAATTCTCTATAAAGCTTATCGTATTCTGAGCGAGGTATAGTATTTAGCTTAGCAATTACAGATGTCCAATCCTTACAATCCTGAAATCCAGCTTTACGTCTCATAATATCATATAGCGCATTCTCACTAAAGCCAATATCAGGTATATGAACAAATTCTTCATTCTTATCGTCTAATAAATAACCCCAGCCACTCTTTTCCCAATCAGTTATATCTAAATGTCTTAAGAATTGTGTAGCTCCTATCTTATTTGCTTCTTCGATAAAAAGTTCAACAGCTGCTTGAAATTCTGGATTCTTATCTAATTGCAAATGATGGATTAAGCTTGGTAATGCTTCACCAGATATTCCCATACCAACAGATGTTAAAGTTGCTGATGGTAATAAATTACCTAGCACATCCCATGTCTCCCCCATAATTCCTTGTTCTAAATCACTTCCAGTAAAACCAGCCTTTGAATAATGCTCTTTAAGAAAACTTGGCATAGGACCATCCATATCTTCTCCTTGTAGTTTTCTATATGCTGCAAAACTTTCATTCAATACATTCAAAACCTTTTCTTCAGATATTCCATACTCTGCAAGTTCCTTTTCAATTGGATAAAGATCCTTACCTGCCATATCTACATAACGCGTACTTAGTTCAATATATCCAGCTCCAGGTCTTGTCCATTCCAAAGATTTAGCTAACAATATTGAAATATGTTCAAAACAAACATATAACATTGCTGGTCTTGCAATAGAATTATGGCCATACTTATCTAACCAGGTTGAGAGAAATACTCTCATCTTCTTACTCTGAGCAACTTCTTGTAAGAAACCAACATCAATAGACATCTTCGTCATAAAATCTTCAAATATCTGTTTCGTATCATCTGAATGATCAATAAAATCATCTAATGTCTCAATCTTATTCTCTTTTAAAAACTTCATCTGATTACCATCAAATTTTTCCTGACATTCAGCAATGAAAGCAGATAGAACTTGTGGTAAAAAATTATCTACCATCATACCCCTTAAACCACGTGTATTTCGCAGTCGAGAATACATTGCCATAAGAACGGTAATCATATTTACTGGCAAGCTATGTATAAAAAAAATACGACCATCTCTATTTGTAAAAAAATGATCAACAACTCTCAACTCCTGCTCAGTCCATTTAAATGACAATGATGAATTTATATATGCTTTAGCATGTTTTAATAATTTTTCTTCCATATTTATTTATCTTCTAATAATTTCTTAACTCTTTCCCAAATAAGCTCATGTATTTCTTCAATACTCTTTTCACCATCTATTATAACAACTAAATTCTTCCACTCATCCCTTTCCCAAAGCTCGCTATATGATTCATGAATTTTAGATAATGAATCTTCTTTATCGAAATATTCTGGCTTACCATTTTTAGCCAATCTTTCAACTGCTACTTTAGCTGGTAAATCTAAATAAATATTTAAATCCGGTATTGGCATATCCTTATGCCACTCTCTAATAATATCATAGTCAACCCCAAAAGCCGTACCATAGGCTATAGTTGAAAACATATATCTATTTTCAACTACTGTAGCGCCCACCTCAAGCATCGGACCTATCATCTTCTCTACATGTTCTTTACGATCTTCATAATATATATACTGCATTTCTTTACGTGCTGGTGCTGGTAATTCGTGAACAAGAATTCTTCTAAGACGCTTTCCAGGCTCAAAAGTATAAGTTGGTTCAAGTCCTAGAAACAATTGATGCCCCTCACCTTGTAATTTCTTAGACAATAAAGCAACTTGCGTATCCTTACCGCAACCATCGATTCCTTCAAAATTTATAAACAAACCTTTTTTGTTTTCCATATTATATATTATTAATTATTTACCCGTACTACCAAATGCCCCATCTCCCCTACTTGTATCAGATAATTCATCTACCTCTACAAGCTCTGGACTTAGAACTGGTTGTATCAATAATTGTGCTAATTTTTCACCCTTCTTAAATTCATAGGCTTCTTTACTTGTATTTAACATTACAACTCCAAACTCTCCTCTATATATTGAATCAATAACACCTGCTAATGTATGAATACCATACTTTGATGCAATTCCAGATTTATCCCAAAATAGTCCTACATGACCATTCGGAATCTCCATAGCAAAACCTAATTTAAATAAATATCTTTCTCCTGGCTCCATTATTTTATCTTCTAATGAGTATACATCCATTCCTGCATCGCCAATATTTGCATAACTTGGTAACTTAATATCTGGATTTAATTTTTTAATATTAATCTTCATTGTTAATTATATTAAATATCTTTTTAATTTTATCTTGAAAATCTTCTAAAGACCCTTCATTTATAATTGTATAATCTCCCATTGCAATTGGACCTGCTTTTTCAATATTTTCTATCTCTGCATAATCTCTTGCTTTTGCTGCTTCTAAAGTTGCTGAACGATGAATCATCTTTGGATCATCACCATATTTATCTGCCCTATTTGTAAGTCTTGCATAACGTATCTTTGGTGAAGCTATAATAGATATAATTATTAAATCATCTCCAAACTTCTCCTTTAAAACTTTATACTCTGACCAACTATATAAACCATCACCAATAACATTACCCCTCGCTAGCCCTTCTTCAAATTTGGGCATATTCAATATAGCAAAGGCAGCTGGACCATGTTCCTTTCTAAAAGCTTCACGAATAGGTCTTTCATTCTCTTCTGTTGGCTCTAAACCTCTTTTCTTAACCTCATCTAATGTTAATTGACCAAAGCGAACATAATAATAATTTTTTTCAGTAAAATAATTTGCGACTTCTGTTTTACCAGAACCCGTCAAACCAACTATGCAAATTAATTTATTCTTTTTCATATTCCTGAACTCTATCTGTTAATACGGTGAAATCTATACCAGCTTTATCTAACATCTCTCTACTATATCCAGCTGTTGGATACTTTTTCTCACAGACAACTCTTTTTATACCAGCTGCTATTATTAGACGAGCACAAACAGGACATGGCTCCATACTAATATATATACTAGCTCCTTCTAGAGACACACCTTTTCTAGCTCCATAAGCTATTGCATTTTGTTCAGCGTGTAATGTTCTTACACAATGATCATGAAATTCTCCCGAGTCATCATTCTCAACTGTTGACTTTGTAATTAAATGACCAGCCTCATCACAATCTGGAAGTCCAGATGGTGCTCCAACATAACCCGTAGATAAAATATGATTATCTTTTGTAATAACACAACCCGCCCTACCACGACCACAAGTTGCTCTCAATGAAACAGCTTCTCTAATTTTCATGAAGTATTCATCCCAACTTGGTCTAACAAATTTTTCTTCAACCATATATTTATAATTAATATTCTTTTTCCATTTTACCACACTATGCAAACTATTTGCCAAATGTGGATAAAACAACATTAAATACCCTATTTTTAATAAAAAACTAGACAATTAATTGTCTAGTTTTTAGAGTATTGCATATTAATTATGCAGATAACTTATCATGAGCATGTTGAATAGTTTTTAGAAATTCATCCTTAGACATATCATCCCCAATAACTCCAGGAGCCCATTCAAATGCTGGCCGTTCCTTATCTGCCATCCGTTGATCAAAAACTTCCCTTGAAACAACATTTAAACGCTCAGCATCTGACTTAGAAGCATCGAAAGCAAACTTTCCATCCTGACTAACTAAAACTTGTCCGCTTCCCAATTTGCTCTTTCTTGGAGAAAGTGTTTCCCATACTTCCTTGATAAGATCTTTGTCTGTACAGACAACCATCTTACCAGTTTCAGGAATAACTGCTGGATGAAACCCCATAAGACCATGATCTAATTCCAAAAAATAACCTGTAGCAATTGATAATTTAGATCGCTCTACATCTGAGAGTTCATTCAAAAAAACAACTTCTTTAACCTTACTCATTCTATTCCTCCTTTATATTCCAATGTTCGTCTAACTTTCTTAGTTAATCATAATATATAGATAATTACAAGCTGTAATCAAAAAACCGCCAAATAGGCGGTTTTTTCTATCTAAGTAATATTTACTTTATTGAATAGCAATCTGTATACTAGGTCCCATTGATGAAGTTACGTATATAGCTTTAATAAATGCACCCTTAACACCATCTGGTTTAGATTTCTTAAGCTCTTCGGTAAAAGCATTAACATTTTCAATTAAAAGCTTATCTTCAAATGAAACTTTTCCAACAGCAATATGTAAATTGCCACTGGTATCATTTTTGAAACTAATCATTCCTGAATTAAGTTCTTTAATAACTTTAGCAGGATCTGGAGTAATAGTACCAGCCTTTGGATTTGGCATTAAACCTTTTTGCCCAAGGTTCTTAGCAATAACTGCAAGCTTAGCCATCATATCTGGCGTTGCTATAACGATATCAAAATCTGTTTTACCAGTTTTTTTAATTTCATTAATTAAATCTTCTCCGCCAGCTACAACTGCTCCAGCAGCTTCAGCTTCTTTTACCTTATCTGGACTTACAAAAGCAGCAATACGCTTTGTCTGGCCAGTACCATGAGGCAAGTGTAATGAAGCGCGCATTTGTTGATCTGATTTCTTAGGATCAATATTAAGCTTTGCATGAACTTCTACTGTAGCATCAAACTTTACCTTACTTGTTTCTTTAACAAGAGTAATAGCTTCTTCTATAGTATATTTCTTTTCTTGATCTATTTTTTCTTTTGCTTCTTTTAATCTCTTTGACATAATTTTTTCTTTATGTGGTACAAGCCCCTAAATAATAAGGTCCCACTTTAATTAATATATTAAGCTTTACGCTTTCTATCTCTTTTAATAACAGTCCAATGATACATATATAGAGGTAAGCCAACAAGTATTAGAGAAATAGCACGACTTGCTTGTCTTTCTCTAGACTGTCTCTGATAATCTATTTTCTCAACATCTTTCTGACTTTCTTGCCATGTTTTATAATCTATAAGCCAATTATCTATTTGTTCAAGTTGAGAATCTGTTAAATTACAGTCTGTACCACATTCACTTAAATTCTCTACCTTAGATAATTCTTGATCAAAAGCCATTGAAACAGGACGTCCATAATCATAACCATAATTATTATTAACATCAGCATACTTAAAGACAAATACTTTAAGTCCTAAATCTACTAATTGTCCTGTACCTATAACAAGAACTGCTAGTCCAACCAAAGCAAACAAATACAGATAAATTGTCCTAATAAAATTGTCCTTCATATTTTTGATATTAATAATGAATTATTTTCTATCTACTATCAGACCCATCTGACGAGCAGTACCCTCCACAATTTTCATTGCAGCTTCAATATCATTTGCATTAAGATCTGGCATCTTAATTTCAGCAATCTCTCTGATCTTATCTTCTGAAATTTTACCAATCTTTTCTTTTAATGGTGAACCAGAACCCTTTTTAATTCCAGCCGCTTTCTTAAGTAGTTCAGCTGCTGGTGGAGTCTTAGTTTTAAAATCAAAACTACGATCTTCATAAATAGTAATCTCAACTGGGATAATATCCCCCATTTTATCTTTGGTCTCTTCATTAAAACGATTACAGAAATCTTGAATTGGCACACCATGCTGACCAAGAGCAGGGCCTACTGGAGGAGCTGGATTTGCTTTACCACCAGGAATCTGTAACTTTAATATTGCTTTTACTTCTTTTGCCATATTATTATTTAATTATATTTTCTTAATTTGTAAAAAGTCTAATTCAACAGGTGTTTCACGTCCAAACATTGAAACAAGTACTTTAACTTTACCCCTTGCTTCATCTATATCTGCTACTTTACCCTCATAATCTTTAAATGGTCCATCAACAATCTTAACAGGACTTCCTTTAGAAACATCAATCTTATATACCGGTTCTTCAACGCCCATTCTCTTTTGTAGAGATTTAACCTCTGCTTCAGAAATCGGAGTTGGAGTTGTACCAGATCCAACAAATCCTGTAACATTTGGGGTATTACGTACTACATACCATGAATCGTCATTAACTATCATATTAACAAGAACATAGCCAGGGAAAATCTTTTCTCTAACTGTCTTTCTTTTACCATTTCTAATCTTAATCTTAGTTTCAGTAGGAATAAGGACGTCAAAAATTCTGTCCTCCATATCCATAGATTCTATTCTCTGCATCAAATTTCTTTGAACATTCTCTTCATAGCCTGAATATGTATGTAAGACATACCAACGACGACCTTGTTGTAAAGTTTGTTTTGCCATAACTATTTAAATTAATTATGATTAAATTATTGTTCCAATAGCAAGATTAAGTAGAAAATCTACTAATCCTAAGAAAACCGCAACAAATAAAGACACTCCAATAACAATCATAGAGTGTTTAATTACCTCTTTCTTAGTTGGCCAAGCTACTTTTTTGAGCTCTGCCTTACTATCTTTCAAATATTGTGTAAATTTACCCATTTTTCTTTATTTTTAGAAATTTAAGGTTTTAAAAACAGCCTTACGGCCATCTGATGAGATAATACAATATATATCAAAATAAATCAAGGGCATAAAGTTTTCCCCAAGGAAAAGACTAAGTTTTGATTATGTGATAAAATTAGTTCGTAATAATTACACTTATGCCTAAAACAATAGTAGTACTACCTGCATATAATGCAGCTAAGACACTTAGAAAAACTGTAAATGATATACCATCTGAATATGTAGATGAGATTATTTTAGTTGATGATTATAGTAATGATGAAACAATAACGGTTGCAAAAGAACTAGGTCTTACTATTAAGAAGCATGATACAAATAAAGGTTATGGTGCTAATCAAAAGACTTGTTATACAACAGCTCTTGAACATGGTGCAGATATTATTGTAATGCTTCATCCAGATTATCAATATGATCCTAAAGTTATTAAATACTTTGTAGAATTTATTAATGATAGATATTTCGATGTCATGCTTGGCTCTAGAATTAGATCTAGAAAAGAAGCGCTTGCTGGTGGCATGCCAAGGTATAAATATTTCTTTAATAGATTATTATCTTTACTTGAAAATATTGTAACAGGTTATAATTTATCTGAATGGCATACTGGAATGAGAGCATATAAGAAAGAAGTATTGAAAAGTATAGATTATAAAAACCTTTCCGATGATTTTGTTTTTGATAGCCAAGTGTTATTTAATATTGTAAAGAAAGATTTTAAGATTGGAGATATACCTGTGCCAGTTAGATACTTTCCAGAAGCTTCTAGTATTAATTTAAGTCGTAGTATTAAGTATGGTCTGCAAACTGTTTGGGAAGCAATTAAATTTATTTTTAAATAAATGTTACAATTAAAAAAGATTTATAATATTTTTTTTAAATCTAAATGGCAACCAATATTACTAATTGTAATCATTGGTTTTTTACTATATATTCCTTCACTTGGTTATGACTATCATTATCTAGATGATAATATTTTAATAAAAGATAATTTCTATAAAATAAATAATCTCTCATATATCACCGACGCTTTCAAAGAAGGAGTATTCCCCGGAAGAGCTGATTCGGATATTTACTACCGTCCATTATTAACTGTCAGCTTTATCATTGATGCCCAATTTGGTAATGAATCTTTAATATCCTTCCACTTTACAAATATACTACTTCACTTAATTTCTAGCTGTCTAATATTCTTAATATTATTAAAACTGGGAGTTAAAAAACAATTTGCGTGGTTATTTAGCTTAATATTTGTAATCCATCCAATTAATGTCCACGCTGTTTCTTGGATACCAGGTCGTAATGACCCATTACTAGCTATAATGTTTATAGGTGCTTTCTTGAGCTTTTTACATTTTCTTAAATCAAAAAAGATTTGGCAATATATTCTATATATTATTCTATTCTTTCTAAGCCTACTCACGAAAGAAACGGCATTAGTATTACCTATTCTTACACTTATATATCTTTATCTTATTCATAGAGAAAAAATATTCTCTAAGTTTAGTATCATTAATTTCATTGTACTAGCATCTACAACTGTAGCTTGGTTTATAATACGTAATATCGCTATGGGTAAAGCTATAGCAGAAGATTATAATATTATCTCAAGTCTCTTGCAAAACTCCCCTGCTATTTTTTCCTACTTAGGTAAAATACTATTTATTCATAACTTATCTGTCTTTCCAATAATTTCTGACCTTCCCCTGATATTTGGCATTATTACGTTTATAGCCCTTACTGTGGCTATATACTTTAGTAAGAATGTTAAATGGTCAAATATAGTATTTGGAGCACTTTGGTTTCTAGGTACCCTAGCACCTTCAATGATTAAGACTGTGAGTACTCAAGCGCAAGTAGTAGAATTTGCAGAACACCGAGTCTATTTATCTTTACTGGGATTAATAATAATATTATCTCAAATTAATATTCCCATAAAGAAATATAAGAATATATTTATTATTTTAATGATTATTACCTGCAGTCTATTCCTTGCGAAATCTATAACACATAGTAAGGTGTATGAGAACAAAACAACATTCTGGACTAATGCAGTCGAATATTCTCCTTCATCTGCATTTAATCATAATAATTTAGGAGCAATGTATTATTTAGATGGGAATTATAATTTAGCTGAAAAAGAATGGGTAAAAGCCTCTAAACTAAATCCTCAAGAAAAATTAGTACAGAATAATCTAGGGCTTATATATGCAAGTAAAAAGGAATACGATAAAGCTTATACGGCTTACATGGCAGAACTAGCAATTAACCCAGACTATCCGAATACACATTTTAATCTTGGGCTACTGCTATATAATACAAATAATATAGAGCAAGGTATAAGTGAATGGGAAACAACTATTAAACTAGATCCAGAATATTTCGCAGCTTATGAATATCTAGCAACTCATTATATTAATGAAAAGGACATATCTAAAGCCCAAAAATACATTAATCAGATGATTAAACTTGGTGCGACTCCTTCGAAACGATTATTAGATATTTTAGAATAGATCAAATAAAAAAGAGATACAGATGTATCTCTTTTTTTTATTATATAAAATTTATATATCTAAATTCTTAACAGATTTTGCTCTTGTTTGAATAAATTTCTTTCTAGGAGCTACTTCCCCGCCCATAAGTATTTCAAATATCTCATCTGCTTTTTCAGCATCCTTAATAGCAACCTGTTTCATAAGTCTTGTTTCTGGATCCATAGTAGTATGCCATAATTGACCAGGGTTCATTTCACCCAAACCTTTATACCTTTGAATATTTATCTTACCTACTCTCTCACCCACACCAATATCTCCAGTATCTTCATCATCGTCATTTTCATCTTTACCACTCTTAATCTCTCCACCCATTTTTTTAATCATAGGCTCTAAATCTTCTTCTTTATATATATATTCTAAATTCTTACCTTTCTGCAGGCGATATAATGGTGGAACAGCAACATATAAATGTCCCTGCTTAATAATCTCTTGAAAGTATCTATAGTATAAAGTAAGAAGTAATGTTCTAATATGCGCACCATCTACATCAGCATCTGTCATGATTACTATCTTATTATATCTTAATTTCTCGATATCAAAATCTTCACCGAAACCTGCACCCATAGCTATAATTAATGCCTTTATTTCATTATTTGCTAGCATTTTATCTATTCTAGCTCTCTCTACATTTAGAATCTTACCTCTAAGGGGCAAAATGGCCTGAAATTCTCTGTTTCTTCCCTGTTTAGCAGATCCACCAGCAGAGTCTCCCTCTACAATATAGAGCTCAGTATTTTCATTACTACGAGATGAACAATCTGAAAGCTTACCAGGCAATGTCATACCATCCAATGCGCCTTTTCTTAGAACTGTATCTCTAGCTGATCTTGCTGCTTTTCTTGCTTGCGCAGCCAGCATACATTTTCCTAATATTTCTTTAGCCTCTCTTGGATTTTCCTCTAAGAAAGATGAGAAATAATCTCCAAAGATTGATTCAACAACCGATCTTACTTCTGCATTTCCAAGTTTAGCTTTTGTCTGTCCTTCAAATTGTGGCTCTCTTAATTTAATAGATATAACCGCAGTAAGTCCTTCTCTGACATCATCTCCTGTTAAATTATCGTCTTTCTCCTTTAAGAAATTATTATTTCTAGCATAAGAATTTAATGTTCTAGTTAAAGCAGATCTAAATCCCATAACATGCATGCCACCCTCTACTGTATGAATATTATTAGCAAAGGAATAAAGAGACTCTCTAAATTCACCAACATATTGCAAGGCAATTTCTACTGTAATATCGTCCTGCTCTTTTTCAACATAAAAAACTTTTTCCTGCTTCTTCTCATTATTTCTATTCAAATGTTTTACATAAGAAGCAATACCACCATCGAAATAGAAACTATATGATTGAGGGTTCTCTTCTCTCTCATCTTTAATAATCATTCTAATACCTTTTGTAAGATAGGCTTGTTGACGAAGATGATCAATAACTGTTTCAAATTTATACTCCGAAACAGTAAATATACTCGAATCTGGTAAAAATATTTGTTTCGTACCAGTTGCTTTTGTAGTACCAATTGCTTTTACCTTAGCCTTTGCTACACCCTCAGAATATTCTTGTACCCAAAGTTTACCATCACGACTAACCTCTGTTCTCATATATGAAGATAATGCATTTACAACAGATACACCAACACCATGAAGTCCACCAGATACTTTATATCCCTCATCACCAAATTTACCACCAGCATGAAGTGTTGTCATAACAGTTTCAAGTGCACTCTTTTTTGAAACCTTATGCATATCTACTGGAATACCACGTCCATTGTCTGAAACAGAAACTTTCCCACCTGGTAAAAGACACACTTCTATAGTGTCACAATGACCAGCCATAGCTTCATCTATTCCATTATCTACAACTTCCCAAATTAAATGATGAAGACCCTCTTCTGCTGTATTACCAATATACATTCCAGGTCTTTTTCTAACAGGCGCAAGGCCCTCTAAAACTGTAATGTTCTGAGCTGTATAACCACCCTTTGTAGGGGCTTTCTTAGCAGGCTTTTTAGCCGGTTTTTTCTTTACCACTTTGTTTGGACTCATATGATATATTTATATAATTTAATACAAAAAAAATAATGATTACTTATTGTCTTTTTATCCAGAAATCATGTATTTCTACCCTTAGATAATAGCATATTTTAGGGTAAAAAACAACCCCATTTCTATACACGAAAAGGGGCTATTTTACAGTAAAATTTTAAGTATTTTAAGGCGTTGGAATATTCATATTATCCTTATCTTTCTCAAGTTTTAAAGCCTGCTTTTTCTTCTTCTCTTCCATGCTAATTCTCTTTTTCTCATCTTGCATTCTCTTCTTCTCAGCCTTTAATGCAAATTTAGCAGCTCGTGCTTCTCTTAGTCTTTCTTCTACAATAGTTCTATCTTCAAACAAAACAATAATTCCACCAAAATATCCTGCAATAAAATTATATACAATACCAGCAAGGAGCCCAATAATAAAGGCAATAAAACCAACAATAATACTAACTAGCACTGTAGCAATTATTCCTGATCCAAATCCTAGGAAATCAAGGCCCGTAATTGAACCAAGTCCAAAAATCAGAACAATTAAATTAATAATTATACCTATTAACAAATATATCCCTCCAGTTATTAATCCAATTACTTTGGCTAGAGAGACAGCATCAATTTTGACAATCTCTTTCATATTATTGTTTTTTAATAGTTAACTTATATTTTTTTTCTAATAAATTCATTATCTTTGAAGTAATAACTTCAATCTCTTTTGTAGTGAGTGTTTTCTCTTCACTATATATTCTAATATGAAATGCTACAGAAAACTCCCCTGTCTTTTCATTCAAATACTTATCAAAAAGATCTATACTTCTAATTTCTTTATTCAAAGATAGAATATCTTTAGATAAGTCCTGCCAATCAATATCATTATTAAGTATTACTGAAAAATCTTTTACTACAACTGGATACTTTGGCAATTGAACATACTCTTTACTATCTGACATATATTTAATCATTTCAGTAAAATTTAGCTCAGCAGTAGTAATAATATTCTTTAACTTTAATTTCTTTAAAATACTACTCTGTAATACGCCACAATATCCTAATAATTCATCTTGTGAATATAATGCGAGCGTTCTAGATATATCATAATAATCATGCTTAGCTATTTTCTTCCACTCATAATTAATCTCCAGTTTGTCTAGCAAATATTCAACTTCACCTTTCATTTCATAGAACAAATCTTTCTTATTATATCTAAGCCAAGATAAAATCCTTGGCTGATAAGGTAACATCTTATCTGAATCATTGTCTGCTACTTTTTTACCAGATTGTTTTGTAAATATTCTACCTAGTTCAAAAATATCTATCTCATCATACCAACGTAAATTATCTACTACATTTTTAAGTAGATTTGGTAATAGACTTATTCTTAAATATTGTTGCTCTGGAGATAAATAATTCAATAATGCAATACAATCTTTTACATCTCCATTAATAGCTTTCAAATATTCCTCTGCTTGCCATGAATAATTATATACTTCATTCAAAGCAAAGTGTTCTGACATTATAGATTTCACCTTATACTCTGCTTTCTTAATAGGTTGTATATCTGTTTGAGAAAGTCTAATCTTTGGCAATTCGTCTGGTATCAGGTCATAACCATAGATTCTAGCTACCTCTTCAATGATGTCCTCTGGAATACTAATATCTTTTGTTGCTCTCCAAGATGGTACTGTAACTATAATATCTTCATCTTTAACTTTTATTTCAAACTGCAATGCTTCTAATATTTCAATAATATTCTTTAAAGGAATCTCTGTTCCAATACGTTTAAGAAGCCACGAGTAAGTAAGTTTAATAATTACCGACTCTTTCTTAGACTTATCTATATCTATTACTTTAGAAATAACTTTAGCATCAGGACATACCTGCTTTACAAGCTGTGCAGCTTTTGCAAGGGCTAGAGCTGTTAGCTCTGGATCCAAACTCTTCTCAAATCTCATAGATGCTTCAGTACGCATACCAAGTTGATTTGCTGTTTTTCTTATACTAGCTGCATGAAAATTTGCAGACTCAAGTATTATAGTATCTGTACTATCTCCTATTTCAGAATTAGCACCACCCATAACACCAGCTATTGCAATTGCTTTCTTAGAATCTGCTATTACTAAATTATCTGTATTTAATTTATGTTCAATATCATCTAAAGTCTTAATCTTCTCATCTTTCTCTGCTCTTCTTACTATTATCTTATTGCCATCAATATTATTAGCATCAAAAGCATGTAATGGTTGACCCAGGTCAAACAAAATATAATTTGTAATATCTACAATATTATTAATAGCTTTAACACCAATAGACTGTAAATAGTTTTTAAGCCATTCTGGTGACTTTCCAATCTTTATACCAGATATTACTACCGCTTGATAACGAGGACATAATTCTGAATCTTTAATATCTACTTTTAATTTACTACCACTACCTGACCTTATTTCATAAATCTCCAAAGGTTTCAAAGGTTTTCTTAAAATTGCAGACACTTCTCTAGCCATACCAAAATGTGACCATAGATCAGGTCTATGTGTTAATGACTTATTATCTATATCATAAACAATATCATCTATTTTCAAAGCTTTAGCAATTCCATCACCTGCTTTAAATTCTCCTTTTCCTAAATCTACAATTTCTGCTTCTGAGCCTTGTTCAAACATATGACCAAGCCCAACTTCACTAGCAGCACAAATCATACCAAAACTTTTAACACCCCTTATCTTTGTTTCTTCAAGTTCTACCAAATCTCCTTTACCATGCCATCTCACTTTAGAACCAGGCAAGGCAACAATACAATACATGTCTTTTTCTAAATTAATACCACCACAAACAATGGTAGCTCTTTCTTTAGCTCCAATATCTACCTGACAAACCTGCAATTTATCTGCATCTGGATGTTTAACAATTTCTTTTACCTGTCCTACTACTATCTTGTCATAATCTGAACCTAAAGATTTTACTTCCTCAACTTCAACAGTAGCCATAGTCATTTTAAGGCCAAGTTCCTTAGGATCTAAATCCTCAGGTATTTCTACATATTGTTTTAACCAATTTAAAGATATATTCATACTAGAATTGCTTTAAAAACCTTAAATCTCCGCCCTGCAGCAGTCTAATGTCATCTATGCCATATTTCATCATAACAAGGCGTGTTAGACCTAAACCGAAGGCAAATCCACTATATTCTTTAGGATCTAGTCCACCTGCCCTTATTACATTAGGATGAACAAGTCCACATGGTAGAAGTTCTAACCAACCAGACTGTTTACAAACAGAACAACCCTCACCTTCACAGATAAGGCAATTAATATCTAATTCAAAACCAGGTTCAACAAAAGGAAAGTAGCCCGGTCTTTGTCTCACTTTTACATCTCTTTTAAATACAGCTCTTAAAAGTTCTTTCATAACAGCAATAACATTAGCAATAGATATATCCTTATCTATCATAAGACCCTCAAGTTGGTAAAAGGTTGAATCGTGCGAAGCATCAGTTGCTTCAAATCTAAAACATCTACCTGGAAATACAGCTCGAAGTGGAGCGCCATATTTTTTCATTGCCCTTACCTGCATTGGTGATGTATGTGTTTTTAATAAATTACCATCATCAAGCCAAAAAGTATCTTGCGTATCTCTAGCAGGATGATTATCTGGAATATTAAGGGCTGTAAAGTTAAAATATTCAGATTCCAAATCTGGACCTTCAATAACTTTAAATCCCATAGCAGTAAATATTTGCTCCAACTCATACTGCATCATTGTATTTGGATGAAGACTTCCCTTCTCTGTCTTTATACCAGGCAAAGTTAAATTATTTACCTGAATATCACCTACTGAACTATCATCAAATTTATCTGCTACTTTCTCTATTGCAGAGCCGATACTCTCTTTTATCTCATTAGCCACCTTACCAACCTTAGGCTTCTCTTCTTCAGCAATATCTTTCAAGTTCTTTAAAAGTTTTGTAAGCTCACCATTACGTCCTAAATATTTAACTTTAAGATTCTCCAGTTCTTCACTGTTTTTAATCTTATCGAACTCACTCAGAGCTTTTAATTTAATTTTCTTTAAATCATCTAACATATATTTATTCTTTCTTACCAGATATAGATAAGAACAAAAATTCAATTAAAGATAATATTAATATTGTAATTACTACTGTTAACCAATTAAGCTGTCCATTTCCCTTTAACATCAAGGATATAATAACTAAAATTGAAAATAGTATACCCTGTCTACCCGAAATACTTAATCTAATGCCCGTTATTTCATTACCAGCAGTTAGCATTCTAAGGAAATATCCAATTAAAGTGAAAGTGCCTGCTAGGCTAATAAATAGCGCTAAATAAAATAATAACAGAGCAAGGCTAGCACCAGTTGTGGGGTCAATAAACCTTACCACCATAACCCACAAAATCCAAGCGATGACTGTTATTAAACTTAAGTATAATAAATATTTTCTAGTTGTCATGTAAATAATACTCTAAAAGTATACTTATTATACAATATTTTACTCATGCAGACAAATATTGCAAACTACTACAAATTCTTAATATTTAACTGCCTCAATAATAATATCCATAGGATTATTAACTCTATTTTCTAATGTTGGATATTTCTTCAAAAGCTTAATGCTAGCTCTATGCTCAATTAATCTTTTTATATGAAAGTCATTATTGTAAAGAAAAGAAGAAAAGTCTTCAAATGTCCAATGCTTATCATTATAGAATATCTTTTCATTATTCACCTTAGTTGACATCGCTCTTACAGTGACACCACTCTGGAAATAATTATAGTTTTTAGGAGGTGTAATTGTATGCTGAAAATTTGGAGCAAATGGATGTAAGTCTAAGATAATTAATCTACCGCCTTTTTTCAAAGCACCATGAGCATTCTTAATCATTTTCTGTATTTTAACTTTACTCTTCTCTTCTAAGATAACTTTAATTAGTAATGCAATATCAAATTTACTATTTAATTTTAAAGGCTTTGTAATATCTTTATTTAAAAAACTTACTTTTTTATCTAAATTTAATTTCTCAGCAATTTTTAATTGTTCCGCAGAATTATCTATTCCCACACAGATAGCTCCCTTGTCTACGAATTTTTTTAACCAATAACCATTACCACACCCTAGATCTAAAATCTTCTTTCCTTTAATATCCCCCAATACTTTGAAAAACTGAGGGCTATTAACCTTCTCATTAGCAATACTTGGTTTTGAAAACTCTTTTGAGAACTCCTTATTATATATATTTTTCATAATATTATTTTAATTTAACTATCTCTAATAATCTTTGGTAAATTCTTACCATGGCCATAGTGTCTAGTGCACAATAATCCAATAAGTCTTTCTTAATCTTTTCTTTCTCATCCTTAGGCGTATCTTTATTAATCATTTTCTCCCATCTTTCACTAGCTTGATCACCTTTAGATATATTCATAGTAGAATAAGATAAATCTGGAACAACAACCGGTAATACCTTCTTAATACTAGAGCTTCCTTTAAAAGCAGGATCTACATAATAGTTCTTAGAAAAGATATGCATTAGATCGTACATCTTATCATTTATCTCATTTAAAAAATCTGCATACTCTGGATGAAGCTGAGCTAACTTTTCATTCCTCTGCTTCTCATATGTCTTATACCAAGCAATGACTGTTCCAGAAGGATCAATATCTTCTTTCATTTGTTTAACAAGTGGCAATGTAATATCTCCTTTAGGATCTGTAATTAAAAACTCTTTATGATCAATATTCCCCTTCTCATCCATAATATGTAATGAGTATTGGAATGGTATTTGCTCATAAGCTCCAAAACCATCAAACATTGGTATGGCAGATACAAAGCCTTCATAGTCAAAGAAATATAATGGAAATACCAATTTACCAAGTTCAGATATTATACTCTCTCTGTCAATAATAGCTGAACCTTTCTTATGTGCATTATACTGAGCAAGTTTTGCTCCAGTTAACTTCTCTGGATTATCTATATCGTCTAAAGAATAAATACCGCGATCTATCCAATCATAGAATAACTTCTTACTTAAACCAATTCTGTTAATATCGTGTACTGAATACTCTGGTACTTCAGGATTAGAATATTTAAAGGTTGTACACTGTGCATTCCTACCACGGTATAGACACTCACACCCTTTCTCTTCATCCATGCCCAAATATTGTTTAATCTCCTCCATCTGTTTCTTAACATCCACCTGCTGCTCAACAACCTCATCACTTAAATCTACAAAT
This sequence comes from Patescibacteria group bacterium, assembly GCA_016784445.1. Taxonomy (GTDB): domain Bacteria; phylum Patescibacteriota; class Patescibacteriia; order UBA1558; family UBA1558; genus BS150m-G51. The sequence goes on from JADHUR010000001.1 coordinate 136,995, forward strand.
ATAAATAATTCCCTGTAATCTACTTCCCCACCTCTACGATACTCTTTATTCAAATGAATAACACTAGACTTAACAATCTTTAAACCACTCTTTTCAATAACAGTCTTCTGAAAAGCTAAATCATTTACATAATGATACGGTTCTTTACGCTTAATATCATTAGAAGCTTTAACTTCATACAATTCCCAACCACCCAGTGACTTATTGTAATTCATAATATCTGCACGTATAAAAAAATCATCCTCATAGAATGTTCCCTGAAAGATTGTTTCAATACCATCATCTATTAACCTCTTAGTATCTAGTATTGCTTCATTATCTACAGATTCAACTAAAACGCCATCTACAAATAGATTCTGAGCCTCTGCATCTGCTAAATTACCTTCTTCAATAATCTTCTTCTCAAAATCTGACAATTCTACGTCATCAAACAACTCATGCTTATGTTTTTTAAGCCAAAGGTTCTTTTTACAGAAAGTATAGTCTAAATAGTCTGTTTTAGTTATCTTAAACATAGCTATATTTTAGCAAATATCTGTAAGATTAGCTATTTTGCAAGAAATAGCTAATAAGTGTAAAATGTCAATTAGTATGGATTCAAAACTACAACTAGCAGACCTCTTGAAGCTATCGACAGCCGGATCTTATTATTTAGGTATTATGGGTAAATCTCACTACATGTGGGCAGACAATATTAATTCACTCTTAGATTCACTTTCCTTACCTCAAAAAGAAATTATAATATATAATTTTACAACACAACACAAAGAAGTTAAATATATCATTGACAAACTAACTGAGCTGCTCATTGCTCACAAAGAAATATCTAATAGACCAATTTTTTTTAATGATACAGATGGAAATCCAGACATCTATCTAAATAAAACTAAAAAATATATTGAAGTAAAAAGGGTAAATATGTCAGACCAATTAAGAGAGCACGTTAATCAGTCAGCCGAACTAAAGGAATCTTCAGAAACAATTGACGAAAATACCTTTGATAATAATTTAACTTCCCTCTTGAAGAAAAGTAAAGACCATATAGAAAAAGGAATCACTCAACTCAAAGGAAAGAATGGTAAGTTGATAATTGTTTATTCTATTGATCCTAAAATATTAAACCATGAAAAAGAATATAGAAGAAAATTACAGAATAGTCACCGCGACACAGAGATTACACTTGAACTTATTAATGAAAAAGAATTATTTACTACTAAAGATATATAAATAACAAATAAATATGAAAAAACAAATATTCTTAATACATGGAGGGATGACCTTCAAAAATAATAAAGACTATCAACAGTTTTTAAAAACGAGAAAAGTATCAATCGAAGAGAAGAATCGTTGGTATGATAGTTATCTAGAAAAACATTTAGGTAAGAAATTTGATATTATAAGGCCTCGCTTTCCATTGCAAGATAATGCAACATATAATGACTGGAAAATACACTTTGAAAGATTCTTTCCCCTCTTAAAGAAAGATATTATTCTAATTGGTGGCTCACTCGGTGGTATATTTTTAACTAAGTACTTGTCAGAAAACAAATTTCCAAAAAAAATACTAGCTACATACATTATCTGCCCCCCATATGATGATACATTATATGGTGAAGATTTAACTGGAGGATTTAAACTAAAACCAAACCTTACACTATTAGATAGAAAAGCTAACAATGTTACATTATTATTTTCAGAAGATGACGATGTAATACCAATAGAACATGCTGAAAAGTATAGGAAGAAATTAAAGAATTCAAAGATTATTATTTATAAAAGTAAAAATGGACATTTCAAAATTTCTACATTTCCTGAAATAATTAAAATGATTGAAAAAATATGAAATATTTAAATGAAATTAGAGAACTAGTAAAGAACGAAGCGGATGACTCTGACTGGAAGTATCATATTGCTATTGTAATTAAGTACGCGAAACAATTAGCAAAAATACTTAAAACCGATGAAGACATGGCAGAGCTCGGAGCCATACTTCATGATATCGGAAGATTAAGACATGGATCAGAAAACCACAACGTAACAGGCGTAATTGAAGCTGAAAAAATTCTTAAAGATCACAATGCACCACAAGAAGTAATAGACGAAATTAAACACTGTGTTGAAACTCATCGTGCTATCAAAGATTTACCTCCAAAAACCATTACTGCTAAAATAGTTATGAATGCAGATGCAATGTCTCACTTTGATGAAATACCAATATTCTTTTATTGGAAAATTGGTGGCGATAACTTTGAAAATATATTTAAATGGGTTGAAGCTAAGATTGAAAGAGACTGGAATGAGAAATTAACACTTCCAGAAGCAAAAGAAATGATGCGAGAAAAATATGAAGCTATTAAAGTTGTTCTTTCATCAACTAAAGAACATATATGAAAAATATAACATCACATCATAGCATGATCTATGAATCCAAAAATTTTAACGTCAAAGCGCCGGACAACCCACACGTCGATAGAGATGATGGTGGGCATATTGTTATTTTCCCAAAAGAAAGACTCATTGACAGACAAGAACTCTCTCCAAAGCATGCTACTGAGTTGATGAGACTTACAGTGGTAGTTGGACAAGCGATGACAAAAATAATGAAAGATCACGGAGTAGATATTGGCAGGTTAAATTACCAAGATAATGGAAATTGGTCTGTGTTCAAACCAGAAGGACCATATTTACATATTCATATATATGGAAGAGCAAAAAGGGCCAAGACTCACAAATACGGACAAGCATGTCACTTTCCTCACAGAGACGACAAACCTGAATTCTACGAAAACTTTAAACCACTTAATAAAGAAGATATTAAAGACATTCGGGCTGAAATTGAGAAACTACTTAAAGAAGATAAATATTCTAACTCTAATTGGGGCTTATGAACAAAACAAAAGGAGCTAAAATATTTGTAAAGAATGAAATGCTAGATGAATATCTATTCATTCTTAGAGACGATAATCCAGACATTATAGAACCAGATACATGGGGTCTTTTAGGTGGTGGTATGAAAAAAGGAGAAAACCCTATGGAAGCAATAAAACGTGAACTTAAAGAAGAGATAGATATTGAAGTAAACAATATTAGACAAATCAGATCAAGAAAAATAACTCATGAAGTACATGGTAGGATATTTGAAATCGAGGGTTATTACTTTATTGGTACAACAGATACTTATGATTTATCTAATATTAAATTAAATGAAGGGCAAAGAGCAGATTTCTTTTCATTAGAAGAAATAATGAAACAACCAAACATTTCTCAATCAATAGAAGAGTTAATTAGTAAAGGCTATATTAAATAATGAGAAACATTGAAGAATACGTGAAAGATATAATGTCTAGTGAAACAGCTCACGACTTCAAACATGTCGACCGCGTAAGAAATTGGGCAATACAAATTGCCGAAAGTGAAAACTATACAGATTTAAAAATGGTTGAGATTGCAGCTCTCATGCACGATATAGGCTTGCCCCAGTCAGAACCAAGGAATATACATGGAGAAGTTGGTGCTAAAATGGCTAGAGAATATCTAGTAGCTAACAATATACTTTCTGAAGATAAAATCGCTGATGTATGTAATGCCATAAGATATCACAATGCTAATCGCAAAGGAGAAGGTGTGCTATTAAATATCATACGTGACGCAGATATGATGGATATGTTTGGATCTATTGGTATAATGCGTGCATATACTTCAAAAGCAGATAAACAAGAATACGACCCTCTAAATATCAAAGGTGAAACCTGGGAAATGACAGCAAAGGATTTTGATAAAAGGTTTGACAATAAAACAGAAATTGGATCATATATAATTGATCAAATAAATTTTCAAATTAGTTGTTATGATAATCTTCAAACAGAATCTGGGAAAAAGCTTGCAAAACCGTTAATTAAGTTTATGAAAGAATATATAATACAATTAGAAACTGAAATTAAACATGATAAACCTAGCTAAAATTACAAAAACTATATGAATAATATCGAAAACCCAAACTCAGTTGAACAATCCCCAGAAGTAATGAAACTTCCTGAAATTGAAGTACAAGAAAAAAAGGGTCCAATGCTTCTGTCTATTCTGCTCAGAGGATATGATCATGATTTCGGAGGACATCAGCACGAGTTATCTCAAGAAGTCGATAATTTCTTTAAGCAAAATCCTCTTAATGAAGAAACAATTAACTTCCTAAAAGAAATTAGAGCAATAGAGAGCAATGGTATAGATGGAGAAACTTTATTCAATATGGCTCTCACTCGTGAAACAAATGAAACGGAAACACTATCAAAATTTGTTTCCGAATATAAAAACCCAATACAAAACCTTCAAGAAATTAGAGATAAACTAATAGAAGCTTTAAATAATTTAGAAACTTCCCTACCTAGCGAATTAATGGATAAATTCGCTGAAGCCACCTCAGAAGATATTTCCATGAGAAATAATAATCTAGAAGATCCACAAAAAAGAATCAAGCAATTAATAGAATTCTTTAAACCAAATGCTAAAACTACAAAAATAGAAAAAATTATCATTCTACCAACAAACTTCCTTTTCGATGAAAAATCAGGCTCTTGCATGTTTGGACCAAATAATGACATGTACATTAGTTCTCATATTGACAACCCACACAATATGGAACATGAATTTTTGCACAGCGTTATCAACCCAATAATAACAAAACTTGAAGCTCAATTAACAGATGATCAAAAAATGAAAATCGTTGAATTAGCATCTAATAACTTAAAATACAGCCAAGAGTATGGCGAAGAATATTACAGTTTACTATGTGAGGAATTTATCCGTACCTACAATGACATTTTTCAAAAGGATGATAAACCATTAACTGAAGATGATTTTGTTCAAAAAATCGACAGCGTAAGTGATGAACAATTCAATGATGCTATAACTAATAATGATATATTGAGAAAACAATGCTCTCAATTAAATATTTCAACATTAGAAGAATTAAAACGAAGATCCAAAGAATACTATGATAAATTTGAAAAAAATGATCTAAGAAATATTATATTCTCTTTATATCAAGAATATGAAAAAGAAAAAGGTACTAATTTTGAACAATTTGTATTAGAACAATTTAGTAAAAGAATATGATAAACCTAGCTAAAGCAATAATACAAAAAGAAGATAAATATCTTCTCTTGCAAAGATCATTCAAATCTCACTTCTTTCCTAGTCAGTATGATTTCCCTGGTGGAAAGATAAAAGAAGGAGAAAAAACAGAAGATGCTATAATTAGAGAAGTTAAAGAAGAGACTTCCCTATCAATTGAACTTGGTGAAAAGATTGGAAACTATCAATTTGTAGCAATGGATAATAAACTTCACTTTCAAATATTTGAATCTAAATCTTTTACTGGAGATATTGAATTAAGTGAAGATCATACAGAAGCTATATGGGTAAGTAAAAAAGATTTAAAGCTATATGATTTAGCACCAATCGTTAAACTATATTTTGAAGAGTAAATTATTAAAATAATATTATGAAAAAATGTCCACATTGCGCTGAAGAAATTCAGGCAGAAGCAAAAAAATGTAAATATTGTAGCGAATGGTTAACAGAAACAAAAGAAGAAGAAAATATCTACGATAGAGTAGATAATGAAAAGCAACCAACATCTAATATGCCTCCGGAAAAAGAAAAGAAAAACCTTGAAGGATTTAAGGGTTGGCTTGGATTTGTTTCCATATGGATAGCCGTTACTCCACTGTATATACTATCTAATTTTGTAAGATCGTATAGCTTTCTAATTGAAACTCAACCAAAGGCTATATTCTTTATGTCTTATGCTTTTACAATATTGTATATTGCATTCTATATATGGATTATCTACATTATGTATAGTAAAAAAAGAACATTTAAGTATTGGTTTCTTGGCGCAGCACTATTATCAATAGTCATATCTGTAACAGACTTCATTGGAATACCAAAAGAAACAATTGAACTTATGAAACAAAGTGGAAATAGTCCAGTAGTAGGAATATATGGATCAGTACTATATGCTGTTATCTGGATAACTTACTTTTGGAGATCTAAAAGAGTTAAGAATACATTCATTAAATAATAAACAACCGTGATTCCTAATATATTTACAAATTTGGAATAGACTATGGTGAATACGGTTCTGGATTTGATTCTATAAAACTTAAACCAATTAGATAGAGGAAATAAAAAAACAACGCTGATTATCTGACGTTGTTTTTAATTTTTCAGCATAGAAACTATGCACTGTGAGATAAAACACTTACTCTCAAGATCTCTTGTTCCACCCAAGGCGTTCCATTTTTCTCAGCCAATTCATAAAGCCTTCTCTGAAGCTCTTTATGATGCTCATAATCCGGATGACTAGCATTGAAATAGAAACTCTCAGCCAAGTACAATAAATGCGGACTTACAGTATTATGCAAGTGCATTTCATGAAGCTTTTCAACAATCTCTTGCTCGGTCATAACTGCAACATTCAAATCTGACACTTTAACCCCTCCTAGGATTTTAATTACTAAAATATTTAATAGCCAATCCAACACTCAATATAATAGTACTAGCAAATACTGTCTCTATATGATTGCTAAAACTCCTATCACTAGAAGAATAATAATCATATGCTGAAACAAGCAAGAACACTATACCAATAGCAATTAATATGATATCCATCAATTATCCAGCGTTTCTTCATTATTCTCGTCATATTCACCGTGATAATATGTATTACCCGATTTTCTTGATTTATGACTAGCGAAAATAAACACAACTACAAGAACAAATAAACCATATACAATAATATGATTTTCATTGAACAATAACTCCATTTTTTATATACCCTCCTATATATATTTGTTAAACAACAGATATCCCATATTAACTAATATATTTATAGCTGTCAATAATTAAAAAAGCCCCAATCTGTTAAGACGGGGCTTTGATTCTCCAGAACGAGAGGAGCGGTTCTTATTCTGCCTAATCTCCTTCATATGAAGGGAAGTGCAATTATCCGTTTATGAGTTCCTAGAACTCACCATGTCGTTCTTAGAGAGGGATTGATTACTTTGAAGATGATGGAAATGTTTCTTCGAGAAGTTCACGAGTTAGAATCTCAGCAAATTCCATCATTTCTTCTAATTCAATACCTATAGCCTTTGCCGCAGTGCCCATTTCTCGCTTGAAAGAATTGCCCAAACGAAGACCTCTTTCTGAAAGTCTATCCTTAAGCAACAACATTGCAATCTCACCTTTTCTCTTTTCGTCCATTTTGGACCTCCTGTAATGTACTGTAACTACACACCCTGTAGTAAGGATTCCTATTATTTAGGAATACTGGATAATATCATATATTTAATACTTTGTCAATAATAAAACAGCCTATACAGGCTGTTTATACAATCACGCTATTTTTTCTTTGTGGGTTTCTTTTTCTTAGCAGGTAATGGTAATGAGAAGCCAAACTTACTCCCCTTCCCTTTACCAGGACTAGATACAAAGGTTACACCATCATGAGCTTCAATAATCTTCTTAGCAATATATAGTCCTAAACCTGAACCATTAGTGTCTACTTTAGTAATATCTGTGCCTCTAGCAAACTTTTCAAATAATTTATCTAAATCTTTTTTAGAAACACCCATACCTGAATCTTCAATAAATATTCTTACTTGTTTAGAAGTTGTTTCAATAGATAGTTTTACAAAACCCTTAGACGTATATTTCAATGAATTGTCTATAAAATTACCAACCACATCTCTAATCTTATCTCCATCTGCTGCTACTATTATTTTCTTCTTTGGTAAACTATAGGTATATTTTAATTTCTTCTTCTTAGCAGCCATGTCAAAATCTCTAGCTGTAGATCTAACAAGCTCTATAATATCTACCTGTTTTTTAGCAATCACTAATCTATTTGCTTCAATTCTAGAAATATTTAAAAAGGTATTTATAAGTCTAGACATTCTATCTGCATTAGCAAAAAGATCACTAATAACAATCTGTGCATCTTTAGGGAGTCTGCCAAAGTCTCCTTCTGAAAGCATAGAAAGATAACCTTTAATGCCAGAAAGTGGAGTGCGCAATTGATGAGATGCAATGGATAAAAATTCTGACTTTGCTCTATCTAATTGTTGAAGATTATCATTTGCATAAGTTAATTTCTTATTACTCTTTTGCAGATCTGTAGTTGCTTCTTTAACTTTCTTCTTAAGCTTTGTATTAAATTGTTTGACCTGTTCATATAGCTGAGCATTATCTATTGCTACAGATGCTTGATTAGCAAGTATATCTATAAGCTCCAAATCTTCACTAGAATATGTTTCTTTAGATAATTTACTACCAAGAGCTATAATGCCTATTAAACTATCTTCTTTAACAAGTGGGGCTAACATTGCGATATTACTCTTATTCATAGCAATATGGGCCTTTTTGAGGCTATCTACGGTACTTGTATCTAGAATAGACTTAGATATTATTGGTATTTCATCTGCAAGCAATGGAGCCCTACTTAATGCTAAATATTTAAGTAAATGTTTATTATGAACAATTGTTTCAATTTCACCCACACTAGCTCCATAGGCCATCATAACATCACAATGTGGTTGTCCATTATTATCTGAACAGATTATTAAACCTGAATTTTCTAAACTGAAAGAATCATTTACAGTATTAATTATTGAATCTACAATATCTTCTAAATCTATAATAGAAGTTAAATGATGACTTAAATCCCTCAGTACTGATTGATAATCATACATATCTGTAAAAAAGTATCTATTCGCAATACCTGAGAATAGATTGCGCAATGGTTGAATGGTAAGAAGACCAACAATTAGTCCTAATATCTCCCAATTATCTATTCTTGGAAAATTCCAACTGAATATATTAAAAATAAACTTACTTAGACCAATTGCTACTAATAAGGACAATACATTGATTAATCCCCTTTGAATGATTAATCTGTGATCCATAAATCTATGGCGAACAATTGCATAAGCAAGTAGTGATAGGAATAATAATCCTCCAATATATGCGATTGGATAAACTGTAATGCTATATGCTGGTAAAAAACCAGTTATTCCAAAGATAACAAATATTAAAAAAGCGAGTAATACATAGCGTGATTGAGCACGAGCAAGACCAGACTTTGTTTTGTTAAAATATTTGTATAAATCTTTGAAGAGAAGAACAATAAAAATAGCATAATAGCCTAAGAAGAGATGATGAAATAGTTGAGCTTTAGTATGTGCTCCCCAATCATAATAGAAAACATCTGCTACAAAATATTCTGTTTTAAGCATAATAACAAAAAATATTCCTACAATATATGTTAATAGTATTGATTGTCTACTTTTTTTATTCTTAGTAAATAGAACACTAAAATGATAAAACAATGCTGGCATCATACAAATGCCAATATAAACAAACTTATCCCAAAATATTATCTCAGGTTCTGTTAAACCAATAAATAGTTTATATGTTCCAATGAGCCAAATAGTGACTGTAAGTGAAAGAAAAAAGAAAACAATATTTAATTTAGATTTAATATTTTTAAGTAAAATAAAAAAACCCAATCCTAAAACAAAGATTGCAGACAGTAATGGTAATACTTGTATCAAGTCCATGTCCTCCTAAAAAAACTTTATTAATATGTATATTATACTCGAAATCTAATTATCCACCAACTATATATGGATAAAAGATTAATATTCCAATTATTATTGCTGCAATACTAGCAAGAAGTACAGCTGCTGCCATCATGTCTTTAAGCACTGCAACATAATGATGAATCTTAGGTTTTAAAATATCCGCCATTCGTTCCATGACAGTATTAATTATCTCAAGTATTAAGACAGTAAATATTACTAATATTAATATAACTGCTTCTTTTAATGTGATGTGTAAATAAAACATCATAGCAGTAACAAATAATGCTATGAATAACTCTATTCTAAAATTCTGTTCATCTTGCCAGACTTTTATAAGTCCACGCCAAGCTCTAGAAATACTTTTAAATGTTTTTTTGAAATAAATCATAGATATTTTTTTCAACTTTACTCATCTTAATATAATCTGAATCTTTTTCATGATCATATCCGGCTATATGCGTTAAACCATGAATAGTTAATTTAATAAGCTCTTCTTCTAAATCTAAATTATTTTCTTTAGCTTGTCTTATTGCTTGTTTTAAACAGATAAAGACCTCACCCTCATTACCATAAAAAAAAGATAAAACATCGGTTATCTTATCCTTCTTTCTATATAGCTTATTAAGTTGTTTAATTTTAGCTTCCGTAACAAAAATTATACTAATATCTAATTTACTAAGCTTTAATTTCCCAACAGCAAAGGCACTCAGTTTTTGCAGAGTAGATAATACTTTTTTATCTAACTTTTCTGTATATACAAAACTTACAGGAGCTATCATATTAATTATTTACTTCAATTGTTTCTTCCACCTCTGCCTGACATGCACCAGCTATTAAAGTTCCATCCGTAAGCACATTTAGATAATATCCTGTACTTTCTATAGTACCATCTAATGGATCACTTGGAATTGATACTAAATAATCTGGCACTAAAATTGAAGTAAGGTCTGCACATTGTGTTATTGTAGAAACATTATCACAAGACATTGCGCAATCCCCTGCATTATTACCTATCATCTGATATGAATCAACATCATCATCAATTATTTCTGGAAGTGTTAAATTCTCAACTTGATATTCAAGTAATGCAAAACGTATATCTGTAATATCTTTTAATCTTTGCGCATCTCTATTTTCAGAAGGTAAGCCCTCATCTATTGTAATAAGTTCCCAACTATTAAGCATCATATCATATGTTGCCTGGTAATTTAGCTGATTAGTTGTACCAACATTATATATTATTGAATAAATGCTACTACCAACACCAAGGTATGTGTATCTACCAGCACCCGCTTGGACACCAACGATATTATTTAGAACAATTTCTTCTAAACTATCTGCCTCAATATCTTCATTATAACTTAAATACCAATTTCGAGCAGAAAGACCTAGTGGATTTTCAAGTACAAGTATCTGAACAAATTCTGTTGTTTCAGAATTAAATATTACCTGTTCCTTTTCTTCTGTTAAAGCTCTGACAGTCCATTCGGTTGGGTATAGGATGGAATAATTATATTCAGTATTAATATATTGTGTAACAGTTTCGGTATCTGCAAGTAATGTAGCTACTTGAGCTGGGTCATACAGATTTACCAATTCACTGGCATCTGAATAACCATCTTCATCAGTATCTACCAATGCTGAGTTTGTTGCATATAGATTTTCTTCAATATCTGTTAATCCATCTTCATCTGTATCCAAACCAGAGATTAGTTCAATTGCTAAATCATCTCCTGTGTCTGGAGCAGCTTCTTCTTCACCATTTTCAATAAATGGCTCAATTAAACTAGGTCCTGCCTGATACTCTCCACTCTTTAAAGTAAGAATGCCTAATACTCCACCCTCTTCAAGAGTAAAGGTTAATTTATATGATTGATTACTATTCTGCGGTACATAAATATATGAATTTCCACCAGGACTTGGATTAATTGGAATATTATCTAAATAATTATCCAAAAGATCATCCATAATATCTGGATAAGCTTTCATCTCCTGATAATATAAGGCAAGTGCAGAACGTACTCCTGTTATGTCATCGAGTCTCTGCCTATCTCTATCTACTGGAGTAGAAGAAACTTCTTCTTCCTCTTCATCAACTTCATCTAATGGTAGCAAATCATTATTTAAAGGTGGATTGATTAAAAGATTATCTTCAGGTATCACAGTCATGGTGCTATAGAACCAAAAACCAGCAGCTATAACTGCAATCACAACAATAGCTGCAATAATAATCATAAGCTTTGGAGAACTCTTTCCTTTACTAGGTTTAATAGGACCAGAACCATCAGGTTTTGGCATTGTATATATTTCTCCTGTCATGCTATTTCCTAAAGTTTGACTAGCATCTGAGCCTGTATTATCTACTAATTGACTCCCAGTTGTTTCTTGGTTTTTGTTATCTGTAAACATTTATTTTAAATTATAATTCATTATCTGTATTATCACCTATTGGTGGCAACTGAAGTAATTCTCCTGGTCCATTTGGATTATATCCAGCTTTTACTTCACTGCCATCTAAAAAACCATCACCATCAGTATCTTCATTTAATGGTTCTGTCTTATATGTTATAACCTCTTCTTTATCAAAAAGACCATCATTATCACTATCTGGATTATATGGATCTGTTCCAATTGATAATTCCTGAGCATTTGTTAAACCATCACCATCTTCATCTAAGGTATCATTTGGATCAACTGGATCAATGATATCTGGCTCAATAATTTCTTCCTCATCTTGATTTACTTCATCTGCAACTTCATTTTGATCTTGCTGACTATTATTAATAGGATCATTAACAAATTCTTCAAACTCATCATATTTAGGAGTTGATGTAAATTGTATAACAGCGATTATAATAATAGCCGCGACTACAACAAGTCCTACTAAATAAAATAATTTCTTTGAACCACCAGATCTTTTCTTTTTAGGCATAATACCTGCCCCAGGTAAATCTGTTAAGGGTTGAGCTGGACCAATATCTTGCATAGGGGGTTGCGCCTGCATTGGCATTTGTTTTGGCATTATAGAATTATCTACATCTGCTAAAATATCCTCTGGCTCTTCCATGGATTCTTGTTTTGGCATTGGTGATTGTTTAGGTGTCTCCTTTGGCTCTGGAGCTTGTGCACCAGATTGCTCTGATTGTAAATCTTCAAACATAATATTTATTATTTAATATTTTATGGTATTGTCTTTCTAATTTTAATAGATTTTTGTGCGCCACGTTCAATCTGACATAAATTATTACATCCATCACCTACAAATTTATTACCATCATCACATTGTTCACTAAAATTCTTATCATTTGGTTGTTGTAATATTCCATCACCACAATATGCCTCTGCTTCATTAAGACATTGTGAATTGCAACCATCTCCATCTATACTATTAGCTGGTATATTTTCACACTCTTCATTTACCCCAAAACTATTTGGTGACTGAATACGGCCATCACCACAATATGCTGTTATTTCACTTTGACATAAAGCACTACAACCATCTCCAGATAATTTATTACCATCATCACATTGTTCTCCATCATTAACTATACTATTTCCACAATTATTACTTGATTCTGCTTTACATGTATCTACAATTTGAGTCTCTAAATTATTAATCACCTGACAAGTATTTATGTAATTGCCAGTGTCAAAATTATTACAAACATCAGTAACACCTTGATCATATATTGATTGAGCGTCTGTACAGGTAATAGCTTGTAAATTAACAACACTTGTTTGAACAGATGCTTTAATATTATCTATTCTTCCTTGTCCTAAAATTCTCATATTCATTAATCTATCTAATGTATCTACTTGATGACTAATTTGATAAGCTGGCATATTGTATTCAACAGAATTTTCTAAACCATAAGTAGCGGATTTTAATGATGAAATACCAGATCGTATTTGAGTTAAATTGTTTCCATTCATTTTATTTCTTAAACTTACAACATCATTAGATATATTGCTATATTCAGATGCAACTCCTACCCATTCATCATTTAGCTGACTTAAGTTATTTACACTTGTTTCATAATTACTAACTGTATTATTAAATTTTTGTTCAACAAATAAATTAAGCTCTTCATTTATTATTTCTAATTTAATAGCTTTAGCAATTGCATTATCATATAAATTATTCTGATTGGATAAATCTCCTTCTAGCACATCTTTTACTATCACCGTTTCATTATAGTCTGTAAGGGCTGTATTGTATGAGGATTGTTTCTGAGATAATTCTGCTTCTAGTTCAAACAAAATAATACTCTTAGCTTCATACAAATCTCCTTTTTGAGTTAATGTCTGAACTGCTGTATTATAATTAGAATTTGCTTGCAAATATGAACTTTCTTTAGAAGCATAATCTTGACTTGCATTATTAAAAGCTTGTAAAGCTGAATTATACTTTGTTTGCAAATCTGATACCTGCGCTTCTTTAGTAATAATATTTGTCTCTATAGTCTCCAATTCCACTTCTTTACTTTCTACTATAGCTCTATCAAAAAAGAAATCTTCAGTTAGATCTAATAATATTTCCTCTTCCAGTTGAAAATCATTCTCTCTTACCGCTGTAATACTGAATGAATTTAAAGAAACTTTCATGCTTTCTATTTCTACTTTCAATTCATCTCTCTCTTTGCTTAACACCTCTAATTCTTGTTGTGCTGCCTTTAAATCCGTTTCTGCAGAATTCTTTAAAGCATTAGTATCACCCGTATTAGCTTCTGCCTCCTGATATTCGTTTCTAGTCTTTTCTACTAGAAATGAAGCATTATTTACTTCCTCTTGAGCTGTCTTAAACTCATTTTCAGCCTGATTAACAATTGTCTGAGTAGTACTTACACTATTATTTGCTTCCTGCAAATTTGCATTTAAAACATTCTTATACTCCTCTGTTTCAGTAACGGCTTTCTCAGCTTCAATTAATCTAATATCTAAATCTGCAATCTCTAATTGAATTCTATTTAACTCGGCTGAAGCAATACTGGAAGTATCTATGCTTTTATAGTTATTAAAATATGAATCTAAACTATCACGTGTATTGTTCTTATTAGTAGATATCATCTCATAAGAACCAAGTTGATTGGTTAATTGATTTACTAAACCATCATGCTGGTCAATCATAGTGTCCCATAAATCCATTCTATCCTCTCCCCAAGCAACAATCTCATTTATATAATTATCTATATATGATTGACTACTACAACTATTATTTGGATCAAGTGCATTGCCAGTTACTAAGATATCATAAAGAGTTTGAACTACTGGAAGCATTCCACAATTAGGTAAATAAATGCTATCCAATACACTCATATCATTATACATAGCTAAAATACCATTTTTAGCTTGAGAAAGCCTACCTGTATCTAATCTGTCCAGAATGTCAGAAAAATCACTTCTTAAACCTTCACAAATATTTCTACCTTCTTCTAATTTATTAATTTCATCAACTTGCTTATTCACTAAAGAAGATAGTGTATTTACCTCTGTTTCAATACTTATTCTCTTAGCATCTTTTAAATCCTCTAATAAATTATCTAAACTTTTCTCATCACTTAAATTTGCAGACATAATCTTTTCAATATATCCAATATCTGCACTAATTTCTGAGTTATTTAAAGCTACATCTATCAATGCTGTACCCGCCCTTGCCCTAGCTACTAGCCCACCAATAGATTGAGTGCTATATGCAATAATATCTCTTATGGCAGTATCTACACTTGGTTGATTATTTAAAAGATAAAAATAGTCTCCTCTAAAATCATCTAATTCCCCTTTTAAAACAGATTCTTTTTCATTAAATGATAAATCTGTAGCTTTAAGACTACTATCAAAAGAATTCTTACTGCTTTCTATGCCGGTATTAATACTATTAACTATATCCAGGTATGAATCTACTTGCTGATAAGAATTATTTATAGACACACTAGTTGTTTCAACATTAGCTATCTCCTCTGCAATCTTATTGAATGAATCTGAGCTCTCTTGAATTAGCAGGATAGTATCATTACACTGATTCTCTCTTGCTACCCAACTATCTACAACTTCACAAAAATTACCTCCTGATTGATTATATGCAGACTGTATAGCATCATAATTCTGTGCAGAAATCTTTGTCATAATACCTGCAATTATAGTTTTATTCTTTGCGCTCAATACAGCTAATCTAGACATAATATCTGTCATATCTGAGCCCCCAGCTTGTAAATCTGTTAATCTCTCACTAACCTCCATCATTATGTCATTATAGCTACCTACAATTCTATTAACATAATTAGGTTTTAAATTATTTTGTCTCTGCAATCTTTCAAGCTCACCTATTCTTTCCTGTGCTTGATCAAGTAATGTATTTATTCTGGCATCCTTTGTAAAAGAAAATAATCTCAATTTCAACCAATCACCTAGTTTATCCATAAAATAGAAAGAATTAGCCGGTGTTGAACCAGCTTCTTCTTCCCAACTAGATTCTTGTACCTGTCCAGATACTAAAACCTGTTCACACTGATCTACCGTCTGTGCTATAACATATGATTGTGGCATTAAGCTTAAAAGAAATGCCAAAATTGTCATAACCGAAATAATTTTTTTACTCATATATTTATAAATTTATATTAACTACTATTAATTATAACCTATTTTCAGAAATTATTCTGCAGGCTTCTCTTCACCATCTAAATCAGAAGATAATTCACCTACATTTAGAATTACACTATCACATTTAGAATTTGAATATATAGGAACATCATCACCATGAAATTCACCCTTCCATATTACATTGTCATATTCAAAATTACTATAAACATAATATTCTGAATCTACATAATCATATATATATACATGTGAATTACTTCTACAATCATAATTTAAAGTTGTTGGATTCCAACACGTAATAGGATCGCTACCTGCTGCACAAGAGCTATGCTCATTAATTGGATCAATAGGAAGTCCTCCCAATTGAGCTCCAAGTATATTATTCCAAGAATCCCAGACAGAAACTGTTGTACCGGCTAAATATGTACCAGCCTCTAGTTCTGGATAACCAACATTAATCTGATAATAATCATCTAGCTTATCTGCGATTGTAATCATATTTTCCATTCTCTTAGTATCTCTAATTAATTGAGATTTAGAATCATAGGAATCAATATTACTATTAAATGTCCAATTATTATATAACTGTGAGAAAATATCTTGTGTATTACCATTTGCTCCTTGCGTATATGACAAAACAAACATATTTGTATATATATTATCATTACTATTATTTGCTGCATTAACATATGTAGTTCTACCCTCTTGCAAACCAGAGTAACCACCGACATTAATACTAGACGGTGCACCAATATTAGAAACATTTTGCTGATACCATTCTATTGGTGCCCTATGTTCAAAATTAGTAAATACTCTCAAACCAATAGCATCTGGAATATTATAATCTGATTGTAAGAATAGAATATTCAAAAGCTCCTCACTCCCCTCTGGTACTCCAGTATCAGGAGATAATGTTAATGATGGTAATAATACAGAACTTTCATACTCAGTTGCTTCCATACCTAATTCAAGTTGAACATCATCAAACCAAGTCTTACTACTGGTATCATCATCCCAACTTCTATGTGCCATATTTATCTCAAGATAATGAGTATTTGAAGTAGTCAAAATATTAATAGTATAATAAGCCCAATCATTTGTTCCGTTAAGACCAGCATTTTGTCCAGTATCAGGGATTCTCTCATCTATAATATTTCTTTGCCACACCTGAAAAGGAGTTCTTCGAGCATTCTCTGTTTTTGCATAACCACTAAATGTATATTGCGTATTTGGTTTAACCTGAACATATTGAGTGGCGGCTATCCAATGACCATTTTCATCTGAATCATCGCCCTCAGATTCAATTAATAATGATGTTCTATCATTTGATATTCTCATTGAATATGTTCCCTGATTATTCCAATCACCCTCTCTATCAATCCAAGTATCTGGCATATCATCACTATTATCATCTATCTCAAAGCTACCATTATATATAAAGTTCTTTCCCTCACCTCTACAATATCTTGTTTTAAAATTATATGTTTCATTCTCATAAACCCAAGGTACATTACACATAAATATATCTATCTGAACATCATCGTATACAGAACATTTAACTTGAGAAATCTTTGCGTCAACTGATTCTAATATCCAACCACTATCAATATATCTATAATAATCACCAGTGCCAGAAGTGGTTTCCCACAAAGCTGGACCTGCCAGGCCTGATTCATCAATACAATATTGACTAGCCGTATTTTGATCTGGATATAAAGAACTAGTATTAGAATCAATTGTTTTAACAGGATTATCTATAATCTTATTGTTATCACCTGCATCAACAGTAGCTCTTAAACTAAGCTCTCCATTACCTGTGTTAGTAGCAGACACTTGAATTGTCTGTGCACTAGAATCAAATCCTTCAAGCAATTGACTATCCCCTTGTACCTGCCAACCATATTCTCCAACTACTATATTATCATTTTCATCATAAGCACGAACTGTAAAATTAACAATCTCCTCACTATTATTAAATTGATAACTATCTGGCGTAACCTCCACTCTATCTATTGAACATTCAGCATCCCCTGTATAGAATGGCCAAACGTAGTCAGATTCTAAAGTGAAACCTTCAACATCTTGCACACCATTTACACCGCCCTTAACCGTAGCTCTGTATTCAGAACCTGCGTCTAATATACCGTCTAGAGGATAAACATATAGTTTTGTATATTGTGAATCGTTTGGTGGAATATTTTCAAGACCACCAGATATATTAATATCTAAATCACATTTACCCTGATCAACCCCATCAGCACAATCACTGTCATTTGAACAGGCATTACCACTGTCTGGCCCAGTTTCACATAAATTAGTAACTTTCTCAAAATGAACAGTGTCATTATTTTCAGTGCCCGTTATAAAAGTTAACCAATTCATTAGCGAATCAAACTCAGCTGAAATTTCAGTATTAATACAAACATCACTAGCTGGCTCTCCAGGTACACATTGATTGGTATCAATCTCACAACTTTCTGTACAAGTTAAAACACCTTCTGCAAAACCATCTAGATCTACACAGTATTGGCTACCAGAAAATTCATAATCCCCATCAACATAATCGCACTTTTCACCATCATCTAAGAAATTATTATTGCATTCAGCGGTCACAACGCCAGTACATTCAATAGTACAACTCGTATATGATGAATTAATATCTTCTGCGCTACGTGCTTCATTATATATTTTTACATTATCTATAGCACCTACAAAGAATTGTCCCATTAATAATGGAGTCGTATTATTATTTATATTACCGGTATATGAAATGGTATTTTCCTCAGCACCATTTATGTATAATTTCAAATTACTATTATCATAAGTTAGGGTTACATAATTCCAACCATCTAATATTGATGCAGTAACAATATTATTTTGACCAACTAATGTCCCCGCAAAATTAACATACCCCTTTATTTCATCATTATCCATATATAATCCAAAGGCAGATCCTTTAGTTACAATTTGGCCACTTATAACAGATATTAAAGATCCCAAATGACGACCTACTAATTGAGAATAATGCTCCCAAGTACACCATATATCTGCATGAGTATTTGTATGATCACTACTAATAATGAAAACATTATTAGCAATGCTTGATCTTTTAATATTAGTAGTGTGTAAATTCCAATTTCCATTATAACCAGGAACTTCCCAATCATAACTAGCCAATTGCTGTCCTGAATAATTACCATATCTATTACCTCGAACAATTAAATAAACTGGCTTATTTCTATCAAGTCTAGATACGTCTAAATCTATAGTATTATGATCCCAAATAATAATATCATAATTATAAATTTCATCTGGGATTCTTGCTACAGTATCATAATGATCTCCATCCGCATTTAAATGACCAAAATTATGTCTATTATTAATATTAATAAAATCATCTATTCCAGAAATTGAGTTATTAAATTGACCCTCATTACCTTCATCACCTTGATATTTTAAAGTTGTAATAGAATACTCTTGATAAAATTCATCTGAATTTACCCAAGCTGAAAGTGTAAACTGATTTGTTAAATCTAAATTACCATTTGGGTCATTAATAGTAACAAATTCATCAGAACCATTAAATTGTAAAGCACTATCCCCAATCATACCTGTAATCCAATTATCTCCACCATTTACTAATGCTCCGTCATTTAAATTATTAATACTACTAGCAACTATATTTCCCTCTCCTTCATCCATTGACCAAGTACCAATTTGAGAATCAATTACTTCATTATCGCAAGAAGGACAATTACCAAAATAATTACCATTTTCTAAATAGCAAATATTACTACAACCATCACCAGAAGAGGTATTATTATCATCACACTGTTCATAATAAAATGAACTATTAGGCCATTGTACTATTCCATCACCACAACTACCTCCTATTATTATTTCCGATTGACAATAAATACTACAACCATCACCAGCTGACGTATTACCATCATCACACTGTTCACCTAAGTCTATTTGTACAAAACCATCCCCACAATTTGGTGACTCTATTACAGTTAAACTAGTTAATCCAGAAACTCCTAAAGTTGTAGCTTGGATATTTGTTTCTCCAGAGCCTATGGCTGCTACTAAATTCATATTAATATTTGATGACTCTGTAGTAGCTATAGTTTCATTGCTACTTGACCAAGTATAAACAAAATCATTTGGTGGCAGTATTTCACAATGTGCACCAAAAGGTAAAGATGAATATTCTTGTTCATTACCTACATAAACTGTAGTATCAGCGGGAGATATAGACACATGACTAAGTTCACATTCTCCTTCTCCAGTTTTAAAATACCAACTATAAGGCTCTAAACTAAGACCACTTGGAGTAATAATATCTGCTGTTAAATTCACTTGATACCAAGTACCATTTGCTAATAATCCATCCGTATCTATAACAAAACCATTACCTTGATCTGTGTTAAAAAATGTTAAATTATCAAATGTGAAATTTAATTGACCAGAACATGTGTTTGAATCAAAATTATCACCAATACCACATTCAAATATCTTAATATTATTATCTGTGAAAGAAGTCTCATCCATAATAGTATTAAAAGTTGCAGAAAAACTAGAATTAGTACATATTCCCTCAATATTCTTATATGGTGAAGGACTTTGTACATTATTATCTGTACAACTATTATTATCTATTACATATGGCATAGGAATTGAATCCGGTACATATGTATTACAACTTGTATATTTATATATATAGGCAGGACCCGGAGCTCTACTATGATCTACTAAATCACCAAGCCAAACTCTATCATTAACCCAATCATATTGACCTGAGATAATATCATTACCAGAACCATCACTGCCACTATTTCCTTGTTCAGATATCCATTCCGCAATAAACTCACCAGTAACAATATCCATCATACGAACCTTATGCTGTCCACCCCATTGGAAAGCATAAATATATTTACTATCTGCTACTATACCATCAGTATAAAATGAATCAGGACCTGAAACCCACTCTCTTACAAGCTCCCAATTATTCATTGGATCAAATACTCTAACTTTAAACCCATCATAACAACGACTACCGTGATTATCTGGACACGCACGAGTACCAAATGCAAGATTGTATACATATGTACCATCTGAGGTTATTAAATTATCTCCCCTAGCACTACTATACATTTCACCTGTATTTCTATTTAATAGTCCAGCTGGGATATTCATACTATCATCATCAACTGTTCCAGTAGACACATTAACTCTCTGCAGGCTATGACCATCAAGTGAATAGCCATTATATAGATATCCGTCAGGATAATATGTCATTGTAATACTACCTGATACCCGAGCTAAATCTCCATAATACTCTCCAAGAACAGTTCCATTATACCCAGTACCAATAATTGAAATTACATTATCTGCCTCATCATAACTACTCCAGCTCTTACCATATAGATAGGTACCGTCTGTAGCAAGTGTTCCTACTGCTTCACTATTTTCTGCTACTGTTGGTATATAGCCCTCTTCCCTTGAAGATGTTGTGCCGATAACACAACCTTTGAAGAAATCTACACTATTACTTTCTACTATTTCAATAATATCTTCATAAATATCTCCTGGACACCAAGAACCAATATGAAAACCTGCACACTGTTGACCTACAACAAATTCTCTTGCAATAGATACTGGGCCAGACTTAATATCTTCAATAATTGATGCGACTATACTTTGATCACCCCAACTTGAAGATGCAACTGAAACATTATTAGTAAAAATGAGATCACTTGAAAGTCCGTTACCAAAATTATCTCCAGAAATATTAACAGACTGATTTACAGCTGCCCAATCAGGATTAATCTCACACAATAGTGGATTTACTGGCTTCTCATTAATCTCATAATCTACTTCATTGCTACCAATACCATAATGTGTAATAACCTGAACAGCTTCATTGCCTAAAGATAAACTTCCCGGTATTTGAACAATAATACTATTATTATTCCAACCACCAATACAAGGAGCAAGATAAGATCTCTCCCCTCCTATTAATACATAACCATCACCTTGTTCATTGCCAAAATTACGACCACTAATTGTTACATAACTATTAACTGATCCATTATCTGGTGACAAACTATCTATATGTGGATCTAAAGAAAATATTACTGAATTAGAATCATTACCTAAAACATTAACCACAACTGGTCCCGTTGCAGACCCAACTGGTACACGAGTTTTAATCTTTGTATTTGACCAACTATCTATTTCATTTACACCAAGTTGATCAAAGAAAACATTACCTTCACGTTGCTCATCACCAAAATTATATCCTGTTAAAGTTACTCTTGTTTCTTCTGAGCCAAAGTTAGGACTTATACTACAAACGGCTGGTCTAATAATACTATTTACTGTAAATGGATTAGACTCATCACTCCCACCTGTCTTAATTATTTTAATAGTATCTTGATCACTTGTAGAAAGTGGCATTTGAATAACTATTTGTGTATTTGACCAAGATCCTGAACAATCTGCAATTTCTGCTACTTCACCACCAACAAGAACCAGTGTTGATCCTTGCTCATCACCAAAATTAGCACCATGTACTGTAACTAAAGTCTTTAAGTTCTCATCTATCCTACCATTATCTGGCGAGATACTATCTATTCTTGGAATATCCATTGC
The DNA here is from genome assembly GCA_016784445.1 of Patescibacteria group bacterium. Taxonomy (GTDB): domain Bacteria; phylum Patescibacteriota; class Patescibacteriia; order UBA1558; family UBA1558; genus BS150m-G51. The sequence goes on from JADHUR010000001.1 coordinate 159,890, forward strand.
AACTGTAATCTGGGAACTTCCCATTACACCATCTGCTGTTGCAGTTATGCTAGTTTCTGCTGGATTACCCCACACAGGAGTAATAATAGCTTCATTAAAGGCGCTTGTAACAGTTGCTGTTGAAACATTTGTAGATTCCCACAACCATGAATACTCTGAAGGATCAAGCATTTGTCCACGAGGCGAACAATCATCAGGTTCTGAGAATGGATAACCTGTCATATTTAATCTTTCATCTTGAGATATTATTGTATATTCTTCTGGCAGGGCCTCTACTCTATCTAAAGTACATTCATCTATGCCTGTTCTAAATATCCAAGAATAACTATCTTGTTCCCCACCAGTACTTGAAAAGTTCATATTCTCTAAATAGCCACCCTCTGTATTTACAATTCCTAAAGATCCAGATTTAAGTATTACTCTATAATATCCTTCAGTTTGTAAATTACCATCTGGATTAATACTTAAAATATAATTTGTATCATCATAATATCCAATACTCACATCACCTTCTGTATAATCAACTTCATTAATATATGCTGAACAATTTGCATCTGTACATTGTTTAACAGCTACACTAAGGTCATTCAAACTTTCTTCATCTACTGGATTACTAAATTGAACCCCTATCATTGTATTAATGCAAGCCTCTTCACATTGTGGCCAAACATCTTCTACAATAAATGGTGGTAATTGCTGACCGGTTGTAAATGACCAAAGATATTCATCTGCACCAATATTTTGAATACAAGCTCCCGTTTCCCTACAAATACCGTCTGAACAACATTCATCTCCAATATTACAACTATTAGCATCACAACTACCAACTGAAAAATTAATAGTGTTTGAAAAACCTCCATCACCAGATATTATTTGAATAGGACCAGTATTTGCACCACCTGGTACTTGAGTACCAATATGTCCACTTGTCCAATTTAAAATAGTGGCAAAAATATTATCCCAGAATGAAAATTGTCCTGTTGCTGCGAAACCCTCGCCATAAGCATCAACCAATGTCCCAACAGGACCATTATTTGGCTCTAATAAACAAAGACCAGGAGATAATATATCATCTGTAACATTGAAACTAGCTGGTAAGCTCTCTCTTAAATCTCTAATAATCACTAAACTCCATTCACCTAAAGAAACTCCTTCTGGAACTTTTACTACAATCTCTTCATTATCTACAGAATATTCTCCACACATTGCTGGAAAATCTATATCTGCTGGCATTATATCTTCACCATTAATAAAATTAACAAGTATATCTCCTTCTGCAAAACCAAAATTATTACCATGTATAGTAATATATGTTCCTACGGGACCATTATCTGGTTCTAAATATGATATGGATGGTATTAATACGTCCCGTATAACCTCATAATTTATAGGATTACTTAATTCATCAGCAACTTTTACAGCAACAGATACTTTTCCTGGTTGCAAGTTTGGAATAAGCGAAATAATATTTCCATCTGTCCAGGAATCAATATCTGAACTTGTTACACCAATACCACCAATCATTACAGTATCTTTATTATCTCCAAATTGAGTTCCTGTAATTGTAATATTACTTAAAGCTGTTCCAGCTTCTGGAGCAATACCACAAATACCAGGCCTTATAGTTGAATTAACAATGAAATCTCCTTGCCAACCCCTATTATCTAAAGTTGTATCAAAATCTCCACCACTTGTTATTATTTTTATTCCTCCCGATACAATACCCTCTGGGACTTCAACTATTACTTGCCATGGTGACCATGCAGATACACAAGCTGCAATATTTGCCGTCACTTCATCACCAGAGCTTGCTGAACCTAAAAATACAACACTCCCCTCTGAACTACCAAAACCATCACCTGTAATTGTAATATAATTTCCTTCTGCTCCATTGTCTGGAGATATATTTGAAATAACTGGAGCAAGTGCACAAATACAATCTAAATTACATATACCTTGTCCACATAAAGAATCATTTGGTTCACATATATTTGCAGCTGGATTATTATCACAACTATCTCCTAAACAGCCCCCACAAGAACCACCACAATCTACACCAGTCTCATCCTCATCTCTCACCTGATTAAAGCAGTGAGCAGGTAATATTCTAATATCCACTTCTCTTGAATAACCAATATTACCACTTAAATCTTCAGCTGTTGCACTAACATCAATACTATCACCCTCATCATAGGCAGCTGTACTAAATAATCCAATCCAAGGCTCAGCTCCATCCGTACCGGTTGGTAATACTTCTTCATTATCTGCTAAGAAAGTCATGCCAGCTACAACTCCACTATCGTCAGTTGCTTGTGCCTCAAGTGAAACATCAGCAGCTACTGAGAAAGTATCATTATCTTGAGGAGTAAATAAAGAAACTTCTGGAGGAGTTAAATCGATATTAGCACCTGTTGTAAAACTCGTTGAACAACCAGTTGTACAAACCAAAGTTTTGTCATCTAATGATTTTATTGAAGCATTAGCTATGCTAACAGAATAATTAACCGTATTGCCTAAACAATAATCAGCACCCTCTTCATCACAAGCAATAAGTGGTTCAATATCTATACGGCTACCAACTACACTTAATTGAAAATTAACAGCCGAATTATCTGCTGAACTTGTGAAAGTAAAATCTGAGGAAGTGACCGTAGATTCATCTATAATTTTATTGAAATATACTCTGACTAAAATATTTCTAGCAGTATCTGTTGCACCATCATATGGTTGCCAATTCCTAACAATTAAATTAGCTTCCGTGCCACCAACTGTACCACCAGGACCACCCCCCGGAGAATTTCCATCAGTAAATCCTGTAGCATCAGTTATACTATTAATAACAAAGGTAGCAATTGCAAAGGCAGATAATATTATAATTAAACCAATTATAGCTCGGATTAATATTTTCTTTGCCCTATCTACCCTATCTGCATTACCACCGGCTGTCATCCACATGAATCCTGCATATAATATAAACACAACTGCAATAAGACCCAAGAAACCAAGTGCTATATTAATGATATTTGTAATAATCCCCTTTAAATCATTATCCCCTAAACCAATATTTTGAGCACCATCAAGTCCTAAATCTGCAGCTGCAAATAAAGCAAAAGGAATCATAAATAGAATGATTGCAATTACTGATATTATAAATTTTGAATAATATCTTTTCATTATTCTAAGCCTATCTTATTAATACTAATATAATTAATTGATGGAGTTACATTTACACGAGCAGATTGTAAAACCAACTTAATTTGTAAATAGTTTATATTACTGATATTGACAGTACCGTCAGCATTAACTGCTTGCCATGCAGTATTTGCTAATTCACCAGCTGTCGTAGCACCTCTAACACTCATATCTATGCTTGTGCCTGCTGGCATATCTCCATGCATAAATAATCCACCAACAGAAGATAAGCCTTCTAAATCAATTGCTCCAGAACTCCATTCTCCTCTAACTAGCCCATTAATAACACTTTGATAACCAAAACCCGTCATATCACTATATGTGTATGGCAGGCCGCCGGTACAATAGGTTCCTAAATTAGAACCATCGCTAGCATCAAGCTTAGTTACTGTACCGCCATTACAAGTAATGTACTGTTGATTAGGGCCACCACCTGAACGATTAACTGCCCAAATATTACCCTCTGCATCTGCAGATATTCCTAGTGGATTTGAACCAGTATTATATAAACCAATGATTGTCCCATCGGCTGTCATCTTTGTAACTTTATTAGAACTATAATTAGTTGCCCACAAATATCCAAACTTATCAAAGGCTACTCCTCTCACATATGAACCACCCGTACAATACTCTTCATAAGTATTTGTTTCTTCGCCAGCAATTATTCTTTCAGTATTTAGCTTCATGACTACATTACAGCTTGAACCATTAACTGTTCTATTCTGCCAAGCACCTGCCAGCCAAATATTTCCTTCAGGATCCGCTGTAATACCATACATAAAACCACTAGTTGCAGTTTTTATTTGATAATTTCTTATTAAAACATTATTAATTGTATCTATAACAGCAATATCTCCATTCCAATAATTATCTACCCATAAATTTCCATTGCGATCTATAACAGCACCATACCTTGCTGCTGGAGCAGATATTGGACCAGCTATTCTTGTTCCTCTATTACCATCTTGACCGCTTAGTTTTATAACATATCCAGAACCCGCTACCCAAACATTATTATCTATATCTACAGCTACACCTCTTGGGCCACAAGCAGGAGAAGTTGAATATTGTTCATTATATATTTCAGAACCATCTTCATTTGTTAAAATAACATTAATATTACATGATCCTCTATTTGCAACCCAAACTCTTCCATATGAATCAACAGATGTACGAGATGGATTATCTCCTACAGTATATGTACCTGAAATCTGACCATCAGAAGTATTTACACGAACTACCTGATCTAAATCTGATCTTGCCACCCATAAATATGGAGTATCTATTCCTTTAAAATTTAATCTTAACTGGCCTGGTACTTGAGTATGATTAATACTGCCAAGTTCATCACCTGCTGCCCAAGTATTAGCTGTATCATCTCCACCTATTCTAAAATCTCCAGGTCCTGATGTTGGATTAAAACAATTCTGATATAAATCTTTACATTCATTATTAACTAGTGGATTATATGTTGTATATTCCGCAAATTCATCATGATTAATATAGCTTTCTGTATGATCTGTTTCATTTCTACTATTAACCCAATAATTTACTCCTCTATCTATCATTAATGAATCTGCATTTAAAGTGGACATCATCATTAATTTATCGAAAGTAACTTTAACTCCTGCTCTTGTGCTTATACTATTTGCAGAAACTCCAGGTGTTACAGAAACAACACTTGGCGGAGATAAGTCTACATTATCTGTCGTATTAAAAGACCAATCATAATCATCTACAATTGGACCATCTGAACTACCATCAGCATTACCATCAAGTGAATTACCAACCATATCTACTGCACCATCAAAAATAATAGCCTCTGGTGTGGCTGCTTTAATATTAAAAGTTAATTCTTCAGCGCCTGGTAAACAATATACATCTCCACCACAAGAATTAGTACCACATAAATCATCTGTCAAGAATTCTACCGTCTTATATTCATTAGCAATACTATACTTACCATTAACAGTTATTGCCCCATCTAAGCTAGCAGCAATAATATTATTAAAACCTGTAGCTGTATCTCCAGCTACACTTAAAGGATTAATTGCTTCATTAAAATTAATTTGAACAACTGCATTTCTAGGATTAGTACTCGCATCACCAGGAAGTACAGAAACAACTCTAGGAGGCGTTATATCTAAATCTGTTGAAGTAGTAAATTGCCAATCATATGATCCCAGGCTACCAAAAGCAGGATCACCACTTGCTTTTAAAATACCTGAACCAAGACTTACTATATATGTTATATCTTCACCATCTGTTCCCAAATAATCTGGCTGTGTTGGATTTATTAAAAATGATTTATTATCTACTGTAACAGCAGACGCTACTGAAACTTCATCACCAAATTGATCAACTATACTTAAATTATCTGGAATGATATTTCCATTACCATCTATAATTGAAGTCTCATCAATGCTCTCTTTAAAAGTAACTACTATAGAAACATTTCTAGGTATTCCTGTTGCACCTCTTGAAGGATAATGAGACTGAATAGCTCCCCCACCAAGACCACCTGAATAATAATATGCCTGATCACTACGACTACTTTCAGTATCAAGTCCCGTTGCCCAACCAATAGCGCTGAATATGAACTGTGCGAGTGCAAAGGCAGATAATATAATTACTAAGCCAATTACTGCTCTAATAAGTATTTTCTTAGCCTTCTCAACTTTATCTGCAGCACCTCCTGCTGTCATCCAAACAAAACCACCATATAGAATATATATAACAGCCAGCAGACCTAAAAAGCCTAGAGCAAATTGAATAATAGCAACAATGATTTCCTTCAAATTTCTATCCCCAAGTCCTGGATTTGCATTAGATAATCCGAAGTCATTGTTTGCAAAAACAGCACTAGGTAATAAAAAAAGAACTGTCACAAAAAGCATAGCTAATACAGAGACAGTTCTTATTTTAATAAAGTATTTACGCTTTATAAAAAGCATAGGACTAGTATATAATTTTATCTTTTATTTTATTTACTTGAGTAGCTCTTTTACCTTAGCTTGAACAGCCTGGCCATCTGCACGTCCTGCTACTTCTTTCATAGCAGCACTCATAGCCTGTCCAAATTGACTAGCTTCTGTAAAATTACCCTCAGTAATTACTTTAGAAACAATCGCTATTAATTCTTCATCTGGCATTGCTTTTGGTAAATATGCCTCAATAATAGCTTCTTCTTCTTTTTCTTTAGCAGCTAGCTCTGGCTTATTACCTTTTGTAAAAGCCTCAGCTGCTTCTGCTCTCTTCTTCTTTTCAGTTCTTAGAACTTTTAACACTTCATCATCTGAAAGCTCAGCTTTCTTAGCTATTTGAGCATTCTTAATAGATGTAGATAACATTCTTAGAGTTGACAACTTAAGCTCTTCACGAGCTTTCATTGCCGCCAATCTATCATTATCTATTTGTTGTGCTAACATAATTATCTTCTTCCTTTTTTCTTATTTTCTAAATAATCGTCTAACTTTCCAATACGTCTCATATAGTCTCTCTTCTTACGAAAATCTTCTCTCATCAAAGCTCCTTCTTTGCGAGCTAATGGAGACTTATCCCGTTGATGGAATCTAATTTTCTTTGCTTGTAATAACTTACCACTTTGTATTGTTTTTTTAGTAAAACGACGTAAGAGACTTTCAAAAGTCTCGCTAGGTTTTCGTTTAACTTCTAACACAGGTTTTCACCTCCGATCTTAATAAGATTTAATAATTAATTTCAAATATAATTTAACACAAATAAATAGATTTGTCAAAACTATTTATTCACTATATTTTACACAGTTTCTATCTCTTTAGCCTTAAGTCTTTTCTTAACAGCAGATACTACTTTTGCAAAATCTACAGTCTCTTGTATTCCATTTTCCATATCTCTAATCAGAACAGTATTATCTACCATTTCCTTTTGACCAATAATTAAAGCATAAACAACTCCAAGCTTATTAGCCTGCTCAAGTTGTCCCTTAATTCCATCTTTAGAAAAGTTCTCAACAACTTTCAGATCATCTGCTAATAATTCTTCATAAAGTGAAATACATTTCTTACGAGCTTCTTTACCAAGCTGAGCAACAAATATATCGTATTGCTTTAATTCAGGAACTTTTATATCTAATCTCTTTAATTCTTTAACAATTCTTTCAGCCCCCATTGCAACACCAACTGCTGGAGTAGGTCTACCACCAAGTTCTTCTACAAGACCATCATATCGTCCACCGCCACCTAAAACACCTTGCCTACTCTCTCCAGCATCTTGCAAGGTATATTCAAAACAAGTTCTAGTATAATAATCTAGTCCTCTAACAATCTTTGAATTAAGATTATATACTATTTCAAGTTCATCTAAATATTCTAATACAGAAACGAAATGAGTACGACAATCATCACATAGATAATCTACTTGTTGTGGAGCATCTGCAATAATTTCCTGACAAGACTCTTCTTTACAATCTAAAACTCTTAATGGATTCTTATTCACCCTTCTCTTACAATCTTCGCACAATTGTTTTTTCTTAGCCTTAACAAAGTCTAATAAAACCTCATGATAATTAGGTCTACATTCATTGCAACCAAGACTATTAATTTGAACGACAGATGGTAAATGTAATTTAGAAAGTAACTTATACCCCATATTAATAACCTGAGCATCAATAATTGGAGCCTCATCTCCTATTGCTTCAAATCCCATTTGCCAAAACTGTCTTTGTCTGCCAGCCTGAGGTTTATCATATCTAAAACATGGCCCCATATAAAAAAGTTTTACAGGCTGAGGTTTGTTTACAAGCCCATGTTCAATATATGCCCTAACAGTACCAGCTGTCATTTCTGGTCTTAATGTAATCTTTTCTCCCCCCTTATCTTCAAATGAATACATTTCTTTTTCTACAATATCTGTATGATCTCCTACAGAACGTTTAAAAAGATTTGTAAATTCAGCCATCGGTGTATCTATTCGATCATAATTATAGTCAAAAGACAATCTATTTAAGATCTTACGTAGATATTCCCAATATTTCTGATCTGAAGGCATAATATCTTTCATGCCCTTAATTAACTTAAAGGCTTTTTTCTCTTTTTGAGGTACCATATTGTTAAATTTAGTAATTTATTCGTAAATTGGTGGTTTAATAACCGTAAACTGATCAAAAGGGAAAGCTCTTAATACAACTTTACCTTTTATATGTGATTCATTAATTGGACCTAATCTTCTAGAGTCTAAACTGCTTTGACGATTATCTCCCATTAAATAATACTCACCCTCTCCAAGTTTCACATGATACTTTTCTGAAGGTCTTAAAAAATAATCTTCACTTAAGTATTTTGTCTCGTCTATTATTAATGGTTTAGCTGAATCATATTCAAATATCCTAATCTCCCCATTTTTAATATCTATAACTTCATTTGGCATACCAATAATTCTCTTAATATAATATACCTTTGGATTATCCGGTGGATGGAAGATAACAATATCTCCACGTTCTGGTTCTTTAAACCTATAACTTATCTCATCTACAATTAAGTATTCTCCATCATGAAAGTTAGGTTCCATTGACGCACCATCTACATAGAATGGTTGAACTACATATGCTCTAATTGGAACAATAATAACAAGTGAAACAATTAATACTTTAATCATTTCAAATACAAAATCTTTAAATGATTCTGCTTTAGGATCTTCAATATTTATATTATCATCTAAATTGCCTAATTCTTCAGACATAAATTATTTTTATTTATTAATATTAAACTGGGAGCTAAAGCAGGGGCCAGCCCCACAACCTCTACAATGTAAGTGTAGCGCTTCTTTCCAGCTAAGTTATAAACCCAATTAATATGCTTGGTCTTTATAACAAAAAGGCTATAAAATAGCCAAAGTATGATGATTATAACAGACAATTGAATAAAAATCAAATTGACTAAAAGCAAAAAATATCCTAAAATTGAGTCATCTCAATAGATAAATAACTGCATGAGTCAAAACATTGACGGTATAAAAATAAATGTAAGGACTGAGAGCTCTAAAACAGAAAAAACAGAAGATAGAATAGATAAAAAAGATATTCAAACAAAACCTGTTAAGCTAAGTGATACGCCAGAATCTCAAGTTGACTTCTTACAAGAATATAATAATCGAACAGATATAACTCTGCCAAGTAAAGGTCAGAGAATTTTTAAATCTACTTTATTAATAATACTATTAATCTTTGTTTTATTAAGTGGATTGCTTTTTACAAATTACCTAAGAACTGGACAATCAGATGGTAATTTAACCAGTACTTTAAATAAGTTAAACCTTTGGGAACAGTTATCCTCTATCATAACAGGTGTGATTCCAGAAAAAACTGATGATAGAACTAATTTCCTTGTACTCGGCATGGGCGGCATAGGACATGATGGACCATTCTTAACCGATACTATTATCTTTGCTAGTATGAGAGATTCAACTTCTCAATTGGCACTTACATCTATTCCTAGAGACTTGGTTGTCAAATATACGGACTCATACTATCCAAAAATTAATGAAGTTTATACATTAGGTAGAAAAGATAATGATGAACCTGGTAAATTTGCAGCAGATATTATTGGAGATAATTTGGGGCAAGATATAGATTACTATGTGGTGGTAGATTTTAATGGTTTTGCTGAGATAATAGATATATTAGGAGGAATTACAATAGATGTTGAAAGATCATTTACAGACACTCAATACCCTGCTCCAGATTATGAATATCAAACAATTAGTTTTACTGCTGGCAATCAATTAATGGATGGCACAACTGCCTTACAATATTCACGTAGTCGTCATGGAGATAATGGTGAAGGTTCAGATTTTGCTCGTTCACGTAGACAACAGAAATTACTATTTGCTATTAAAGATAAAATTCTTTCTTATCAAACATTACTCAACCCATATAAATTAAGTAGATTGTATACTTCAATCACAAACAATTTAACTACAAATATTTCTTTAAAAACTTCCCTAGAACTATTTGAAAGTATGAAAGAATTAAACTTAGATGAGACTTTGCAATATACAATAGATGATGCCCCGGGCGGATTACTAACTGCTAGTATATCTGAAGAGGGATCATATATTTTAAAGCCTACTCATGGTTATGATTCTCTAAAACAATTCATTAAGGAGCTATTCGATTACTCTGATACAGCAACTGAAACTGCTCAAATATCTATACAAAATGGTACTACTATACCAGGCCTTGCCTATTCAATGGCTCAAGAATTAAGAGGATATAATCTAGCAATAGCATCATTTAAGAATGCAGCAACACAAGATTATCAGAGAACAATAATATATGATTTGACAGAGGGAAGTAAACCTCTTACAACTGAACTATTAAAAAAGACAATTCCATACGCAGTAATGACATCTAGTATACCTTCACATATAAGTGAGGAAAATACTGCAAATACAGTTGACTTTATTGTAATAATAGGACAAGATAGAACATACAATAATCAGCTAGATAAACTAAATTAATGAAAAAGAAAACAGTCGCAATTGTCGGACGTGCTAATGTAGGAAAGTCTACACTTTTTAATAAGCTAATATCTCGCCCTAGTGCACTTGTTAGCCCTATTGCTGGCACAACACGTGATCGCCTAACAGCTACCTGTTCTTGGGCTGGTTTAGATTTTACTATTATAGATACCGGTGGTTTCGATGTTAATATGGAAGATATTATCGAGAAACAAATCTATGAACAAACAGAAAAAGCCATCCAGCAGGCAGACCTTATTCTATTTCTAGTAGATACAAGTTCTGGCACAATGCCGCAAGATAATGAGTTCGCACTATATTTAAAGAAAACAAATAAAAATATTCTAGTAGTGGCAAATAAAGCAGACACCTTACACAAAAGACAATATATTAATGAATTCTATAAATTAGGACTTGGTGAACCTATTCCCGTATCATCTGCTAGTGGTTCAGGTCTTGGTGATTTACTAGACGTGGTAACAGATATTTTAAACCCTGATCACTTAGATATGACGGATGAAGAAAAAGGTATACCGAAAACAAGAAAGGCAAAACCAATAAGCATAATGTTTGTTGGACAACCAAATGTTGGTAAGTCTTCACTTATTAATGCTATTTTGAATGAAGAGAGAGTTATTGTCTCCCCTATTCCACATACAACCAGAGGTGTTCAAACATTAGATTTTAAATATAAGAAAAAAGATTTTAGATTACTTGATACTGCTGGACTTAGAAGGCGTGGTCGTAAATCAAATATAGTAGAAAAGTTTAGCATTGATCAAATAAAAGGTCTTTTACCACAAATAGACATTGCTATTATCGTTCTAGATATTACCCAGCGTATTTCTGTACAAGATCAAAAAATCGCAGATCTTATTACTAAAAGTAAAATCAATACTGTTATTGTTGCAAATAAATGGGATCTTATTCCAGATAAAGATGATAAAACTGTAAATAAGTACATAGAGTATATTTTTGATAATTTACCTTTCATTTACTTCTCTCCTGTTGTATTTACATCCGCTACAGAAAATCAAAGAGTACGAAAAATATTAGATCTTGCATATGAATCTTATCAAGAAAGATTTAGAATACTTGAACCTAATGCTGCAAATAAATTCCTTAAATGGGCAATGAAGAAAATGAGACCAACAAAGAGCAAAGGAACAAAACAGCCATATTTAATAAACTTTACCCAAGTAAGAACAGATCCTCCAACCTTTGAATTAAAAGTAGACTCTAAAAGTACATTATCTGGTGCATATATAAAATATTTAATTAAGAGACTTAGAGAAAAATTTGGTTTCCTAGGTACTCCTATTAAAATTGAATTAACTAAAGTCGATCTTAGTCATAAGGCCGTTAAACCACTTATTGGTGACGAAGATGACAATGAAGAGAAAGAGGGGGAAAAATAATATGAAATTAATCATTGGACTGGGTAATCCTGGCAGAAAATATAAAAAAACCAAACATAATTTTGGCTTTCTAGTATTAGACAAACTTGCTGGTAAAAATAAGTGGACATCTAGTAAAAATGCTAATGCTGAATATCTAAGATTAGATATTGCTTTAACGGATACTGAATTACTAAAGCCACAAACTTATATGAACAATTCTGGAATTGCTGTAGCATATGCTGTTAAAAAACATAATATTAAACCAGAAGATATAATTGTAATTTATGATGATTTAGATTTAGAGTTTGGAAATATGAGAATAGGTAAATTTGAATCAGCTGCTGGTCATAATGGAATTAAATCAATAATACAGGAATTGGGCTTTAATAATTTTATAAGAATAAGACTAGGCATCAATGATGAGTATGCAGAAAAAATACCTGCTGAGAAATTTGTCTTAAATAAATTTCCTAGAAAAGATAAAAAACAACTTGAAGAAATAATAGATAAAGCAGTAAATGCTGTAACAGAATTACTTGAAACAGATATTGAAACAGTAATGAATAAATATAATTAAACTGATCTAATATATAAAACCCCTATCGATTACCTGATAGGGGTTTTTATTTACTGCTGCAGAATTATTACCTGCTCATAGGTTGTTTCTATCCAAGAATCATTTAACTCAGAAAAGAAACCCTCACCTAAAGATGAAATAAAAGTCTGAATAGCACCTCCTAAACTTTTATACACTACTATTTCAACTAGCAGCTCTTCATCTTCATAAAATACAGCTTCCTGTGTTTTAGTTTTCATACCGCCAATCCAGCTGTCAGAGAATACAACCACTGCATCATTACCATACTCTGTAATATATACACCAATTGCTCTATCATTACCGTTAATAACACTAACCTGCTTGCCAGTGATTGCGCCAAAGTCAAATTCAATTTCAATGTGACCAATCTCATACACCCCAACATTATTATCTGTAGTCAGATAATAGATATCTGGCTCAGGTGCAGCTTCCTGACATGACATGAAAAGTACAACAATCAATATTAAAGCACGCATTTTAAACTCCTTTATTCTTACGTTTATAATATTATATAAAAGAAAAAGGGCCGTATCAATTTGCCGACCCTTTTTTATTGTATCAGCTTAATCTGAGAAATCTTGATCCAACAAGCAAGTAAGTATAACTTGACCCCAGACCGACTGCTGATACTATAAACAATTTAATGAACACTATCCTACAAACCAGTGTAAGATGTTAATCACAAGGATTAAACACCTTAACTCAATAGCAATGAAAATATGAACAAGGAGGGGTGTCATAATTTCGACGCTACTGGCTAGTAGGATATTGTCCACTAATATTTGCGTTTCAATGAATAATAAGGTATATTAGCATAGAAATAAATACTTGTCAAGATGTAGCTGTGGAAATTACAAGAAAATTGCCTAAAAAATACATTATTTCAGGCAATAACAATATTTTGAATAGAGCATATCTTACCCCCCTATTATATAAAAATGGGGTATTTTGGCATTGTGTAAGTAATGATTATGAAATAGCTAGATTGAATAAATTACTTAAATGGTGGTTTAAACAAGAAAAAATAAATAAGCCGAATATTTTACTTTGGCCAAATGATAAAGAATTAACACCTGAACATTATTACCATATTATATCAACAAGTAATAATATTATTATTACTACCCCAACTAATATATTATCTAAGACAATTAATCTTAAGGAATTTGAAGATAATATAATACTAATACATAAAGGAGATAAACTAAATCTACCAGATATTAAATCTAGACTAATTAAGATTGGCTATGAAGTTAATACTCAAGCAGACGATAAGGGATTAATATCTTATCGTGGATTCATTTTAGATATTTGGTCACCTCAGTTAAATAATCCTATTAGAATAGAACTGGACAATGATACTGTAAAAGATATTTCTATAATAAATAATGAGACGAAAAAGAAAATTAAATCATTAGAAAGGGTTCAAATAATACAAGCTGTTCTTAATTCTAAATTAAAAACTCCCCTATTATCTATATTAGATAAACATAATATTTTAATAGATAATTCTGAAATAATTGAACATCCTGAAATTGAAGAAAGTTTTTTAAATAATATATATGCAATCAAACCTATTCATGAAGAAAAAAGTATAGCATCCCTCAGAAATACAGATTATTTTCATGGAAATCCTAGGGGGTTAAAAAAATATATTGAAGATAATAAGCCAAATATTATTACACAAAGTAAGGATAGAATAGAACACTTATTAAATGAATTAAAAGTAAATACAAATATATCAGAATTTAAGGACTTCTTATTCCCAGGTATGGAAGATAGAAAGAGAGACAAGCATTATTTAACAGATATAAACATCTTCAAAGCAGAAGTAATAAAAGTCAATAAACAAGATAATGTTTATCAAGTAGATATTAATCAAGGAGACTTCATTGTCCATAGAGATCATGGTATTGCTAAATTTACAAAAACAGTTTTCCAAACTGTAGATGGCATTGAAAGAGAATATTTTTTACTTCAATATAGGGACGAAGACAAACTATATTTACCAATAGATCAATTGGACAGAATAAGTAAATATCTTGGTATTAAAAATCCAAAACTACATAGACTAGGTGCTGCTTCAACTTGGCCACAGATAATCCGTAAAGTAAAAGAAGATATTATTAAAATGGCACAGCAATTACTTAATCTATATGCTAGGCGCGAATTAAGTAAAGCAATGGCATTAAAACCCTTTATAGGTGAAGAAAAGAAATTAGCAAATAGTTTTCCCTATGAAGAAACACCAGATCAAAAAAGGGCACTAAAAGAAACATTAGATGATTTAAATAAAACAGAACCAACCGATAGATTAATCTGTGGTGATGTAGGCTTTGGTAAAACAGAAATTGCAGTCAGAGCAGCATACAGAGCTGTTCTTAATAAGCAACAAGTTATACTACTCTGCCCTACTACGATTCTAGCTCAACAACATTATGATACTTTTATTTCTAGATTTAAAGATTATTCTATTAATATTGCACTATTATCTAGATTTGTAGATACAAAAAAACAAACAGAAAATATATCAGATATTAATAGAGGTAAAGTAGATATAGTAATTGGTACGCATAGACTATTATCTAAAGACATTAAATTCAATAAAGCAGGATTAATAATCATAGACGAAGAACAACAGTTCGGTGTTAAAGATAAGGAAAAGCTAAAGGATTTAAAAACAACAGCCCATATAATAGCTTTATCAGCCACACCAATACCAAGAACATTAAATCTAAGTTTAAGTGGTATACGAGATATTAGTGTCATAGCAACTGCTCCTATTGGTAGATTACCAATTAAAACAACTGTGAAGAAATACTCTGAGGAGATTATTAAGGATGCCCTTAAATTTGAACTTGAACGTAAGGGGCAAGCATATTATCTATATAATAAGGTTGAAACAATAGATGAACAGCTTAAGTTTTTAAAAAAACTATTACCAAATTATACATATGGTATTGTTCATGGACAATTACCTTCAAAAGAAATTGCAGCTACTATGCACGACTTTGACATCGGTAAAATAGATATTCTTATTTGCTCTACAATTATTGCTAATGGCCTAGACCTTCCCAATGTTAATACTTTAATAGTAACAGGGGCGCAGAACTTTGGACTGGCACAGCTTTATCAAATAAGAGGTAGAATTGGCAGATCACATAAACAAGCGCATGCCTATTTCCTTTATAATTCTCAAAAATTAAAAGGCCTTGCCGCTGAAAGACTACAAGCTCTCCAAGAAGCAGAAGCCT
Organism: Patescibacteria group bacterium; assembly: GCA_016784445.1. Lineage (GTDB taxonomy): Bacteria > Patescibacteriota > Patescibacteriia > UBA1558 > UBA1558 > BS150m-G51. The sequence continues at coordinate 175,831 of JADHUR010000001.1, forward strand.
TGGGTTCTGGCTTTCAAATAGCTACCCGAGATATGGAAATAAGGGGTATTGGTAATATATTAGGGAAAAAACAACATGGTAAAGTTTCACTTATTGGACTTACTCTTTATAATGAACTAATAAAACAAACTGTTAGTGAAATTAAATCTGGACTCATACCAGCTCCTTTAGTAGACGCAACTATAGACTTACCAATAAGCATTGGACTTCCTCAAGATTATCTCAAGTCTGAAAGTAGTCGTTTAAGATATTATCAGCTACTTGCTAATTGTAATGAAATAGATAAATTAGATAGTCATTTCAAAAGATTGCCAAAGCCTTGGCCACAAAAAGTTAAAAACCTCAAAGAAATAACAGAGCTCCGAATACTTGCAGAAAAAGCTGGTATAAATTTAATAACAGCTAAACATATTAGAAATGAACAATCTTTTAATATTTATTTATATATACATTTCTCGGAAGAATTAGATTATTCAATAGTAAGTAAACTTCTAAAACAAAATTCTAATTGGGAATTTAAAGAGAATGTTCTTAAAATAGATAAAACAAAACTAGATAATAATTGGCTTACAAACTTAAAAAAAGTAATACAAATGTTTATTAGAAATGAATCAAATTAAAAAATACTTGCAATTATTTCAAATAATATATAAGGTATAAGCACATAAGAAATAATATATGAATAAACAAAGGGTCCTAATTCGGGCTCTTTCTTTAATTCCCAATTTAGGACCGGTATCTATAATTAAAATAATGCGAGTCTATCCAAATCTAGAAGATCTTTGGCGGGATTCTAATACAAATATTAATAGAAATCTTGGCAATATCATTACAGGTAAAATATTCCCAGCTATATATAATATTAATGCGTACAAACTTGAAGAGGAAATTAATTCATCAGATATTAAATACATTACAATACTAGATAAGGAATACCCCTATCTATTAAAACAGATCTATGATCCTCCCATTATAATATATTATAAAGGGAATATTAATGCCTTTGGTAATGAAAGATATTTAGCAGTAGTGGGTCCAAGAAAGATATCTAGCTATGGAATGGAAGTGATTCCTTATTTACTCAATTCAATTGCAAAAGAAAATATCACCATCGTTTCTGGTCTTGCCATAGGTGTTGATTCTGAAGCGCATAAAGTAGCTATTAAAAATCATAAACCAACAATTGCAGTCCTTGGTAGTGGAATAGATAACAATTCTATATATCCTAAACAAAACTTAGGTCTAGTTCAAGAAATAATAGATAATAATGGACTAATAATATCTGAATACCCTCCAGGAACATCGCCAAAAGCTCAAAATTTCCCGAGAAGAAATCGTATCATATCGGGACTTTGCCAAGCCAGTCTCATTATTGAAGCGGCTGAGAGATCAGGCTCATTAATAACTGCCTATCAAGCACTTGAACAGAACCGTGAAGTACTGGCAGTACCCGGCCATATACTATTGACAAATTCACTTGGAACTAATAAACTACTCCAGCGTGGTGCAAGACTAATAGTAAGCAGTGAAGACATATTAGAGATATACAATCAATACTGAAAGCTACATATTATAGTTGCTTATTTACAGTAAAATTAGTAAAATAGATATTGTTTAATTAAATACCGCAATAAACTCAGACTACTCTTAAGGCGGCTCTTATCATTGTATATAAAATTTATGGGAATCAAACACGACATTGAAAAATATCATCGTGCAGTTGACTTTCTTGAAGGCCTTGTTGGTATGTATGGCGAGAATAAAGTACCTGTAAAAAACAAGCTTAGAATCTTCAAAGAATATCTCCATGAAATTGGTGACCCTCACACAAAGTGTAAGGTTATTCATGTTGCGGGTACAGCTGGTAAAGGAACCACAGCATCATTGATACATTCGACACTAGTTAAGGCAGGTTATAAGGTTGGGCTATATATGTCACCTCACACAACCACCTTAACAGAACGTATTAAACTTAATAACAGATATATTGCAGCTGAAGCTCTATATAATATTATAGACAAAATAAAACCTGCTATGCACGAGATAGATATTCCACCAAATTTCTTTGGCATGACACTGGCTATTGCTTTTAAATACTTTGCTGAAGAAAAGTGCGATTATGTTGTTTTAGAAGCTTTACTTGGTGGTAAATATGATCACACTAATGTAGTTCCACAAGCTGAAGTAACAGTTATTACAAATGTTGGATATGACCATACTGCAGTACTTGGAAAAACTCTTAAAGAAATTGCTACTCAAAAAGCAGGTATTATTAAAAGGGGTACTAAAGCACTTACGTCAGAAAATAAACCTCGAGCTTTAAAGGTTATTAGAGAAAGATGTGAGGCTGTTAATGTACCGCTTACAATAATTGAACCAAATGGTGATCATTATAAAGATATAAATGTAAGATTAGCTCAGGCTGCTATATATAAGCTAGGTGTAAAACAAAAGATTACAAAATCTATTATTGCTAACTCAGCTAAATTGCCATGTCGTGAAGAAGTTATGCAAACCAGACCAATGGTAATGCTAGATGGTGCACATAATCCACCAAAGATAAAAGCAATAACATCAACTATAAAAAAGATGAAAAAGCCTTTAAAATATTTAATCATTGGTATGTCAGCTAATAAAGACTGGCGAACTTGTTTAAAGGAAATCGTACCAGAGGCAAAGTATATATATTTAACTAAATATTTAAGCTCAAGACGTTCTACTGTTTCACCTCTAAGAATGAAGAAATATATAAATAAACACTTCCCTAAGAAAAAAGTTGAACTATTCTGGGATGCAACTGATGCATTAAATACAGCTCTTGATAGAGCTAAAAAAAGAGATGTTATTTTAGTTACTGGATCTATGTATTTAGCTGGAGAATTAAGAACTCACTGGATTCCAGAAGATAATATTCTAAGATATAGATCTAGCTTCTAATTTGACTTGGCTAAAGATATATACTATCTTGAAACATATTAAACTAATATTATATGAGTAAAAAATTAGCAATAGTAGAATCTCCAACAAAAGCCAAGACTATTAGTCGTTTCCTGGGTAAGGAATGGGATGTTCAATCTTCTTTTGGACATATTAGAGATCTTCCTAAAAGTAAACTTGGTGTAGATCCTGAAAATAATTTTGAACCTATATATGAGATTCCTATAAAAGCTAAGAAAGCTGTAGCTAATTTAAAAAAAAGAGTTACTAAAGATACTGAAGTTTATCTTGCAACTGATGAAGATCGTGAAGGAGAAGCTATTGCTTGGCACCTTATTCATGCTCTTAAATTAAAGCCTGGTAATACCAAACGTATTGCTTTTCATGAAATCACCAAAATAGCCGTAGAAGAGGCTATTGCTAATCCACGTGAGTTAGATGTTAATATGGTGAATGCACAGCAAGCAAGGCGCATTTTGGACAGAATAGTGGGTTATAAGCTATCGCCTTGGCTATGGAAAAAGGTAGCTAAGGGATTATCCGCTGGTCGTGTACAATCTGTAGCTGTGAGACTTACAGTTGAAAGAGAAAAAGAGATTGAAGCATTTAAAGCAGATGAATACTGGACTATTCTTGGAGAGTTTAAAAAGGGTTCAGACATATTAAATACTCAACTCTCAAAGATAAATAATAAGAGAGTAGCTAAATTAGATATTAATAATGAAAAGGATGCAGCTAAGATTAAAAAAGAAGCTGAAGTTTTAGATTATACAATTACTGAAGTAAATAGTAGAAAAGAAAAGAAAAATCCACCAACTCCACTTACTACTTCCCTTCTACAACAAGAAGCTAATCGTAAATTAGGTTTTTCATCTAAGCAAACTATGATGCTTGCTCAACAATTATATGAAGGTATTGAATTGGGCGGTAAAGAAAGTGAAGGTTTAATTACATATATGCGTACAGATTCACAGAATCTTAGTGATAAATTTATTAATGATGCACGAAGTTTAATTGAATCTAAGTTTGGGAAAGAATATTTACCAAAAAGTGCTAAGGTATATAAGACAAAGAGTAAGAATGCTCAAGAAGCCCATGAAGCTATCAGGCCAACAAATGCGTCTAATGAGCCAGATAATATTAAATCTTACTTAAACGATAAACAATATAAATTATATAAATTAATATGGAGCAGATCTATTGCTAGTCAAATGAATGCAGCTGAGATAAATGTAACTAGTATAAGTATTGAAGACAAAGATTCTAAATATACTTTTACAACAACTGGATCTGTTATTGCATTCCCTGGTTATTTAGAAGTATATACAAACTTTAAGGGTAGTGATTTACTACCAGCTTGCTCTGAAAAAGACAAGGTAGATTTAGAAAAGATCATAAATGAACAACACTTCACTAAACCACCAGCACGTTATTCAGATGCTGGCCTTGTTAAAGAACTTGAGAAAAAAGGAATTGGCAGACCTTCAACTTATGCCCCTATTATCTCTACTATAATTGCCAGAAACTATGTAAGTAGAGAAGAAAAAAGATTAAAACCTACAGATATAGGTACTATTGTTACGGAATTACTATTAAAACACTTCCCAGATATTTTAGATTATACATTTACTGCAAATATGGAAGAAGATTTAGATGAGATATCGCTGGGTAAAAAAGAATGGCAACCAGTAATTAAAAATTTTTATACTCCTTTTATGGATAATTTAGAAAAAAAATATGAAGAAGTCAGTAAAGATGACTTAGTTGAAAAAACAGATGTACAATGTGATAAATGCGGTGCAGACATGGTTATTAAGATGGCACGCTTTGGCAAGTTTATGGCTTGTTCAAATTATCCAGATTGTAAGAACACTAAAAATATTGGTGATGATAATAAACCAGAAGAAAAAGAAAAAATTGAAGAACAATGTGAAAAATGTGGATCTGAAATGGTTGTTAAGCATGGACGCTTTGGTAAATTTATAGCTTGTTCAAATTATCCAGATTGCAAACATACTAAACAAATTGTTGAAGAAACAGGAGCAGCTTGTCCAGATTGTAAAAAGGGCAAAATAGTTGCTAAAGGAACAAAGACTGGTAGAACATTTTATGCTTGTGATCAATACCCTAATTGTAAATTTGCTCTATGGCAAAAACCAAATGGTGAAACCTGTCCAGATTGTAAATCCCTACTGGTATTTGGTAAGGATGATAAAATATTCTGTTCTAGTAAAGAATGTAAATTCGAAAAATAATATATAAAAAAATCCTGGATATATTCCAGGATTTTTTATTTAACAGTAATTTACAATTAATCGTTGTCTATCCAACCTTCATTCTCACTAATATTAAATCCCCACGTACTATCATCTGCCTCTAAAGCCTTTGTATATAATTGATAGCTTTCACTACTACAAGTAGGGCATGTTGCCGTTAAGGCTTCCGGTGAAACATAAACATAAACATTATCAACTGTATTTTGTGGATCTGTTACAAGAGGGGCTGTATATGTACTCATAGCAGATGCAAAATCACCGCCGGCGGTTATCCAACAGTCCTCTGTACTATCACAAACTAAAGGAACGGTGCTTCCACCAGCTGTCAGTGGAGCGCGATCATTTTCCTGAATATAAAGTTGTACTGCATTATTTAAAATCTTAATATCTCCCTGACGTCTAGCATCTCTTGCTTTTTCTCTTGCAGTATTAAGTGATACCACAGCGAGTGTTGAAAGTAGCCCAATAATGGCTATAACAACTAATAATTCTATAAGGGTGAACCCTTTTTGTTTGTTTTTATACATAGCTTGAATTTAATATTAATATACAGTAATATTATAATACAAATTTAATAAAAGTAAAATGGATACACATAAAGCTAAAATTGAAGAAATCATTGCGGTTACCAAAAAACAGAACCCTGAAATGAGCCTAGAGCACGAAAAATTGATTCGTAATGCTTATTCTTTTGCTTCACTAGCACATCGCGGTCAAAAAAGACTCTCTGGTGATGACTATATTGTTCATTGTATTTCTACTGCAAAAGTACTTGCAGATATGCACCTTGACCCTATTACTATAGCTGCTAGTTTATTACATGATGTACCAGAAGATACTAATGTGACACTATCTGAAATTAGGAAAAACTTTGGTAAAGAAATTGCTCAAATAGTTGAAGGAATTACAAAGCTTAGTAAGGTTAAATATCGTGGTATTGAACGTTATGCTGAGAATTTACGTAAAATGTTTATTGCTATGGCAAAAGATATTCGTACAGTTGTAATTAAATTTGCAGATAGAATACATAATTTACAAACATTAAAATACCAACCCCCACAAAAAGCATTACGTATTGCTAAAGAGTCAATGGAAATATATGCACCAATTGCAGATAGATTAGGAATGGGAGAATTAAAATCTATGCTTGAAGATTTATCTTTTCCATATATTTATCCTAAAGAAAGTGCTTGGACCAAATCTATAACAAAAGATAGTTTGAAACATAAAGAAAAGATTATTGAAAAAGCTAAACGTACTCTATCTAAAGAGCTTAAAAAAAGTAATATTGAAACTAATGGTATATCAAGTCGTGTAAAAAGTATTTATAGTATTTATGAGAAGCTAATGTCACATGACAAGAATCTCGATCGTATTTATGATTTAGTTGCTATGCGAGTAATTGTTAAAACAGAAAAAGATTGTTATGCGGTCCTTGGAATCATTCATACATTATGGACACCTCTAAAAGGTAGAATTAAAGATTATATAGCTCAACCAAAACCAAATGGTTATCAATCACTTCACACTACTCTATTTACCGGTAAGGGAGAAATTATTGAAATACAAATACGTACACAAGAAATGCATGATATTGCAGAATTTGGAATTGCAGCACATTGGCATTACTCTGCTAATAAAGCTGGGACAATTCCTGTTAATTACAAAGAATGGATTAATAACTTAATAGAGTGGCAAGCAGATATTGGAGATAGTGAAAAATACTTAGATAATTTACAAAAAGTTAAACTAGACTTTTTTAAGAATAGAATATTTGTTTTTACTCCCGAAGGTGATGTTATTGATTTACCAGAAAATGCTACTCCTATAGATTTTGCATACACCATTCATACAGACCTAGGTAATAGATGTATAGAAGCTAGAATTAATAGGGCTATAGCTAACCTAGACAGTAAGCTTAAAAATGGTGATGTAGTAGAAATTATTACTAATAAATCTAGACAATGGCCAAATCCTGATTGGCTAGACTTTGTTAAAACAGATCAGGCCAGAGACAAAATAAAAGCTGCCCTAAAAAAGAAAAGAGGTTTTAAAAACCTCAATCTCAAGAATCCTTTTTCTAAAGAATAGTCTACTCTACAATTTTACCTATAATTCTCTTTAATTCTTCAATAGAATAATACTCAATAACCAATCTGCCACCATTCTCATCTGTTTCTATTTTAATTCTAGTATCTAAATAATTTCTTAATCTTTCCTCATCAGCAGATAATTCTATATTTGAGGCTCCAATCGGAGCTGTTTTTTTATACCTGGCTGTAGCTCTACGAGTCTCTCTAACAGTCATACCCTCTCTTATAATCTTTTTAAATAACTTCATCTGATATTTAGGATCTTCTACACTTAAGATTATCTTTGCCTGTCCCTTGCTAATGGTTCCAAGTCTTATTGCTTCTTGTATTTCCTTTGGTAAATTTAATAATCTAATGGAATTAGCAATAGATGATCTATTCTTATCTACTCTATCTGCTACTTGCTCTTGAGTCATATTAAACTCATCTATAAATCTCTTATATGCAAGTGCTTCTTCAATGGCATTTAAATTCTCTCTTTGTAAATTTTCAAGTAAAGCAAGTTCTAATTTTTCTAAATCTGTTGTTGCTCTCACTATGACTGGTACTTTCTCAAGTCCTATTAAAGTAGCTGCTTGCCATCTACGCTCACCGGCAATCAATTGATAGTCTTCACCCTTCTTCGAAACAAGTAATGGAGCTAAAATACCATACTTCTTAATAGATTCAGCTAATTGTTCTAATTCTTCATGTTTAAAATCTAATCTAGGCTGATAAGGATTAGGAGTTATTCTAGTTGTTAAAACACGCTGAAGAGTACCCTCTTCATTTGTTGGTTTAATATCATCTTGTATTAAATTTATTTCTTCTTCTGGTTGAGATATTGGTGTCTGTGGAATCAATGACCCCAATCCTCTACCCAAACTTCTATTTACCATATATATATTATATCAGATTAAAAGCGTTTTGCCTCGGCTATTTCTTTTGCAAGCTTCTCATAAGCTTTTGCACCTTTCGATCTATTATCATACTCATAAATAGATTTACCATGAGATGGAGCTTCTGCTAGTCTTACATTTCTAGGAATAATAGATCTAAATATTTTATTTGGAAAATATTTATATAATTCATAAAAAACAGACTCAGATAATTTAGACCTACCATCATACATTGTCATAACTGCACCTAATATTTTTAACTCCGGCTTTAAATTCTGCCTTACAAGCTCAATAGTATGAAGCAATTGACTCAATCCCTCTAAAGCATAATATTCAGTTTGTACAGGTATTAGCACTTCATCTGCTGCAACTAAACCATTAATTGCTAAAATACCTAGTGATGGCGGATTGTCTATTATTACAAAGTCATACTTATGTGAAATTGTGCTAATATTATCCCAAAGCTTAAATTCTCGTCTTGGCATTGAAACAAGTTCTATATTAGCACCAGCTAAATTTGTATTTGCTGGAGCTAAGTGTAATTTACTAATCTTTGTCTTTTTAATAATGCTATCTAACTGTTTAGGCTCGTCAACCAGAACATCATAAATACTCTCCTCAAGATCTGTTACCCGCAAGCCAAAGCCAGAAGATGCATTACCTTGTGGATCAATATCCACTAGCAAAACCTTATATCCGAGTTTAGCTAAAAAAGCCGACAAATTAATTGCAGTAGTTGTTTTGCCGACTCCACCTTTTTGATTTACAACGGATATTGTTCTTGTCATAATTGACTTAATTATACCTAAAAAATTGCTTTATTTCAATGATATAAACTGCATATGGGTTGACTTATTAACATAAATACCGTAAAATAATAACGCTTTTATAGATGTCCACCAGGGCGAGTGGTGGAACTGGTAGACACGTAGGTCTCAAAAACCTATAGGCGCAAGCCTGTGAGGGTTCGATTCCCTCTTCGCCCACCATGGCGGGGTAGCTCAGGTGGTTAGAGCGCAGCACTCATAACGCTGAGGTCGTGGGTTCAAATCCCACCCCCGCTACCAAAAATTATGAAAATTTGACAATTATTATCCTGCAAGATAATATATATACACAATTACATCGCGGGGTAGAGCAGTTGGCAGCTCGTCGGGCCCATAACCCGAAGGTCGTTGGTTCGAGTCCAACCCCCGCTACCAAAAACAGCTCAGACTTATTCTGGGCTTTTTTTGTTAAATAAACTATAATACATTTATGTATTTAACTACTCACAGTGCTGTTGGAATAGTGCTTGCAACAAAAACAGTAAATCCACTATTCGCTTTTATATTTGCATTCATTGCACATTATATTTTAGATATAATTCCACACGGTGATGAATCTATCTTTAATAAAGATATATCTGCAGTAAAAAGATATAAAAAAATTATATCTATTGTCTTATTAGATCTCGCTATTACAGCAGTCTATGTTTTCTTTATTATGACAAAAGTTCCTTTAAGTCCTGTAATTATATTTGCGGCAGTACTCGGATCAATATTACCAGATATAATTTGGGGCATTTATGATATTAAATCTATAAAAATATTAAAACCATTTGTTAAACTTCATAACTTCTTTCACAATCCTAGTAAAAAAATACTACATCTTAATATAGGACTTATTGGTCAAGGAATATTAATAATACTTCTTTATATAATTACAATATAATTAAAAATAAAAATACCCGCTTAGTAAGCGGGTATTTTTTATTACTTTAAACTAATTGCTTGAGTTGGGCAGCTATCAACCGCCTGCTGACAATCACATCCTTTTGCACATCCAGACTCATCTATTACTCTAGATTTTCCATCATCATCAAATTCAAATACTTTTGGACACAATGCCATACATGTACCACAACCGGTACATTTATCCTTATCTACAGCTGGTTTCATATATTATTGTTAATAATTATATATAAATTCTACCAATTAAAAAAACACCTGGCAAGGTGTTTAATATATACCTTAAAATAATGTTGTTTTCCAAACCTTTGGTAAATGAAATTCTTGAGCATAAACATCTGCTAATGATTTAGCAATTTGCTCCCAATCATAATTCTCTCTAATAAGTTTTTGATTCACTTTTCCTTCACTTCTTACCTTATCCTGATAACGTATAACATATCTCATTTGTTTCTTCAATTTAGCAATATCATTAACTGGAAAATCATACCAATAACAGCCTTCTACTGCATCTTGATGTCCTAAAATATCACTTAGAATAACAGGAGTTCCTAAACTTAATGCTTCAAGAACGGAAATAGGCATACCTTCATCCTCTGATGCAGAAAGAAATGCTGCAGCCTTAGATATCAAATTAAAAAGTCTATCTCCAGATAACCATCCTGTAAATATAATATTATTATCTGCCATATTTTGGAGTTTAGCAGCATAACTGGTTGTAAAACTTGAATCCCCTACAATCACTAACTTCATATCAGGATTATTTAATTCCTTAAAAGCTGTAATAATATCCTCTACTTTTTTATGTTTAATAAAACGTGAAACCACAATATAATATTTATTAACTTTTACACCCAAATCTTTGAGTAATCTATCTCCAGATTTAATATCTCCTGTATATACACCATTAGGAATATATGTTGTTGGTGTCTTATATCTAACTAAACTGTATTTCTGTAAACCCTTAGATACTGTAACTGTTCTGTGAGGAAATTTGCAAGCAGTCCACTCACCTATTGTTAATATAGTTCTCGCAAACCATGACCACTTTGCATGATTTCTATCTAATGAATGAAATGTAACAACTACTTCTGTATTTGGTTTAAATATTCTTGGAATAAAAGACAATAATGATGGTCCCACCCCTTGATAATGTATAACATCATAATCCTGCCATAAAGCATGAATAGTGGCAATAAATACATGAGAAATTGCATCTAAATGCTTTGTATGTAATGAGGGAAGGCTGACTAAATTTACACCATGCCAAGTTTTTCTTGTTTTACTAGTATAATATGGCCTTGTATAAACAAAAACCTCATGGTCTAATTTAACCAAGTTCTGACTTACTCCTTCGACATATCTTTCAACACCGCCGAATTTAGTAGGTATTCCTTTTTGTCCAATAAATGCTATTTTCATATTTTTTTATCGATATCAAACTTTAACAATTAATTATACATCTGTCAAGGTATTGCTATTGAACAACTCTTCAATCATTAATAACCCTTCCATCATTGGACCAAAAATTATCCAATAACATATTGTTATCTAATTCAATAATCTCCTGATAAATAATATTATCATTTACTAGTGATTTGGCATTAGCTGTAATATTACGTAATAGTGATACCGTTTTACCAACTTGACTATTATCTGGTATAATTTCAAATTGTAAATTTAATCTAGGCTGTGGTTGATAATACCAACTTGTATCATACTCATCTACTTCCCATGATATACCATCTCCATTAATCACATTTCCTAATGAAGAATTATAATCTATTAATTTAACATTGTTCCCAAGCTGTGCTTTCAAAATTAAATTTTCAACCCCACCAAAACTTGGCCATAAACGAATGCTTACCCAATAACTTGTTGACTCACCCACCTCTGGTGGTAATGGACCATAACCAATTTGATCACCACTTGGTGTAAAGTAATAAAGTCTTGCACTAATATCTAAATGAGGTGTAACTGTTAACTGTTTTTTCTCACTAAACACATATATTCTATTTGTTCCGTCTCCTTTATTATCGAGCCAAGATAATTCTGCCCAAATAGACATTTCTGTTCCAGTATCACCACTAATTCTTTTGATAATGAATTTTGGATTAAAGAAATCCTCTGCTTGAACCTCAACTGTCTTTGAATAGTATTGAGATGGAGTAAATTCAGTTTCTAAACCCACGCCACTGCTATAGAATTTAACTTGAACATCATTCAAATCTACTTCTTCATAATTATAATAATATATCTGAGCTTGATATTCATTTCCTAATATATATTGATCCTGTGCAGTGATAGATAAATCTAAATCTACTTTGGGAAGTATATAGTCTGCTTCAGCTATTCTCCAATCTTGACGTAAAGATTCATCATTAATAATGATATTAGTAGCAATTCCAAATTTAGCTTGTGCGGCTGCTAAATATGTTAATCTACCAATAAGTTCCAACTCTTTAGTCTCATTTGCATTTAAAGAACCAATATTCCATTCATGATCTTTAAAATTATATGTATATTGTAAATACTCAAAATCTACAGGAAATTGCACAGCAAGTTTAACATCAGATAAATTATCACTTGAATTATTTGTTACGGTTAATTTTATTGGAAGTCTATTATTTAAATATACCTTTTCTGGAACAGATATATTACTTGATAATAATGAGCCTATATACTCAATATTTCTCGATATAGTCTTATTATGTCTTAGTCCAAGGTTTTTATAATACATTCTTATTTCCCAATCAGCACCTAATTTTGTATCTGCCCACATCAAACCATTAATTGTAAACTCACCATTAGAGCCTGGTAATAAATTACCCAAGGTAATGATATTATCTTTCTCACTATACTCAAAACCATTTGTAATTACTTCTTTAAAATCAAAACCTCTCGGTGGTACTAAACTCATATATGCATCTTCAATGGTATTCCTATTATCATTCTCCCAATAAATTACATAACTTACATCTTGCCCTGAAACCTGTTCACTATTAATACTCATTTCTAAATCTATATATCTATTACTAGTAATAGGGTGATTCCAAAAAAATATTAAAGCTACAAATAGCATCATAATACCAATTATGATTAATAAATCGGAAACAAGTGACATCGATCTTTGATGATATAAACGAGCATATCTCATCTGTGCAGGTTTTATTACAATTCTGTGTGCATGAATACCAATAAGCTGACCAGATCTTTTCATAACTGATTGTTCAATCTTCCTATTTTCTTGTAAATTATTATCTTTCATATTTTTTACCATGAAAATATATTTCTATTCATTGATATAATATCCAATTCTCCGTCACCAGATAAATCTAATATAGATAAATCTAAACCCAATGTATTTGAGCCCTCACCAATAAGCCACTCATTTTGTAATTGACCATCCATATCAAATATTCTTATTTCTGCTTTTCCACCACGACCGGGAGTAGTTACTATCTCAGCCCTACCATCATTATTTAAATCTGCAGTAGCAACTGTTACACCACCTCTAAACGCTGGGTCAAAAGCCATAAAACCAGGACTCAATAATGTTCCAGCAGCATCAAATATCCTTACATGAGGCCCGCCGCCAAAACCAGCACCTGCTACTATTTCCATTCTACCATTATTATTCATATCTGTTACAGCTACAGAAACACCGCCCCTAAACTTATCTGAATAAGCAAAGAAACCAGGATTAATTAATCTACCATCACTACTAAAGATACGAATTTGTGGCCCGCCACCTCTTTCTGTGCCAGTTATAATTTCAACCCAACCATCACCATTTAAATCTCCTACTGCAAAATTTATACCTTGATTATATTTTTCTGTATATGGATAAAATCTTTTAACAAATTCATCTTGATTATATATATCTATCCAATTATTACCAGCTATTACTTTATCTAAATTACCATCTGAATCCATGTCTATACTTACCACCTTATTATCTCCAGCTGCTTTATTGTCATAAACAAAATAACCATTCTTCACCTTATTACCGCTCGGATCATATATATTTGCAAAACTTCCATTTCTAAATACAGCTCCTATAATATTTTTAGATCTTCTTAAAAAAATCAAACCATCTTGTGGTGGAATATTTACAGAAGTCACAATAATTCCATTATTTATATTTGAATCTTGCTTACCACTAATTTTTTCAAACTCCCCTCCTAGTTTAATTCTATGATTTGTAAGTGAAGGATTTATTAATATTGTTCCCTGTTCAAAATCTCTACGCCAAACACCATAACTATTATCTAACAATAAATTATATGCACCACTAAGTGGCCTACCTAAATATTGATCATATTCATCATACCACCATGTTTGAGCATGATTTTCATCACCATAGTCAAAACTAAAATATCCATCAGATAATAGTGCTGAAGTTAAACCAAATCTCATACTCTGATAATCTGTATGAATACTAGTATTATTTGTATTACTATTAATAATAATTGTAGTTGGCTCTATAACTTTCTCTGTCATGGATAAATAATCTGACATATTGCTTTGCCAATTACCTGTATATACTTCTGGCCAATTTTCATATAAACGTCCATTTGTATATGATGCATAACTACTACTACTATTTATAACAAGCAATTTATCTTCGGGCATCTGATTTTTAATAGACTGAAGTAAATTATTCATCGAATTCTTCCAATTACCATCTGTTACTCTTGAAGTTCCATCTATCCAAGAAACACTATCAAAACAATTATCTAAAAATATTCCATCCCAATAATTATTTACTAAAATACTATTATTTATAAACTCTGGTAAGAATAACTGCCAATTACTACTTGTAATATCAATCATGTTTGTACCTTGCCAAAAGGATACTTTAGAACCAGAACTACTGTATAACCATAAATTATCTCTATTCACTTTATCATAAACTATTCTCCACGGATTATTTATATCTGTTGAACTATGTTGAGTTTGAATTTCTTCAACTGTCATATATGCAAGTAATTTAATGTCTGGATTAATTTCCTTAATTCTTTGTAGTGCATATTCACTAGTATATTGATTCTGCATATCTAAAACTAATATGTCCCATTTAGCTAAATCATTCACTACTGAATCTTCTATTCTCCATTTAAGATAATAGTTTGCAAGCTTAGGATAATCTTCTTTAATACCAAAACTAATTTGTGGTAAACACAAAACAAGAACTACTACTATTAAAATGTATTTACCTAATACTTTCATACATTTTCATTAGCTTTATATAATAATCTTCTGTAGAATATTTGTCGGCAGATATCCTTGCATTACTAGCAAGTAAATCTCTTAAATTGCTATCATTATTCAATATCTCTACCTGTTCTATTAAGCTATCTACACTATTATTTTTAAATAATAGTCCATTATATTTATGCCGTACAATTTCAGGAATACCACCAATATGACTAGCAATAACTGGTGTTCCTAATACAAAACTTTCAAGTATTGCCAGTGGACAATTCTCATACCATCGTGATGGAATAATACAAGCAATTGCACTCTCTATTCTAAGTTGTAAGTCCTCACTAGATAATTGACCTAGCCAATTAACATTTGGTAAATCATATTCTTCTTTTAATCTATTCTCATCTGGTCCAGTGCCTGCAATTTCAAATTTAATCTTTGGTAATCTTTTAGCCGTTTCTAGAATTAAATCTACTCCCTTCTCATTAATAATTCTACCAGCATATAGATAATAGTCTCCTACAGAAGAATCTCCAGCATCTACCTTTTGAACAAAATTAGGTAATATCTCAACCCTAGCATCTGGATAAACTCTTTTAATATGATTTGCTAAAAAATGACTAGGAGATATGAATAAATCTACCTTTGCATAATAACCTTTAATCCTGTGCCAATAATTTACAGTACTAGATAAAACAGAGGCGCCAAATGAATCTTTAATAGCTCTATTTAATATTACTCTCCAGTAATGCCATTTGTTTGGATTAAATATTTTATTCTTAGCAAATAATGAATACAAAGGGCTTACCAAATAGTAATCATGCGCTGTCATAATAACTGGAATATTGTTCTTCTTTAATATATGGATAACAGATGGAGATAATTGATGATAAATATTGTGCAAATGAGCAATATCTGGTCTCTCATTTTTAATAAGCTGTTCAAGATTTCTTTCTGCCTGCTTTGACCAAAACATAGTTCTTACCTTCTTAAACATATCCTTATTAAATTTAACCTTAGAAAAATCTAAATAGTCTACGAAATACTTATTCTGCTGACAAGGAATATTTTTAGAATAATGCATAGACATAAATATTACTTCATGCCCTTTTTCTTTTAATATATCTGCTAATTCTAAATAATGACGGTCTGCACCACCCTGAATATAGTGAAACTTATTTATTAATAGTATCTTCATTCTTGTTCATTTAAATAATTCTGTGAAATATACATAAGTGCAAAAGCAAGTCCTAATGGTAACCACATCTTTGCAGAATAGTATCCTGTATCTAATAATTGAAATATTAATTGTCCAACCACAACAATTATTGCTATTAAAGCACCCCAACGCCACGGATTGGTTAAACTAAATCTCAAATAATTTTTAATTAGAACATAGAGGAAATATGCCATCATGCTAAACCACACTACAACACCTAAAACGCCCTGTTCAGCTATTAATTTCCATAGAACGCCGTGCTGTTCAAGTGGTTGTCCAAATTCATACACATAATATATATCTTTACTTACAATTTCTTGCCAAGTTCCAATTCCATTACCTATCCACGGATGTTCCAAAAATAGTAGCCAGCTCTTATCTATCATAGCAAGTCTAGCATCATTAGAACTTGTAACAAAATTAGTTTGTGCAAATGTAATAAAATATATTGCCAGTAAAGCAAGTATAACTATTCCTATCCACCAGAACTTTTTAATAAAAGATACAAACTGATATCTATAATATATAGCTGCTAAAATAAATAATTCAATCCATAATACAAGCCAACCTGTTCTAGAAAATGTCAGTAATACAGTACCGATCATAAAGGCTAGGCCCAAATATAACAACTTGCTATATTCTTTCTCCTGATAACGATAAACAAGCAACCAGCTGAATAATATAATACTAACTAAACTTTCAGCTAATAGATTATGGCTTGATCCATATGGAAATAAATTAAACCAAGATAATGGTGTTGCCATGTGAAAGGCTTGAGGAATCTCAGGCCAAATAAAGGATACTAGACCCATGAAAGATAAAAAAATACCTAATGAGTATAAGCACCAACTAATTTTCCAAAATCTTCTTTCACTGCTTGCTACAAACTGTATAAATAAAAAATAGAAAATATAATAAAACCCTACAAATCTCCACCAATACTTTACGCTAACCATTAGCTGCTCTGGCCAAACATTAAATAAGGATAATGCCCCAGTTATAAATAAAAATAAAAGTGGAATTAGATTCAATAGTATTTGCTTTGATATAGTAAATGATTTCTTCCCTACTGCATCTTTAGTAAAATAAGCTAGGCTAACAATAGCTAATAATATAACTAATAAATCTGCATATGGAATGTTTATTTCCCAACCATAATTCCAATAAAATTGATTAAATGGATATAATAAAACAACGGCACATAAAATACCTGTTATAAGTCTTAATTTGCCTTTAATTGCTTGTTTTTCTCCCATTTATTTACTCCCTTATTAAACCATATCTAACCATA
>JADHUR010000010.1 GCA_016784445.1 Patescibacteria group bacterium
TTAGTTATCGGAGATAAAGAAATTGGATCAGATAAATTAAATGTTCGTATGCGTGGAAAAGATGAATTGCTTGAAATTACAGAAGTAGAATTTATCAATAGAGTTAAAGATGAAATATCTAATAGAAAAGATAAGTAAATGGTAAAGTATCATAAAACATTCTATTTGCTTCACGGCATAGCCTTCTTATTAGCATTAAGTACTGCTTTACCGGCATATGTACAGTCTTCGTTTTTAGAGGGGTTTATGACTTTACAAATGCTAAGTTTATACCTAACAGTAATAATGGCATTAACATTAATAATGTTAATAATTTATCCACACATTATTAATAAATTAACTAATCTACACAGTCAATTATTAGTAACAATTATCTCTATCGTCGCTCTATTAATCTTAGGAGTGTCAAAACAACCGATTGTAATTCTTATACTATTCGCTATTCAATATATTAGTTTAAATTTATTATTTATTAATTCAGATATAGCTTTAGAAAATATATCTGATGATGCTCATACTGGAGTTATACGTGGACGTCATTTAACAATAATAAATATTGGTTGGTTAATTTCTCCATTATTAATGGGATTAATAATAAGCCTAGGAAGCTATCAATTAGTATATTTTATTGCGGGACTAATAATGATATTAAATCTATTTGTTGTTTATTTAAAGAGAGATTTACTATCTGATCATAAAGAATATAAAGTACATAAGATGGTAAATTTACTTAAGTCACTTTATCATAAAAAGAATTTAAGAAAAATATTTTCTTTAAGTTTTGTATTGAATTTTTTCTATTGTTTGATGGTACTATATACACCAATATATTTAAATCAAAATATTGGTTTAGAATGGGGATCTATTAGTTTAATATTTACAGTAATGTTATTACCTTTTGTATTATTTGGCCTACCAGCAGGTAAAATAGCCGACAAATGGTTGGGTGAAAAAGAAATAATAATAGCTGGTATTATTTTAATGTTTATTACTACTGGTATGATCTTTTTTTTAAATTCAAATAGTGTTATTCTTTGGGCACTACTACTATTTATTGGTAGAACTGGAGCGGCTATATTTGAAGCAATGCAAGAAACATACTTTTTTAAACATGTTAATGGTGAAGATTTAGATTTAATAAATTTATTCCGTGATTTAAGACCAATGGCGTGGTTAATTGGTACTGGTTTATCTGTAATTATTTTACATTATTATCCTGTGCAATATATATTCATTTTTTTGGCCATAATATTATTCCTTAGTCTTTATCCGGCGCTCACAATCAAAGATACAAAGTAAATATAAAAATCCCTCGGTTATTCCAAGGGATTTTTTATTACATCAATTAGACTTAGAAATGGACATAGAATGTTACAAGGTACATACCAACATACATTGCTATCGCTCCACCAATTAAAGAAAGTATGGTTTTTACAGCACCATTATCACCACGCATCCCAATTGCAGTCCAAATAGAGAATACACACAACATAATAATTAATGTGCCTATAAAAAGTGGATCAGTCTGCCAATATACCATTTTAAAAACGAAAACAACCGCTATTGCTATATACCCCGCATAGATTAACTTTCCATATTCTCGTTTCGTTGAGAATGCTGCTATTCCTACAAATAGACCCGAGCACAGAATTACCAATGAACCAGCAAAGCGTGCTTTATCAAAAACATGCATATAATCATCTGCTGCTATATCCCTTAAAATAAAGGCAGTAGCATAAACAATTATATTTATCACTGAGACAAAAAACATAGGCCTTGTTTCAATGTACTTCTTCATCTTTCCTCCTTTAAAGACTTTATATGTCTTATTTATTTTGACTGTTAATATGCTAATTGAATGAATTATAGTAGCATATTTATTATATATTGTCAAGATAAGATCATAATATAAACAAAAAAGGTGCTTTTTTAGTACCTTTTGTATTAAAAGTAATATTTTTCTATATCTTAATCACATCATGATCCTTACTCTCTCGAAGACCACCAGCTGTTATTCTTACAAATTCTGCATTCTTATGAAATTCATCAATAGTCTTAGCTCCACTATATGTCATTCCCGATCTAAAACCACCAACAAGTTGTTGAATAATATTCATAACTGGTCCTTTATATGCCATTAAAGATTCTACTCCTTCCGGTACAACTCCATCTGTTGAATCTTCTTGCCATTCACCTTTTTCTTTTTCAGCCCTTCCAGAGGCTGCTCCAAATGATGCCATTCCCCTATATATCTTATATTGCTTACCGTCCTTATGTAAAACTTTACCAGGAGTTTCCTCTGTACCAGATAATAAATTACCAAGCATAACTGTATGAGCACCAGCAGCTATAGCCTTTGCTATATCTCCAGATGTTTTAATTCCAGCATCTGCGATGATTGGAATATTATGCTTTTTAGCAATTGCTGCACATTCAAGTACTGCTGTAAGTTGAGGGACACCAGATCCCGCTATAATTCTTGTTACACAAATAGACCCTGGCCCAACACCAACCTTAACACTATCAACACCAGCTTTTATTAATTCCAAAGTTCCTTCTGCTGTTGCAACATTACCACCAATTAAATCTATCTCTGGAAAATTCTTCTTTATTATCTTAATTGTATCAAGCTCTGCAATTGAGTGACCGTGAGCTATATCTATTACCAAAAAATCTACACCTGCAGCAACAAGTGCTTCTGCTCTTTCAAGTACTCCATCTTTAACACCAATAGCAGCTCCTACAACAAGCCTTCCTTTTTTATCTTTAACAGCCAGTGGGAATTTATTCCTCTTCTCAATATCTGAAGTTGTAATAAGTCCAACCAGTTCATTATTACTATTTACCAGTGGTAATTTCTCCACCCTATTCTTATGTAATAACTCTTCAGCTTTTTCTATAGAAATATCTCTGGGAGCTGTTACAAGCTTTTCTACAGGTGTCATAATTTGTCTAACTGTAGGGTTCTTACCATTTTCAAATAAAGTATCTCTTCTTGTTACAATCCCCAGTAATTTATTACTCTTATCTACTACCAAAAAGCTAGATACATTATGCTTATTTCTAAGTTCTTTAATTTCTTCCAAAGTATTTGTAACTCCAACAGTATATGGATTATCTATTATTAAACTCTCAGCTCTTTTTACTTTCTGCACTTCAATAGCTTGTTGCCTGGTAGACAAAAACCTGTGAATAATTCCAACACCACCAAGTCTAGCCATAGCAATCGCCATTCTATGCTCTGTGACTGTATCCATATTAGAGCTTATAATAGGAATAGACAGTTCAATATTTTTTGTTAATTTCGTTTTAGTAGACACATCTTTCCTAGAACGTATAGGAGAATATTTAGGCTTTAATAGTACATCATCATAACTTAAAGCTTCGGGAATTGTATTTGTCATATGTATATATATTTAGTAGAAAACCATTAATAAATATACACCGAAATAAGTTTACAGTAAACCCTTCACCTCTTGATTTTTCTCCTATTTTGTGCTATTATAAACATATTCAGTGAAAAACAACTAATTTAATATAGTTAAACAATTAACAAATAAAATTATGATCAAATCAAACAAAACATTATGGTTTGGGTCAATACTTACAGTAGCTCTTTTAATAGCTACTTTTTTTGTACCTGTAGCTTTTGCTACTGCTGATCCAGTAACTACTTCCGCGGAGGTATCAACTGCTGAAACTATCAGTATTGAAGCTGAAGCCGAGTCACTGGGTGTTGAAGTGCCAGGCAGATTCCACTTCCTAAAAAGTTGGGGTTATTCTCTACAAAAAGCTGTAACTTTTAATCCAGTTAAAAAAGCTGAAATAGATCTTAAGCAAGCATCTGAAAGAATTGTACAGGCTAGACAATTGGCAAGTAATTCAGATGATCCTAAAGTACAAGAGAAAGTTGAAGCTGCTTTAGATAAGTATCAAGAAAAGATGGCTAGTATTAAAGAAAGATCTGAAGAATTTAAAGCTAAATCTCCAGAACTTGCAGAAAAGTTTCTAGATAAACTATCTGACAGACAAATCAAACAACAGGATATGATTTCTAAACTTGAAGAAAAGATGCCAGAAGAAGCTTGGCAACATTTAAATCAAGTTCGTGAGAAAACAATGGAACATTATAGCGATGTTATAGATAAAGTTATTGAAGATAAAGATAAAATTGCAGATCATTTACTAAAGGCATTTGATGGTCAAAATGTAAGTGATTTTAACAGACTAAAACATATAGAGATTTTAAAGAATCTTGAAGATAAGGTGCCAGCTGAAGCAAAGGCAAGCATTATAAGAGCTCAAGAAAATGTTCTAGATAAATTTAAGGCCGAAGCAGACAAGCTACCATCAGATCTTAAAGAGTTAAATTATATGGATTATCTTGAGAAAGCTAGAAAAATTCAAGGTAAATCTATCGATACTTTAGAAGAGCTATCCGATGATAATTTTATGCCATATAATGTTTCAGAAAACTTCAAAGCCCTTAGAGACGAACATATGCTTAATGCAGAGGCCATGAAAAAAGGTGTAGAAAATCTATCCGAAGAAGAAATGGCTATACTTGAAAGAGCAAAACAAAGAACAATGGAAAGATTTGAATCTCAAAAAGAAGAATATGGTCAAATAAGGGAACGTATTGAGAATAATTATGAAATGTTGCCACCTGCTCAAAAAGATATGCTTGACAGCTATAAAGAAAACTACGAAGATAGAGAGGAAATACGTAGTGATCATCAAGAAGAATATAAAAATAATCTTGAAGATGCTACAGAAGCTATGCAGCAACAACAAGAAAGATTAAGAGAACATGCTAAGGATTTACTAGAAGATATAGATGACGATAGAGAAGATATGGAGAATAGAATGCCTAAATATCCAGCAGCAGATATTCAATAATAGAAATATTTACATTGAAAACCCCCTATACCTATAGGGGGTTTTTGTATTGAAAAAACCTACATATTCTGCTATTGTATTACCACTATGAAAAATCTAAAATATCATTTATTCATATTAGGTTGCCAAATGAATTATTCAGACGGTGAAAGAATTGCTTCTGTTTTAAATGATCTTGGCTATACACAAACAAATGATGATACAAAAGCAGATCTAATTATTGTAATTGCTTGCTCTGTTAAGCAATCTGCCATAGATAGAGTTTATGGAAGAATTAAGAATTGGAATAAGATTAAAGAAACAAGACCACTAATAATAGCTATAACCGGATGCCTATTACCGAATGATAAGCCAATGATGGAAGAGAAATTTGATTTAGCTTTTGACATATCTGAATTATCTCAACTGCCATCCCTTCTTAAAGCAAAAAAGGATGATTTTAAAAATATTAAGAACTATTTTGATATTCATCCTATTCCAAAATCTAGCTTTCAAGTATATATACCAATTATGACTGGTTGTAATAATTTCTGTACTTACTGTGCTGTCCCCTATACTCGTGGTAGAGAAAAATCTAGAGCGAGTAAGGATATATTAGCTGAAATTAAAACATATATAGATAAAGGATATAAAGAAATAACACTACTTGGTCAAAATGTTAATAGTTATGGTAATGATTTAGATGGTGAGATTAAATTCCCAGAATTACTTAAACAAGTAAATGATATACCAGGAAACTTTTGGCTTAGATTCATGACATCACACCCTAAAGATATGTCGGATGAATTAATAGATATAATGAAAACTGGAGATAAAATCTGTGACTACTTACATTTACCCGTTCAAGCTGGAGACGATAAAGTATTACAGAAAATGAATAGAAAATATACTATAAAACATTATAAAAGCCTAATAAAAAAAGTACGTAAAGCTATTCCAAATATTTCAATATCTACAGATACTATAGTTGGCTTTCCAACTGAAACAAAATGGCAATTCTATAAAACTAAACGACTGTATAAACAAATGCAATATGATATGGCATATATAAGTAAATACTCACCTAGAATTGGAACCGTATCTGCTAAGCTTGAAGATAATATTAATTTAGATGAAAAGAAGAGAAGAGAAAAATCTTTAACAAAAATAGTAAAGAAATCTGGTTTAAAACATAATAAAGTATTACTAAATACAATTCAAACTATTCTAGTAGAAGAATATGATGGTAAATATATAATTGGAAAAACTAGATCAGCAAAAGCTATTAAAGCCTTAAGTAGAAATGACTTAACTGGCCATTTCATAGACATAATAATAACAGACATACAACCATTTAGCTTATCTGGTAAAATTAAAGAAGCTTCTGATTAAGAAGCTTCTTTTTTAAACTACATTATTGAATAAAGTTATTATCAGCTTGATTCCGTAAAACTCTATAATTAGCCGTAATAACCAACCGCCAACTAAAAACCAATATCCATATGGTAATGATTTCTTATTATTTGCATAGATAACAACTGCTGGCTTGCCCAAAATGAAAGTAGCCGGAGCTAAAAGAAGTCCAAAATACTCCATTCTCCTAATTAAATCCGAAATACCATTACCATTCCCTGATTTTGGCTTAGTATTGGTTATACGATACCACCAAGCAATGATTATATCCTGCCACCAATGTGTCTTAACAAGATAATCTGCATAATATACCTCCGAATAGACCGCAATGAAGCTGTAAATAATTGCAAGTAATATCCAACTTGAAATCATACCACCTTCACCGGTCTGAGCTCTTACAATACAATACTCCATTATTGGCAGAACTGTGCTAATTAAAGCAATCATCCACAACCAATCTGTAAAACTCATACGAAGCATTTTATCATAAACAACCCTGAGCCATGCAAAGGCTTTATTACTCCATTCTCTATTCAAATTTGAACTCCTTCTATTTTAATGAGCGGTAAAATATCATCTTATAGCATTGATATAAAAAAGGCAAGAAAAAACCCCAGACATTGATAGTCTGAGGCTTTTTGGGCGCTACTTATAATGTAGCCTTTTTAATTGCGATTAAAAGTTCTTCAAAACCTTTCTTCTGGAACTTGCTATCAAATATAGCTCTTTGCTCCTTTGAGGCTTGCCTTAAATCTCCACTCATCAGAACCTTGCCAAATATATAACCATTATTGATCATATTTTGAACAACTTCCGGACCAGTCATAACACCAGTACCTAAATCAAAATCTGTCAGTACAATATCAATGGTGTCATCAATAGCCTTTAGAGCTTCTTCCGGTGTTCCTACTGCAATAACTGAATAACCTTGGGCACTCAGAATTTCTGAAATTACAACCCTACAATCCATATCATCTTTCAATAAAAGTATCTTCATGCAACCTCCTATTATGCTTTTTATAATGTTCGAAATGAATGTTAAATTAACATAAATACTATACAATGTCAATAACTAGTATTAAATGATATAATCGTATAGTATAAAATCTATGAATAATAATAAACTCATCATAATATTAGGACCTACTGCATCAGGTAAAACAGGCCTTGCTATTAAGCTTGCTCAAAAATATAATGGGGAGATTATTTCGGCCGATTCTCGTCAAATATACAAGGAAATGACTATTGGTACCGCTAAGCCCACAAAAGACGAAACTGAGGCCATTAAACACCATTTAGTGGACTGTATAAAGCCTAATCACAACTTCACATTAGATGAATTCATTAAAAAGGCTAATAGACGTATTAAATCTATACAAAGAAAAGGGAAAGTACCTTTTCTAGTTGGTGGAACCGGATTATATATCTCTGCTATAGTAAACAACTATGACTTACCTAAAGGAAAGATAGATTTAGGTTTAAGAAAGAGATTAGAGTCTAAATCTAAAAAGGAACTATTAGAATATTTAAATGAATTAGATCCAATTACAACAAATACTATAGATAAAGAAAACCCTAGACGTTTAATCCGGGCACTTGAATATGTAATTATAAATAAAAAGTCATTTGCTAATAATCAAAAAACAAATAATTCACCATATAATATATTGCAAATTGGCATTGCTCTAGATCAACCGGAACTTAATAAAAGAATTGAACTTAGAACAAATCAGATGATCGAACTAGGGCTTGTGAAAGAGACTCAAAAATTAATAGATAAATATGATAATACACTTCCCTCTTTAAATACCATTGGCTATCAAGAGATAATCCAACACTTAAATAAAGAAGTAAATTTAAATCAAGCCATAGATTTAATAAAAATTCATACAAGACAATATGCCAAGCGTCAAATGACTTGGTTTAAGAGAGATAAAAGAATCAATTGGATTAAGTTCCAATGGCAAGCAGATTCTTTAGTTAATAAGTTCCTTAAATAAAATTTACTTTTTAGACTTACCAATCATACACGAAATGTATGATTTTGCTTTTTTTATTAAATTAGTAGCTTCTTTTGTTCCGGCCTTAGGATAGCCCATATCATTCAATAATTTCTCAGCTAATACCTCATCTCCCTCAAACTTAACTGTCTGTTCATCAGGACTTACTTCTATATTTGAAAGACCATTCTTAGATAATTTATCCTTAATACCAGCGGCACAGCCACCACATTTAATATTTACTACATTTATTGTAGGCATATATTTATTTTTTAATAATTAATTTGTTCTATAAATCTATATAGCAAAAACAGGAAGCATATATTCTGTATAACCATTAATGGTATTCCAAAATAGAAATACCATTTTTTTGTTTTATGACGAACTGTAAACATTCCCAAGTAAATACCAAGCCCACCAAACAAGGCTGCCCAAAAGAATAATACTCCTTCACTAATTCTATCCCCACCTCTCCTAGATCTCTCTTTATCCCAAATAACCACAAGATAGGAGATTATATTAATAATCAACAATATTACTAAAGCTACGATTAAATACATTTCCATAAAACTATAATCTACTACTTAATTGCATAAAATAACTAATAGCTAGTATAAATGTTATATCCCCTAATATCAATGGGATTAAGATTTTTCTAAATGAAAACTTACTAAGACCTAGTAAAACGACCATTACATCATTAGGAGATGGTGATGCAAAGTATAAATACATTATTACAAATGCTGCCCAATCAGGTAATTTATTAATATATCCTGCTATTTTAATAATAAACTTACTTTCTGAAAAAACATATTGTCCTCTCACACCAATATAATAATATAATGTATCACCAATAAACAGTCCAGTACCACCAATAAGTGCTAGCTTAATCGGATCAAGTCCCCCTAGTGTTAATGTTAAAATAGTTGTTACATAGGCCATTGAAGTAATGGTAGAACTTCCACCAAATAGCGTTATTAAAAATGCTAACATATAACCATTAGTTACCCCTATTACTTCAACAAGATTCTCAGCACCAAAACTATATATGAAATAACTCCACGCTAATACAATGACTACTATAAATATTAAATATATACTTCTTTTTAACATAAGTTAATTCTAACATAACTATAACAAAAAAACACTCTATAAAGAGTGCTTTTAAATAAATATACTATTATTACCAACGTCCTCTTCCAGATCTACCCCTACTTCTTCCTCTACTACCAGACGCCTGTTTTCTATTCTTACTTCTAGCTCTACCACCACCAGATCTACCTCTTCCTCCTCCTCTATATGAAGATGTATCCTTTCTAGTAGTTGCCTTAATATCTATACTTGCACCTTTAAAATTAGATCCAGCTAAAAACTTTAATATCTTATCTGCATAATCACTATCAACAGAAAATATTGAATGATCATGTAAAAGACTAATTCTTCCTATTTCTACACCCTTTAAATTCTTATTTGAGTTTATTAAGCCAAATAGTTCTTTAATATTGAAACCATCTCTTCTGCCTAGTGAAATCATAAGTCTTACCATATTACCATTATCTCCTCTTGAAGTAGTATTTCTTATATCTGCATTAATATCTCTTCCAGATTTATGTTCGGTAATTAAATCTGCAAACTTATGAGTTATGAATAATTTTATTAAGTCATCCTTATTTATCTTATTTAATCTTTTAATAACTTCTACAAAATATTTCTCATCAACATCACCTGAAATATCTATTCCTTCAATCTCTTCTAGATAATTATTAATCTGCTTCATATGTATCTCATCTACTGTTGGTACTTTTTTATACTCAATTTTCTTATTAAGTAATCTTTCAAGGCCTTTAATTCTTCCAACTTCTCTAGGACTTACTATAGATATTGCAATACCACTTTTACTAGCACGACCAGTCCTGCCACTTCTATGAGTGTAGCTATTCATCTGATCTGGTAAATTATAATTAATTACATGAGTTAAATTAGTAATATCTATACCTCTAGCGGCTACATCAGTAGCAACCAGTAGTCCTGACTTTTTCTTTTTAAACCCATCCATTATCTTTGAACGAATATTCTGTGAAATATCTCCATGCAGAGCTTCTGTATCATAACCAGCTCTCTTTAACTTTTCAGCTACATCTTGCGTTTCAATCCTTGTTCTACAAAATAGTAATCCATATATTCCTGGTATATTATCTAGAATTCTTTTAAGTGCTTCGAATCTATCTCTTGCTCCCACAACATAATATTCATGTGTAACATTATCTGCGCCAATATTATTCTCACCAATACTGATCTCTTCAGCTTTACTCATATAATTCTTTGCAATAGAGTAAACACTTCTAGAAATAGTTGCTGAAAATAGTAATGTCTGTCTGCCCTTTGGTGTTTGTTCTAATATTGCATCTAAATCATCCTTAAATCCCATATCTAGCATCTCATCTGCTTCATCAAGTACTAGCCATTCAATAGTTTGTAACTTTAATACATTTCTACGAATAAGATCATGAACTCTACCAGGAGTACCTACTACAATATGTGTTCCCCTTCTTAATGCCTTGATCTGTATATCTATTCGCTCACCACCATATACTGGAGTAATATCTACATGCTTAGAATGCTTAGCAAACTTTTTCATATCCTGAGATATTTGTATGCAAAGTTCTCTAGTTGGACATAGAATTATTGCTTGAAGATCTCCTCTAGAGTTAATCTGATTAAGTATTGGAATACCAAAAGCACCGGTCTTACCAGTACCAGTTTGTGCTAGAGCAATTAAGTCTTTTTTATGTTTTAGAATGAATGGAATACACTTTGCCTGAACTGCTGAAGGTTCTACAAATTCCAATTCATTTAGGCTAGCCATAATATCTGGCTTTAAGCCCATTTCTTTAAATTCTGTCATGTGTATTTGTCTATCTATTTCTTAAGCACGGTATAGAATAATATATTTTTTATAGTTTGTCAAGAGTGCTTATGGCAATATATAAAAATTATGAACAAAACTCTTGACTTTCTCCTAAATACGTAGTATAAATAGTTGTACAACTTTAATGTATTGAAAGCTAATTACCGCTTTTTACAGGCGGTTTTAAATTTATGGAAATACGAAACATTGCAATTATCGCTCACGTTGACCACGGTAAGACAGCCTTAACAGATGCTCTTATGCAACAAACAGGTATGTCTGAATCAAGTGTCAGTATGGATAGCGATACCCTTGAACAAGAAAGAGGTATTACAATCTATTCAAAGAATACTTCAATCTATTACAAGGATACAAAAATAAATATAGTAGACACTCCTGGTCATGCAGATTTTGGATCTGAAGTTGAACGAGTACTTCGTTCAATAGATTCAGTATTACTTATTGTTGATGCACAAGAAGGTCCAATGCCTCAAACTAAGTTTGTTTTAAAAAAATCTTTAGAACTTGGTCTTAGACCTATTGTTGTAATTAACAAAATAGATAAAGATGCAGCTAGACCAGATATAGTTCAAGAACTAGTCTATGAATTATTCTTAGATTTGGGAGCTACTGATGAGCAATTAGATTTCACAACTATTTATGCAATAGCTAGAGAAGGTATTGCTAAAATGAATTTAGATGATAATTCTAAAGACTTAACTCCCCTTTTAGATTTAATACTTGAAAAGGTTAGAATTGCATCCACTGAAGATGCAGAGAATAAACCACTTAAAATACAACCTTTTAATTTAGCTTATGATAATTTCTTAGGACGTCTTGCAATCGGTAGAATATATGAAGGTGCTATACAAGATAATGCTAAAGTTTTAATTAAAAATGTAGATGGAACAGAAAGGTCTGGTAAGCTTACTAAATTATTTACCTTTGAAGGCCTAGCTAGAAAAGAGGTAAAGGAAGCAAAAGCAGGAGACATTGTTCTAATTGCTGGACTTCCTGACATATTCATTGGTGAAACAATTTGTACTACATCTGATCAAGAAGTATTACCAGCTATTAATATTGACGAACCAACCATTTCATTAAACTTACTTGTAAATAATTCACCATTCGCTGGAAAAGACGGACAATTTGTTACAAATAGACAAATAAAAGAAAGGCTTGAAAAGGAATTAGAAGTAAATGTAGGACTTAAAATAGACTTTTCTGCAATAGACCATTATAAAGTATATGGTAGAGGTGAAATGCATATTGCTATATTACTTGAAAATATGAGACGTGAGAATTATGAGATGCAAATATCTCAACCTCATGTAATTATTAAAGAAGTAGATGGTATTAAATCAGAACCTTTTGAAGAAGTTATTATAAATGTTCCTGAGGAAATGTCAGGTATAGTTATTAAGAAACTATCTAAAAGATTCGGTAATATGCTTGAAATGATACCTGAACATGGTGGGGTAAAGATAACCTTTGAAATGCCAACCAGAGGATTACTTGGTTATAGAAATGAATTTGTAGTAGATACTAGAGGTGAAGGAATATTATATACTAGAGTACTTGGTTTTAGACCATATGTTGGTGAAATAAAGAAAACTGGTGTTGGCTCCATGATTTCAATGGTAGCTGGTAAAGCACTTGGCTTTTCACTATATAATTTACAAAATAGAGGCGTATTATATATTGGAGCAAATACTGAAGTATATGAAGGCATGGTTATTGGTAATACGGCTAAAGGTGATGATATGACTGTTAATCCAATTAAAGGGAAACAATTATCTAATATGCGTTCATCAGGTGCTGATGAAGCTATTAATTTAACTCCTCCAATGGAGCTTACGCTTGAAAAAGGTATGAGTGTTATGAGTAAAGATGAATATCTTGAAATAACCCCTAATCATATTCGTTTAAGAAAACAGATACTAAATGAAAGTGATAGAGTGAGAAATAGTAGAAGTAAATAAAATATATATACAATAAAAAACCACCTCAAATGAGATGGTTTTCTATATAGTACTCTCTTGTATTATTTCTTCTTTGGAGCTGTTTTCTTTTTAGCTGCTGGTTTTTTCTTTACAGCTTTCTTAGCAACCTTCTTAGCTTTTTCTTTCTCAACCTTTTTCTTACTTACCTTCTTAGGTTTACTTACAGTCTTTCTGTTCTCACGCTTTGGATTGCTAATAGATTTAGTCTTTGAAGTTTTCTTCTTTTTATCATCTAAAGAAATCTTATGTTGAATTGTTGGAGCAATTACATTTAATATCTTATCTAACTTTTCTACTATTTCCTTTAATTGTTTACTATTATCTGGTGCATTAGAGCCGCCTCTACCTCCACGATCTCTACCACCTTGTTCTTTATTACCAAAACATTCACTACAATAGATTGGCTTATCATTAGTTGGTCTAAATGGAACTTCACAGTTTTTACCACATTCATCACAAACTGCTTTATGCATTTCTCTATCTGAACGTCCAAATCCACCTCTGTCTCCACCTCTATCTCCCCCTCTACCACGATCTCTTCCACCACCAGAATCATTGTCATGACCCCTAAAACAATCACTACAATAGATTGGCTTATCATTTGTAGGCTTGAAAGGAACTTCACAATTATCCCCACAATCACTACATGTAGCTTTGTGCATTTCTGGTCTTTCACGGTCTCTGCCACCGCCTCTATTACCACCAAATCCACCTCTTCCACGGTCTCTACCACCGCCTCTGTCATTTCCTCTAGAATAACCCATATTTTTATAGTTTAATAATTACTTTTAACTGGCCGTAGTATATGCTTTTATTGAATAAATGGCAATAGGGAGAGCAAAAATAAAAAACATCTACTTTCATAGATGTTTATTCGATATAAAATAAAATAACTTACAATTTACCTAAATCAAGTCTATCCTTAATATCTATATCATCTACAAATTCTTGCATATGACTTATTAATATGATTGCACCTTCATAATTATCTAATGCTTTAGCAATTATTGGTATATGTCTAAAATTTATATGATTTGTTGGTTCATCCATTATTAAAATATCAGGACTCATAAGAACAAGTCTAGCAAATGCAAGTAGTCCTTTTTGCCCTTCAGATAAATCTCCAACCTTATGTCCCATTAAATCTCCTGTAATAAGAAAACCAGCAGCAACAGATCTCATGTCTTGAGAACTAAAACCTTCTCCTCTTGCACTTTCTAATGATTGAATTACAGTCTCTTCAAAATTAAGGTTTGAAAAGTTTTGACTATAATAACCAATAATAGCTTTAGGATCTATTATAATATCTTCATTATTATTATCTATTATCTTTCTAAGTAATGTACTCTTTCCAATTCCATTTGGACCAGATATTAATAATCTACTTTTCTGTCTTAAAACAATATCTACTTCTTTACGTATTGGCTGATGACTATATATTACATTTAAAGCTTTAATAGTAATAAGTGGTCCTGTAATATCTTGTTTACCAATATTAAAGTCTCTAATAGTCCTATCCTCTCTTCTTACGTCCACTTTATTATCTTCAAGTTCAATTGTTTCTTCTTTAAGCTTTTTAGCAAGCTTTCTCATCTTTCCACCTTTATGTGAAAAAAAGTTAACTTTATCTTTTCTATCTTGAATTGTTTTTTCCATCTGAGCATTCTTTTTTAACTCTCTTTCAATTCTTTGAGCAATTTCATCTACAACTACATAATAGTTACCAACATAATATTCAATCTTTTTTGTAAAAGAATCTAAATATATAACACCTTCTGTAAATAGGTTAAGAAAATCTGCATCATGAGATATTACAATAACTGTTTTATCATAAGTTATTAAAAAAGAAATAAGATGATCTATTCCATCTTTGTCTAAATTATTTGTAGGCTCATCAAGAAGTAATATGTCAGGCTTTTGTATAAGTGCAAAGGCAAGTAATATTCTAGCCTGTTGCCCTCCAGATAAATCACCTATTTTTCTATCCATCGGTATATCTAAATTTACAGCATCAAGTACTTTTGAAATTTGAGACTTTAAACCAGGAATAATATCTGTAAAAGCTTTAGCAAAATATTCATCTAAAGAGAGGTCAAAATCTTCCGGTCTAACTATTTGCTCAGCTGTAGCTATTGTTGTGTCATCTTGATATGATATTTGTCCTTTCTTTGGCTTCAATTGACCTTTAATGAGATTAAATATCCATTACCTTTTGAAGTAACTGTTAAAGAAGGTAATGAAACCTCTAATCCTCAGCCAACCCTACTTTATGAAACAACCGATGAGAATGGCGGAATAGATTATTATGAAGTGAGAATTGATCAGGAATCTCCAATCCAAACAAATGAAACCGAATATGTGATGCCGGTTCAGAACTTAGGAAAGCATACCGTAATAGTTAAAGCAGTAGATAGAGCTGGAAATAGTACAGTAGCGGTAGCAGAAATTGAGATATTACCAATTGATACACCGATTATAACTGAATATCCTAATGAATTGCTACCAAAGAGTATTCTTGCAATAAAAGGTATTGCTATACCAGAAGCGATTGTAGAAGTTTATGTTCAACAAAATGATAATGAAATAAAGATAGGAGAGACTAGAAGTGACAAAAAAGGCAACTGGGTTTATGTAGATGTTGAACCTGTAGAAAAAGGAGTATATCAGGCTTGGGCTAAAGCCGTAGATTCCTCTGGAGCAACAAGTCTGCTATCAGAAAAAATTACTATTGTTGTTAGCTCACCACCTTTCTTGAAAATAGGACAAATAGCTATTGATTATTTAACAACTATTATGACTCTTGTAATTTTGGTACTATCTATTATCTTCGTAATATTCTGGTTCTTACTATGGATGAGAAGAAGGAAAAAGGAAATTGAAGATGGAATTACTGAAGCCGAAAAAGAATTACACAAAGCATTTAAATTCTTAAAGGAGGAAACAGAAAAACAGGTTGCAACTCTTGATAAGAAACCTGGCTTAAGTGCTCAGGAAAAGAAAATACATGATAGCTTGAAAAAAGCATTGAATAAATCTGAGAAGCTTATCAGTAAAAAAGTTACAAGTATTAGGGTAAAAGAAGTCGAGAAAAAGAGGACAAGAAAGAGCAAATAATCTGTACTCCTAAAAAACCACCTTTTAATTAAGGTGGTTTTTTTATTTAGTATATTTACAGCAATGTAGTGGCCCTTTTCTTATTTGCCCGCCTATATATCACCGTGGTAAAATGCTTTTATGAATATACTTAAAATAGTACTATTTATCATA
>JADHUR010000011.1 GCA_016784445.1 Patescibacteria group bacterium
AGTATGCAATACAAGCTTAATCTATTCATGCATTACTATAATTACCAAAAGAGGCATAGAGGCCTTGGTATGGATGGTTTAACACCTATGCAGAAGCTCAATGAACTGGCAAGTGTAAACCTTTCGCTGCAATGCTACACATCTTGACAAATCCCCCATTATCTGCTAATATATATTATTCATAAATACCTAAACAAAAAAATATCCTTAAAGGAGGAATAATGGACTCATTACAAATTAAAGCTATTCTAGCTGGTATGTTTTTTGGAGCCTGGCCACTATTAATGAATCGTAGCAATTTAAATGCTAGTGTTTCAGCGGTAGTATTTTCTATTGTAGTATTAGTTATTGTTTTCCCCTTCTCAGTAAGTAATTGGGCAAACCTAACAAATATTAATTGGACCATGGCAGTATTAGCAGGTATTGCTGGCGCCATTGGACTATTATTGTTTAATAGTATGTTGTCCAAGGCAACAATAGAAACAGTTGGAACATTATTTGTACTATCTTTGGTAGCTCAAATTACTGTATCCTCTGTTTATAAAGTTCTAATGTCTGGAGATATTAGCCTGGCTAAAGGTGTTGGATTTGCACTAGCTGCTTTATCTGCAGTATTACTTACCAAGGCATAAACAAATTTCAAGGAGAATAATAATGACTGACGAAAAAACAAACACAAATTCATTCGAACCACTACGAATGCTTGTATTTTTCAACCTTGGTTTACTAATGACCTTGTATATTGCTAGTGAGACAAATATACTTGCAATTGTAGTTTGCACCTATACTGCTATCAATCACGCAGTAATGTCAATTCGCTTCAAATCATTAGCCTATTTCTTTTATACGCTAGGTGGAATTGTATTAGGTGTATTACTTACAGTTTTTGTAGGAGTAATGAAAGATACTGACACATACATTGAAATGACTCAAATACTGATGCCGATATATATTTATGTCTTAACATTTGCATTTAAATACATATCACTCTATATAGCAGAAAGAAAACCTACAATCTTTCACACTACATAGTAGTTAACTTAATAGTTGATTAAAAATTAAAACCCGGTCTTAAAGACGGGTTTTTTGTTTATTATATATTTTAGGTAATATAAAAAAGACGCAAGTACCGTAGTATGTGCGTCTTCAATACTAAAATAATTTCATCTCATTATTTTTAAGATCTTTTCTAATCTTTTTATAATCAGGTAATATACTTGAGACTAATTTCCAAAATCTCTTAGAATGATTAAATTCTTTAAGATGACAAAGTTCATGAACAATAATATAATCTCTCATTTGTTCTGATAAAAAGATAATTCTATAATTAAAATTCAAATTACCTTTCTGTGAGCAACTCCCCCATCTTGTTTTTTGATTTCTTATTCTAATTTTATTGTATTTGAACTTATACTTTATATTATAAAACTGTATTCTCTCCTGGGCTAGTTTTAATGCTTTGTCTTTATATTTTAAATAATCTTCCTTACCCCTTCTAATTGATTCTCTATTATATGACTTTTGGATAAAAATAATTTCAGAAAATAATTGATTAATTTTAGTAGTAAATTTCATAAGAAGATTATATCACAAAATAGAGCCTACCTTGACAATATACTAAATATATGCTATACTACCCTATTAATAGATGTTTGATAATTTAATATAAATCCTTAAGGGGGATAAAAATGACCGTAAAGATTAAGATTACATCGAAGTACCCTATTGTGATCTTTGCAATACTTGTATTCATTATTGCAATGATATTTTCGGGTATTAAGTCCAGCTTTTTCAGCAATGAGAAAGAGAATCACAAGTCCTATACCATGACCAGACTCGATATTGGCGATGATAGTACTTTCTACTCTCATGCTCCAGATTATAATAGAGTTGGTCAAAAGACTTCACCTCACATTGTTATTCGTAAAAATACGTTAACAATTTGTAGTCTTGATACCGGGAAAACCTGGCATAATCATGATACATTTGATCATGAACATTTGAATCTTCCAAAATATCGTTCAGATTCAGATATATTGGAACGACCAAACATGATATTCTCTATCACTAATACTGATAGTGGCAAAGTATTCAAACCTGCACAATTGAAAAAGTCCTAAGGAGGATAAAAATGAATCAGGAAACTGATAGAACTGGTATGAAAATTAAAGCACTTCTTATCTGGGCATGCTCATTTGCTACACTGTTTATTATAATGGGCATAAGCTTAATCTTCTCCGAGAGTCCAAAAGAAGATAAAGGGTCATATCCTGGACAGATTGGATATATTGAAGATGTAAACAATGCTGATCTAGCACCTGTTGAAATCATTACCTCTTTTAAAGAGGGAATTTATTCATCTCGCACTATTTATGGTGAACCAATCGTCTTTGGACCAAGACAGATTCTTACAACCACAGACAGTGGTAAGACCTGGCATGAGTATTCCTTCTTTGACAGTACAGAGCTGAGAGACGAAGTCATTCCCAGACTCTGACCATCAAATGAATTAAAACAAAAATCCCCGATCGCTAAGATATGGGGATTTTTTATTTCAAATATTATTTTACATCCAAATATTCTTTAAGAGTATGCATTAAATCTTCATTTTGTTCTGCTTCATTCTTTGTAGATTCAGAACCATATAGCCATTCTAAGTATCCCCTATCATTTACAGCAATTTCACCAAATTCAGATCCTTTATATTTACCAAAGTTTATCTTAGATAGTAAGACTGGCTTCTGAGTAAGTTCAATCATCCTAAGATAAATATCTTCATCCTTTGTTAAAGAAAACTCTTTAGCAACTACTTTTTTAAGATAATCGAATAAAGATATTAGAACAGTAATATCTCCCCAAGCATCATGAGCTATAACATTCTCTACTTTCAAATCTAATGAGTATCTTAAATATTGCATACTATATTGATCACTTTCAAGTACATGCCTGGCTACTCTTAAAGTGTCTATATATTTACCAATACTAAGTCCTTCATTAACTAAAATATTCATGTCAAAAAGAACATTATGTGCCACTAGAATATTGTCTTTTAATTCTTTAGCTAATTCTTCTTTAGTAGCACTACCTTCAAAGGCTGGTTTATCTGCTACCATCTCTTCAGTAATATGATGAGTAGCCATTGAACCAAAAGTTATAGCTATTGGTGGTTTAAAAAACTCATTAACTTCTTTACCAGTGGTTAAGTTCTTATATGCAAGTTGCACTAGTCTAGCGGTTGGTTCAATACCTGTTGTTTCTGTATCTAATATTAGTATATCCATAGAAGTATTATCTCTTGTAAACAGATAATTGTCAAAAGAAAAGGCTGGTAGTTTTATCTACCAGCCCCAAAGATTTGTCTCGGACGAATTTTGATAGTCTGTTGTTCTAATGCATGGATTATCCATGCTTTGGACGTATGACTTAATACATCTTCTGGAAAATGCTCCCAAAGTCTGATTGCTGAACATAATTTATATCCAGCCTCTAAATGCACCTCAACAAAATCTTTTTTTGAAAGAACCTGTACCGCATTCATAAAACCCCCATTCATATGAAACCTATATCTTTTGTATCAAGTGGAAAACTTTATGTCAAATAAAAAAAGACCAACAGTTTAACTATTCGCCTTTATTTATTACTTATGATAATGAGCCATTGTCTTCTTGGCCATTCTCCTAACCCATTTTTCTGGGTCTGTTTGTTTAGCTAATGACATTGCATATTTAGTTATAACCAATGCCCACATGTCTTTAGCCAAATCATCATACACTTCTTCTTCCTTGCATATTTGAAGGAATCTCTCTTCTGATATCATCTTTGATTTTCTCATAAAACCTCCACCTAGTTTTCAAAGTATATGTCAGATTAACATATAAATTAAATACTGTCAATCATTCTATTGACAAAGTACCCTATAGGGCGTAATTTATATATATTCTTTGACAATAACGAATATATGGAGGAAACATGAAAGATAGATTAGAAAACTTTGATTCAGGTGGCGTTCTAGAAATACTATTCATTGCTTTTGCTGTGTTTGTAACTGTAATGGTCAAGGAAGGTATATATTTATCCTGGCCAGTATCCATATTAATGGGATTCGTTGTTGGTTATGCAACATGGACTCTGGGCTGGATACCAATTATGTATCTCTGGGTAGGAGGAATTTGGCTTGGAGTGGTGATTCTAAGGGTATTTCACGTTGAACTATTCGATCCTATAACACCACTTACCAGAACTCAAGAAATAATTGCAATACAAATTGGTGGTCCAATTTTAAGTACAATTGCAATCGGGCTGGGAGCAATTACAAGAGTTGTTGTATCTAACAGGAATAAAGAGCTGCAGGACACAAATGAATGCTCTACTTCCTAATCTAAAATAATCTATAAGGATTAAAAAAACCGCTTCTTAACGAGGCGGTTTTAATTTTAAAAACATTTCTTTTAAGAACGAATCTCATCAACTGTTTTATTAGTCCAATCTTTCTCTTGGTAATATGTAATACCAACTATGGCGTCAGTCACTACCATTATACAGACAGCTGAGATAACATTTGCTTCATAATAGAACAAAGCTCTAGTACTTGGAAACATATGCAGGATTACAAAGACTCCAATTCCAATTACAAATGCTGTTGAATTACAAACACCCAC
Organism: Patescibacteria group bacterium; assembly: GCA_016784445.1. Classification (GTDB taxonomy): domain Bacteria; phylum Patescibacteriota; class Patescibacteriia; order UBA1558; family UBA1558; genus BS150m-G51. Next base: position 4,659 of record JADHUR010000011.1, read on the forward strand.
TCCCCACCTACCTACAAAGTAGACAATTAGACGAGCTGGTATTACCCAGAAAGCCAGAAATAGTACCAGGATCATAGTACCGATATGGCCAGTCTGAAACAGTTCCCAAAACTTGAGATGAATTCCTGATACAAACATAAGTGTATATATGCCTATGTTCAGGATTATTAACAGACTTTGATACATGTTTTTCATAATCCCTCCTTTTTTATTTGTTAAATAGCAATAACTCATCTAACCATACATTGTACATACTGTCAATAACTAAAAACAAGTTCTAATGAACTTGTTTTTGTATATATAAAATGAACGTATAATTAACGTTTAGACCATTGTGGAGCACGACGTGCACCCTTAAGTCCAGGCTTCTTTCTTTCTTTAACACGTGGATCTCTAGTTAAAAAGCCTAATGCTTTTAATGGTTTACGATGACCTTCATTGATAGCTACCATAATCTTTGTAATACCATGACGAATAGCTTCTGCTTGTCCCATAGGTCCACCACCCTTAACCTTAACTGAAATGTATACTTTATTTAATAGACCACAAATATCTAATGGAGCAAGTATTGTTTTTTGCCAAATTGGAGAATTAAAGTAATCATTCATAGGCATTTCATTTACTATAATCTCTGTCTTATCTCCTTTGTCAGACAAACGCACACGAGCAACAGCTGATTTTCTTTTACCAACTGATTGATACATTCCCTTATATTTACTAACACCAATAGCCTTCTTTGCTTTAGGCATAACTTTAGCTGCAACTTCAGGAATAATCTTAGGTGTAACTTTAGGTGTAGCTTTAGGCATAGCCTTAGGCTTTGCTTTAGGTTGATCTTTTGATACTTTCTCTGCCATGTCTATTTCTTAAAAGTTAATCTTTTTAATCTATCTGCTCTTAATCTATTATCTGGTAACATATTTCTAACCATTCTCTTAAGTAGCTTATCTGGAGTTTTAGCAAGCCAATCTTTTAAATGAGTAGTCTTTAAATTACCAATATATCCTGTATGTTTAAAATATTTTTTAGTCTCTAATTTATTACCAGTAAACTTTATACCAGCAACATTTTCAATTTCAACATAATCTCCAGAATCTACATTTGGCTCATAATCTTCTTTATTCTTACCAATAAGCATTGTAGCTATTTCTGAAGCTAGTCTTCCGGCTACTTTATCTGTAGCATCTATTTTATGATGTTGTCTATTATTATATTTCATAATTATACTAATTCTATCTTAGCCATCTTAGCACCATCACCAGATCTTGGTTCTAGTTTAATAATTCTTGTATAACCACCATCTCTAGTCTTATATTTTGGTCCAATTATATCAAATAATTTAGATACAGCTTTTTTAACAGGTAATGTACCAATTAGCATACGTCTATCAGCTAATGTTCCTTTTCTTGCTTTTGTAATCATTGGTTCTACATATTTACGTAACTCTTTAGCTTTTGCTTCTGTTGTAACTATAGCTTCATATATAATTAACTGCATAGCTAAATTAGATAGCAATGCTTTTCTTGCTTCTTTATTTCTACTTAGCTTAGCTGTTGTCTTATTATGTCTCATAATTATTTATCTTCTTTCTTTGGTCTTCCAGGACCAGCTGCTTCTTCTTCAGGAAGCTCTTCTACTTTTTCTTCAAGTTTCTTTTTCTTTGGAGCTTTCTTCTCTTCTTTAGTATCAAGTAATTCTGAAAATTGCTCAACGAGTAATTCTGTTGATCTATTTACAGCCTCTTCAATACTTAAGCTACCATCTGTTTCAACAAGCATGATTAACTTTTCATAATTAGTCATCTCACCAACACGTGTACTTTCAATTGTGAAACCAACATTTACAACTGGTGAATATAGTGAATCAATAGCTATTGTACCAATTTCTAACTTTTCTTTAACTCTTTGTTCAACAGTTTCATATCCTCTACCCTGTCTTGCAAAGATTTCCATTTCAAAATCTGCTTTTGCATCAGTTAAAGTTGCGATTAGCTGATCTGAATTTATAATTTCTACATTAGAATCTTTTTTAATATCACCAGCGGTTACTTTCTTTAAACCACTTACTTTAACTGTTAATTTTACATCACCCTCTTCTGGCATTTCATGTATTTTTAGTTTAACTTTCTTTAAGTTTAGAATTATATCTACTACATCTTCTTTTACATTATCAATTGCTGAAAATTCATGATCTACTCCCTTGATTTTAAAACCAACGATAGCAGCACCATCTAGGGATGCGAGTAATACTCTTCTTAATGAATTACCAATAGTAACACCATAACCAGGATAGCAAGGCCCAATAACAACTTCTGATTTGTTATCTGCCAATTTGCTGTAAGTAATATTTTGTGGAGGTGTGATTGATAGCATAATTTTGTAGTTAAGATTTTATTTTGAATAAAATTCAATTATTAAGGTTGCATCATACATAGATACAGTAATATCTATATCTGGCGTAGTAGTAATAGTTGCTTCCACTTTTGAAGCATCATAAGCAATCCAACCTGGCATTTCTTTCTTAGCTGTCTTTGGTAACATATCTTTCCAATATGGCTTCTCTTGATATGATTTCTTTATTGTAAGTATCATTCCAGCAGTAACACTAAATGAAGCAATATCTACTTTCTTACCATTTACTTCAATATGTCCATGATTAACAAGCTGCCGGGCTTGCTGCCTTGAAGTTCCCCAACCTAGTCTATATACAGCATTATCTAATCTAGATTCAAGTAGAATTCTTAGATTATCTGCAGCATTACCAGTCATATTGGTAGCTTTTTTATAATAGTTTAAGAACTGTTTCTCATTAACACCATACATACGCTTACATTTTTGCTTCTCACGTAATTGTTTACCATATGAAGTCAAACGCTTACGCATAGCCATTGGTCCATGTATTCCTGGTGGATAATTTCTCTTCGTTAAAGCACGCTTCCCTTCTTCACGAAGTTCAACGCCCTCTCTTCTTGATTGTTTCCATTTTGGTCCTGTATATCTTCCCATATATATTTATAATTAAACTCTTCTAGGTTTCTTAGGTCTACATCCATTATGAGGTATTGGAGTAACATCTTTAATACTCATCACATTGATTCCATTTGCATGCAATGCGCGTACTGCAGACTCTCTTCCAGATCCTACACCTTTTACATATACATCAACTTCTTGTATACCAAATTGACTTACTTGTTCAGCCAGTGCTTTAACAATTATTGTTGCTGCATATGGAGTTGCCTTCTTTGGTCCTTTAAAGCCATTACTTCCAGCTGATGACTGTGCTAAAACATTACCATTTAAATCGCTAATACTAACGATTGTATTATTATATGTAGCCTGTACATGAGCTTGTCCACGTTTAACAATACGTTTAACCTTCTTACGTTTAGGCCTCTTATCTTTATTAACAACAGTTTTTTTAGAAACTGCTTTTTTTCTCTGTTTATCTAATAATCTTTTTTTACGTGACATATATTATATATTAAGTCTTCAAAGCGGCTTTAATTTTACCACTTCCAGCTGTTCTTCTTCTATTACCTCTTACTGTTCTTGAATTTGTCTTTGTCCTTTGACCACGAACTGGTAATGAACGTGTATGTCTTGAACCACGGTATGAAGAAATTTCTTTTAATCTTTTAATATTAAGTAAAACTTCTCTTCTCAAATCTCCTTCTACCTTATGTGCTTTACCAATATAGTCTCTTAAAATCTGTAATTGCTCTTCTGTTAAGTCTTTAACTCTAATATTCTCATCAATTTTAACCGCAGTTAAAATCTTAGTAGCTGTTACTTCACCAACACCATAAATATATGTTAGTCCTATAACTACTCTTTTCTCATTTGGAACATTTACATTTGCTATTCTTGCCATAATATTATATTAACCTTGTCTTTGCTTATGCTTAGGGTTTGTGCAAAGACAAACAACACGACCTTTACGGCGTGTAATCTTACATTCTTTACACATTTTCTTTACAGAAGCTCTAACTTTCATTTATATATTCTTAATTTCTATATGTAATTCTACCTTTTGTTAAATCATATGGACTCATTTCCACTTTAACTTTATCTCCAGGTAAAATCTTAATTCTAAATTTCCTTAATTTACCAGACAAATATGCAATAATTTCATGGCCATTCTCAAGCTCAACCTTAAAATTAGTAGCAGGCAATAAATCTGTGACAGTACCTACTGCCTCGATAAACCCTTTTTTATTTGTTCCAAAATCGTTATTTTCCATTCGGGGTAAAAAAAATACACCACACTTCAGATCTTACGTTTTTAACCGGATTTCCTCTAGAAGTATTGGATAGATATTCTTATCTAATTTGTTATTAATCAACACGCTTGCAATTATACGGTATTTCTCGTCAATGTCAAGCTCAGATATAATATATTATTTTAAGGATATTGTCAATTATTCAAGCACTGCTTTAATACGACGAATACCAGCAGATGATGCTTGTTCCTTTTTAATGCGAAAAGTCCCTAAATCTCCAGTATTTTCCACATGTGGGCCACCACAAATCTCCATAGAAAAGACCTTATCTCCAGATCCCACTGTATATACCTTAACTTTATCCCCATATTTCTGATTAAATAGCCCTAAAGCTCCAGAATTTTTAGCCTCTTCAACAGACATTTCTGTATGAGATATAGGTAATTTAGAATCAATAATATTGTTAATAATGTTTGTAATTTCCTCTTTCTGTTCATCTGTTAATTTCTCTGGATGTGAGAAGTCAAAACGTGCTCTATCTGCCGTAATATTAGAACCTTTTTGAGCAACATGTTCACCTAATACCATGCGTAGTGCTGCATGCAGAAGATGGGTCGCAGTATGTAATTTAGTGGTTTCCTCAGAATGATCTGCCAGTCCCCCTTTAAATTTTTGTTCAGCGCCTTTTCTAGATAAATCTTGATGCTCTTTAATTTGTTTTTGAAAACCTTCCATATCTACTTCAACACCAAGTCTTTGAATTTCTTCAATTGGAAAACCATAAGTTGTATATAATTGAAAAGCTTCATTAGCATCTATCTTTCCATCTTTAATATATTCTTTAATCATTTCTTCGCCTTTACCCAAAACTTGAGAAAACTTCTCAGTCTCAACTTTAATTTCAGATAAAACTCTTTGTCTATTATTATTTATCTCTGGATATATATCTTTATTTACTTCAATAACTTTTTTAGCTACTTTAGAAATACAATCTTCACTAGCTCCGACTTCTCTACTTCTTCTAATTGCTGATCTAATAAGTCTACGAACAACATAACCTTGATCTACATTAGATGGACTTGCTCCCCTATCATCTCCAATAATCATAACAGCGGCTCTAATATGATCTGTAATAATTCTAATCGCTTTAATATTCTCCTTATCGTCAACTAAAGAAGTTACCTCTTCTATAATAGGCTTAATTGTGTCTACTTCATAAACATTATCATAACCATTAAGTATTGCGACAGTTCTTTCTAGTCCCATACCAGTATCTACATTCTTTTGCTTAAGAGGTTCATATGTTCCTTTATCTGTCTTATTATATTGCATGAATACATCATTCCATATCTCTAGCCATTTATCGTCTTTAGGGTCATATACCTTTGGAGCATCTTCCTTGCCAGTCCAATAAAACATTTCACTATCTGGCCCACATGGTCCGGTTGGACCAGCTGGGTTCCACCAATTATCTTCTTTACCAAGGAATGCTATTCTCTCTTCTGGTATTCCTAAACTCTTCCAAACCTCATAGGACTCCTCGTCTTTAGGTGCATCATCATCTCCAGCAAATACAGTTACTGCTAATTTAGACTTATCTATTCCAAGTTCCTTTGTTAAGAATTCAAAACTCATTTCAATAGCTTCTTTCTTAAAATATTCACCAAGTGACCAATTACCAAGCATCTCAAAGAATGTTAGATGACTATTATCTCCTACTTCTTCAATATCTCCTGTTCTAATGCATTTCTGATAATTAGCGAGCCTGACACCACCAGGATGCTTCTCACCTAGTAAATATGGTACTAGTGGGTGCATACCAGCTGTTGTGAATAGAATAGATGGATCATTCTCTGGAATCAAACAAGCACCATCTATAATGGTGTGATTTTTTGACTTAAAGAAGTCTAAGTATTTATTTCTTAACTCTTTTGTTGTAATCATAGTATTTTAAATTATATATATTTATGGGGAAAAAGCAAGAAAAAAACCCGAGACTTTGTTTGCTCGGGTTTCTGTTAAATTTAGCTAGTAAAAAGGTTCTAATACCATGTCATTCTCCAATGAGGCCAGGGATCGGGCGTCAGACGCCGGTTGTGCACATTTTTTGATTTGTGATTTTAGCAGATTTTCTGATACTGGGACTTCCACGTACGTTCATGTCTACCTCCTTGGCAGGTTGTCGGAATAAATTAAACTTGTCTTGGAAAACGGGTAGGGCGGGATATTGTTCGCGGATGATCGGCAGCTTCATGAGCCACGGACAGAATCCAGACACTCTCTTTTCATGTGTCTAGTGAGCGAACAAACCGGGGCCAGAAGCTTTTCGATGCGATCTCGCTTCGGCCATAATTCCCGCCCTTTTCCCGTCGGCAGATCCTACTTGAATGCCAGGCTATAGTTACCTGGACCGTTACGCACAATGAAGCGTACGGGTTTGATTCAAGCAGTTTATCCAGGGCACTTTACCGTCGTTTAGATTCGCAGGCGAATAACGCAAGCTATCCTCTTTACTTTGCCCAAGTTTGAAGCAAAGATTCAACGCGGTCTCTTGTCGGCTTGCAGGTAGCAAGCAGAACTGCTGGATATATGGCTCATCGATGCCAAATGCGGCTTTTCAATGTCGATGAGTATCCAGCCCTGATCAGGCTTTTTACTACTATTTAAGTTAAAAATGTACTAACAAAAACACATTACACTATTTCTATATATTTGTCAATGGTATAGCTGTGTATTAGTATATGAAATAGCTAATATTAGCTGAAAATGAAAGAGCCCTCTAACATTGAGAGGGCTCTGGTTTGCTTAGTAGCACTTTCTTGGCTACGCTGAGGCTTCCTTGTTTCCGGCTGAAGAAGTTGTAATTTCCAACATGAGTACAAGCATAAGCTTTACCTCCTTTTGTTCTTTTACTGACTTTTCTGGATACATTGCATATATTATAGCACCAGATGCTATTATTTTAAAGGTTGGAGCTACAGAAGCAATACGAGCTCCAAACCTTTCTGTAAAGACCTTATGGTTCATCTTTACAGAGACCAATGAAAACGGAGACATGAAACATGTCTCCTTTAGTATAATTTGTTGAAATATCTAAGTCAAATACCTATTCCTTAATAATTCCAGAACCTATTAATTTATCTCCATCGTAAAAGGCTGCAGATTGTCCTGGTGTTACAGCTTTTTGTATATCTTTAAATATTATATATATTCCCTTATTTTTTTCTAACACTTCACAATTAACAATAGCATGCCGATAACGAATTCGTACTCCACCTCTCCATGGAAGTTTAGGTTTATTTATCCAATTAGTATCTATTACTTTAATTTCCTTTGAATATAGAGCCTCATCATCTGCATTATTAGTAACTGTCAAATCCCCTGTCTTCATATTTCTACTTACTACATAATATGGTCCTGTACCACCAATATCTAAGCCTTCTCTTTGACCTATTGTAAAAAACTCTACTCCTTCATGTTTACCAACAATTTTACCATCCATATCTATAATATTACCAGCTATACCTTTAATATATCTTTTCAGGAAATCCCTAACTTTAATATTTCCAATAAAACATATTCCTTGTGAATCTTTCTTAGTAGCAGTTACTAAATTAATTTCCTTTGCAATTCTTCTAACTTCAGATTTATCTATTTCACCAATTGGAAATAGTGTTGAAGCTAATTGCTTCTGATTAAGTCTACAAAGAAAGTATGATTGATCTTTATTATTATCTACCCCTGCCTTTAAAAAATACTCATTTCCTTCTTTAGCAACTCTTGCATAATGACCAGTTGCTACTTTAGTAAAACCCAGTTTTTTCATCTTATCTAAAAATACTCCAAATTTAATTTCTTGATTACACATAATATCTGGATTTGGAGTTTGTCCATTCTTATATGTATTTACCATATAAGTAACTACTCTATCATAATATTCCTTTTCAAAATTAATTACATAAAATGGTATATTAAGTTGAGATGCAACAAGTTGTGCATCTCTTTGATCTGTTTCCCATGGACAACCTTTAATCTCTGGTAATTCCTCTGACCAATTACGCATATATACACCAATAACCTCATATCTTTTATCTTTAGATAAAATATATGCAGCTACTGATGAATCTACACCACCAGACAGTCCCACTGCTACTTTAATTTTTTTCTTCTTAAATATCATTTCGCTTTATCTATAAGCCAAGAACTAGATTGTACTTTACCACCTTTTCCTACATTAAATATCATTTCACAACCTATTTCCTTACACATATCTACTTCTGGAATATTATCTTCTTTTCTATCTCCACCATTTGCAAATATATCCGGTTTAATATCTTCTAAAGCTTCACATACACTCATATCTTTAGTTCCCTTTTCATGCTTTGTTAAATATACTTCATCTACAACTCTCAATGCTTCAATAAGCTCTTTTCTTTCCGATTCTGGCATAAAAGCTTTACCTTTTTTAAGTTCTATCCAGTTATCATTATTAATAATTACAATAAGTCTGTCTCCTAGTTTTTTAGCAGCTTCAAATAACCTTACATGTCCAATGTGTAAGGGGTCAAAACCTCCTGAAACAGCTACTCTTTTAACCATGACATTTCTTATATTTTTTACCAGATCCACATGGACAAGGGTCATTTCTACCTACCTTGTGTCCTTCTTTATCTTTTACCTTAGCTTTTACATCTGGTTTTAATTTTTTCTCTTCATTTGCTGCAAACTGTGTTTGAGCTGAAGCTTTAATAAGAGAACCTTGTTTCTCTGAAATATCTCTACCTCCAATATTTGATGTCTGTCCTAATTTAAATATATTATATACTACCTGATTCTGAATTGAATCTATCATATCTGAGAACATGATATATGATTCTTTCTTATATTCAACCAATGGATCTCTTTGACCATAACCTCTTAAACCAATACCTCTTCTTAAATGATCAATAGCTTCTAAATGTTCTATCCAAAGATTGTCTATTGTTCTAAGAAGTATTGCAAGTTCCAATTGTCTTAATTGCTGTTCACCATTCTCTTGAGTTTTAAATGAAGTTTCAAGTAATGCGTATTTTTGCTCAGCAATATTATTAAAATGATTTATTATCTTATCTCTTAATTCATGCGTTTCAAGTTCTTTATTACTTAAAATATTTTCATATCCGCCTATCTCATCTTTAGATAGTGGGAAGATTGTACGAATAGTTTCAATTATTTCTTTTGTAGTATCATCACTTTCAGCATTTGTGTGAAATGTTACAACTTGATCAATTTCTTTAGAAACCAAGTCTAATATATATTCTTTTAAATTTGTAACTTTATTTTCATTTTCAATCTCTATTTCTTCTACTTTAGTTTCTGCTAAATCTAATATTGCTTTACGTTTTGTATATATTACTTCTCTATGTTTATTTATTACATCATCGTATTCAACTAAATGTTTACGGATATCGAAATTATTTCCCTCAACTTTTTTCTGGGCAGATTCAATAGATTTAGAAATGATTCCATTCTCTATTGGCATATCTTCTGGTAATTTTAATGTCTGCATAATGGACTTCATTCTTTCTGAACCGAATATTCTCATTAAATCATCTTCCATACAGACAAAGAATTGTGTCGAACCAGGATCACCCTGACGTCCTGACCTACCTCTTAACTGATTATCTATTCTTCTCGATTCATGTCTTTCTGTACCAATAACATGAAGACCGCCGGCTGCTTTTACTTTTTCTGCTTCCTCTTTCTCTACTGGATTACCACCAAGTACAATATCTACACCACGTCCAGCCATATTAGTAGCAATAGTAACAGCCCCCAGTCTTCCTGCTTGAGCTATTATTTGTGCTTCTTTTTCATGCTGTTTTGCATTTAGAAGCTCAAATGGTACACCTTCTTTAGATAGAAGTTCTCCCAAAAGCTCATTCTTTTCAATAGATATAGTACCAACAAGTATTGGTTGCCCAAGCTTATGTCTTCTCTTTATATCTTGAATAATGGCATTAAACTTTCCTATTTCATTCTGATAAATGACATCATTTGTATCTTTTCTTAATATTGGTTTATTCGTTGGAATAACAGAAACATCTAAATTATATATTTTAGAAAACTCTTCAGCTTCTGTTGCTGCTGTTCCTGTCATACCAGCTAATTTATCATACATTCTAAAGAAGTTCTGAAATGTAACAGTTGCTAGCGTTAAACTCTCTCTTTGAATTTCTACATTTTCCTTAGCTTCAATAGCTTGATGAAGGCCTTCAGAATATCTTCTACCATGCATCATTCTACCGGTAAATTCATCAATGATTATTACTTCACCATCTTTAACAACATAATCTTTATCTTTAGTGAAAAGAACTCTTGCTTTAAGAGCTTGTTCTAAATGATGAACAGTACTAAGACCCTTTGTTTCATAAATATTATCTACACCTAAAATATTTTCTACTTTAGAAATTCCTTCTTCTGTTAAAGTTACAGCTCTCATCTTTTCATCAACATTATAGTCTGAACTTTCACTTAATTGTTTTACAATACTTGTAAATTGATAATATTGTTTTGTACTATCCTCTGCTGGTGCTGAAATAATTAGTGGTGTTCTAGCTTCATCTATTAAAATACTATCTACCTCATCTACAATTGCATAATTAAGTGGTCTTTGTACCATCATATCTGTACTCATAACCATATTATCTTTCAGATAATCAAAACCAAACTCATTATTAGTACCATATGTAATATCTGCAGCATAAGCTTCCTTTCTAGAGCAAGGTTCTAAATATTCATCCTCTACTTCAATACCAATATCTCTTATTTCATCTGCTGCGCTACTTTTATTATCTGAATATATAAAAGCCTTCTCATGTTGAATAATACCAACACTAAGCCCCAATTTAGAATACACTTGTCCCATCCAAGCAGCATCACGTTTTGCTAAATAATCATTTACTGTTACAACATGAACACCCTTGCCAGATAAGGCATTTAAATATACAGCAAGTGTTGCGGTTAGAGTTTTACCCTCACCTGTTCTCATCTCAGCTATCTGTCCGCTATGAAGTACAAGTGCTCCAATAATCTGAACATCGTAATGGAATTGATTAAGTGTTTGACGGGCAGCTTCTCTAACTAGAGCAAAAGCTTCTGGTAGAATATCTTCTTCTACTTCACCTTTTGCTAGTCTTTCTTGTAATTCTTTAGTTTTATCTGTAAATTGATCAGCAGAAAAACCCTGGAATTCTGGTTCCAGAGCATTAACCTTATCTATGGTAGGTTGCAATGATTTTATATATTTCTCATTTGCATCACCAAATATTTTATCTAATATTCCCATCTATGTATATTTTAACAGAAAAACATAATTTAATACATATATGGTATTAGTGCAAATATTGTTAACCTTGCAGCAATAAGGTTTACACTTTACAGTATAGTATTTAGGCTAAGACTTAAGATAATTTAGCCTAAAACACCTATGAATAAGTATGATTCAAGATATATGCAATTACAACAAGAAAAATTAGAGTGTAT
>JADHUR010000012.1 GCA_016784445.1 Patescibacteria group bacterium
GGAGTTGGTTTTGGTGTAAGAACATTATTTGCCTGGCTATTAGACTATTAATTTAAATTACTTTGAACATAAAACCCATTATTTGTATAGTGGGTTTTTAGTTTTGAAATATATTGTAAAAGGGTATATCATATATACACTATGTTGAAATATAAGGAGCTAACAATTGAAAAGTTCAATCATTGCACTATTTTAGTACAGGATAATTTAGTTATATATTTTGATCCCTTTAAGATAGATATGATGAATATGCCGAGAGCGGATATAATTTTCATTTCTCACCATCATCAGGATCATTGTAGTCCGGATGATATTGAAAAAATACTTAAAAATGACACTTTAATTGTAGCAACGGAGAATTGTAGGATGATATTAGATAAATTTAGGCAGAATAAGGAATATATTAAGGTTGGTGATGAGTTGGAGTATAAAGGAGTGAAGATTTCTACTATCCCAGCCTATAATTTAGACAAATTTAGATCTCCAGGACAGCTATTTCACAGCAAGGAAGATGGAGGTATTGGTTATGTCATAAATATGAATGATGTCAACTTGTATTTTGCTGGAGATACTGATAATATACCAGAGCTAGCTGCTCTAAAAAGTATAGATATTGCCTTTTTGCCAATCTCGGGTACATATGTGATGACGGTTGAGGAGGCAGTCAAAGCAATTGGCCAATTTAAGCCAAAAATTGTCGTACCAATTCATTATGGTCTGATAGTGGGTAGTAGAAATCAGGCGGTTGAGCTTGAAGAGCTAGTGGAGAATACAAAAATTAAAATACTGGATTAATCGTCCATTTGACCAACCACAATATGTAGTAGTATAATAACTACTGAGGGCACTATATATTGTGTTAGAGTCCAAAACAAAACTTCTTTAAAAGTATAGAAAATGTTGCGGCTCTATTTTTTTTCACTGAAAAATTTGACTTAAATTAGTAAAATTTTATATATAATTAAATAATCTACATAATAGTATGAGTGAAGATAAGAAAATTGATATTGAAACAATTAGTCTATCAGACGATAAGACCGAATTGAATAATTCTGAAGACAGGGAAAATGGTGTGAACGTTTTGCGTTCACAAAATCTTACCGGCCTTCAGGGTTTAAGAATTGACCAGAAGTTTTCTACTGCTGGCGTACATCCATTCGATGAAATTGAATGGGAATTAAGAGAGGCTACCATCACTAATGAAAAGGGTGATGTTGTTTTTTCTCAGAAAGATGTTGAAGTCCCAGCTTCTTGGTCACAGAGTGCAACTAATATTGTTGTACAAAAGTATTTCCGAGGAAGAGTGGGAACACTTGAAAGAGAAAGAAGTATTAAACAAATGGTTTCAAGAGTTGCTGATACTATTACTCAATGGGGCAGGGAAGGTGGCTATTTCTATTCTGATGAAGATGCAGAGAAATATGGTTCAGAGCTTAGCTATTTACTTGTGAATCAGCATGCAGCATTTAATAGCCCTGTTTGGTTCAATGTAGGTATTGAAAAACATCCACAATGTTCTGCTTGTTTCATTAATTCAGTTAAGGATGATATGAGGTCTATTCTTAATTTGACAGTAACAGAGGGAATGTTGTTTAAATATGGTTCTGGTACAGGTACAAATTTCTCTTCCTTAAGATCATCTAAAGAATATTTGGGTAATAGTGATGGTAAATCTTCAGGCCCTGTTTCATTTATGAGAGGCTTTGATGCTTTTGCTGGAATAATTAAATCTGGTGGTAAAACAAGAAGAGCAGCTAAGATGGTTATTATGAATATTGATCATCCAGATATTGTAGAGTTTATTAATTCTAAGTCACATGAAGAGCAAAAAGCTTGGGCCTTAATTGATGCAGGTTATGATGGTTCCTTTAATGGTGAGGCTTATCATTCAGTATTCTTTCAAAATGCTAATAATAGTGTTCGTGTAACAGATGATTTCATGAGATCAGTTGAAAGTGATGGAGACTGGTATACAAAGTATGTAACAACAGGGGATATTGCAGATTCATATAAAGCTAAAGCTTTAATGGAAATGATTTGTGAGGCTACTTGGATTTGTGGTGACCCTGGTATGCAATTCGATACCATTATTAATAAATGGCACACATGTAAGAAATCAGGACGTATTAATGCTTCGAATCCTTGTTCAGAGTATATGTTTCTTGATGATTCAGCTTGTAATTTAGCATCATTAAACTTAACTAAATTTGCCGACAGGCAAGGTAATTTCGATGTTGAAGCTTTTAAACAGGCTGTTGAGATAATAATTACGGCACAAGAAATTGTAGTAGATAATTCTTCTTATCCAACCGAAGCTATTACACAGAACTCTATAGATTACAGACCACTTGGTATGGGTTATGCTAATTTAGGAGCCCTACTTATGCTTAAGGGCCTTGCTTATGACTCAGAAGAGGGTAGAAACTTTGCAGCAGCTATTACTTCACTTATGACAGGAACGGCATATAAGCGTTCTGCTGAGATTGCAGCAAACCTGGGACCATTCAAATATTATCAGGCTAATGAAGATAGTTTCTTAGAAGTAATGAATATGCATAGAGCAGCAGCATATAAGATTAAGCAAGAAGGCAATACAGATGATTTGTGGGTTGCTTCAAAAGAAATATGGGATGAGAATGTAGCGCTTGGTAAAAAATATGGATATAAAAATGCACAGACAACAGTTCTTGCTCCTACAGGTACAATCGCTTTTTTGATGGATTGTGATACTACTGGCATTGAACCAGACATTGCCCTTGTTAAATATAAATGGCTCGTTGGTGGTGGTATGATGAAACTTGTAAATCATAGTGTTGAACTTGCCCTATCTAATCTTGGATATAATAAACAAGAAGTTGAAGAGATTATTAAGTATATTGATGAGAATGATACTATTGAAGATTGTCCTGCATTTAATGAAGAAGATCTAAAAGTATTCGATTGCGCTTTCAAACCAAAGAATGGTAGTCGTTCAATCCATTATATGGGACATATTAAGATGATGGGAGCTGTACAACCATTCCTGTCTGGTGCCATATCAAAAACTGTTAATTTGCCAAAGGATGCAACTGAAGAAGATATTTGGGAGGCATATATGACAGCTTGGAAACTAGGCGTAAAAGCAGTTGCTGTATATAGAGATGGATCAAAGAGAACTCAACCACTTACAACAGGGGACGAAGATGAAGGTGCAAAGAAGAAAGAAATTGGCGCTAAGAAAGAAGTGGAGTATAAGCCAATGAGGAAGCGTATGCCAGATGAAAGAGAAGCTATTACCCATTCATATAGAATTGGTAATCATAAAGGATATATTACAGTGGGCCTTTATGAGAATGGAATGCCGGGTGAGATATTTATTGCAGCAGCAAAAGAAGGTAGTGTAATTTCTGGTCTACTTGATTCATTTGCTTTATCTATTTCACTTGCAATGCAATATGGTGTGCCATTAAAGTTTTTAGCAAATAAGTTTACTCATTCTAGATTTGAACCATCGGGTTATACAAATAATCCAGATATTAGAATAGCTAAATCTATTGTAGACTATATCTTTAGATGGCTAGCCCTTAAATTCCTATCACATGAAGATCAGGCAGAACTTGGTGTAAATGGATTCAATCATGCTGATATAGCTAAAGAAGATGAGGGGATAAAAGACGGTAAAACAGAAGTAACTGAAACAACTAAAAAGATAACCAAATCATTAGAAGTAGATTTAGATGGAGATAATAATCCGGATGCTCTATATATGGAGGAAACAGAAGAGTCTATTAAATCATTAACATTAGGAGATGATGCGAGTATAACCTTTGAAATGCAAGAAGACTCTCCACCATGTGGTACTTGTGGATCAATTATGGTTAGAAATGGTTCTTGCTACAAATGCTTGAATTGTGGCTCTACTAGTGGTTGTTCATAATAAAAAACCTGTTAAAAGTAATTAAGTTTACTATATAAACGGAGTTAAAATAAAACAAAATATTGAAAGGGCGACATTGTGCAGTTGCCCTTTTAATTTCCTCATAGTATATTTAAATAGATGAAGAATAAATTAGGACAAATACAAATATATACAGGCAATGGCAAGGGCAAGACCACAGCTGCATTAGGACTTTGCATGAGAGCGCGTGGACGTAATTTAAGGGTTGCTATTGTCTTTTTTGATAAAGGTGGACTAGATTATGGGGAACGTAATGTATTGAAGCAAATAGGGGTAGATTTTTGGGTCTCAGGATGTCTCAGATTTAATTCAAGGACTAAGAAGTTTAGATTCGGAGTAGAAGAAAGAGACATTAAGGCAGCTCATGAAGGTTTAACGATTGCTAGAGAATTACTCATAAGTAGTAAATATGATATTGTAATACTTGATGAGATTAATTCTACTACCAGTTTAAAGATGCTAGATGTAAAAGAAGTTTTGGATGTAATTAATAATAGGAAGTCAAAAGCAGAGATTATAATGACTGGTAGGAATGCACCTATACAATTTAAAAAAATAGCATCTCTTATTACAGAGATGACTTTAAAAAAACACTATTACTATAATGGCATTGAAGCTAGAAAAGGAATAGAATATTAATTATTAAAATAAAAATATATGAATGTAATGATAAAAGGAACAAATATAACTTTATCTCCAGAAATGAAGAATTTAATTATTGAGAAAATATCTTCCGTTGAAAAGTTTTATCCAAATATTTTAGAAGCAAGAGTTGAGATTGAATTTGATGAGCATAAGAAAAAGGGAAATAATTATAGATGTGAAGTTAATCTTCCTATACCAGGTAAGCTAATTCGAGTAGAAAAGACAACTCCAGATTTCGAAAAGTCTGTAAATAAGGTGAAAGATCATTTGAAGGTTGTACTGTCTAAAGAAAGAAATAAGGAATTAAAGAAAAGATAAATATATATTAGAGAAAGAAAAAAAGCATCGGTTATCCGATGCTTTTTAAATTAATCATTTCATGAAGCAAAAGACTTCATTATTGGCTTACCCGTATTTTGTGACTTGGGGGCTGCGTCAAAAGCTTTTTTTAGTTGCTTTTCAAGAGCCTTTTCATCAAGCTTACTTCTTTTTAGAAAAACGGGTAGGAGACTAGTAATTACTTCGTCTTGCCTAAGGCCTGCTGCTACAAGGCCATTAACTGAAACCTGAATCTGATCTAGAGCTCCTATTTGGTCTGTCAATATATACCCTCCTTATAATTCATACTTTCTAATCAGCACTATTCATATTAGCCTAGAAATTAGGTATAGTCAATGTATATAGGGAATATCTATTGACAATTTACTCTAGATATGGTATATTACTATATTAAATAATGATAATTAACTTAAATTTATGAAAAATAGCTTAAAAATACTAATATTCAGTATATTAACCCTAGTAATAATGGGTGGTTTTTCTATTGCGCATGCACAAATAGACGTTTCAAATATAGAGGTTTTTGATATTGAAGATCAACGTGCGCGTATTAAATGGTCTACTTATAATGTCCCTACAAAGGGTATTGTTTATTATGGCTTAGATTATCAGGGCCTGGATCATAATATTGGTTATGGATCATATAGTTATAGTCATGAATCAGTAATGACAGGCCTTCAGGCTGATGAAATATATTATTATAGAATTGTTGTTATAGATAATTTAGGTGAAACTTTTGAAACATATATTGGTAGTTTCTCTACAGAAGATATGATAGATACAAATTATCCAGATATTTTAGAAGTGGATATATTACAGACTACATATGATCAAGCTGTTGTATATTGGAGAGTAGATGAAGATGTTAAAGCAACCGTTCACTATGGTGTAGACAGAGAAGATTTAGATAAGTCTAAGAGAGTATCTAGGTGGTCAACAGAATATGATTTAACTTTAACTCGTTTACTTCCTTACCGTAATTATTATTTACAAATTGAATTTGAAGATAAAGCTGGTAATATTAAGAGATCAAGTATTAAATCTTTTAATACAAGTTCTAATATTACAAAGAGTACTGAATTGGAGATAAGTAATATTCAACCACTTGGTTATCATGAGCATTTAGTTTTTGCAGATCAAGTACTAATTAAATTTCAAACTAATCTATTAGCTAATAGTAGAGTATATTATGGTACTGAGCCAGATAGATTAAGAAAGAGTATTAGGACAGAGACAATGCCTAGAATTAAAGAACATAGAGTTGTAATTAACGAATTAGAACCAGAGACAACTTATTATTATATGATAAAAGTTTATGATAGTTTATATAGTAAGAGAACAGAGTCCCAAGTATATAGTTTTGTAACAGCTAGTTTAAATTACACCACAGCTATTCCTACACAGTTACCAGTAGATACAGACGGTGATGGTTTATATGATGATTATGAAATGGAGATTGGTACTGATCCGCTTGATAATGATTCAGATAGAGATGGTTATGGTGATGGTACAGAAGTTTCCCATGGATACAATCCCTTAGGACCAGGAAAGGCTGGTAATGGTAATTTTGCATATAATAAGGCTCGTATTAGCAATTCAATTGAAGCTGATCATGCAAATTATCTAAGAGGTGAATTAGAGAAAAGATTAGGTAGTTTAGATATTGCAGTAACTCATTGGTATAAATTGCTTAATTCATATATCTATGGAGATTATCCGGTTCAGGCTATAGCTCAGGCTATCAAATATGGTGGGAAAACGGTCCATCCTACTATTTCATGGTCTCAGTGGCAGAATAGTGCGGATTACCAAGAATACATCAATAAATAACATATTTAGAAGAAAGAGACCATTTACAATAATGGTTTCTTTTTTTATTATATGTGTATGAAGAAAATCATATATATACTAATACTAGCAGCCTTAGTTTTAACTGTTTTTGCAAATAGGGTTAAAATTAAGAATGCTTATTTAGACTTTGACAAAGAGCCTGCTCCAATGGCTGTAGATTTAAGCGATGTAAAATTAAGTACAATAATTGAATTACATGAATTACCTTTAGAGTTTAATTTAGATATACCATTTATGGTACAAGCACCAAATGGTAATTGGGACTTACCCTATCAGGAGGGATGTGAAGAGGCTGTTATTATAATGCTTAATTATTATTTGGAGGAGGAGGAATTAAACCGGGAATTAGCAGATAAAGAAATTTTAGATTTAGTTAAATGGCAAGAAGATAATAGAGGAAAATATAAAGATACAACCATTGCGGAGACAGCTAATATTGTTGAAAAGTATTATGGCTATAATACGGAGATTTTATACAATCCAAGTATTGAAGATATTAAACAAGAAATTGTTAAGGGTAATCCAGTTATTGCTCCATTCTATGGCAGGGCACTTAATAATCCAAATTATAGTGGGGAAGGACCCCTGTATCACATGATGGTAATAAAGGGTTATACGAATAATAAGTTTATTACAAATGATCCAGGTACAAAAAAAGGGAAAGATTATATGTATGATTATAATACTATAATGACTGCTATGCATGATTGGAATAATGGTGATGTGGAAAGTGGTCAAAAAAGTGTATTTATTATATTCTAAATATAGAACATTAAAATAGGAGGCATAAATGAGCCATATTGAAGTTGTTAGCAATGTGCTTAAAGTTGAAAAACAGATTGATGCTTTAATGATAAAAAGTTTCTGTACAGTTGAGTATGACCTTAATGCAATGAGCTTTGATAGAATTGCAACAATTATTGCTGTAGATTTAATAAATCCTATTGTGGAGGGGCGGGAGTTTGTTGAAGATACGGAGATGGTAGATAGGCTACAAGATTCCAAAGGTAAATTAGTTTTATATTGGCGGGAGGATATTGCCAGTTTAGAGCAGTATGAACACTTTTGGGAGGGATGGGAGCCCGGCATGGTTGTAGAGCCAGTAATTGTTTTTATTAAACAATTTAGGCTTTTTGAAAAAGATCAGGTTTTTGACAGTCCTTGGATGAAAATTCATGACCTTGTATTTGAACATAATAAATAAAAAAGACCGCTATAAGTTTAACTAAGCGGTCTTTTTTTGTTCAGATTTATACTGATAGTATTTTATTATTTTTCGAACAGCTTTCTCTTCTGCTCGGGATGTATAGTATATACTTTCTTCGCCAGAGTCTTTATAAATTAGGATATGAACTTTTCCGTGTTTACGACGGCCAGTTCTGCCCAATCTTTGAATATGACGACGCACATCACTAATTGGTTCATAGAAGATTAATTCATCAACAGCGGGAAAATCAAGGCCCTCTTCCCCAATAGATGTAGAGACGAGGATTTGAATTTCATTGTTCTTATATTTTTTTAAAACCTCCTTTTGTTCTTTCTGTTTCATACCTGGATCACCATAGTTGTTTGATGTTCCGGTGAGTCTTTCACAGGTTATGTCTGGGTATTTATACTTCAAGAACCTCATAACCTTTCTCAATGTATCGCGGTATTTAACAAAGATAAGCATCTGTTTTTTTTGTAATCCATCAACAATATCTGCAATGGCTCTTAGTTTGGGATCAAACCAAGCTTCTTCCCAATCTACTTCGCCACCAATGTCCATATCTTGCCATAGATCTCCTGGATAGTTTCTCTCTTTCCATAGATTATAGTGAACAAGCCAGGCCATTATTTGTCTGATGGTATTACTTTCAATAAACAATTTACTAGATGGTTGAGCTATTGTTTGATAGTTGTAATTCTCATAAATCAAGTAATTAACCAAGTCAGGAATACCAGCATTCAAACAATCAATAGTTGATTGAATTCTGGATATTAAACTCCAGGCTATTAACTTTTCAACTATTAACTCAACTGGTCTTTGATTAATCGTCCTTAGTTTTAACTCGCTTTTAAGTAAGTCACCAAGCTCTTTAAAGGCCTTCTTATAAACTGTAGTACTTTGTCCCAAATCATTACGATATGAATATTCAAGCATATTATCGTTTAGTAATTCCCCTAAACGTTCAATAGCTGCCGTCAATTCAATATGCAGTTTTTTTCGAATTGGGGGAGTTATTACTTCAGACATTATCTTGTTAATGGTAGGATGATTTACAAACTGTCGTCCAGATGGAGTAGATTTTTTGTGCCATTCTGCAAATTGTTTTTGCATAAAGAATATGAATTCAGGCATACCTTTGTCTAGCCTGTCAATTGCATTACCAATTTTCATAGCCATGGCCCAATCAATCATTGCATAGCCCAATTGTTCATTGTATCCACTTTGCCCTAATAGTTTTTGTAGTCGTTTCATTAGTCCATTGAAGGCAGTGATTTTAATTCCAACAATCTTTCCCGCATCATTTCTATGCGCATAGTCTATAAGAGATTCTCCTGAAATCTTGGAAAGTCTTTTAAAGCTACGTGTTAAAATTTCAATGAATTGAGTTTTAAATTTACGTTGTTGGTCTGATGGATTTTTCTCAATGAAAATTGGTTTAATAAACCTAATAAATACATAAGGTTTAACATCAGGACTATCATAGCTTCTGGCTAGAATCTGATCGTCCGGTATTCCTAAATGCTTTTGAAGTTTCTCAAGCTTTGAAATATCAGAATCAGGACTAGCAGTAAAACCAGCGATCAATACATTTGGATTATTCTTTTGATAATATTGAGCTAGAGATACATAGTCATAGTCGCCAGTAGTATGGTGAGCTTCATCTATCAATAATAGACTAACTTGCATTGCTTCGCCAACACCAGTTTTTTTATAAAGCTCTTGAGTTATTGTTTGAGGTGTAGCTATGATAATATTACTCTTTTGCCACATCTCTGGTCTACGCTTTGCACTTATCTTACCAGTTAAAAATTCAGTAGTTAATTTTGGTAATACAGTACTGAATGTTTCTTGATGTTGTTCACAAAGTGGTTTCGTTGGTGCTAATAGTAGAATCTTACCAAAGACATTTATTTTTAGGGTTTCTATTGCTAGTAATATACCAGCATAAGTTTTACCAAGACCAGTAGGCAGAATAATTAAAGAATTATCTCTGAGTGCCTGTTGTACAATTTGTATTGTATAAGGTCTTGCTTCAAAAGACTGTGGCTCAAGCATATCGCTTGTTAGGTGTACAGCTGGCGATCTGAGCATGCGATGTTCAGATGTCATACCATATCCCATATTTTCGGCCATAGCCTTCATAATGGCTGAACCCTTCATTACTTTTAACTCATATTCCCTATCAAACTCATCAAGCAGGGGAATAGTATCAAAAGCAGAAAAAAGGCTCAGCTGTTTGGCTGATTTTTCTTCTTCTTGCATAATTCCCTCACTTTTTTGATTGTTAAGGTTCTGTTTTTATCTTAGCAGATTTTTCGTATATTTTCACTTGACGAAATATGTTTTTATGTTAAAGCTAATAAATAAAAAATCCCTATAATAGGGATTTTTATATAAGTATTTAATTATATTATTTTAAGAATTCTTTCAAGTTTTTACCAGCTTTAAACTTTGGAACAGTAACAGTAGGAATTTGAATCTTCTCTTTAGGATTCCTAGGATTTACTCCCATTCTAGCATTACGTACACGAGATGAGAAAGTACCAAAACCAGTTAATGTTACATCATCATTAGCTTTTAATGCTTCCATAGTAGTTTGTTCAAAGGTGTCTAAAACCTTTTCTACTTCTTTTTTATGAATATCTGTTTTAGTAGATATTGTTTCAATAAGTTTTGCTTTATTCATTACTTTATTTTATTTCACTAATAGTATAGCAGATTTTTAATTTATCTCAACTATTTCTCTAAGAAGTTTAATTTCTGTAGTTTTTTTAGTCTTTGTATCTATTTCCATATATACAGCATTAATCTCGGCATTACCTGTTTCTGGTGCTTTAAAGATAATCTTAGAATTATTAATAAATCTATCTACAATAGTATCTTTTTCTATTCCTAGAACAGATTCATATGCTCCAACCATACCAATGTCTGTAATATATCCAGTACCTTCTGGTAGTATTTGAGCATCAGCTGTTGGAATATGTGTATGTGTTCCCAAGACTGCAGAAATCTTTCCATCTAAATACCAGCCCAGCGCCCTTGCTTCACTTGTATATTCTGAATGGAAGTCTATTAAACTAATATCTGCTTCTTTGTATTCTTTAAGCTTAAGAAGTTCATCCATAGCTTTGAATGGGGAGGTGACATTATTTTCTGGACTATCCTCAAGACCAACTAATACCATGCCACTTTCAGCTAAAAGATTGCCAATAAATATTTTAGTATTAGCAAATGTGTATAATCCATAGCCTTGCCCTGCTGGAGTACGCGGATCATTATGTGGGGTTACTAAATTATATTGAGGCTTTTGAGATAAGTAATTTGCATCTTCTTTGCGCCAAACATGATTACCCGAAGTCATAATATTAATTCCAGCATCTACCATTTCTTGCAATGTTTTATCCGTAACACCTTTACCGTGGGCGAGGTTTTCTACATTTGCGATAAGTATATCAGGAGAGTATGTTTTTTTCCATACAGGAATAATTTGGGTGACAGCTTTGCGCCCAATTTTACCCATTACATCTCCAAAGAAGATTATTTTTACTTTACTCATAACTTTACAGTTAATTATCTTGCATATTCAGTAATTCTTGTTTCACGAATTACATTAACCTTAATTTCACCAGGATACTTTAATTCTTGTTCAATCTTATCTGCAATATCTCTAGCTAGCTTAAGAGCTTGATAATCATCTACTTTATCTGGTGTTACAAATACTCTAATTTCACGACCAGCTTGTATAGCATAGCATTTATCTACACCTTCAAAGTTTGTAGCAACAGCTTCAAGTTCACCAAGTCTTTGAATATAGTTTTCATAACTATCTTTTCTAGCCCCAGGTCTTGCTCCTGAAATAGCATCGGCTACTTTACAGACAATACCTTCGAGGGTTTTAGGAGCATCTTCATGGTGAGCAATACATAGATAAGCTACTTCTTCACTTAATCCAAATTTCTTTAGTATGTCATATCCAATTTCTGGATGACCACCTTGAACTTCCTGATCTACAGCCTTACCAATATCGTGAAGAATGCCACCTTTTTTACATATATTTACATCAGCGCCTAATTCTTCAGCAAGTAGAGTAGATAGCTTTGCTACTTCAATAGCATGCATAAGTTGATTCTGACCATAACTAGTACGATATTTAAGCCTGCCAAGTAGCATGACTAGTTTAGGGTCAAGGCCTGTAATACCTATTTCATATAATGCATCTTCACCAGCCTTTTTAATATCTACTGCTAAGTCCTTTTTAGCTTCCTCAACTACATTTTCAATTCTACCCGGATGTATACGACCATCTTCTACTAATTTGTCTAAAGTTCTTTTAGCTAAATGTCTACGTATTGGATTAAAACCAGAAACTAAAATAGCACCAGGAGTATCATCTACAATTATTTCAACACCAGTTAGCTTTTCAATAGCTCTAATATTTCTACCTTCTCTACCAATAATTCTACCCTTCATATCATCAGAGGGAAGAGTAATTACTGTAGTCGTTGTTTCCATTGCATGTGAATGCGAAATGCGCTGAATTACAGTACTTAATATTTCCTTCGTTCTACTTTCAAGATCTTCTGTAGATTGATTCTGTAGCTTTCTAATTCTACCCAATAAATCATCTTTCATTTTCTCTTCAGTATTTTTAAAGAGAACTTCCTTGGCTTCCTCAACGGTAAGTTCAGCAATCTTTTCAAGTTTAGCAAGTTGTTGTTCTTTCACATTTGAAATATCTTTCTTTAAAGCTTCGACCTGTTTGGCCTTGCTATATAATTTTTGTTGCCTATTCTCTAAATCTAATAGTTTTTCATCAAAAAGAGCTTCTCTCTTTTCAATTCTTTCCTGCATATGGCTAACTTCTTTTCTTCTTTCATTAGCTTCAATTTTTCCATCTTCAATAATCTTGATAGCTTTATCATTAGCTTCAAGTAATACTTGTTTTTGTTTGGTTTTTGCTTCAGTTAGAATATCATCTGCTTTTTTTTCAGCAGAGTCAATAGATCTTAATCCTAGAAACTTACGTAGGATAAAACCAATTGTTGTGCTAGCTGATGCTACAATTATCAAAGCAATAATCCAGAGTCCTGTGTTCATATTAAAAATTCTTTCTATATGATAGAAAGATATGATAAATAAGTTGTGCGAAAATTAGCTAAGTAATGTTAGCTTTTGAATAGTCTTCTTTGGAATGACTCTATTTGAGTTTGTAACTGTTCTATTTGTAGTCATAATGAATGAATTTCTATCAGATTCTCGCGTAATATTTACCTAATCTCTATCAGTAATTATCTTAAATTAGTAAATTCATACTAACATAGAGCTTAAAAATAATCAAGGAGAATACAAAAACCGCTTAATGTGTATTTAGGCGGTTTTTTATATAGATTTATTTTATTATTTTGTCTGCTATACCGTATTTTATTGCCTCTTCTGCTGTTAGATAATAGTCTCTATCAGTATCTTTTTCAATTTTATTTATTGTCTGACCAGTGTGTTTTGTTAATATATTATTGATTCTATCCTTTATTCTTAATATATGTTCAGCTCTTATCTTAATGTCTACTGCTTGTCCTTCAGCGCCACCCATTACTTGGTGAAGCATTACTTCAGCATTGGGTAATATGAATCTCTTATTCTTAGCACCGGATGCAAGTAATACAGCCGCCATTGAACTAGCGGTTCCTACACAAATTGTAGAGACATTAGATTTAACATATTGCATAGTATCATAGATTGCCATACCAGCTGTTACTGATCCGCCAGGGGAGTTAATATATAGTTTAATGTCTTTCTTATTGTCCTCACTATCTAAAAATAGCATTTGAGCAATAATAGCATTAGCGACATCATCTGTAACGGTTGTACCTAAAAAGATAATTCTCTCCTTTAAAAGTCTTGAATATATATCGTAGGCTCTTTCGCCATAATTTGTTTTTTCTATAACTGTTGGTATTAAATGCATATATTTATGTTAAAAATTAGATTATTTTTATTTCATTGTCATTATATGACAATTTACCCTTGATTACAAAACCAGCTGCTTTCTTGTGGCCACCACCACCAAGTTTTTGAGCAAGCGCTCCCACATTAACATCATCTCTTGTTGTTCTCAAACTTCCCTTAATATAGCCCCCAGGAGCTTCAATTAGAACTAGTGTAAAGCGTGCATCGTTTAAACTACTGAGGAAATTGGATAATCCACTTAGTCCACCTTCGTCTAATTTATGTCTAGTGAAATCTTCTTCAGTAATATACGTAGTAGCAGAACCAACTTTATCATTATATATTAATCTCTCCATGGCAATACCCCAGAGATTTAAAAGATTCTTATTTTTATTGCGAGTATTATATTGAGCTATTTTATATATATTAGCACCATGCTTCATTAATTCACTCGCAATTTTTAAAGTATTATCTGAAGTTGCTGGGTTAGTAAGCATTCCTGTATCTGTCATAATACCATTTAACAGAGAAGTGGCCATAGTTTTGTTAATTGAAATTTGCCAATGTCTAATTAATTCATACATTATTTCGCAAGTAGAACTACTTTCTTGATTAACATAGTTTATATCTCCATACTCAGGGTTGGAATTATGATGGTCAATATTGATTAGTGTATATTTATATTCTAATGATTCAATTATTTTATCTACACCAGCATAGGAAAGACTGCCAGAGTCTAGAACTATTATTAAATCGTGAGCAGTTTCTGTAAGGACTTCAGGATCCGTTTGTAATTCATTAATATGTGGCAGCCAGTCAAACATATCCGGGCTTTTTGTTGTACAGAATAGTGTGTATTTCTTTTGTATTTGTATAAGGGCCTCAACAAGTCCTGTACCAGCACCAAGTGTATCTCCATCTGGATGCTTATGACAAATAACAGCAATATTATTTGCTGCTTTTATGCTCTCTAAAATTTTAGTACTAACTATTTTCATAAGTTAGTAATAATA
>JADHUR010000013.1 GCA_016784445.1 Patescibacteria group bacterium
ATAATTAAACCATTAATAATAACGAATAATTATATGAAAAAGCTATTTTGGCTAATTATAATCATTGCTCTAGCCTACTATGGATATAATAACTGGATTCCAGAAAATCCAACAGAGGAAATTAAAGAAGAAACTGAAACCGTACAACAAGATCCAAACGAGTGGATTACGCATAGTAATAATAGTTATGCTAATTACTCTATTCAATATCCGGGAGATTGGAGCATAGACCAAGGAGAGGGCCAAACAGTTTTTTATTCAGCAGATAATATTGATGATGTGACAATTTCACTTCAATCATCTATATCCAATATTAATGGCACTCAAACAATTAAGGATATCTCCGGCAGGCAAGTATTAATAATTGAGGGTGAAGATCCGAATGATGGCTCACCTGCTAAATTCATTCTATTTAATTTAAGTAATGAAAAGAAACTTGAGGTTAGAGGCTTTGGTTCAATCTTTGATAAAATGGTAAACACTTTAGTTATTAATTCAGATCAACCAATTATTGAAGAAGAGAAAACTGAAGAAGCTATTGAAGATGAGAAAATAATTGAAGATATAGAAGAAGAAAATAGCGAGGAAGAAATAGCAAATAATGAAACAGCTGAGATACCAGAGAGCATTGAAAAGCCAAGCACACCAAATGAAGAATTTGTGGTTAAGGTATATTATCAAAAAGATCCAGGAGATAATTGTGGTTCAGTAGTGGGAGTAATTAAAGAAATTGACACTAGATATAATACGGAGGAAGTAAATGCTTTAGTAACATTAACGCTTGGTCTTTCACAAGAAGAAATTAATCAAGGCTATACAACATCCATACCTTATGGTGCTAGGCTTAGAAATTTAGAGATTACAAATGGTATTGCAACTGTAGATTTTAACTCAACATTAAATGAGGGTGGTGGTAGTTGTAATATGGCAGCAAGACGTGCTCAAATTACTGAAACATTAATGCAATTTCCTGACATTGAACAAGTTATTATAACTGTAGATGGTAGCGAAGAAATGGCCTTACAACCATAATAAGAGTAATCTTCAGACAAACAAAAGAAGCGCATTACACTGCGCTTCTTTTTAATATATATCTATTCTATTAAATCTCTAATCTTATTTCTTAAACCTTCAATATCTGCCGTTGACCAAGCTTCTACACTATCATCCTTTATAACCCATGCAGAATCTTTTCTTTCAATTACAGATATATGATCAATAGCCATTTCATCAATTTTTTTCTTTAAACTATTGCTAGCATTAAATAATATTTTCTTATCAACCATTTCAAGCATTGGAATATCACTTGATGAATCTCCAATACCAATAGAACCTTTTAATAGTGACTCATCTCCATCTACTAGATTCAATACCGCAGCTCTTTTATCTTTAAATGGTGAATATTCCAGTACTCCCGTATATAACCCTTTATCATCCACCTCATATATTGAACCAATAATTGTATCAAAAGGCCAGAACTCATGAAACACCTTAACTGTCTCAACTTGAGAGCCAGTTAAAGCAACTACATGATATTTTTCACGACAAACATTAAATAGTTCACGTGTAAATACATGCACTCTATTATACATATTCCTAATTATCTTTCTAGATAATTCTTCAAACTTATCTTTCTCAACACCCTCAATATTATCACAAAAAATCTGGAATACAACCTCAAGATAATCTCCATAACTTCCCTCTCTATTCTTCCACTCTATTTCGGCCTTTTCAATGGCTTTGTGATGATCAATTCTGCAACATGGAAATCCACCCTCATACTCTTGATTACACATAGCCTTAGTAATAACAATAAATAAAGAATCCCTAAAAAAGGTTCCATCCAAATCAAATATTGCGAGTGGTTTATTATTAAACTTATCTTTACTCATATATATATAATAATACAAAATTAAATAAAAAAATACCCATGGCGGGATGGAAGGGACTCGAACCCTCGACCTCCTGCGTGACAGGCAGGCGTTCTAACCAGCTGAACTACCACCCCTTCATGGATATTTTTTAACTTCCATATTATACAGGTTTATTTGAATTTTGCAAGGCTTTTAGCTCTAAGCCAGTAAAATACGACCAAAAGGATGATAATGATGCTTGCCCACTGTGGCCACCTTAAAAGGGCCAATTCAGGCGTTCTATCTATCCTTAAGAACTCTAAGCCAAAGCGTATTAAACTATATCCAATTAAATATATACTAGTCGTTAATCCTAAAATATTAGATTTATACTTATATGCTAATATAAGGATAATAAATAATAATATATTTAATATAAACTCATAAAAAAAGGTTGGGTGGAAATAGCTAAAACTTAGATACTCTAGTGGTCTATTCACAGCTTCAATGAATATCCCCCAGGCCTTGTCTGTTGGTAAGCCGAATAATTCCTGATTAAAATAATTACCCCACCTTCCTAATGCCTGACCAAATATCATTGCAATAACTGAAATATCTAAAACAGATAATACTGACCATTTATTCTTCTTTGCAAAGTAATATATTACTAAACCACCAACTATAATTGCACCATGAATAGCAAGGCCTCCATTCCACACCTGAAACACTTCTAAGGGATGTAGAAAATAATATGGCAATTCCAATAGAACATGATAAAGTCTTGCCCCGATGAAACCACCAATCATAGAATAAAATAACATATCTTGCCATGCTTTCTTTTCATACCCCTTATAAATTGCAAGCTTTGTTGTTAAAACAAAACCAATAAGAACGGCACAGGCTATAATAAGCCCATACCAATAAATAGACAGCCAACCCCATTGAAACAGGATTGGCTGTGGTATATAACTATGTATATTATTAAACATTTATTATAGAGAGTCTATAATCTGTTTAAAGCTCTCAAATGGTACGGCTCCCTTGATTAACTGTCCATTAATAAATGTTGCTGGAGTACCAGTGACACCATTAGCAACTCCTTCTTTATAATCCTGATCTACTTTATCTGCATACTTACCAGAATCTAGACAAGAATTAAACTTGTTCATATTAAGATCAATACCAGAAGCTATTTGCTTAATACCATCTACGCCTTGATTCAAAACTGAATTATCTACAAAAACTGCATCTGTATATTCCCAAAACTTATCTTGATCATTAGCACATTCAGAACCTTCTGCTGCTTTACGGGCATAAGGGTGAATTGAATCTAAAGGAAAATGTCTATAAACCCAAGCCACATTATCACCATATTCATCCATAATTTGCTTAAAAGTCTCATGAGCCCTAGTACAATATGGGCATTGAAAATCTGAATACTCAATCATAACAATCTTAGCATTCTTATTACCTCGAACTGCTTCATCCTTTTGAATATTTCTAATACTAGCTTGAGGTGCGCTACCACCAGCATTATTATTACCATTTGTATTTACTATTGATGGATTATTATTTCCATTAAAACTATAATCTGAATCACTTAAATAAAGTCCTAATAGAACAAAAAATCCTATTACAAACATTATTAATATACCAGCTATAATTCCAAGAAAAAATCCTGTTTTTGGCTTAATTGCTGACCAAAACGCATCTTTATCTTTATTAAACATAATTTTTTTATAATTTGCTAATTAATTAAACTAGTGCTAATTATACACTATTATTCACTCAGCAGAAAGGCATCTAAAATTACTTTCCACTGATCTAAACTAAGAACGCCACTTAACATCTCACCATTAACAAAGAAGGTTGGTGTACCTTCAATATCAAGCTCTGCACCATCATTCATATCTCTTCTTACCTGATAAGCATATTTCTCTGAATCAAAACATGATTTAAATTGATCCATATCAAGTGACATATTTTGAGCTATTGCAAATAAATTATCTTTTGCTAAATTATCCTGATTTGCAAAAATTTCATCATGATATGTCCAAAAAGAATTTTGTTCATCAGCACACGTTGAAGCCAGGGATGCATTCCATGCATCCGGATGTAATTCATCTATTGGCATATGTCTATATACATATTGTATTAAACCACTATAATACTCAACTACTTGTTTCATAATTGGAGCGGATTGAGCACAGAAAGGACATTGAAAGTCTGAAAATTCTACTATTCTTAATGCTGGTGTATCTGTACCAAGCCTGGGACTATATCCCGGAGCTAAATTCTCCAAATAATCTTGTTGCATATTAACAAATTGATCATTTCTAATTTCCTGAACTCTTTTATATACAGCCCAAGAAAAACTTAAGACAAGTGCTAAAACAAAAATAGCTAAAGCAATTATTAATATGCCCCACCATTTTTTATACCACGGTCTCATAATATTATATGTTTTCATTATTTTTTATTCTTATTATTAAATAAACTAAATGATAAAACTACTCTTTTCTCTTTTATTGAACGAATAATTATTTGTGTTCCAAATATTATAACTAAAACTCCAATTAATATTAATAAACTATAATGAGCAATGGCATCTTTAACCAGTCCATAACCTTCTCCTAAAAAATACCCCAATGTTACATATATAATATAAGAAGATGTGCCACCAATAACACTCCACACCCATGCATCTTTCCATTTACCCTGAATTATTCCATAAACAAGCATTAAATTGTGGCCGATGCCATATGCCAGCTTACTTATAATTATTGCCTTGCCTTTATGTTTATCAAAAAAATTCGCTAAATAATCTACTCTCTTTCTGCTGATAAAAAATACTTTACCATGCTTTTCTAAAAGTTTTGCACCAAATTTTAAACCTATTAAATAAAACAGATAATCTCCTAATAGAACAAAGAGTGGTCCTAGAAGTAATGGCCAAAAACTAAACCCACCTAAAGATAATAATATTCCTCCAAGCCAATAAGTTGGTTGCCCTTCAACAAGTAATAAAAAATAGAATGCAGCATAGCCATAAGTTTCTAATATTGCTTGCCAATCCATATATTAATTTCTAAAGTTCTCAATATGCCAAGCAAGTTGTAATATCTTACTTTCTGCAAAAGCATCACCCATTAATTGAAGTCCTATTGGTAATCCTTTCGAATCTTTACCAATTGGTATAGATATTGCAGGAGATCCTACAATATTCGCAACTACCGTATATATATCTGATAAATACATTGTTAAGGGGTCTATTGTTAATTCGCCAATCTTAAATGCTGTTGTTGGAGTTGTTGGTCCTAAAATAGCATCATAATTTTGCCAGAGCTTACTTAATTCATATTTCATAACCTTCTGAACCTTTAATGCCTTTTTATAATATGCATCATAATATCCTGCAGATAAAACATAAGTACCAATTAGAATTCTACGCTTAACCTCTTCACCAAAGTTCCTTCCTCTTGTTTGTTTGTATACATCCCACAATTCTTCTGCTGGCGCTGTATTACCAAATCTAATACCATCAAATTTAGCTAAATTGGCAGAAACTTCGGCTGGCATAATAATATAATAAATAGCTAAGGCTTGATCTAAAATAGGTAAATCTACTTCATCAACAGTTACCCCTTGCTTTCTTAATATTTCAATCTGTTCTTTTATTCTATCGCCTACTTCTGAAGATAATCCTTCATTAAAAAACTGCTTGGGAATAGCTACTTTCATCCCAGTAATATCTTTTTTCATTTCTAATACATAATTTGGAACTATATTTGAAGAACTGGTACTATCTTTATTATCTTCACCTGCAAGTGCTTGTAATACTATAGCAGAATCTTCAACTGTTTTAGTAATAGGACCTGCTTGATCAAAAGAAGAGGCCATAGCAATTAATCCATAACGAGAAACCCTACCATAAGTTGGTTTAAGTCCTACTACACCACAGAAACTAGCAGGTTGTCTTATTGAACCGCCTGTATCTGTTCCTATTGCATAAACACAAAGATCTGCAGCAACGGCTGCTGCTGAACCACCAGATGAACCACCCGGTACTCTTTCTAAATCATGAGGATTATGAACAAGACCATATGAGCTATTTTCATTTGAAGAACCCATGGCAAATTCATCACAATTTGTCTTACCTAATACAATAGCACCTTTATTTCTCAATTTCTGCATAACAGTTGAATTATATGGAGGTATATAATTCAATAGAATTTGTGAACCAGCAGTAGTTTGAATTCCTCTGGTTATAATCACATCTTTAATAGCAACTGGAATGCCCTCTAAAAAATCTACCGAGTCCGAAGAAGCCATCTTATCGTCAACAATTCTTGCCTCATCTAAAGCATTTTCATTATAACTAATATATGAGTTTAAATCTTTATCTCTATTATTTATCTCATGCAAATAATACTGCGTAAGTTCTGCAGCAGTAATTTTATGACTAGCTAATAATTCTCTAGCCTTTACAATGGTTAGATTTTTCAAATTATTTTCCATTCTTAAAAACAGGTTTAGTTCTAATTAAGTCTTCTTGTTTGTCTGGTGCGCTATCTAAAATTGCCCGTCTATCTTCTTCAGACAATGGTTTAATAATATCATCACGCCAAACATTAACGGTCTTTACTGGATCGTCAAATTTAGCAGTTGCAGGTAAATCATCAAGAGCAGTTAATTGACCAATATATTCTAAAATACTCTTTAATTGCTTGTGTAATTCTTCTACTTTATCTGTATCTACGTGTAATTTAGATAACTCAGCTAAATATTCAATTTGTTCTTTTTTAAACTCCATATATGTAAAATTACTACTATTATACTCTATTTAATCATTTTCAAAAAATCCTTCTCTTCTAAGATTTCTATATTCAACTTTTCAGCCTTAATATATTTAGATCCCGGATCCTCACCTGCAATTAAATAATCTGTACGACTACTTACACTACTTGATATTTTACCACCTAATGATCTAATCCTAGCTTTTGCCTCTTCTCTTGGCATAGATTGCAAGCTACCAGTTAAAACAAAAGTTTTATCATCAAATATTCCACCACCAACAGCCTTTTGCTTTTTAACTTTTATACCAGATTTAAAAAGTTTCTTTAAAAATCTTCTCTTTAAATCATCTCTAAACCAATCAAAAATAGACTGAGCAACAATATCTCCAATATCTTGAATATTAATTAACTCTTCGATATCGGCTTCCTGTATTTTATCTAAAGATCCAAAATGGTCTGCTAAAGTAATAGCTGTTTCTGACCCCACATGCCTAATACCTAAAGATAAAATAAAATTAGACAAATTTATAGTCTTAGCACCCGCTATACTGGTAATTAAATTACTAGCTGACTTATCTGCAAATCTTTCAAGTGGTTTTAAGTCTCCCTCTTCAAGAGTAAATAAATCTGCCGCGTCCTGTATAAGACCCTCATTAATTAATTGTTCAATAATTCTTGGACCAAGGCCTTCTATATTAAATGCTGGTCTACTTACAAAGTGTGAAATCTGTTCTTTTTCAATAGCAAAACATTTCTTATTTGAACAATAATGATTTACTTCACCCTCAGGTTTAATAATATCACTATTACAAATTGAACACTTACTTGGAATTCTAAATTTCTTTTCTTTACCACTTCTTAAGTCCGTTAATACTTTTACTACATCAGGAATAATATCTCCTGCTTTTTGAATAACAACTGTATCTCCTATTCTAATATCCATTCTATCTATTTCATCCTGATTATGAAGTGTAGCTCTTGATACAATGGAGCCAGATACTGCAACAGGTTTTAAAATAGCGACTGGAGTTAATGTTCCAACTCTACCTACCTGAACTTTAATATCTAAAACTTGAGTTGTAACTTTCTCTGGTGAAAACTTATATGCTATAGCCCAACGTGGAGCCTTACCCGTAAAACCTAATAAATCCTGCATTTTCTTACTATTTACCTTAATAACCAAACCATCTATACCATAAACCTGTTTATCTCTTTTTTTATCCCATATTTTATATATTTTCTCCACATCTTTAAGACTTAAACAATGTTTATACTCTTCATTTGTCCTAAAACCTAACTTCTTTAAGAATTCCAACTCCTTAATCTGATTTACTGGAAACTCTCCAACAATATTATCTATATCATAAATATATGAATCAAGTCTTCTTTCTGCTGTTATCTTAGGATCAAGCTGTCTAATAGACCCTGCTGCTGCATTACGTGAATTAGCAAAGGGTTGTTTACCATTTGCTTCTCTTAATTTATTAATATCCTTCAAATAATCTTTATTAAGCCAAGCCTCACCAATAACTGTAATATCTATTTCCTTATTTAACTTTAAAGGAACACTTTGAATAGTTTTTAGCTGCGCTGTAACATTCTCACCAATCTTTCCATCACCACGAGTAGCACCTTGAACAAATATTCCATTCTTATATGTTAATACTATCTTCAAGCCATCTATCTTAATTTCACATGAATAGTCTAATTTTTCTTTTATTCCTTCTTTGTCTAATATTTTAATAAGTCTCTCTTCCCATTCTTGTATCTCTTCAAATGTAAAAGCATCTTGAAGTGACCATTGCCTCATCTTATGACTCACCTTAATAAATTTGTCTAAAGGCTTACCACCAATTCTCAGTAATGGCGAAGTCTCGGATTTTAAATCTGGGTATTTATCTTCCAAGTCTTTTAATTCCCTTGTTAAAGAATCATAAACAGCATCATCCATTTCAGGCTGATCTAATACATGATACTGATAACGCATCTTATCTATTTGCGCTATTAGTTTATCTATTCTTTTTTTAATATCTTTTTTATCCATTAATCCCAATTAACGCTCTTTGTAATATCTCCCTCTGAAAATATAACGAAATTATATAATCCATAAGCTGGTTCTAAAATAGGCATCTCAACTGTTAATACTTGTGTTGCTTGCCTCGAGTTACCATGCGGATAACTACCAGTTGATGTCAAAACATATGTCCCTGGTAAAGATGTACTACAATCTCCGGAACAACTCTGATTATTATATGCTGTTAAAATTAGATTATTTAAATCTCCACCAAAAGCCTTAAATTTAATCTTATGTATACGTGACTCTTGTAAATTTAATGTGATTGGCGGATGAATTATACCACTAGCTTGTTGTAGTGTTTCTACTTCAGATTTAGGAACATAAGTACCATTAATAGTCCATGAAACAGCCGTTATTTGTATTGTAACCGCTGCTTCAGCACTACTATTACCATTAACCTGTAATTGAACAACATCTACAGAACCCGATGGGTTGTATACGTCAACACTGTACTCATTATTAGCTTCTAAATTAAATATAATACTATCCTTACCATTGATTGCTGCTAAATCATAATGCGCTTTTAAAGCAACATTATCATCTAATGTGACGGTATCTGTAATAATTGCATCCTCTCCATATCTTTTAACATCTGGTATAAACCCATCTTTTCTAATACTATATAAGTTCTTCTCGATACCACTTTCTGCTGCATAATATGCCGCAATAGAATAATCTATACTAGCTGACTGATTAATAATATTAATAACCAAAGTACCAGTACCAAGTGCTGCTGTTAATAATGTTGCCATTATCATAACAGCGATTAATACAATCGCTCCATTATTATCTTTTTTGTTAAATATATTATCTAGCATAGTATCTTGAAGAAATAGCTGTTTGATAGCGTATCCACTTTGGAGTGTCTAAATCTGGAGTTTTTGATTGAGTTGTAACTGCAATTGTTACCATTGGTTGAATATTATCTGTAGCACCATAAATTACAAATGGATTAGTATCTGGACTTATAAAAAACTTCATTGAAGTAACAGAAATATCGTCTGGAGTTACATCATAATACACTTCATTAATACAATTAATATCTACACTTACATATCTACATATCTGTATCTTATTATCAATAAATCGAAATCTTATTTTTTGATCATCGGAATTTAATAAAGATAAATAATTTAAAGGTTGAGCCCCTAAATTATCACCACCACCTGTATAAAAAGCATAATCCACTCTATTATTCCTAACTTCTCTAGCAATAAGCTCTACAACATAACGTGTATCTGCTTGTAATTTCTCTGAATTAGCTAATCTTTTTTGAGCTCTATTTGTTTCAACAAAAATAGAGACCATAGATGTTAAAGTTAAAACAAATATAGCTGACACAACAAGCATTTCAAGTAAAGTAAACCCTTTTTGTTCTTTAAACATTTTCATTAGCGCCAATTAAATATTCTGTCTTCTAAAACAACTTCTTTAATATCTCCATTTGATGCTTTCCATTGTACGTGAGCAGATAAATTTAAACCTACTCTGTTTCCCACACAACTTTCAGTTATATCTTTATACACAAAAGCATCTCCTTCAATCAGGGGTGTCTCGTCACAAATATCTCTAAATTCAACCTGTCTACTAAATCCAGAAAATGTACCTGTGTCTACATGATTAAATATTGTATTAATAACATATAACTTACAATCATTACACGTCTCTAAGTCTTCCTCTACTGTTTCTAATGCATATACACTACCTGTAATACTCTCACTAAACTTTACAATTTTCCTATTATCTCCTGGTATAGCTGGTAATCCGTCATCCCAAGCAACCCCCTCAAGCCAATTTGAATCTCTAATATTTCTAATTACCTCGATTGACTCTCTTGCTAAATTGGAAGCAATCAATCGCTTCTCGCCATAATCTGCTGCTGTTAAATTATATGATGTTAAAATCAAAATAGACACTATGCCTATAATCATAATGCCAATAGCTACTATCACCTCCATAAAGCCTTGTCCTTTTTGATTCAAAATATCCATAATTTATTGTAATTCAAAATCTATTTTACCAGATACTGGTGTAATACTAACAATACCCTCCTTATTTGTAGCCCTACTATGAGTCATGTACATGCTCACCATTTCCGACTGTAACTCTGCTGGGCTTCCATCATTTATTCCATAAATACTCACATTAGATGAATATGGTTTAAATACAATATGTAATTCATCATATGCTGGGTCTGTTGTTAATCCATTAATATTCGGCACCAAACTTCTTGTTTCTAATTTAATATCATCATTAGGCTGTGGATTATTAGGATCA
This sequence comes from Patescibacteria group bacterium, assembly GCA_016784445.1. Classification (GTDB taxonomy): domain Bacteria; phylum Patescibacteriota; class Patescibacteriia; order UBA1558; family UBA1558; genus BS150m-G51. Next base: position 11,004 of record JADHUR010000013.1, read on the forward strand.
GGCTCCACAAATATACCATCCGCATTAACATCATTAAAAAATATATAATCAAAAGTATTTCGTCTAAACATTATTCCATAACCACCAATTCCAATTGAAACTCCATTATAGTTTGAACCCGTTAAAGATAATGTCTGTATTTTTCTAATATCACTCGCAATTTTCTGTGTTTCTAATCTCAGCTCATTAATTGATTCACCTGATCTAAAATTAACAATAACAATTAGAAATAAACTTAAAAAAACTCCCATTGCAACAACAAGTTCTATTAAAGTAAAGCCTCTCTGTTTATTCATGTTTGTATTATAAAAAATTAAATAATCCTAAATACCAATCAAGCAATTGGTCGCCACAAAGCCAAGTGACCACAGTAGATAAACTCAAAAATGTACCAAATGCAATTTGACTACCTCTATCTCTCTTTTTAGTTGCAAGTAAATAAACTCCCACAATAGCGCCTAATATATATGCTAAAAATAAAGCTACAATTACTCCTGGAAATCCAAGTAATAATCCCATTATAATCCCCAATCTAATATCTCCCCCACCAATCCATTTACCTTTAGATAGAATATATTGCCAACCAAACCAAGCACCGCCAGCAATACCCGCTAATACATGTTCAGTCCAATTAAGCCTAAGAACAAATATAAAAATAATAGCTATTACCATTAATGGAATAGTCACCTTATCTAAAATTAACTGATGTAAATGATCAAAAACAAAAATTACAATTAAAAAGGAAATTGCAATTAAATAAAAAATATAATTTAAAATAATAAAAGTACTAAAGTCTGTAACTAAAATTAAATACCCAATAATAAATAGTAAGGCAGTAATAAATTCAACAGCAGGATATTGCCAAGATATTTTATCATTACAAAAACGACATTTTCCCTTTAAAGCTAACCAACTAAATAATGGTACTAAATCTTTAGCTTTTAATTGCCTCTGACAATGAGTACATTTTGACCTAGATTTTACTATACTATCTCCACTTTTCAATCTATAAATAACAGCGTTTAAAAAACTACCAATTATTAAGCCAAATATACCTATAAATACATAATACATAGGTCAATTATACCATTTTTTAAGGTATCAAAAAACCCGCTAAATCTCTTTAGCGGGTTTTAAATAATCAAATTATAAACCGGAACAAGCAGCCGCACAATTAATAGATCCTGGCTTTGCCTTACATGCTAACCCGGTGCCCCATTCAGTTCTAGCATTTTCAAGTGTAAAACATATTGCATAATCTCCAGTTGAAGTATTGTTTATCTGGTAATTATAAGCATTAGCTGCTACTGGATCGCTTGGCACCTGAGACATATATGTAGTACCAGCTGCTGAAGCAGCCCATCCATTTGTACTTGAAAGAGTAACTGATGAACCAGTAACTCCTAGAGGTAAAACAGCTGCTGCTTGGGACGGATATGCAGCCTGATCATTATAATAAATCTCTAATGCTGTTTGCACTTGTCTAATGTCAGATGTACGACGTGCATCTCTTGCTTTAGATCTAGCTGAATTCAATGAAACAACTGCTAAAGTAGATAATAAACCAATAATAGCTATTACTACTAAGAGTTCTATCAATGTAAAACCTTTTTGTCTATTCATATTTTTTTTCTTAAACCTACTAAAAGTAGTGTATTTATTAAATATATAAGTTTCCTATGTCAATATTATATAATATTTTGTCAAATTCG
>JADHUR010000014.1 GCA_016784445.1 Patescibacteria group bacterium
ATAAGGAAAGGAAGAGACTTGAAGCTAAGGGAATCTTTTTAGAAGTAACAGACACTGCTGTTAAAGAGTTAGCAAGTCTTGGTTATGATCCAAAATTTGGTGCTCGGCCACTTAGAAGAGTAATACAAGAAAAGGTAGAGAATGCCTTAGCTAATTTCTTACTTAAGGGTAAGATAGATAGACGAGATAAGGTTGTCTTAGAAACAGCAGACAGTATTCGTGTAGATAAGGCGAGTAGAATATAGTTTAAAGATGTGTATTATTATAATAGCTATTATATAGCTATTTTTATATTATATATGGTTGACATTTTAATAAATATATGTTAGTATTATATATTAAAGAAAAAGTTCTTTACAATACAAAGGTTAATTATCACTGGTCATAGCTAAAAGAGGATTAAAAATAGTCTTTTTCTAGCTATGACTAACAATAGTCATGCCCTTATTCGTGGGTAGCGAAAAAACATTCGGCAATTAGCTGAATAAGGAGATCGTAATGGGTGATATAAGAAAATTGAAAGATTTTAAGCGTGGTCAATTAGATTCTGCTTTGATGAAAATTGGGCAGGATGTTGGTATGGATACTGCAGAAGCGATTACCGCTTTTATGCGTGGTCAGTTAGTTGTAACTGAAAGACCACAGTTATGGAAACTGCAAAAAGGTATAGTTACCTTCTCTGTTACATCTAATGGTTTAACTGGTAAAGAATGGATTGAACGTCTAAAAGATAAGGGTATTGATATTCCAAAAGGTACAGAATATCATCTTTTGTCTAATGAGTTTGTGCCTACACGTGGTGAAACGACAAAAATTGTTATATTGTCTAATCTATTTTTTATGCAAGACGATGATGATGCTGACAGAGAAGCTGTAATTTCACTTGCAAAATTCCACGGTCTAAGAACATTTCATCCTGAAGTTGCATGTCTTTTTTGGGATATGTTTACTGTATGGGATTTGATAGATATGGGTTTTAAAGATATTGATTTTATGCATGAGTTATTTAGTGATAAAGATCTCGGCTGTGATGATAGAATGTCGTATGGCTTTGTAGCATCTCGCATAAATTCAGAACCTTGTGCATATTTATCAGCCAATTCTGTTGTTAGAGGTCAGAAGGGCTTTGTAGAGTGCATTAATAAAAACCTGAGTCACGGTGTTGTTTTTGCTAAGATTTAGATACTACGTAAAGTAGTTGTCTAAAAATTAACCCGTATTTGTTAATACTTATACGGGTTTTTTATTTTATTTAAGTAATATTGACTAATTGGCTATATATTTGCTAAAATAGCATAAATCCAGTATAATTTGGTAGTAAATAGTATAAAATTAAGTAAAAATATGGCTAAAACTAAGAAGAATGAGAGTATAGAAAAGATGGAAAAACTTGTCTCCTTGCTAAAGCGAAGAGGCTTTATTTTTCAGTCTTCAGAAATCTATGGAGGATTGTCAGCAGCTTATGATTACGGACCTTTAGGCGTAGAGCTTAAGAATAATATTAAAAAAGCTTGGTGGAAGATGTTTGTAGCAGATAGACCAGATATGGTTGGTATGGATGCTGCTATTATTATGCATCCTAAAGTTTGGGAAGCTAGTGGACATATTAGTAATTTCTCAGATCCACTTGTTGATTGTAAGAAATGTAAGAGAAGATATAGAGCAGATCATCTATTATCTGCAGATTCTTTAAGTCCTGAATATGATAAAGCAAAAGCTCCTGAGCTTAAAGATGTTAAGTGTCCAGAATGTGGTGGAGATTTAACAGATTCACGTAATTTTAATTTAATGTTTAAGACTCATATGGGTCCAGTAGAAGATGAGGGTTCTGAAGTGTATCTAAGACCAGAAACTGCTGGTGGTATGTTTGTAAACTTTAAGAATGTAGTAGATACAATGCGTATGCGTGTTCCATTTGGTATGGGACAAATTGGTAAGGCATTTAGGAATGAGATTACAACAGAGAACTTTATCTTTCGTATGCGTGAGTTTGAACAATTAGAAGTAGAGTATTTTATTAATCCTAAAGACTGGAAAAAGCATTTTGAAGAATGGCTTAATATTATGGATAATTGGTGCGCTTTAATTGGTCTTAAAAAAGAGAATTATGAGAAGGTTGAAATTAAAGGAGATGATAGAGCTTTCTATTCAAAGCGTACTGTAGATTTTGAATATAAGTATCCATTTGGTCAAAAAGAACTATATGGTCTTGCTTATAGAACAGATTATGACTTAACACAGCATGCAAAGTTTTCAGGACAGGATATGGACTATACAGATCCTGTAACTCGTGAAAAATATATACCGCATGTTATTGAACCTTCACTTGGTGTAGATAGGTCAGTACTTGCCTGTTTAGTTGAGGCATATACAGAAATTGAAGGTGGTAGGTCAACTACAACAGATGCTATTAAAGATATGGAAGTAGTATTGAAGTTACCATATGCTTTAGCACCAGTTAAAGTAGCTATATTACCATTATCCAAGAAAGAAACATTAACACCATTAGCTCGAAAGATTCAGAAGGATTTAACCAGCAGTTTTGCCTGTATGTACGATGAAACATCTTCTATTGGTAAGCGTTATCGTCGTCAAGATGAAATTGGTACACCTTTTTGTATTACAGTAGATTTCGATAGTTTAGAAGATAATGCTGTAACAGTTAGAGATAGAGATACAATGGAACAAGAAAGAATAGAAATATCTAAGCTTGAGGGATATATTACAGAAAAATTAAAATAGAAATGTATAAAATTAAAGAGTTAAAAAATAATGCCAAGTTAATTTTGGCGCCCAGAAAAGAAACCGATGCTGTAACATTACTTGTAATGTTTAAGGTTGGTTCTAGGTTTGAGAGTAAAGTTAATAATGGTGTTTCACATTTTATTGAACATTTATATTTTAAAGGTACAAAGAAAAGACCTACTACAGATATTCTTAGTCAGGAATTAGATAGAGTTGGTGCACAGTTTAATGCTTTTACAGGTAAAGATTATACTGGTTACTATATTAAAGTAGCTAAGCAACATATTGAACTTGCTTTCGATATTCTATCTGATATGCTATTTAATTCTAAATTTGAAGCAAAAGAGATTAATAGGGAAAGGGGAGTTATTATTGAGGAGATTAGAATGTATAGAGATAATCCTCAGATGTATATTGGTGATTTATTGGAACAGATATCATACAAGGGACATGAACTTGCGAGAGAGATTGCAGGACCAGAATCTGTTATTAAAAAGATAAGTCGTAGAGAAATACTTAAGTATAGAGATGAACATTATAGAGCAGATAATATGATCGTTGGTATTGGTGGTAATTATTCACCAGCAAAGCTTAATAAATTATTAGCTAAGCATTTTAGTAAGAGATTTGGTAATAAAGATAAGTTTAATATTAATCCATATATTTCAAGACAGAAAGAGCCTAGAATAAAAGTTCAGAATAAAGCAACGGCACAAGTACAACTTGCTATAGGATTTCCTGCTTTAGGCAAGCTAGATAAGAATTATATTACTCAGCTATTATTATCTACAATACTGGGTGGTAATATGTCTTCAAGATTATTCATTAATATTAGAGAGAGATATGGTTTGGCATATAGCATCCGTGCAGGAATAGACGAACATGCAGATACGGGATTATTCTACATTCAAGCAGGTCTTAAAAAAGATAAAGTAGATTTAGCATATAAGTTAATAGTAAAGGAACTTCATAAGTTAATCAAAGATGAGATATCTGAGAAGGAGCTAAATAAAGCAAAAGAATATCTTAAGGGTAAGATGATACTAGGACTTGAGGATTCATTCAATTATGTATATTGGCTATCTAGACAATTGGTAGATTTTAATAAAGCAAGAACAATACAGCAAATACAAAAAGATATAGATAAAATAACAGTAAAGCAAATACAAGAATTAGCTAAAGAAATATTTAAACAAGAGAAGTTAAATTTAGCTATAATTGGTCCATATAAAGATTCATTATATTTTAATAAACTTATTAAACAACAAAAAATATGAAAGATGTAAGATATACAATCAACATCTCAACGCAAACATTCGTGAAGATTTTAATCTTCTTCCTACTAGTTGCGTTCTTTTGGTTGGTTCGAGAGGCTATTGCTTTAATATTTGTAGCTTTAATCTTAGCTTCAGCACTTGATCCATTTGTAGATTGGCTTAAGAAATTTAAAATACCACGTGGCATGGGTATTATTTTGGTATATATAATATTATTTGTTGTGATTACCTCAGCTGTTATTTTGATTATTCCTCCAATTGCTACTGAAGTTAAATTAATTGCCAATGATTTTCCAACATATTATGAGAAGGTGGTAAATGGTCTTAATTACTTTACATTTAATCGCTCAGATTTACAGATTGTAGATCAAATACAGGGTGGACTAAATTCAGCAACAGCTGGGCTTTCAAAAGCAGCATCCGGTGCATTCAATACATTACTTGATGTATTTGGTGGCATTATGTCATTTTTCCTTGTTCTTGTTATTACATTTTACTTTACCGTTGAAGAAGAAGGCTTAAGAAGGTTTATAAAGTCTATGACACCTACACAGTATCAGCCATATGCATTACAATTAATGACTCGTATTCAGAGAAGATTGGGATATTGGTTGAGAGGTCAGCTTATATTATCCTTAATCATTTTCGTATTAACCTTTATTGGTTTAACAGTACTTGGAGTAGAGTATGCACTATTACTTGCACTGATTGCAGGTATCTTTGAAATTATTCCATATCTTGGACCATTCCTTGGTGCTATTCCAGCAGTATTTTTGGCATTCGCTCAATCTCCATTAAAGGCTGGACTTGTTATGATATTATTCTTTGTTATACAACAACTTGAAAACAATATTATTGTACCTAAGGTTATGAGTAAATCGGTTGGTATTAATCCACTACTTGTAATTATTGTATTACTTGTTGGTGGTAAAATGGGCGGAGTTTTAGGAATGATACTTGCTGTACCAGTTGCAACTGCTATATCTGTATTTTTGGAAGATTTTTTAGGAAAGAAAATAGATGCCACTGAATAATACTGGAACACTTTTTGTTGTTGCAACACCAATTGGTAATTTAGCGGATTTATCTAGTCGCGCTTTAGAAACACTTAAAACTGTTGACTATATTGCTTGTGAAGATACTAGAGTTACAAGTAAACTTCTTAGCTCATACAATATTAAGAAATCCTTACTTACATATTTTCAGCATAGCCGTTTAAGTCAGGTTAAGAAATTAATATCTCTACTGGAAGAGGGTAAAAATATTGCACTGGTAACTGATGCTGGTACACCAGGACTTGCAGATCCAGGTGGCAGGTTAATTGCAGATATTTTAGACAAAGATATTAAAGTGATACCAATTCCAGGCCCAAGTGCACTTGCTACTGCTTTAAGTATTTCTGGTATGCCAGTAGATGAATTTCACTTTTTTGGTTTTTTACCACATAAGAAAGGTAGGCAGACAAAGCTTTATGAGGTAATAGATTCACTTGTTACTTCTGTTTTATATGAATCTGTTCATAGAATAGAGAAGCTTTTAAAGCAACTTACTGAATATGGTATAGGCAGGAGAGAAGTTGTTGTGTGTAGAGAGCTAACAAAGAAGTTTGAAAGTGTTTATAGGGGAAACTCTGAGCAAGTATTAAGACAGCTTCAAGCTGATCAAATTAAGGGGGAATTTGTAGTAATAATTGAAAAAAATGGCAAAAAAAAATAAAGCATATATAACAACACCAATTTACTATGTAAATGATGAACCACATATTGGTCATGCATATACTACAGTAGTAGGGGATGTTTTAGTACGTTATCACAGGCAAAAAGGAGATGACGTTTTTTATTTAACAGGTACAGATGAACATGGTGCTAAGATTGCTGAAAGTGCAATGAAAAGTGGATTAGATACGCAAGAGTTTTGTGATATGACAGCAGCTAAATTTCAAGATGCCTGGAAAACATTAAATATATCTAATGACTATTTTATTCGTACAACTAATAAAGATCATAAAGAAGCAGTAAGTAAAATATTCCAAACATTTCATGAAAAAGGTTTATTAGAAGAAAAAGAGTATGAGGGAATGTATTGCGTTGGTTGCGAGAAATTCTTAAGTGAAAGAGATTTAGTAGATGATAAATGTCCAGATCATAAGCGTGAACCAGAAAGTTTAAAAGAAAAGAATTGGTTTTTTAAATTAGAGCAGTTTTTGCCAAAGATACAGGAATTAATTGAAAAGGATGAAATACAAATATTACCCGTAACTCGTAAGAATGAAGTATTAAGTTTAATTAAAGAAGGGGTAATGAAAGACTTTTCAGTCTCTCGTCAAAAAACAAGCGTTGCTTGGGGTGTAGATCTTCCTTTTGATGATAATCAAGTATCATATGTATGGGTGGATGCTCTTTCAAACTATATTACTTCTATTGGTTATCCAGATGATATGGATAAATTTAATAAATGGTGGCCAGCAGACCTGCATTTACTTGCTCAAGATATATTAAAGTTTCATGCTATTTATTGGCCAGCCTTTCTACTGGCACTTGATTTACCATTACCTAAGACATTATTCATTCATGGTTTCTTTACAATAAATGGTGAGAAGATGAGTAAGACAATTGGTAATGTTATAAAACCTCAAGAATTAGTAGATAAATATGGTGTAGATGCAACTAGATATTTATTATTATCTCAATTCCCATTTGGACAAGAGTCAGATATTCGTGAAGATCATTTTGTTGAAAGATATAATGCTGACCTTGCGAATGGTTATGGTAATGCTGTTGCTAGAGTTACAACTTTAATTGAAAAGAATGAGTTAAAGATTGAATTAGATAAAAAAACAGATTGGCTAGATTCTTTAGGAAAGCATTATTCAAATTACCGTTTTGATTTAGTTATTAAAGATATAATGTCTAGACTTCAAGAACTAGATGGATATATTACTGAAAAGGCTCCATGGAAGATTGAAGATCAGGATGTGCTAACAGAAGTATTAGGAAAAGCTTCTAATGAGTTATGGATTGTCTCACAAGCATTACTACCATTCATGCCAAATATTGCACAACAAGTTTTAGATATATTAGAAGCGGAGCAGATTAAGAAAGCTCCACCTTTATTCCCAAGATTAGAAAATTAATTTAAATATATGGTTATAGCAGATTTAATAATAATTTTATTCCTAGCAGCCTTTTTTGTATATGGATGGAAGTCTGGCCTAATATCTGTAGTTGGACGTATTGCTGGTATTTTTGTTGGTGCATTTATTGCAGGACAATATTATACAGAGATGGCAGGATACTTTGCTCAGATATCCTTTGGTAGTGAAATGCTACAGAATGCCATTGGTTTTATTGTATTATTTGGTATTTCCTCTCAACTTATAGGATTAATATTTTATTCATTAGATAAGGTATTTAATGCTGTGGCTATCATTCCTGGACTTAAGTCTATTAATCGCCTTGGCGGTGGTATTTTAGGCCTTGTAGAAGGAGTATTAGTCATATCTGTTGTTCTATATATTGCCTATTTATTCCCATTCTCTGAAATGCTGGATGAGTTTATAGTAGGGTCTACATTAGCTCATTTCTTTATTGGTGTTTCTAATATTATTGCACCGTTTATACCAGACTCTTTAGAGGCTGTTAGAGGATTTATATTTTAATTATATGGAGTATTTGATAGTAATATTTTTAGTACTATTGTCTGGATTATTTTCAGGCCTTACTTTGGGATTACTTTCTTTAGATAAGAATGAACTTAAAAGAAAAATATCATTAGGCGATGTTCGTGCAAAAAAAGTTTATTCAGTTAGAAAGAATGGAAATTTTTTATTAGCTACTTTATTACTTGGTAATGTAGCTGTTAATTCATCATTAGCTATTTTTTTAGGAAATATTGCCAGCGGCGTAATGGCTGGTATTATTGCTACTGGTCTTATTGTAATATTTGGAGAAATATTACCACAAGCTACCTTTTCACGTTATGCACTTGCTGTTGGAGCACAGACAGCTTGGCTTGTTAAAATATTTATGATTGTATTATCTCCTATATGTTGGCCAATTGCTTGGATACTTGATAAAGGTTTGGGAGAAGAAATGCCAACAGTATATTCAAAGAAAGAGTTAATGAAAATAATTGAAGAGCATGAAGATTCAACACATAGTGATGTTGATGAGGATGAAGAGAGGATTATTAAAGGAGCTTTGTCATATAGTAATAGAACCGTTGAACAAGTAATGACACCTAGAACAGTTGTTTTTGCCCTTGACATAAATACTCCTTTAGGCGAGAAGACATTAAACTTAATAAAAGAGGAAAGCTTCACTAGGGTGCCCGTATATGAAGGGACTATAGATAATGTAAAGGGAGTTTTATATGTTAAGGATTTATTATCTTTAAAGGATGGTCTATTGGTTAAAGATGTTTATAAAGAGGAAAATATGATAGTAGTTAGTGGTGGTACTCATTTAGATAAGTTATTAAATATATTTATTAATTCTAAAGCACACATAGCCTTTGTTAAGGATGAGTATGGTGGTTTTGATGGTGTTATAACCCTTGAAGATATATTAGAGGAAATTCTATTACAGGAAATAGTAGATGAAACTGATGATGTTCCAGATCTTCAAGAGAAAGCTAGAGAAACAAAATAATGAAAAAATTATATAGTATATTATTATATTTTATATTAATAGCAGCTATGGTGCTATTAATACCCATATTTAGAAATGATTATATTTTATCTGCTGTATATATATTTATTACAGCAATCTTTTTTATTTTAAATTACAAGAAGAATGATATATTATTCTTTTTATTTGGTTTAATAGCGATGACAGCATCAGAATATATATTTATTAGTACCGGTGTAGAAAAATTTGAACGTATTAGCCTCTTTGGCATAATGCCTTTATGGTTGCCAATATTGTGGGCATTTTCATTTGTAATAATGCGTAGAGCAATAACAGTTTTAGATAAATAATATGCTTATTGATTCACATGCACATATAGACTTTGAGGCATATACAGAAGACAGAGAAGATATTATTAAGCGTTGCCAAGATAAGAGAATGAAAGTTATTAATGTTGGCGCTCAGTATGAAACTTCTAAGTTTACTGTAGATCTTGCTCAAAAGTATGATTTTTTATATGCAACAGTTGGACTTCATCCTATTCATGTTTATGATGAGGAATTTAATATAGAAGACTACCAGAAATTAATAGATGATAAAAAAAGAGTAGTAGCAATTGGAGAGTGTGGTTTCGACTATTTCTATATTAAAGAATCTGGTAAAAGTATAGAAGAACTAAAGATTAAACAAAAAGAAGTATTTTTAAAACATATTGAACTTGCAAAAAAGAATGATTTACCATTAATGCTTCACGGACGAAATGGTAAGAATGGCGAGATGGCATATAAAGATATTTTAGAGGTATTAAAAGAGCAAGATTGTCACAATGGAATGATTCATTGTTATGGTGGAGATATGGAAGAGGCTAAAGGTTTTTTAGATCAAGGTTTTCATATTGGTTTTACTGGTATTATTACATTTAAAAAGAAGGCAGAGGAATTGCAAGAAATAGCTAAAATGGTTCCTATGGATAAGCTAATTATTGAAACAGATTCACCATATTTATCTCCAGAGCCCTATCGTGGTGAGCGAAATGAGCCTATTAATGTAGAATTTGTAGCAAGGAAGATTGCAGAGCTAAAAAATATAAGTTATGATGAAGTTGTTGAGAGGACTGGACAAAATAGTATTAATTTGTTTAAGTTAAGGTAATATGTGGTTAGAATTCATAATAATCTTAGTTGTAATGGTAGCGGGCTTTGCCTTGCTATTTTGGCGACTTCTTAAAAGTAGAACAGATATGAGTCAAGATAATGCATTACTTATGCTACAGAATCAGCTAAATGAGATGAGAAACTCTTTAGAAACAGGCCTTGGTGATTCTAGTAAGGCTTTGCAGGCTCAGTTTAGTGAAACACATAAAATAGTTAAGAATGTAACAGAGGAATTATCTAAGGTTTCTAATACCAATGAAAAAGTAGTTGGTTTTACTGATCAATTAAAGAATTTAGAAAAGGTATTAACAAACTCTAAAACTAGAGGTTCTTTAGGTGAAAGTAATTTAGAGTTAATTTTGAGTAATATATTACCACCCCAATCCTATGAAATGCAGTATCGTTTTAAGAGTGGTGAAGCAGTTGATGCAGTAGTTAAGATTAAAGATAAAATATTACCAATAGATGCTAAATTTTCTTTAAGCAATTATCAGAGAATAATAGATGAGATAGATGATAAGAAAAAAGCTGAACTAGAGAAAGAATTTAAGAATGATTTAAAGAAAAGAATAGATGAAACAGCTAAATATATTCGGCCTAATGAGAATACATTAGAATTTGCTTTTATGTTTATTCCAGCAGAGGGTATATATTATGATTTACTTGTAAATGAGATAGGAGCTGTGAAGGTAAATACACGTAGTCTATTAGATTATGCCTTTAATGATAGAAAAGTAATTATTGTTTCTCCTACAACATTCGCTGCTTATTTGCAGACTGTTTTACAGGGCTTAAGAGCACTTCAGATAGAGGAGTCTACAAAAGAGATTAGATCAAATGTGGAAAAACTTGAAAAACATTTAGGTGCTTATCAGTCTTATCATGAAAAAGTGGGTAATCAATTGGGAACTGTTGTTAATACATTTAATGCTAGTAATAAAGAGTTTAAGAAAATAGATAAAGATGTTTTAAAGATTACAGGTATTGGTAATAAGGTTGAGCTTGATGATGTAGAGAAGCCTTTAATTGAATAAATGAGAATTATTACTAAATCATTACGTATATGGTTTATAGTCCACTTTGTAGTGGACTTTTTAATTGCTATTCCTTTGTTTATAGCACCGATTAAAATATTAACTATATTTGGTTTTACAGATATTAACTCTTTATTAGCTCGTTTGGTAGCCGCTGCACTGTTTGGAATAGGCGGGGCATCACTATTAATTAATAAAGGAAATGCAGATAGCTATAATGCTCTACTCAGTGTAAAAGTGATATGGTCATTTATGGCAATAGTAGCTTTATTAATCTCATTGTTAGAAAGTTTGAATATATTTGTAATATTTATTCTAATAATATTTGTTATATTTTCAATTACATGGATATATTATAAATTAAGGCTTAGTAAGTAGTATCTAAATAGAGAACAAATTAATTGTTCAGTGATGAACGATTTTTTTATTGGCATAAACACCTAATTTTGGTATAATTTTTATATCATAAAGAGTAAATAAACTAAAAAATAAGATTAAATGTCATATCAAGATATTGTTACAGGTATAGATATAGGTACTAGCCGTGTTCGGGTGGTA
>JADHUR010000015.1 GCA_016784445.1 Patescibacteria group bacterium
TCTACCTTTTCTTGTATTACTCTTCTAAGTGGCCGAGCACCAAATTTTGGATCATAACCAAGACTTGCTAACTCTTTAACAGCAGTGTCTGTTACTTCTAAAAAGATTCCCTTAGCTTCAAGTCTCTTCCTTTCCTTATTAAGAAGAAGTACTGCAATCTTTTCAATATGTTCTTGAGTAAGTGGTTTGAATATTACAATATTATCAAAACGATTTAAGAACTCTGGCCTAAATGAAGATCTAAGTTCTGTTTCAAGTAATGCTTCTTTAATAGCTTCAGCTGTTTCACCAGCTTTTGTATGGTCTTGTATATATGATGTACCTGCATTAGATGTCATTATTAGAATAAGGTTTGTAAAATCTACTGTTCTGCCAGTAACATCTGTCATCCTACCATCTTCCATAACTTGTAAGAATACATTTAAAATATCTGGATGAGCTTTTTCAATTTCATCAAGAAGTAATATTGAATGAGGATCTTGCCTAACAGCTGATGTTAAAACTCCACCAGTGTCTGAACCAGGTGTTCCTAATAGTCTAGCAATACTATTTTTTTCCTGATATTCTGACATATCTAATCTAATCATTCTCTTTTCATCACCAAAGTATACTTCTGCTACTGTCTTAGCAAGTTCTGTTTTACCAACACCAGTTGGTCCCATGAATAATAGATTTACGATAGGCCTCTTAAGATCTCTTAAATCAGCTCTAGCTCTTCTTAAGGCTCCAGCAACGGCCGATACTGCTTCCACCTGATTAACAATCCTTTCATGAATATGCTCTTCAATATTTATTAATTTCTCAGATTCATCTTGAGTTACTTGAGTAATTGGTACCTCAGCCTTTTCAGATATTAAAATTGCCACATCTTCTCTACCCACCATTTGATTCTTGCCACGTTTATTCTTAACTCTAACACCAACCTCTTCAATAATAGAGATTGCTTTAGAAGGAAGGAATCTATCGTGCATATATCTTTCAGATAATTGGACAGCTGCCTCTAATGCATCATATGTAAAGAATACCTGATTCTTACTTTCTACTCTACCAATATTTGCAGCCAGCATTTGAATGGCTTGATTGGTCTCTGGCTCACCCACCTCAATCTTTGTTAAATTATTTGCAAAAGAACTGTTCTCAATATATTTTAAGAAATCATGTGGAGTAGTAGAGGCAATTACATAAACACCTTGTTTAATTAAGCTTTCTGTTAATATATCTGCCAAATCTACATTAGATCTTCCTGCTGAAGACACTCCCACTAAATTATGTATATTATTAATATATAAAACAATATTACCAGCTCTAGATACTTCATTAATAATATGCATTACTCTACCCTCAAGCTCTCCATCATGAGTTGTATCTGCTACTAGTCTAGATAATTGTAAGGAAACCATTCTCTTGTCTTGTAAAAACTCTGGTACTTCCTCTGCTACCATTCTGTTTGCAAGTCCTTCAATAATTGTATCTACGCCAACGCCAGGTTGACCAACTAGCACAGGAGTTCCTCCACCCTCTAAAACGCTATACATATCTATAAACTCTTTATCTCTAGCAACACATAGTCCAAAATATCCAGCTCTAGCAAGCATAGTAAAGTCTTCTGAAAAACTATCTAAAACTGGTGTTGCAATAGCAGTCATTGCTTTGTCCATCGAACCCTTTGGCTTAAAGCCTGCTTTATATCTAAATCTATCATATCTTTCTTGAAGCGTTTGTTGTATTCGTATCCAAGCAACTGCATTTAAAACTTTATCTTCTGTAATAGCAAAATCAAATAATAATTCTTTAACTTTTTCATCAACATGAACAATAGCTTCAAGAAGTTCTGCCACTTCAACTTGTTGTCTTTGTTTATCATAAGCAAGTGAATAACTTTGCATAACAACTTCCATTGCATTAACATCTAAATTTAGCCCCCCTGCTCTTGTTACAATACCGTCCTCTTTAATTATATTTGCTAATGTTTCAGATAATTGCTTAACAGAAACTCCAAGCCTGCCCATTATTGTAATAACACTATCATTATGTAATAAGGATAAAAATATATGAATTGGTTGAATAGCACTATCGCTATCTCCAGCTGCTATTTTATATGATTTTTCAATAACCTTTAATGTATCACTCGAAAATGCATTATTAATATATGTATATTTTTGTTTCTTAATTTTATTAATATCTCCTTTACGAAGTACAGTATATTTACCAACTCTCTTACTCTTTCTCCAATAACCAAGAAACATAGCAGCTAGTATTGACCACCATAATATATTTACCCAATCCCCTTGCCAAGAGCTTGGTGTGAAGAAATCTGTATTCGCTGAATATATTGTATATACATTATGTCCAAACATAGCAGCACCAAGAATTATTGCAAGAATCAAAAGAGTGGTTATTAATGTATTAATAATTCTTCTGAACTTATCTACTAAAACAGAGACATGAGAAAAACTCTTACTCCAAATAAGTTTCTGTCCTTCAATTTGTAATTCCTTATTCATTATTTAATAAATAATTGGTAAACAATACCTACAGGTAAAAGAATATATATTACTAATACTACAGTCATAACAATAAACCATATTATCATAAGAACTAAATTCCAGAATAAATGAAAAGTTCTCATTATTAAACTAATAAGCTTACCTTGCCAGTCTCTCTGACCATACATTGGTTTAAACCAATACTTTAAAAGTATTTTTAATCCCAATCTATTAGCGCCAGTTTTTAAAGACTTAAAATAGAATTTTAATGCAAGAACAAGACCAGCTGAATACCACCAAATAGGAAAATATATAATCTCCCTAAGTAAATCTATTAGGATTATTTTAGCCACATAATATGTGTCTTGTTTGCTAATCATAGGTATATTGTACCATTTTTTAGGTCTAAAGAGTATTTTCTTTAATATTCTTTCTTATCCTCTTCATAAGAGTTAAATAGAACTCAATATTATTTAAAGTAGCTAGTCTAATGGCAAGAGGCTCTTGTGTTTTAAATAAATGATGAAGATAAGCAAAGGTATATTCTCTTAGTTCTTTTATTTTAGAATCTTTATTTATTACCTTAAAATCATTAGAAAACTTAGCATTTAAAATATTTATTGGTTTATAGAATTTACCTTTAATAGAATCATTATTATATATATACAATCTACCGTGCCTTGCTTCTCTTGTTGGAATAACACAATCAAACATATCTACACCCCTTTTTACTGCTTCAATAATATTATCTGGATAACCAACGCCCATTAAATATCTTGGCTTATCTTTAGGAAGTGCAGATGCTGTATAATCTAATACCTTATACATATCTACTGGTTTTTCACCAACAGCAAGGCCGCCAATAGCATAGCCATCAAATTCAAGTTTAATTAATTCCGCTACTGACTTTAATCTTAAATCTTTATATAAAGAACCTTGTACAATTCCAAACAACAAATTATTTAATTTAAATTTATTCTTAGCTTTAATACATTCCCCTGCCCACTTCGTTGTTCTATTTACCGCTTTACTAGCTGCAGATCTTGTAGAAGGATTGCCAACGCACTCATCAAGTACCATCATAATATCTGAACCAATAATAGATTGTATTTTAATAACCTTCTCTGGAGTAAACATATGTTTAGAGCCATCAAGATATGATCTAAACTCAACACCTTTATCTGTTATCTTTCTACCAACTTTTACCTTATTATCTCTATTGATTCCTTTTCTATTAAGATCTGCGTCAAGTGAAAATACTTGAAAGCCCCCAGAGTCTGTAAGAATAGGCCCGGGCCAATTCATAAACTTATGTAATCCCTTTACACTTTGTAATAGCTTCATGCCTGGTCTTAAATATAAATGATAGGTATTAGAGAGAAGTATTTGAGATTCTAAATTTAGCATATCATCTGCTGTTAAGCTTTTAATAGCAGCTTTGGTTGCAATTGGCATAAAAAATGGCGTCTCAATAACTCCATGTTTTGTTTTAAGACTACCCAGTCTTGCCTTTGTCTTTTTAGACTCTTTTATTAATTTAAAATTATTCATAGAAAATCGTAAACAAACTTAATAGCAAAAATTATATAACCAATTAAAGTTACGGTTATATAACCATATTGTAATAATCTGGATAATCTTTCTTTCTTATGAAGGACCGCCCTTACAAGTCCTAATAGTATTAATAATATTCTTAAATTGATTAAGAAATATAATGAAGTTGTTACAATTGGCCAATGTGCAATGAATATTAAAAACACTGGAATAGTAAACAATTTATCCGTAATAGGATCAAAATATATTCCAAAAACTGTTATTCTATCTGTTAAACGTGCTACTGCTCCGTCTAAATAATCTGTGAACAGGCCCAATAATATTATAAAACCAACAAAATACCAAGTAGACTCTTGCCACACAAAATATGGATTAGTTGCCCAATAATACCAAATTAAAAATAATGGTAATACTAAAACAAACCTTATAGAGGTAATAATATTTGGCGAAAGCCAAGAAGGAATAATATCTACTATCGGCTTAAAAATAAGATCTTTCTTATCTCTTAAATATACATAAAATTTAAACTCATCAAGTAGCATATATTTATTCAACAACTCTAGATTTATCTTGAGCAAATGGATCTGTGATTAAATCTGTATTCACCATATCTATTTGTTTAACTATTTCCTCACCCGTCTCTTTATTTGTAGCTATTAATGTCATTGGGTTTAATAATACCAATGTCTGACCAACTTGAGACTTTTCTGGAGTAATGGACAACATAAAACTGCCAGACAATTCTTCATCTGCATTAAGAGCTGAACTATCTATTATTAATTTCTTATTACTTAGGTTAAATCTCGCCGTATACCCTTCTTGATCATTAAGCCAAGAAACATATGGCGGAAGTGTTGTAGTTAAACTAATATCCTTATAATTATCTAGGCCTGTTACTAAATTCCAATTTATTGCATATATAGTTGCCCTACCAACTTGTGGTGGTATTGGACCGCTGCCCAGTGCTTTTCCAGATATGTCATAATATCTTGCAAGAGCTACGAAGTTAAAATTTTGACCAATACGTGTTCTTAAAATATCCGAAGTTGTTACAAATTCTTCAATACCAACATCAGTTATTACTTTAGCTACTGATGATACTAATAATTGATCGCTCTTTAATGTAGCAGCATCTATTGGTTCTGATTGTAGCTTAGCGCCAACCTTTAAACGAATCTCTTCGCCCGTTTTAAGTCCTGCTAATTTAGAACCAATCTTTGGATGATCACTTGTCCAGATTATCTTATTGCCTTCTCTATATAATCCATCTGTATCTTTCCAGGATTGCCAATTAATAAAATCTGTATCAAAGACAAGAACTAATCTAATATTATCCGGAACATACTCTCCTTCATTTTTTATAACTAATTCATAATTTACTATCTCTCCCCAATCTACAATAGTAGACTCCCCATCTGCGAAAGATAAATTAATAGATAAATTAGGATTAATAATATCCAGTGGTAATTCATTTTCATCAAGAAGTTTTCTATCGCCATCTATTTCTTCAAATAATTCAACAGAAAATGGTAATATACCAGATATAATACCAGGAGCTAACTCACCCATAATAGTAATAATTATTTCTTCTTCTGAATCTAGTTTAAGTATCTCCCATTGATTATCTAGAATCGTTGGACTCGGGTCTGTTGCTAAAATACTAAACTGATCGGGACCTGCAAAAGACAATACTAAAGGTTGCCAATTATCTGTTTGTTTATTTAATATATGTACTTTAAACTGTACTTGTTGAGCGGGTATAGCCTCTGGTGAATAATCTACCCACATATCTATCTTAAGGGAAGATATTTCTTGAGTAAAATATTCTTCTTGAGTAAAAGTAGATGAAAAATTTGCAGGCTCATAAGCAAGAATTGCCTTTACAGTCTTTTGGTCACCTATATCTCCAATTAGCCTTCCTCTAATCTCTACATTAGATGCAAATCCTGGAGCAAGATTATCTAATTCCCAATAATTCTGACCTTCATTTACTGGCTTTATAGAACTACTTTCATATATAAAACCCCTAGGATATGTTAATGTTAAATTCAGCTTTGTTAAATCTGCATCATCTTTATTGTGAAAAAAAACTTTATATATAATCTCATCGCCAGACATTATACTTTTTTCCGCTTCAATCTTAAATATTGCTGATTTATTGTCTTGCCTACTATCTTCAATACCAAAATATATAGATAAACCCAAACTAATTACAAGAAGAGCAAAAAGAAATATAATAAACTTTTTTTTAATTCTACGTTTACGCAATAGATTATCTGGTCTTGAAAAACTTATTTCAATTCTTTTTTTATTTTTTCTAGTTGCCATATATTTGTCTAATATCTATTAACTCTCTATTTACTTGATAATTATAGTATTTACTGATTAGTGTATGTAAATTATCAAAGGCTGGTTCTATTTGTTTTACTTTAATGAGCCAATCTCTTTTCTCATTCCAATTAACTTTCTTACTCAACATAAATTCAAATAGCTTTATTAAATTCTTATCTACATCTACAGCAGATGATTCCAATAATTCTTTACCAATAAGTGATGCTAAATGAAAAGAAAAACGTTTTGCTTTATGTCCTAATGATAAATTAGGCTCAAAACCTGCAATAGATAATAGATTGATAATATAGAGATCAAGTAATCTTTGCTTCTGATAAGATCTCAATTTAATATTATCTAAATCTGTTAAAAAACTATCTAATAAATCAAATACTTCTTCACTCCCATGTTCATCAAAGATAAGATCATTAGTAGCAGCCAATGCAGATATCTTATATATTACAGAATCCAAATCTAAATTAATATGCTTATAACTATTAATAGTTTTGACACCAGCTAAATGAATAATAGCCTTACCTGGTGCTAGCATCACATCTGACATTGTTCCAGGTTCTAAATGACCTGCTAGCTTACTTTTAGAACTAGCTGCAGAACGTGCCATCACATCAACTTTACCATCATTCTTACAAAGCAAGGTATACCAGCGACTTCCTCTTCTTAAGGTTTTTTTACGTAATACAATCGCTCTTTGCTTTATATATGCCATTATTTAGTCAGGCTTATCTTTACTTTAGTATTGCCTACTTTAAGTTCTTCAGAAACTATTCCCTTATCTTCACCTTCTTTAATACTGTCTGCAAGTACTTGTTTACTTAATTCATCACTAAATTTATTAAATACATCTTTAACTAAATTATCATCAGATAAATATAGTAAATTTACTCTATCTTCAATAGTTAAACCAGATTTCTTTCTTAAATAGTTTATCTGTCTTACAATGTCTCTTAATAATCCTTCTTGCTCAAGCTCTGGCGTTAATTTTGTATCCAATACAACATCTGACTTTAATGATTCATCAATTATTATTTTCTTTACATTTACTTCCTCTTCAAGGATAGTAAAATAATCTTCAGAAATATTACTCTTTATGCTTAAGCTAGCAAGTGGTTGTCTTACCTTCATACTAGCTTCATCTCTAGCTGCATGTGCTTTCTCGACAACCTTACGTACCTCATTCATCTTTATAATAATAGAATCTTCTTTAGCAGATAATTCATCTGCCCCACTCCAATCTTCTAAATGAACAGAATTTGTATAGCCTATTTCTTTCCAAATCCATTCTGCTAGAAATGGTGTAAAAGGAGCCATAACTTTAGCAAGTTCTTCTAAAGCTCTCTTAGTAGTCTCAATAGCAGATACCGAGCCATCTTTGAATCTATCTCTACTTCTACGAATATACCAAGTAGAGAAATCGTTTACATATTCAAGTATTGGCCTAGCTGCTTCAACCAGCTTATATTTCTCCATATTATCTGTAACTGATGCCACTAGTTGCTGAGTGCGTACATTTAACCATTCATCTAATACATTCTCTTTATCTTTAATATTAGCATTACCTACATACATATTATAGAAATTAACGATGTTTATAGTAGTCATAACTAAATTTCTATACAGTTCGGCTACATCCTTTTCTACAAATCTTAAATCTGTAGCTTTCATAACAGGAGATGTTAAAAGATAATATCTTAAACTGTCTGCACCATATTTATCTATTAACTCCGTTGGATCTGGATAATTCTTTAATCTCTTAGACATTTTATTACCGTCTTCTGCTAGCACTATTCCATTAACAATTACATTTTTAAAAGCAGGTTTATCAAAAAGTGCAGTAGATAATACTATTAAAGTATAGAACCAACCACGTGTCTGATCTTGTCCTTCAGCAATAAATTGTGCTGGGAAATTCTTTTCAAATTCTTTCTTATTCTCAAAAGGATAATGAACTTGAGCATAAGGCATTGAACCAGACTCAAACCAACAATCTAGCACGTCTGGTATTCTTTGCCACTTGCCTTTACTATCTTCCCAAGATATATCGTCTATATATGGCCTATGAAGATCTTCAATTTTCAGGCCACTTAATTTTTCTAATTCTTCAATACTACCAATACAAATCACCTCACCACTCTCATTCTTCCAAATGGGTAGTCCTGCGCCCCAGTATCTTTGCCTAGATATTGCCCAATCTCTAGCACCGTCAAGCCATTTACCAAACCTACCATCTTTAATATGCTCTGGTTGCCAATTAATTTGAGAATTATTTTTAAGCATCTTGTCCTTAATCTCCCTAACTTTCACAAACCAAGATGATGTCGCATAGTTAAGAAGTGGCGTATCACAACGCCAACAATGAGGATAGCTATGTTCATACTTTTCTTTAGAAAATAATAGTTTCTTAACAGCAAGATTCTTAATTATTTCAATATCTGCCTCTTGATGATTATCTTTAGGCTTTACTTGCTTGCCAACCCAATCTATAATTTCAGCTTTAAATTTACCGGAAGTATCTACGTGTTGAATAAACGGTAAATCTTTCTCTTGGCCAAGATTTAAATCATCTTCACCAAAGGCAGGAGCTATATGTACTATACCTGTTCCATCTTCTGCTGTTACAAAATCTGATGATTGTATTCTATATATATTTTCTTTATTATCTAAATCTGAATCTTTATAATAATCAAATAAAGGTTTGTATTCTTTACCAATTAAATCATTTACATCTAATTCTTCAAGAATTTCAAATTTTTTACCCTCAAAAATCTTTTCTACATTATCTTTTGCAAGAATATATGAACCATCTTCACTCTTAACCTTTACATAATTAATACCATCACTAAGAGCTAAGGCTACATTACCAGGAAGTGTCCAAGGCGTGGTTGTCCAAGCAAGTAAATATGTATCCTTATCGTCGACAAGTTCAAACTTAGCAATAACAGACAAATCCTTAATATCTTTATAATTCTGTGTTACTTCAAAGTTAGATAATGTCGTCTGACAACGAGGACATATATGCATTGACTTATATCCCTCATAGATAAGACTTTTATCAAACAACTGTTTGAAAACCCACCAAATAGATTCCATGTATGAAACATCCATTGTCTTATAATCATGATCCATATCTACCCAACGACCAATACGAGGTATGAACTTATACCATTCATCTGCATACTTTAGAACAGATCTTCTACATTCACTATTAAATTTATCTACACCTAATGCATCAATCTCATCTTTACTCTTAAGTTTAAGATCTTTCTCTACAATATTCTCAACAGGCAGTCCATGGCAATCCCAACCCCATTTTCTATCTACATGATAACCTCTCATTGTCTGATATCTTGGAACTGCATCTTTCATAACAGAGGCTACAATATGTCCATAGTGAGGCGTTCCAGTAGCAAAAGGAGGCCCATCATAAAAAGTATATTCACCCTTAGGTGACTTTTTATCTAAACTCTTAGCAAAAGTCTTATCCTTTACCCAAAAGTCCAATATTTTCTTTTCCTCTTCTGCAAAATTTATCATTATATATATGTTTAATTCTAAAAACGTAAGTAAATATTACCTAAATTTTAAGGCTTTGGCAAATACACTCTAAATACTAGAATAGCCAATTTCTTATGAATTTTGTCAAGCTCTGTGGCTTCTCTGCCCTATGGTCACTAGGATAGCCAACGATACGAGAATTCTTGTTAAGATTGTACTCTCTCGATCTAAAACGAAAGCTTTGACTTTCACTTATGCGTGTTTTTTTCTCATTCATACTATTTATTATATTAATTGTTTAATTTCACTAATAGTTAAACGCTTCTTAAGCTTAAGATCATTTATACGTTTAATTTGCTGAGAAGCTTTTTTCTCATCATAAAGACGGTAGCCGCCTTTAGTACGCCTACTTTCCTTCAAAAGACCCTCTTGGGTATAAAAATGAATAGTTGATGGTAATACACCAACTTTATTCGCTAATTGTCCTATTTTTATGTATGGCATGGGTTGGGTCCCTAGCTGTGAATTAGCACAAACATATCCACAGCTAGAGTTCCTTTAAGATATAGTTCTTAGCCGCATGGGGGCTTAAATAGGGGTTCTCACCTCCCTATTCATATTTATAATACACCTTAAACCATAAAGTGTAAAGCGGTACTTTGTACTTTATGGTTGGGTATAAATAAAAAACC
>JADHUR010000016.1 GCA_016784445.1 Patescibacteria group bacterium
TATTTCTCATCATCTGCATATACCCATTTCCAATCATCTTTCTCATAATCATATATCTCATCTTCCTTAAAAAATCTCTTAATCTCTGCTTCTGCTGCATCTGCAGAGTCTGAAGCATGTACAATATTATTAGAATGACTCATGGAAAAATCTCCACGAATAGAACCAGCGTCTGCTTTACGTCCAACTGTTGGTCCAACAATAACTCGAACTGCATCAATTGCATCAAAACCTTCAAGTGCTACAAAAATTACTGGTGCAGCTTGCATAAAACCTTTAAGGCCACCAAAAAATGGTTTATCTTTATGATGACTATAATGTTCATCTATTTGCTCATCTGAAATACGGCCCATTTTAAGGCCGGCAATTTTTAATCCTTTATTTTCAAATCGTTTAATTATTTCACCCAGTAGATTACGTTGTAAGCAATCAGGCTTAAGAATAATAAGACTTTTCTCCATGATAATTATATTTTAAAATGTTTATTAATTTTTTCTACAAGTTCACCAGGTGTCATATCTGCTTTAACAAAATATCCAATAGCTCCCAATTCTTTACCCTTAGCAGTATCTTCTTCCTGACCTAAATTTGTTAACATATATACTGGAATATCTTTTACTTGTCTATCTGCTTTTATTTCTTCTAAAACAATAAAACCATCCTTCTTAGGCATTATAATATCTAATAATACTAAATCTGGTTTTAAACTTTTAACAAGTTCAATGCCCAGCTCACCGTCACTAGCTACAGTCACTTCATAACCAGCCTTAGAGAGTTTTAGCTTATACATATTTGCTAAAATATCTTCATCTTCAATTAATACAATTTTCTTTGACATAAATATGTGTTATTAATGACTGTATTATAGCCTATCTTTTTACGATTTACAAGTTATTCTACCCAGTAATTATATCCATTAGTTTTAAGTATAATCTCCCCTAATTCATCATTTCTAAGCATTCTAATACCCATTCTACCAAGCCTTTTAATTATCCTTAAATGGGGGTGATTAAATCTATTATCTAGCCCAGATTGAATAATAACTGTACTGGGATTTACACCAAAAAGCCAGTTTTCACTATTTGAATATTGACTACCGTGATGTGCAGATTTTAATATATCTGACTGTATATCTAAGCCCAAATGCAATATTTCTTCCTCTACTTCTGTAGTTGCATCACCAGTAAGTAATGTACAGATATCTATATAGCAATACTTTGCAACAACTGAAGTATCATTCACATCTTTAATTTTCTGACCAGTATATGCCTCAAATGGATATAGAATCTCTAAACTAGAATTAGTAAATGTATACACATCCCCAACAGTTGTAGATTGTAGTGGCACTCCCTTCTCCTCAATTATTCTCAGCCATTCTATATATGATTCCGCATTATAGTCTATAAATCCGGGAAATAATACTAGATCTACTTTATAACGGTTTAGAACTTCATTTAAACCACTTACATGATCGTCATGAGCATGAGTTAATATCATAATATCTATATGCCTATCATAAAAAGACAAATGCGAACCAAGTTCATTAATTAAATAATTCCCTGGCCCACCATCTATTAATATTCTAGTATTATCTGGTGTAACTATTAATATGGCATCACCCTGTCCTATATCAAAGAAAACAATCTTTGCAATATCCCCCTCACCCTTAATTTGAACAAATGTTAAAAACAAACCCAATGCCACTCCTAATATAATAAAAATATACTTACTGCTTTTTAACATAGCTAAGCCTAAATTTAATAAAGAATATACTAGTATATATAAATACAATAACCATAAAACTAATATTAGGGACAGATATAGCCGCTAAAGATAGAGATCCTAAATAATTTACAATATCAATTTGCTTATTCAATAAACCATAAATAATCCAAAATAAAGGAGATGTTAAATTGGGAATAAAAAAACTTAAACATATACTAATAATAGCTAAACACATAAGGCAGGGAAGGACTGGTAATAGTAAAATATTAGCAATAGGAAATATTAAAGACATTTGACTAAACTTATACATTAGCCAGGGAAGAGTTAATATCTGTGCTGCAAATGTAGTCTGTAATATTGCTTTAATACCAAATAGTTTAGGAAGTTTAATAAATAACTTTTCCATGTCACCTGAAAATAATATTAAACTTAAAACAGCTAGAAAAGACAATTGCCAGCCAAGATCAAAGACAATTAACTTAGGGTTAAATAGTAAAGTACACACAGCAACAAGTAGTAATGCGAAATAGCTCTTATTAACACGGCCGAAGTAATCTGCCAATAATACAACTGAACCCATCATACCTGCTCTAATAGCTGATGCTGGAAAACCAATCATTAGAATATATAAGAATAATAATATTAATGTTCCTGAATATGTAATCTTTTTTGGTAAATAGAAAGAAGATAAAAACTTAACAATAAGCATAGATATTATTGCTACGTGCATACCAGATATAGCAAGTAAATGAGAAACTCCCGCTCTACTAAAATTATCTACAATGTCTACTGGAATGCTTCGTTTTCGAGCAAGCAGCATTGCAGACAATACACTTGACTCCGGCTCAACAATATTAGATTGAATAATATTATGTACTCTATCTTTAAACTCTAATATATTCTTTCTAATAAAAAACTTATCTGTCACTTCGACCAATTCAATCTGCGGACTATAGCATAGAGAATATATATTATATCTAGATAAATAATCATCATAAGCAAATGCTTCAATCTTATCTGGTGTAACTAGCTTACAATTAACATCTAATCTATCTCCCAATGAATACTCGGGATAAAGACTAGACTTAATCAATACAAGACCACTAATGTCTATACTTTCATATACCTTCTCTGCCTCAACAGTAAGCTTAGTATGATCTATACGCCTATCTGGTTCAGACACAACAATTCCCTGCCATTGAATATCTTTCATATCTGCCCATTCCATTTTAGACGGATTATTATAGTAAGAAATATTATTCTCATTCACAACTGGAATTGAATACATAAATCGCACATAACCAAAAGTTATACAAAATAATATTAGAACAATAATAATGCCTTTCTCTTTATAAAATAATATAAATAAAGGAATAAATAATCCCAGATAAAACCAAGATATTTGAACACTAAAAAACTGCGTTAGAACAATACCAACCATAAATGCAATTCCGCACATAATAGCCTTATTTGTATTCATACTTGACTAAATAATTAATACCGTGTAAATTACATAATTATCTGTACATCAAACAAAAACGCGTTAACAAAAGGAGAGCTTATGACGCAAACATCCCCTTCAACAGAACGAACAGGAACCTTCAAATTGAATGCTCAAAATGAAGAGCTACTAACTGGTACTGTCAAAATGGATACCAGATGTAAAGATGTTCACTTGGAACCTGGTCCGGAGAATTTGATTCATATTAGTGCCGTAAGATTTATTGCCCTAAAAATAAATCTTAGCGGCCATAAAGAAAAAATTAAGTTACATGTTATGGAATCACAGAAACCAGGCCAACCCTGGAGAGCCACCTTAGAGGCTCGTAATGGAACCGATGTTTTGAGTTATGCAAATGAAAATTTGGGAGACTTTCTCTCAATTGAAATGAAATAAACGATTAATAATCGTTTACATAAACCCCACCGTAAAAAAGTGGGGTTTTTTACATATAAAAAAACAGGGCTCTTAAGGACCCTGTTAAATAGAACTTATCTCTAAATCCTTATCTTGTCAATAAAATTTTCAAACTTGTTCTCAATTTATCTGTTGCCAGCCTAATACCCCAAACAAGTCCAAAGAATAATCCTATTATATCTATGCCAATATCTAATATTGAAGATGTTCTACCTGGAACGAAACTTTGATGTAATTCATCAGCTATTGCATATAAAGTACCTAAGAAAAACGCTAGAAGTAATAATCCAGCAAAAGCAAATTGACTACCTGGTTTATTCCATGGTCTGTGACCTAATAGTAACTTAACAAGTAATAATCCTAAAATAGCATATACAAATATATGAGCAGATTTCTTAAATGCAATATCCCAAAATCCACTAAGCCCAACATCTAAAGATGATTGACCAGACAGTATCCAAATAAATGCCATCCAAACAATAGCGAAGATACCATATTTAATATTATGCCAAGCTATTTTCATTGACCTCTTTTATAATGTAAATAATCGTTAATGAATTCATCCAAATCACCAGCTAATACTTTATCTGGATCCTTTATTTCAAAATTTGTTCTATGGTCCTTTACCATCTTATATGGATGCAGAACATATGACCTTATTTGATTGCCCCAAGCAGCTTCTGTTATCTCTCCCTGTAATTTTTTCTTTTCTTCTTCTGCTGAAACCTCTTGTAATCTCTGCAATTTACTTTTTAAATGTTTCATGGCTGTTTCTTTATTCTGAGCTTGAGATCTCTCATTCTGACATGTAACCATAATACCAGTTGGTAAATGAACAATACGTACAGCCGACTCTGTTTTATTAACTCCCTGACCTCCTTTACCGGAAGATCTAAATGTATCTATTCTAAGATCCTTATCGTCTATTTCAACTTCTACTTCTTCATCATTAAGCTCTGGTAATATATCTACCATTGCAAAGGAAGTATGCCTTGCATGATCTGCATCAAATGGAGACAAACGAACTAATCTGTGTACACCAGATTCTCCTTGTAATTGACCATATACATATTTACCAATAATTTCTATAACTATAGATTTATATCCTGCTTCAGCCCCCTTACTTTCATCTAAAATATTTACCTGCCAATTCTTTTTTTCCGCAAGTCTTAAATACATTCTAAGTAGCATAGCTGCCCAATCCTGTGCTTCATCTCCACCTGCTCCTGCATAAATACTTAAAATAGCATTATTCTTATCATATTTGCTATTAAATAATGTCAGAAATTCAAATGAATTATATTTATTATTTAATTCCTTTAATTTCTCTTCAATATCTTCCTTTACATCTTTAGCATCAGACAAATTCATTAATTCTTCTAATTCCTTAATACCATCATTCAAATCCTTCCAATTATTTATGTCCTCTGCTAAGTCTGCCATTTCCTTATTGACTCTAGCTGCTTTCTCATTGTCATTCCAAAAATCTTCAGACTTTGTTAAAACTAACAATTTATCCATCTCTTTTTGTTTATCTTCAATATTAAGAACATCTTCTAATTTAGAAGCTTTTTCTGCTAATTCATTCAATTGAGACAATATCTCTTTCATTAATCTTCGTATTCAACCAAATCTACATTAATTATTTTTTCTTCACCTTTATGATAAACCTTTAACTTAATTGTATCATCTGGGCCATATTGAGCAATTTTCTGAGCTAATGTTGTGTCTATTGTTAACTTTTCATCATCAATTTCTAATATGATATCATTCTCAACTAAACCCGCTTTATCTGCTGGACTACCTGGCATAACAGCAAGCTCTGTCTGACTTTGACCTCTTACAATTAAAGCTCCATAATCTACTTCTAGATTATTCTGCTGAGCAATAGCTTCATTTATCATAATATAGCGAATACCTAAAAAAGGTCTAACTATCTTACCATACTTTTGTACACTTTCTACAACATATTTTGCAGTATTAATAGGAATCGCAAAACCAATTAATTGACCCTCTCTATTAACAGCAGTATTTATACCGATAACTTCTCCTTCCAAATTTATTAACGGGCCCCCAGAATTACCAGGATTAATAGCTGCATCTGTTTGAATAACATTATCTAAATTCTCAGAAGAATTATATGTACCAGCTACAATATCTCTACCAAGACCAGAAACAATTCCTGTTGTAACAGTATTACTATATTCACCCAGAGCATAACCAATAGCTACTACAGTCTCTCCAATATTAATATCCTCTGAATCTCCTAAACGGATATATGAAAAATCTTCTCCTTCTATTTGTAAAACAGCTAAATCATTAATAAAGTCTGCCCCTAAATAATTAGCGATATATGATGTTCCATCTGCTAATACAACTTGATACTCAGCCTCAGCATCAGATGCTACATGTTTATTGGTTAAAATAATACCATCCTTTGAGATAATAAACCCTGTACCTGCACCAATTCTTTGTTTTTCAGTTTTTGACTCTGGCTGCTCAAACTGAGGCCAATCAAAAGCAAATGGCCATGAAGAACCAAAAAATTCATCAAATGGAAAAGGTGATATGTTCTGATAATTTTGAGTAACTTCTTTACTAACAACAATTGATACAACAGCTGGACCTGACTTTTTTACAACCTCCTCAACAGATAATTTAATTTTATTAGTAGATAAATTATTTGAATTATCCTTTATCTCTTGAGTTAATACTTGCTCTGTAGAATTACCCTTTAATTGAAACCAATCATCTGCATTAGTAAATTCACTAGCAATATATCCTGTCATACCGCCCACGAATGAGCTTATTGCCACAGCAATAATTACAACAAATATTACTAATTCTAGGCTATATAGTTTTTTGTTAGACTTTTTTGTATTTTTTTGCATAGAATTATTAATTAATTATTTAATTAATTTTACTAATAAATATTATAAAACTAAATAAAAAAACATTCAACTTTACAGCCAAATGTTTAAATAATCACTACTTATATATATCTAATATCTGCTTATACTGCTCAAGCATTCCCGGTAAACTTGCATCCGTTCCCTCTATAGCTGGGAGACCCGTACCAGTTATTCCTGCAAAAAAATCTCCAATAAGAGGTGGTAAAAATACAAGACCTAATATAATAGGAATTAGAATGAATAATACCTGAATAGCTGACATTATACGACCCCAAAAAATATATCTTTTAACTTGAAGACTTAAACGATATATCTCTTTTGAATATTCTACATTCTCCTGCATCAATTTCTTTAACTGTTCTTCCATTGATGCCCCTGCATAATTTGTCATCTTGGGTAATAGCTTAAATACTTAAAGTATAAAATATCTCCATTTTTTACATTAATTTCATCTGGTAATTCAGATACATAATCATTGTTGAGCCAAATATACCATCTACTTTCACTTGAATTAAAAAATCCATTTACACCATACCATAATAGCCCATTTTCTATCCAATCTTCATTCTGACCAATAATTAATTTACCTTCCTCTTCTGCAGCAAGCATAGCTTCCCATAAATTAGCATGGCTAGTAAGTATAATATTATCTACTATATCTATATCCCCATTATTATAATCTAGCATCATGGAAACAGTTGGTTGCCCACTTTCTCTAATATTTGCTGTTGATGTATTGGGGTTTAGAATTGTAACAGCATTTTCCTGCCCAATAACCATGCCCATAAGCCAAGCTCCAATAGCTATTGCTACAAATAATAATGCTCTTATAACTAAATTAAACTCTCTTCTCATTTCTTTGATTTCTTAATTAATGAGTTAATCTCTTTATGGAAAGATTTTACATCTGCAAATGTATAATATACTGATGCAAAGCGTATATATGCTATTTTATCGAATCTCTTTAAATGTTTTACAACAATTTGACCAATCTCTTCACTCTTAATTTCTTCCTTCCTTTTCTTCTGTATATCCCTTTCAATCTTATTAATAAGTTTTTTATAAGCCTCTTTTGTGTGAGGTCTTTTTTCAATTGCTCTTCTTAAACCTTTTTCAAGCTTATCTCTATTATATGACTCTCTTCTGCCATCTCTTTTAACTACCGTTACATTTAATAGCTCCATTTCTTCAAAGGTTGAAAAACGATAGCTACAATGTTGACATTCACGACGACGTCTAATAGCGAAACCATCTGATATGATACGTGAGTCTAAAACTTTAGTATCTTGTTTTAAGCAAATCGGACAATGCATTTAGTTCATTTTCTTTCTAATGAATGTTGGAATATCTAATTCATTATCTTCCTCTACTTCTTCTTTCTTAGGCTCTTGTTTCTTTTTAAATATTGTAGATTTCTGTTCTGCTTTATTTACAGCTGCTGTATCATCTGATTCATCTTTACCAAATATTGGATTTGGAGAATAGCTCTTAACAGTTCCTACATCCCCACCAGATTTATTTGCATTAAAACCAGTTGCTATAACTGTAATCTTTAATTCATCATCCATTCTATCATCTATAACTGCACCAAAAATAACTCTTGCATTTGGATCAAGAGCAGAAGTTATAACTTCCGCTGCTTCATTAACCTCGTGCATAGATAAACTTGGGTCACCAGTTATACTAAATAGTACACCTTTTGCTCCCTTAATAGACATTTCAAGTAATGGACTATCTATAGCAAGTTTAGCTGCATCTACTGCACGACTCTCACCACTTGCTCTTCCAATACCCATAAGTGCAGATCCTGCATCAGACATAATAGATTTAACATCTGCAAAATCTACATTAACAAGACCAGGAATTGTAATTAATTCAGAAATACCCTGAACGCCTTGCTTTAATACTTCATCAACAATAGCAAAAGCATCAAGTAATGATGTTTTTTTATCTATTACTTGTAATAGTCTGTCATTAGGAATAGTGATAATTGTATCTACCTTATCTGTAAGATTATCAAGTGCTCTTTCTGCAATATTCTTTCTTTGCACACCTTCAAAGGCAAAGGGTTTTGTTACAACTGCTACTGTTAAGGCACCAATATCTTTAGCTGCCTCTGCAATAAGTGGAGCTGCACCAGAACCAGTGCCACCACCCAAACCACAAGTAATAAATACCATATCAGCATCCTGCAATTGCTTCTTAATCTCTTCTTTACTCTCTTCTGCTGCTTTTGCACCAACTTCAGGATCCATACCAGCCCCTAATCCACGAGTAGTTTCTCTACCAATATGTATCTTTTTATTAGCATCATTACTATTTAAGGCTTGAGCGTCAGTATTAACAGAAATAAATTCAACACCACGAATACCAGCCTTAATCATACGATTAACAGCTGAACCGCCAGATCCGCCAACACCAATAACTTTTATTTTTGCAAACGTTTCAACGTCAGGTTTTATTTCCATTGATTTACTTTTAGCCATAATTCTATATTATTAAATATTTTATAATTTATGGTAATAAAGATTGAAATAAATCTTTCATCTTATCTACCGCTTTCTCTACTGAAGAAAAACTACCAAGTCTAAATCCACTATGAGCATTACCCTGTTGCATTCCCCATAAAGCGAGTCCAATAGCTTGTGTATATTCAGTATCATTAACTTTATCTATTGTTGTATTAATCTCAAGTGGATAGCCCAAGAAAACAGGAAGGCCCAATTTCTTCTTAGCTAATTCAATAATTCCAGGAAGCTTTGCCCCTCCCCCAGTTATTACTAGCCCTGATGGTAATAAACCATCACGATTAATTGATTTCAATTCTGCATTTATCATATCAAAGATTTCTTCAGACCTAGCTTGTGTTATCTCTGCAATATATTTTAATGAAACATTAGTTCCAGCTTCTTCGGTGTCTGTAATATCTGCCAAATCTATTTCATCTCTTTTAGGTATATCTTTTGCTATTGCATGAGCATATTCTAGCTTAATAATCTCAGCTGTTGGAATTGAAGTTCTTAAACCTATAGCAATATCATTCGTTATATGATTTGAACCGACTGGTAATACTTTAGTATGTAAAATATTTCCCTCTTCATAAACAACCATAGATGTTGTAGCTGCTCCAAAATTAACCAAACAAACTCCAAGCTCTTTCTGCTTCTTTGTAAGTACACTTTCACTATTAGCAAGTACAGAAAAGACTAAATCATTAATATCCACCCCTGTTCTGTATATAGCTTTTGTTAAATGTCTTATTTGATTAGTTGCCCCTAGTATTATCTGAGCATTAACTTCCAAACGAACACCTGTCATTCCAATAGGATCTTTAATATTCTGCTGATCATCTACTGTAAAGTCTTTTGGAATAATATGTAATATCTCATAATTAGCAGGAACTGCTACAGCTTGCGCTGCTTCTAATACTCTATCTACATCTTCCTCTTGTATCTCACCATTGGCTTTAGCAACAGCTATTACACCTTTACTATTCTGAGTTACAATATGTGGTCCAGAAATACCAATAACAGCATTCTCAATAGGGGTCCCTATCATCCTTTCAGCACTTTCTAAACATTCTGAAATACTAGATACAGACTCCTCAATACTCTTAATACTACCTTTACTCATACCTTCCATTTCATTATCTGCAGCACCTATAATCTGCTGCGAGCCATCAGGTAAACGCTGTAAACTTACCACCCGAACACGGCTAGTACCTATATCTATACCTGTAACAATATCTTGATATGACATTTAATCTTATTTTTTAGTTTATTTACTCTTTATGATATAAAAATTATACCAAAATTAGGTGTTTATGCCAATAAAAAAA
>JADHUR010000002.1 GCA_016784445.1 Patescibacteria group bacterium
TCACTTCTGATGTCCTATTATGTGCTATATGACTTATTTTTCTCTTTTGTCTATATAGCCCTTCAATACCATACCTTTTGTATCTATTTAACCATTTATGTATTGTTTGACGTGAAACAGATAGATCTCTTGCTACAGACACAATTGTTTGTTTATTTAAGAGTATACACTCTAATTTTTCTTGTTGTAATTGCATATATCTTGAATCATAGTTATTCATAGGTGTTTTAGGCTAAATTATTTTAAGTTATAGCCTAAATACTATACTGTAAAGTGTAAACCTTATTGCTGCAAGGTTAACAATATATATTAAAAAACAGCTAAAATAACTGCTTTTTGATGGGGTCCCCTCATAGACGACGTTCGAACTAAATACAAATAATAAAGCCCAACAATAATTTACTGCTGGGCTTTAAGCTATTTTTGATCACTGACGCAAGATACTTAGAGTCGTATCAATAGCAAGCGCCCTTTCACTATCAAGTGATGATAAAAATTCATCTGCTGCCGCGTAACCATCTTGACCGTGGTGAAATAAAGTGTGACCCATAAATACAGGGTAGAAAAGTAAATTTCCAATAATTGCACCTTCAGTATATTCAATATCCATCCGTCGCTCGCCATGAATATCGAAAATCCTATTTCCATTATGACTTTCGAGTAGCGGATCACCGGTTTCAAACTGTTCAGTAACCCTTTCAAACGATTTCATATAATCAGGCAACAACTTCTCTAAGTACCACTCCTTAACTTTTTGAATGACAACTTTCTGCATTTCAGGTGACAACTGACGCACAATGTATCCCGTTTGCCTTGGAGTTAAGTTGACAATGTTTGTTGGCCAGCAGATTTGATCAATGAAAACTGAAAAGTTTACATTCAACCAAATATCTTTTCCACCACCATAGACAATTTGTTCACGAATCCAAATCTCTGTATTCGCAGAATTAGGGTTGGCTGTAATTTGTCTAATAACTTCAAGCCCCTCCTTATCATTCAAACAAAGATGTGGCTGAAAACAACTTTTTTCAGCAGCTTGAAGTGAAGCAATTCCATTATTTAACTCACTCTTCAATGGAGAATCTTCACCCAGCTTTACTAAACGATAATCCTTTTCCGACATTTGTATCTCCCTTCATTTTTATATGTACAATAAATACCTATTTTGTATTTATAGAAACTTATCATTACCCCATCATTTAGTCAACTAAAAAACCACCTACAATAGTAGATGGTTTTTTGGGGTCCCTTAGTAGAGAATATTAGAATTAAATGCTCGCAACTACATCTTTAATTTGAAATTTCTTAGGATGAGGCCACCTCATGATAGTTCGCAATAAATAGTAGAAATTAAATAACTCTGAATTTACGATGGTAAAATCATATCCATATCCCTCAATAAACTTATTAAACTGCTTATCAGTTAATGCAATTTTAACTGAAGCTAAATCAAACAAATAATCACCAGAAAATATTTGATTGCCTTTATCAAATATATATAAACCCTTTTCTTTAATAAGGATATTATATTTATTTAAATCACAATGTAACAAAGATATATCCTTTGGTTCTGGCACATCGTAATCAAATAACATATTATTGACCTTGTCTATTTCTTCCCGTGAAAGCTTAAACTTATTTTTTTGTATTTTTTGTTTAGCAAATTCCACCCTTTCTTTAATGAAATCACTCCAAAGATAAATCTTCTTTTTATTTAACGCTGTTACTTTAAAAACTTTATCGTACTTAATTGCATGAATCCTGCTACACAACTCTCCCCACTTAAAAATATTATCATCAGTCAAATTGTCGGCTAGAACCGGGGATCTATAAACATACTCAACAAGTAATTGATTGGACTTTAAAGACTTATGTTCAAAATACTTTAGAGTCTTTATATTATTTCTATCCAACTCATCAATAAACATTCTTTCATTACTAATATCCTCCCTTTCTGCAGTTCGAAGAACTAAATTTTCTCCATCTAACTCAACCAATTCAATGGTTGAATCACCTTTATGTAATTGTTTTATTACTGTAATCACAAATTTATTATATCAAAAAACCACCTACAAAAGTAGATGGAATTTCCCGCTTCACCAAAGCCTTGGCGTAGGCGAGTGGGGCCCCTTAGTAGAGAGTATTTGAACTATATTGACAAAATGTTAAATATTTGATAATTTAATCTATTCGATAAACTACATTGAAAATTGAATAGTCATAATAAATTACACAGGAGGTAATAAATGAAGAACTTGGTGAAAACAGAAATCATTATTGGCTTTGTGGTTATAGCTGTGTTCGCAGTTATGTTTACTCTCTTCGGAGACTGGTTCGTCGATAACGGCCCAAAACATTCCGCTGCAATTGCTGCTACTGCTGCTTTTTGTTTTTTTGGCTTCATTGCCATTAGCATGGGATCCGATATTATTTTTATAGGTGCCATTACTTTTATTGCTGTTAGTGGCTTTGTTATTGGCGGTGTTGTTGCTATCACTGGCACCATTAACGCCATCGCTATTAACACCATAGCTATTGGTGCTATTGCCATTGGTACTGTTGCAGCTACAAGCACTTCCATCGTCCGTACTCCCACTAAGAAAAAACTAAAACTACGAGGGGGCAAGGTGGCTTTATCACTGTCTGTACAAGCAATTATAATTTTTGGCAGCATCTCCGCCATGGTATTTATTTAAACCAACAACTTAAAGCATTCATCAAACTGGTGAATGCTTTTTTATTTATCAAAAAACCACCTACAAAAGTAGCTGGTTCTGTGGGGTCCCTTAGTAGAGAGCATTAGAACTAAATTAATAGAAATTAAAGTTATTTAAAACATTCCACAATAATCGTTGTTGGATTTTTGATTCTTTCTTGCCAAAAATTTACTCCCATTTCTTTTATGCCTTCCTTTACAATAATTGGCTTACAAAATCTTATTTTTTTAAAGCCTGCATTTTCTAACACCTCTTTATATACTTGTCTAGAAAAATAGACAGTATCTAAATATATGTTTTTTTTACCTCCAAAAAGAATTGCTCTATTCATCTCTCCATCAAGTGGTAATTTGTCTTTCTCATATATTGTTAAATATTTTTCTGAATACTTATTTCTTGAAAAATCATAATCTGGATTCATTATCATTGCTATAAATTTACCTCCTCTTTTCAAATTTTTATATGCCCCGTCACACATCTGCTGTAATTCTTTTTTTGTCTTTGCGTAATGTAACACGTGTATTGCTAAAGCAATATCAAATTCTTTAAAAAATGATAATTTTTTTGCATCACATACTTGATAGTCTATAGTTTTATTATTTTGTTTAGCTATTTTTATCATTTCTTTCGAAACATCAATCCCGAAAACTTCTTTTGGTTTTAGTTTATATATTTTTTCAGTATAATATCCATGACCACAGCCAATATCAAAAATACTCTTTCCTAACACACTCCCAAGGTGCTTAAAAACAGTTGGATTTTGAGAATAAAACTTCATCATTTCTCTATTCTTATCACTCATCATTTTTTTATATTTATCAGCCTTCTTATTATATTCAATTTGTTTCATATACTTTATAATATTTTTCACAATTCTAGTATATCAAAAAACCATCCCGTTAGGAATGCTTCTTTGGTGGGGTCCCTTGTGGGACACATTCAGAACTTTTCTGCATGAATATAGCTTAACAGATGCTAAAAATAACACCCTACCACTCTCGGAGCTGTAGATGAAGTTAGAACTAAAACATAGAAAAAAGAAGGCAATATGATAATCACCTTCTTAAGTTTTGATTTTCTAGAGACTACTTTCCCCCTTGCCTATCTCTATTGGCCTTCGTACATGCTTTGCTTATATCCGAACCAACATACCCTCTCAGCAACTCATCAGTAGTGCCATCTTGATTAAGACTTTGAACATTTTCAACATGTATTGACTTAACAGTCTCAACAACCAAGAGATGTTCCACGACACCTGTGACCAAGACATCATCTCCCGTATCAAGAAATGCTACCGAAGTTGACTGAGTCTTATTCACGTACCCATTTGGAAAAGATGCACGGTAAGTAATTAAACACCAAGCCTTCATTTTATACCTCCATTTTTAAATATACTATCAAGAATTATTCTTTATATTAATAAATTACTATACATTATGTTTAACATTTTGTCAATAGTTTAAACAAAAAAACAGCTAAAATAGCTGCTTTTCGCTGGGGTGAGAGACGGGGATCGAACCCGCGACCGCTGGTACCACAAACCAGTGCTCTACCAATTGAGCTACTCCCACCATATTATTTATCCTGTAAATACAATCTTCTTGCTTGACCAAAATCAATTTTCAGTTTCTTGCCAATTGCCCTGTAAGTTAACCCTTGACTACGCAAATTCTTAACCTCTTTAATTAAACGTTCTCTTCTTGTTTTCCTATAATCTATGTCTTGTACAATTTGTTTTAACTTTGGTAGTGTTTCTTCTATAACGCCTCGTTTAACATAAACATGTTTATGTACTGTCTGTAAAAAATAATACACGTCTTTTTGTTTTGCAATATAATATACCCAAGCATCTTTCCAATGCTTTTTTCTTTTAGTAACCTCAATTACATGACCAACTCCTGTAAAGTCTTTGATTAGATTCAATATCTCTAAATCTGTCTGCGCAATAGTGATTCTAAAACCCTTCCCGTTGTGAGCAACAGAACCTTCTCCATCAAAAAAACCAGCAATGTATGACCAATTCATACCTATATAATACTTTCTTGTGGTATTAATATCAAGGAACAATATATATTAACCACAAGAATCAATGGTACCCCCGCTAGGAATCGAACCTAGATCCACGGCTTAGAAGGCCGTTGTTCTATCCTTTGAACTACAGGGGCACAAGTGTATAGCTATATAAAATAGCTATGCAATATATTAACTAAAAAATGAGATATTGTCAAGACTTACTATCATATTCTGCTACAACCTTTTTAATATAATCTATAATCTTTACATTATCTACTCCACCCAAAGCATTCTGAATGTGAATAGTCTTTCTTTTAGGAATATTTACAATTCTATCTGCAATGTGAATTGTAAAATGTTCAATATCTTCATCTATTCTCAATCTTTCATCATTTATCTTTTCTACTATATCTTTTTCTTCATCTTTAGAAAGTCTTTCAGGGGCCGCTAAACTCTCAAACTCCATATTTGACGTTTCAGACATAATAATATTTTTAATAATTATTTCCTCCTTTGTATCTTAATACTTTTCTTAACTAATCTCTCTTTATGCATTTCTGGATTAGACTTAAGATCCTGTCCATGTTTTGGCATAACTTCTTTTGAACTAACATGAAATCCGGACTCAATACTTTCTTCATAACAGAACTGACATAAGCCATCTAGCCAAACTTCTTCTTGATTGCAAACTGAACATAATTTTTCAGTTTCAACTTGTTCGTTTTCCATAAATATATTTTAATCTTTATCTCGAGACCTGCCATGAAAGGCTTTATGTATGTCTCGTAATTGTTGATTAGTAACATGAGTATAAATCTGTGTGGTTGTAATACTAGAGTGACCAAGCATAGATTGAACTGATCGTATATCTGCACCACCCTGTAATAAATCGGTAGCATATGAATGACGCATTGTATGAGGCGTTACCTTCTTTGTAATACCAGCTACTTTAGAATATTTTTCAACTAATCTTTGAACTGATCTGCTGGTTAGAGGCCTGGCATTATCTTCTCTAGCTTTAGATGCTCTGTCATGAGCTACAAATAGATAGGGTTCAATATCTTGTCTTATCTTTAAATACTCGCCTATCCAATGTTTTGCATGATTAGATAAAAATACTATCCTTGGTTTATCTCCCTTACCTCTTACTGTAAATTCATCCCTCTTTAAATTAACACTATCTCTTTTTAAAGCAACAAGCTCAGAAACACGAAGGCCAGTAGCAAACAATGTTTCGAGTATAGCCTTATCTCTTATCTGTATAATTCTCTTATTCTCTGTCTTAAGTGGTGCATGTAATAATCTATCTAAATCATCACCATCTAAGAACTCCACTGAACGCTCTCCAACTTTAGCCAGTTCAAGCTTTTCAGGAGCAAGCGTCTTAATGTCCATCTTAGCTAAATACTTTAAAAAAGATCTTAAGGCAATAATATGGTAATTCTGAGTAGACTTTTTAAGTGGCTTACCATTATATAATTCTCTATTAAGTTGCAATCTAAATTTCTTCACAATAGGTAAAGTAATGTCTTCTGGTCTTTTAACACCAGTCCAACCTATAAATCTTTGTAAATAGAAATCATAATTACGTACTGTAAGCGCACTTCTATTCTTCTCTATTTCTAAATATTCAAGGAAAGATACTATCCACTTTTGTATACTTGTATTTGCCATATATATATTTTACGACTCAAAGGTAAATAAAGCAATACATGTTGACAAACAACACCCTTTAATGTAATATATGAGCCAGTCATATTACTTATCTAAATGTGACTAATCACGAAAATGCTCCTTCCTTAAAGACTTTTAAGGAATAAGATCAATTAATAATATACAAACAATGCTAGCAATTAAA
This sequence comes from Patescibacteria group bacterium, assembly GCA_016784445.1. Lineage (GTDB taxonomy): Bacteria > Patescibacteriota > Patescibacteriia > UBA1558 > UBA1558 > BS150m-G51. Next base: position 6,589 of record JADHUR010000002.1, read on the forward strand.
CTATCTAGAACTGGTAAGAAAAAACAACCATATTATAGAATTATTGTTCTAGAAAAAAGTAAAGATCCATGGGGTGATTATAAAGAACTCCTGGGAAACTATAATCCACGTACTAAAGAATTAGTTATTAAAGAAGATAGACTAAAGTATTGGATTTCAGTAGGTGCACAAATGAGTAATACTGTACATAATCTTATGATTAAGAATAGTATTATTGATGCTAAGCCTAAAAAAGCAGTTACTATTTCTAAGAAAAGAACAGCTAAGATGGCTAAGAAAGATGAGTCTAAGAAAGAAGAAGCCCCAAAGGATGCTCCAGCAGAAGAAAAACCTGCAAAAGAAGCTGTAGATGAAAAGAAAGAAGAAGCACCTAAGGAAGAGGCTCCTGAAGAAAAAGTAGAAGAGAAGAAAGAGGAAATAAAGGAAGAAAAAAAAGAAGAACCTAAGGAAACTCCTGAAGAAAAGAAAGAAGAAGAAAAATAAGCTAATATTAGCTAAAAAAATAGCTTTTTATCTTGACAAAACATATAAACTATGATAAGCTGCTATTGTTAAATTAATAATGTCACCTATCAATGGTCTTGATAGGTATACATATAAACAGTTAATCAGTAACTACAAAAATCATGGAAACAGACCAAGTATTTTTAGAAAGTGTTGTTAAAGCACTAGTCGACAAGCCAGACGCTGTAAGCGTTGAAAGAGCAGTTGATGAAATGGGTGTATTACTTACACTAAAGGTAGATCCAACAGATATGGGTCAAATTATCGGTCGTCAAGGCCAAACAGCTCGTGCTATTAGAACTCTATTAAGAGTTGTAGGTGCGAAAAATAACGCTAGAGTAAACTTAAAAATTTATGAACCAGAAGGTTCACAAAGACCTCGTAGAGATGAGTCTCCTAGAGAAGAAGCTCCAAAAGAAGCTGCTACTCCAGAAGCTGCTCCAGCTGAGGAAGTTACAGAAGTTACAGCTAGTGACGTAGACGATTTGAAGTTATAAGAACTTTTTTACATCTTATATAACAAAACCACAATATACTTGTGGTTTTGTTTTTATTACAAAGCATAACCCTAACTATTATTAACATATGTTAAGTATTGACAATATAGTTAACGTATGTTAACCTAAAAACATGAATAAATACATATCTACAACCGAAGCTGGTAAAAAATTAGGCATTAGCCGCATTGCTGTTTTTAATCGTATTAAAAATGGTAAATTAGAAGCAATTAAAATTGGTAGAAACTATGCTATTCCAAGCTCTGCCCTATTAAAAACAGAGCCAACGATTAATAAAAAAACTGAACAAGAAATAACCAAAGCCGTTCAAAAGACAGTTAAAGAATATGGCGAAACATTAAAACTACTTGCGAAAGAATGAAATACTTATCAATAAAAGACATTGAATACACAGCCTTCCGTTTAGCAGAGGAAACCATGGGCTGGAATGAACCAATTCCAGCTTTTGATACCAGATTTAAAAATAAATTAGAAAGTTGCATCAGCGCACCCAAACAATCCTTTGGGGGTAAACAGATGTACAGCGGACTAACCAATAAAGCAGCCATTCAATTTTATCTTATGATAAAAAACCACCCTTTTCAAAATGGTAATAAAAGAATAGCTATGACTACTTTAATGGTTTTCCTATATAGAAATAAAAAATGGATTAAAGTAGACACTCAAGAATTGTATAACTTTACAAAATGGGTGGCTGCTAGTAATCCTAAATTAAAAGACACGACCATTGAATCAATTAGTGCCTTTCTTAAATTATATATAATAGATAGATAATGAAAACAAAGGAATACCACATAATATCTGCATTTCCTAAGATTCTTGAATCATATTTCAATGACTCTATTCTTAAACGTGCTCAAGATAAAAAACTTATTAAAATCATTAATCACGATATCCGTAAGTTTTCTAAAGATAAACATAAAAATATAGATGACACACCTTATGGTGGTGGCGTTGGCATGGTCCTTATGATTGAGCCTATCTACTTAGCATGGAAAAGTATTAAAAAGAAAAAGAAATCTATTACTATATTACTTTCCCCTGCTGGTAAAGTATTTAATCAACCACAAGCTAAAAAATTTACTGACTATGATCAAATAATATTTATTTGCGGTAGATATGAAGGAGTAGATGCTAGAGTAGATAATATTATAGATTTAAAACTTTCAATTGGAGATTATGTACTCACTGGTGGTGAACTTGGAGCAGCCATTGTAATAGATGCTGTTACTAGACTTATTCCTGGTGTACTTGGAAAGTATGAATCTACTGAAGATGAATCTCATTCCAAAAAAGGAGTATTAGAATACCCTCATTATACAAAGCCTGAAACATTTAAGGCTGGTTTAAAGAAATGGAAAGTACCTAAAGTTTTACTTTCCGGAAATCATGCTAAAATAAAAGAGTGGCGGGAGAGAAATAGGTAATCAACTAATAAAAAATCTATGGCAAATGAACAACTCTCGGCAATAATAAGTTTAATTGTTGCTACCATAATGGTAATAGTTAATTTTACTCAATGGTTCGTTGTAACTTGTGATGGCGGACACAAAATAAAACCGTGGGGGATTTTTATTCTCGTAATATGTATTATAGGGCTTCTGATATCCCTTTATCTTCTAGTAAAATAACCTTAAAACAAAAAAAGACCAGTTCATTGAACTGGTCTTTTAAATTGGTTGGTCCTCCTTATCGATCGCAATATTGAAGAACATTTTCTTCCATTACTAGATCATCCTTAAACAAGTTTGCTAAGGCACGATTTACTCTCTTGCCACCACGCTGCGACAAGGCAAGCATGGCCTGCTTACGAATTGTAAAATACTCATTAGGATCATTTAAAATCATAATCAAAGATTCTGTTGCGTACCATCCCTTATGACGTGACAGCTCTATCACCGCCGCCTTTCGTACGTGGCGGTACATGTCACTAGTTGCATATCGAAGTGCGTCAGTAGCACTCTTACGGGCAGGATAATATTGCAAAGCTTTAATAGCTCGAAGACGCACTAATCCTTTCCCCTCTTTCACAACCTTAACTAATAGTGAATGTGCGCCAGGGATACACCCAACACGTTCATCATTCAGAGTATTAACAACATCTGAAAACCTAGCACCCTCCAAAGGCTTAAGAAGAGCTTCAGTATATTGATTGAGATCTTGTGTAAATTTTCGACTCAAACCAATATACACAACTTTTCTTACCCACCAATCTTCAGAAGTCAAATATTCTTCAAAATAAAACTTCGTACTAGGTTTTAGCCAGTTGTTAAACATTCGACCAAAAGCTGAATCGGGAATGTTCACCATATGATTCTTAAAAACCTCTTTTATGGTGGCTTTCATATAACTCCAGCCCCAACTAACTTCATTAGCTGCACAGACCATCATTCCTCGAAACGCTACTACATGAAAGTATGAATATTCTTTTGATCTCAGTGCTTCCATGTAGACTTCTTTAGAAACTTCGTGATAATAAAAATCTACACCCTCAACCATACAGTTATGATAATAGCTAACTGCTTCTTTCAAATCCTTAATCATTTTACTCTCCTTTATTCTCTATTTATATTTCAAATAACACCTATTCAAAACTCTTTGAATAATAAAGTTAATCACATTTCTACCTAAATGTCAATAGGTGTGGTATAAACTCCACAAATCCCTTGACATTCCCCCTAATTTCATATATTATGTTGGAGCAGTATCGTACCTTATATCTTATTTAACAATTAACTTACAAAGCCCCAATTCAAGCTTAAAAACAATCCTTATAGATATATTAAGGACAGAAATACTTAATGTTGAGTTATACACAGTTTTTACGAGTACTCGAGATTAAATATTTCTGTCTTTTGTTCCCCCGATCAAAAGTTAGGAAAACAAATGTAAATTAACAACTGAAATGTGATAATCATGGTGCTTCAAGAAATTCTTTTGAATTTATTTGAAACAAACAATGTCGAGCTCGGCTCGACAATATTCTTTACGCTTGATAGTTGGCTAAATAACTATTCTAAATTAGAGTTTGATCCTGGCTCAGGACGAACGCTGGCGGCGTGTCTAAGGCATGCAAGTCGAACGAACAACTTCGGTTGTGAGTGGCAAACGGGAGAGTAACACCTTGGTAACCTACCTCTAAGATGGGCACAACGCGAAGAAATTTGCGCTAATTCCCAATGTGCTGGTTCTACATAAGTAGAATTAGTAAAGCTCCGACGCTTAGAGAGGGGCCTAGGTTCCATCAGCTTGTTGGTGAGGTAAAAGCTCACCAAGGCTACGACGGATAGCGGGTGTGAGAGCATGACCCGTCTCACAGGGACTGAGACACTGCCCTGACTCCTACGGGAGGCTGCAGTCAAGAATCTTCCACAATGCCCGAAAGGGTGATGGAGCGACGCCGCGTGCAGGAAGACGCCCTTCGGGGTGTAAACTGCTTTTATATGGGACGAATTCGTGACGGTACCATATGAATAAGGGGCTGCTAAACTCGTGCCAGCAGCAGCGGTAATACGAGTGCCCCAAGCGTTGTCCGGAATTACTGGGTGTAAAGGGTCCACAGGCGGTTAGAAAAGTTTCCAGTTAAACCTTCAGGCTTAACCTGGAGTTCGCTGGAAATACTTTCTAACTAGAGGCCGGTAGAGGTAAGCGGAATGGCTGGTGTAGTAGTAAAATGCGTTGATATCAGCTAGAACGCCAAATGTGAAGACAGCTTACTGGAACGGTTCTGACGCTCATTGGACGAAAGCGTGGGTAGCGAATGGGATTAGATACCCCAGTAGTCCACGCCCTAAACGATGAATGCTAATTATTGGGAGTATCGACCCTCTCAGTGATGTTAACCTAAGCTAACGCGTTAAGCATTCCACCTGGGGAGTACGGTCGCAAGACTAAAACTCAAAGGAATTGACGGGAGCCCGCACAAGCGGTGGAGCATGTGGTTTAATTCGATGATAAGCGGGGAACCTTACCAGGGCTTGACATCTCGAGAATTTTCCCGAAAGGGAGAAGTGCCTTTTGGAACTCGATGACAGGTGCTGCATGGTTGTCGTCAGCTCGTGTTGTGAAATGTCGGGTTAAGTCCTTTAACGAGCGCAACCCTCATTCTATGTTAAATGTTCATAGAAAACTGCCCAGGTTAACTGGGAGGAAGGCGAGGATGACGTCAAATCAGCATGGCTCTTATGCCCTGGGCTACACACGTGCTACAATGGTCAGTATAAAGGGTCGCAAAACCGCAAGGTGAAGCTAATCCTCAAAGCTGGCCCCAGTTCGGATTGAGGTCTGAAATTCGACCTCATGAAGTCGGAATCGCTAGTAACCGTGAATCAGCCACGTCACGGTGAATACGTTCTCGGGCTTTGTACACACCGCCCGTCACGTCAAGAAAGTCGGTAATACCCGAAAGCTGTATTTATTATGGACTAAGGTAGGACCGATGATAGGGACGAAGTCGTAACAAGGCATCCGTAGCGGAAGCTGTGGATGGATCACCTCCTTTCTAGGAGATTATGTCGCACAACTAATAGATTTATCTATTAGGTGACTGACAAGGTCGTTGCATTATGATTATCACATTTAAGTTGTTAAAAAATAGGCTGGCTGAATATTGTATTTGCTAGCCTTTTTTGATAGAATAATACAAGTTACTTATTATAGTAATATTACGGGCGTATAGCTCAGCTGGTTAGAGCGCTACACTGATAATGTAGAGGTCCTAGGTTCAATTCCTAGTACGCCCACCACGAGCCGAGGTAGCTCAGCGGTAGAGCAGTAGACTGAAAATCTATGTGTCGGCAGTTCAACTCTGCCCCTCGGCACCACTTACAATAAGACGTTAATTTTAACGTTTTTATATACGCACACATACGGGGTGTGGCGCAGTTGGCTAGCGCGCCTGCTTTGGGAGCAGGAGGCCGGAGGTTCAAGTCCTCTCACCCCGACCAGCGGGTATAGTATAATGGTTTATTATTACAGCTTTCCAAGCTGAGGATGGGGGTTCGATTCCCCCTACCCGCTCCATACACAGGGTTTTATAGCTCAAATAAAAAACACCCCTTAGGGTGTTTTTTTGATAGAATAATTATATTATAGATTGCTTATACTCAAGCCTTATCACCTAGATCTATACCAGCTTTTTTTAACTGTTCTTTTTGATCACTCACTATTTCAGGACTCTCACTCATTGAGCTAACCTTTCCTGGATATAGTCCATAACCACAATCACAACCCAATAATCTTCTTTTATTTCTTTTATGTAATATAACCCAGTTAGTGTCTGGATCTTCAAGGCTAGATTCTTTTCCACAATTTATACATTTGTACTTTTCCATATTCAAGCTTTCTTTAATATTTTTAGAGTTATTTTTGCTCATTGTTCTCTCCTTTCTTTTTTGGCCTATCAAATATTTTCTCTACTTTTTGTATAGTATCCTCTATTACAGACAGCCCTTTAAAAAATTTCCTTTCACCAAAGTTAAGTTTAGATTCAATCTCGTCAATTTTAGTGTCGATTTCTTTACTAAACCCATCAATATCATTTGAAAATTTTTCTATTTTTTTATTCATATAATAGTATTATATCTGAATAACTACTATATGTAAATAACTAACTTTTAACTAAAATTAGCAAAGAACTGCATAAATTTCAACCAATTTATTGATTGTTTTTTTGTGATATAATTTCTATATAATTAATAAACATTAAACATGAAAATATTAATCTTGGGTAATGGATATATAGGCAATCGTTGCTTAGATAGTTGGTCAGATGCAGAAATGTGTGGAGACATAATAAACACCGTAGATGACATTAAGAAAATTATAGATAAATATAAACCAGACGGTATTTTAAACACCATTGGTATTAAGGGTCAACCAAATGTAGATTGGTGTGAAACCCATCAGGCAGAAACAATGTGGGGTAATGTCGTTATTCCAATTATGATTGCCCAAGCTTGCAAAGAGAAAGACATTTACCTTTTACATATTGGTAGTGGTTGTGTTTTCTATGGCGAATCTCCAGATCCTAAAGGCTGGGCAGAAACAGACTTTGCTAATCCTCAGGCAACATATAGTAAATCTAAATATGCAGCAGACCTAGCATTGAGTAAATACCCAAATATAGGTATTGCTAGAATAAGAATGCCCCTAGATAATATTCCTAGTCCTGGAAATATTATTAATAAGCTCGTTAAGTATGAAAAGATAATTGACGTTGAGAATAGCTTAACTGTTATTGAAGATATGATGGATGTATTCCATAAGCTTCTAGAAATGAAAGCCTCTGGTATTTATCATGTAGCAAATCCCGGCACAATCAAGCATAAAGAGATAATGGAAATGTATAAAAAGATTGTGGACTCCTCTATTTCCAAAGAATGGATCAAAGAAGAAGATTTGGTTAAACAAAAGTTAGCAACTAAGAAGAGATCAAACAACTTTCTTCAAACAAAAGCATTAAATGAACTAAGGATTGAGATGAGACCAGTTAAAGAAGCTGTGCGAGATAGTTTAGAGAAGTATAAAAAGTTAAAAGATGAACTTTTATCAAGAAGTGTATAAAATTATAGTTACTTACTTGTAAAATACATAAGACCCCCTACCCCTTGACTTTTCCACAGATATATGCTAATATATTAATAGAGAATCCCATAGATAGGGATTCTTTTTATTCTCAAGAAATAATACATATGTCTAAAAAATTACGCAAAATAAGGAAAAAAGCATATAAAGTATACTCTCAAACACTTATACCAGTCTTTGTATTAGCTATAACTGCTATTCAAATGACATTCCCTCAAATGGCCCTTGCTATTGAAGATATTTCGGTAATTAATGAGCCTAGTAATAGTCAGATAACTAATATTATTGACTACTCTACTTGGGACTATGAAATACGTCTTCCCGAGAGTAATAATAAAGAGCCTAGATATACGATTAATATTACCGTAACAGCATATAATAGTTTACCTTGGCAGACAGATGACACTCCTTGTATAGCAGCTTCGGGCATGGATGTATGCGAAAGAGATGCTGAGGATATTATTGCAACAAACTTTGCTCACTTGCCTTTTGGCACTAGAGTGAAATTACCAGATTTATATGGAGATAGAATATTTAGAGTTGAAGATAGGATGAATAAGCGTTATTACCAAAGAGCAGATATATGGATGAAAGATTATGCAGATGCAAAGGCATTTGGTAAGAAATATACTCGAATGGAAATATTTTAATATATATACTTAAACACCCCACTTACTCAAGTGGGGTGTTTTTTATTTAGTAGAGATGCTAAAATTTAAACATGAACTTAGGTGTATTAGTTTTAATTATTGCAGTATTAGGCTATTTAAGTAATTTACTAAATGGGCATTTTTTAAATCATAGAATAACTCATTGGCTATATAGAGTTGGTGCAATCATTCATGAAACATCTCATGCAATTATGTGTATTCTAACGGGAGCCAAAATTACAGAATTTAAAGTCTTCACAAGACAGCCTCACGTTTCACATACTAAATCTAAAATACCAATACTAGGACAAACACTTATTTCTCTAGCTCCAATCGCTGGTGGATTATTATTTATATACACAATTAATAACTATCTACTAAATAATTACTTCACAATAATTACTCCAAGTAGCTGGGGTGAAATTACTAACACTGTATTATTGTTTTTACAACAAATTAATTTTACTGAATGGCAAAGCTGGGTGATGATACTACTATTTATTAATGTCGGAGCAATGATTGGACCATCTACAAAAGACTTAAAAAATATCTGGCCTATTATAATAATTATGTTTTTTATTAATTGGCCACTTCTAGCAAATATTTGTTTAATAGCAATAAGCTTAATAATAATAAATATTGCTATTCAATTAATTATTATAACAATTAGACAATTTCTAAAACTAATACCTAGATAATCTAATTAATCAAACAAAAAAACACCTTAAATATTCTAGGGTGTTTTTGTATGGAGGCCACGGGCGGAATCGAACCGCCGATAGAGGTTTTGCAGACCCCTGCCTTACCACTTGGCTACGTGGCCTAACTTAACGCAGTTTAGCAAAATAAGTTCAATAAATCAAGACTTCTTCCTTTGTGAAGCAATAAAGTTATTAGCCTTAAGTAGCGAGTCAAAAGTACCTGCATCTATCCATTCTCCTTTAATAAGTTCAACTTCAAGCTCACCTTTTTCTAGATACCAATTATGTAAATCTACAATCTCTTTTTCACCACGAGAAGAGGGCTGAAGATTCTTAGCAATATCCAAAACTCTATTATCATAAATATAGAAGCCAACTAAAGCATAATCACTTAAATGTACCTTTGGTTTTTCCTCAATTTTAATTGCTTTCATATTATCATCAAACTTTACTACACCAAATCTTTCTGGATCAGGTACCTCTTTAGCAAAAACCTTTGCACCACCCTTAAAACTTTCTACTGCTTTTGTTAATTTGTCTTCAAAAATATTATCTCCTAATATTAATGTAACATCATCATCTCCAACAAAGCGCCTACCTATAATAAAAGCATCTGGAAGGCCTGTTGGCTTGTCTTGTACTTCATAGGTGATGCGTACACCAAACTTTGCACCCGAACCAAAATAGTTTAAATAGTCTCCACACTTTTCTGGTCCTACAATTAATAATATTTCTTTAATGCCCGCATCAATTAATGTTTGCATTGAATAATGCACCATTGGTCTATCATAGACTGGCAAAAGTTGTTTACTGGTTATATCGGTAAGAGGTGCTAGTCTTGTACCATGACCAGCTGCTAGAATTATTCCTTTCATATATTTAAATTATTTTTTAACAAGTCCACCATTAAATTTAACAATAAAAACTTTCTTACCCTTAAATTTAATAATCTCTTCTGCTGTAAAATCTCCAACAGATCCTTTATATCCATATCTATAACTCCACTCTTTTTCTTTCCATTTCTTAGGGCCACGAAGCAATATACCTGGTTCAGTTTTAGATATCATCTTCTTTAAAAATGATGAAAACTTTTCACCATCTATACTCATGTCATATGTATGACCATAATAACTCATACCCCAAATTGGTTCTCCTTTTTCTTTAACAATTTCAGAACCAATAAAATGTGGCCCACCATAATATATATCTATATATTCATAATCACCTTCTGAAAAATTATATTGACTCGCACCATTAGCATTTATGTTAGCCCCTTCACCTGATGCATAAGTTGCCTTATGTGCTTTAACTATGAATTCCTGTAATCTATTTTCCATATTGTTTATTATAATAATTTTTATACTCTCCGCTTTTAATATCTTGCCACCACTTACTATTATTCTTATACCAATTAACTAGTTCAGTCAAACCTTCTCTAAAATCCACTTCTGGTTTAAATCCTAAAGCTTTAATTTTAGAATTGTCTATTGCATAGCGCCAATCATGACCTGGTCTATCTTTTACATATTCTATCATATCATCACCTTTGCCCATAATCTCTAAAATCAGGCTTGTAATCTCCATATTTGTCTTCTCATTGCCTGTTCCAATATTATATACTTCACCCGTAACACCTTTATGTAATAGTAAATCTACAGCTCTAGCATGATCATCTGTATGTATCCACTCACGAATATTATCTCCCTTACCATAAACTGGCACTTTCTTTTCTTCAATAATATTTGTAATAAATAATGGGATTAACTTTTCTGGAAATTGATAAGGCCCATAATAGTTACAACTATGAGTCACAATAATTGGTAAATCAAATGTCTTTGCATAAGAACGACATAATAGATCTGCACTTGCCTTTGCAGCAGCATAAGGACTATTTGGTTTAAATGGATCATCTTCTTTAAATAAACCTTCTTTAATAGATCCGAATACTTCATCTGTAGATATTTGTATAAACCTTTTTACATTCTTATTATTCTTAACCGCTTCTAATAATTGATAAGTTCCAACAATATTACTATTAATAAATGATTCTGGGTCTAAGATTGATCTATCTACATGAGTCTCTGCTGCATAATTTATAATAGCATCAACTTGTGATGCTAATTTATTAACCAATTCACTGTCTATTATATCTCCCTTAATAAAGGAATAGTTTTTATTATCTTCAATATCTTTTAGATTTGCTAAATTACCAGCATAAGTTAATTTATCTAGATTAATAATCTCATAATCTAGATATTTATTTAACATATAGCGAATAAAGTTTGAAGCTCCAAACCCTGCCCCACCTGTAACTAATATTTTCATAGATTATTTATTATTAGCTCTGCTGCTTCCTTTAATTCATCTTCAGAGAACTTCTTTCTATTACTAAAATCTATCGCTCCACCGTGACCATCATTATTGTAACGTGGGATAAGCCAAATATGTGCATGTTCAACTTCTTCACCAATAATTGTAGAAACAACCCAATCTGTATCAAAAGCTTTCTTCTGTGCACTAACAATCTTTTGACAGGCTTCCATATATTTTCCAATGCTTTCATCATCCCAAACCCACCTATAATGTTTTTTAGGAATTACCAGGACATGGCCTTTATTTATTGGATTAATATCTAAAAAACCAAAATATCCCTCATCCTCATATACTTTATAGCTTGGAATTTCTCCAGCTATTATTTTACAAAAAATACATTCCATATTTATATATTTAATAATCTATAATCATTATACCAACAATAATATACTAAACCAATTTGACAATAGTTATTCTATGTGTCAAAGTACTATCATGTTCATTTAACCAAATAGGGAGGGTAAAAATGACACCTGCAGGACAGAGTGAAAAAGGAAAAAATAAAAAGGACTCTGCTATAGACTCTTATGATCAAATGATGCTTATGAGAAAAAGAGGGTCTTTCACAGAGTTAGCCGATGATGAATGTTGCAATTGTGATGGTCACACCGGCGACAACTTACACAGGAGTAGGTGTGTGGGGTGTAAAAAACACCCCCTAGATGATGCAGTTTATTAAGTCAAACAAAAAAAGCTCGAGAAATCGGGCTTTTTTCTTATCTTTTTGCTAAATATCTTGACAATTTATCTATAATATGCTATCATAGTATATTAATTTACATTGATAATTGAATATAAAAACACCTCAAAAGGGGGAAGTAATGGAAAAACTGAGTATGCTGTTCGCGGGTTTTGCCACGGCCATAATGCCTTTGGTGTACATGACCTACTTTCAACAGATGCGCAAAGGGAGTTCAACTCCAAATCCAGCAACTTGGATTGTCTGGTTCTCAGTAACCGTAATCAATGCTTTTACCTACACATTTATTGTGGGCGATATATACAAGGCTATGATTGCAATTGTTACTAGCTTTTTAATTGGTGCAGTAATGTTGTATGCATTTGTTAAGGGTAAATTTGGCAAACTAGGTACACTTGAGAAGCTTGTACTCCTAGCAACTGTTATCATAGGAATTTTTTGGCAAACAAGTGGGCAGATAGAAATTGTTCACCTATTGTTACAAATAATCCTATTAATCTCTTATGTTCCAACAATTGTTGGACTATTAAAAGGGAGGCTTAAAGAAAAACATCTACCATGGACTATTGTTGTGGTAGCTTACAGCTTTCAAATAGCTGCCCTGTTAGTAGTCTGGAATGGAAATTGGGTGAGCCTAGCCTATCCATTTCTCAATGGAATTATTGGAAACGGTAGCGTTGCTATTCTCGCAATCTATTTAAGTAAAAATACAAACCCTATAAGGAGGGGAAAATGAAAAAAGCCATCATGACTATTTTGGCACTGTGTGTCCTGTTTAGCGTTAATGTGTTCGCTCAGGATGAGAATGTGATCACCCGTATGTATGCCGGTTACTTAACCTACACCACCTATGATGAAAATCTGAATGTGGCGAATGGAACCGACTGGCGAATCGGTGGCGCTATTGAATATCCGACCAAGGTTGGACTTATCAAAGCGTATTCAGTATTTGGTGATGGTTTCAGTATCACTAGCTATGCCCTGAAAATGAAAGGTCTGCAGTTTGGTAAGATTGCCAGACCAATCACCTTCCATAGACCATGGCCGCCATCTGCCGGTTCTCACTTTGAACCACCATCCGTTGGTGCTATACCTGGTGGAAGCCTAGGAGCAGAATATTTCCTAGGCAACCAATTAGCAGACCTGCGCGTGGCTGTTCATGAAGCCAAAGACGCAAACAGTCAGTCTATTCCAGAATATGGAATTAGCAGTCAGCTATATGGATCATTACGGTTTTCAGCCAATGGCAACAGCGAAATATCTGGTATTGCTGCCACGTATAACGGTGAAAAATTATCATTCACCACCTATATGAACAGCGATTCAGTATTCACTAACTTTATGAATTATTACGTTAGTGAAAAGGTTGCCGTCTTCTCAGACTTCAATCACTGTCCAGCGGGCATATCTAAATATGAAGCTGGTGTAACTGTTGACGCAACCGGGTATGTAAAATCTGTTCCACTGGATGTATTGTTGGGAACCGGCGTTGTTTATCATGACCCTGCCGTTGATCCAACACTCCCTGAATGGACCCTAAACTTGTACATCTTCATTACGAAGACGCACAATCGTAAGTAGTCCAAAATAAATTAAAGCGTCTCGTCGAGTTAAACCGATTGAGACGCTTTTTTTATTTCTATGATAAAATGTTATCAAAGGAGAAAACACAATGACTGAACATATACCTGAGATTCAAGGCTTTCACTGGCTAATAATGGGATTGGGGTCTATGGTAATTGTTGGACTCTTAATTGTTCTAGCTATTGGCAAGAAAAAAGGAACTCTTTCACCATGAGTGAAAAAACAATTAAAAAACGTCGTAAAATACGGCGTTTTTTTACTTTCTTTAAGCAATAAATAATGGTAAAATATATACATATTATGGCTAAAAAAGAAGAAAAACTAATAATAATAGACGGTCACGCTCTACTACATAGAGCTTGGCATGCTTTGCCACCTCTAAGAACAAAAGACGGTGTCATGGTTAATGCTGTCTATGGCTTTACTTCTATTCTATTAAAGATTATTAAGGAATTTGAACCAGAATATATTGCTTGTACCTTTGATCTTAAGGGTCCAACTTTCAGACACGAAGAGTTTGTAGATTATAAGGCGCAAAGAGAAGCTCCACCTGAGGAGTTTATTGATCAAATAGACTTAGTATATGATGTATTAAATGTTTTCAATATTCCAATCTATTCGGCAAAAGGATATGAAGCAGATGATGTTATTGGAACCTTAGTACATAAAATGAATAAAAACAAACCCAATCTTAAATGTATCATTGTTACAGGAGATATGGATGCTTTGCAGCTAGTTAATAAAAATAATAGCGTCTTCACAATAAGGCGCGGTATTGCAGATACAATTACATATGATGAAGCAGCTGTTATGGAAAGATATGGCTTTGGCCCTAAACAAGTAATTGACTATAAAGCATTGCGTGGAGATCCTTCAGATAATATTCCAGGAGTTATGGGTATTGGAGATAAGGGTGCAACAGATCTAATAAAAGAATTTGGTGATCTTAATGAAATATATGAAGTCTTAGATAAAACAGATAAGATTTCTGATCGTAATAAGAAATTACTCACAGAGCAAAAAGACCAAGCTTATCAAAGCTATAGGCTAGCAACTATTATTACAAATGTAAAAATAGATCTTTCATTAAAAGACATGAAAAATACTGGCTTTAATCCTGAAGAAGTATATAAAGTCTTTCAAAGATTTGAATTCAAAAGTTTACTCAATAAAATTCCAACTAGACTTGCTAAAGGTAATAATACGAAAGATAAAGAAGAGTATGCCTCAATCTCTCAAACTAAAATGAGTAGTGGTTATTCTTTAATAAATACAGATAAAGACTTTGATTTATTCTTAAAACTATTATCCAAACAAACGATCTTTGCCTTCGACACTGAAACATCTAGTCTAGACCCACACACTGCAATATTATTAGGGATTAGTATTTGTTGGGAAACTGGAATAGCATACTATTTAAATATAAATGGGCATAAAAACTGGCTTAAGAAATTAAGACCAATATTTGAAAGTGAGGATATTAAAAAGGTTGGTCAGAATCTTAAGTTTGACTATAAGGTCATGAAAGTAAATGGAATAGAAACAAATAATCTATTCTTTGACACACTCCTGGCTGGATATCTTCTCCTGCCCCCAAGTAGAAGCTTAAAATTAGACGACTTAGCCTTTTCGGAGTTTGGGTATAAGATGCAACCCATTACAGATTTAATAGGTCCTAAGGGTAAAAAACAGCTTTCTATGGCTGATATAGAGATAGATAAAGTCTCTCCATATGCATGCGAAGATGCAGATTATACCTGGAGACTATATAAGGTTTTTTACGATAAAATTCATGAAGATAAAATGTTTAATCTTCTTAAAGATATAGAGATGCCACTTGTAAAAGTATTGGCCAATATGGAACTTACTGGTATTAAAATAGATACGAAATTGCTCAATTTGATGAATAAGGATCTTACCAAGAGAATTAAACTCATTGAGAAAAAAATGTATAAAATGGCTGGTGAGGAATTTAATGTTGCCTCACCAAAGCAACTTAAAGTAATCCTATTTGAAAAGTTAAATGTATCTACAGCGGGGTTAAAAAAAACAAAAACTGGCTTCTCAACAGATGCTGCTCAATTAGAAAAGATGAAAGGCCTACATCCAATTATAGATTTAATATCTGACTTCAGAGAATATTCCAAATTAAAAAATACATACTTAGATGCCTTGCCTGAACTTATTAACCCAAAAACTGGTCGTGTTCATACAAGTTATAATCAAGCAGTAACTGCTACTGGAAGATTATCATCCTCTGAACCAAATTTGCAAAATATTCCAATACGTACAGATCTTGGTAGGGAAATACGTAAAGGCTTTATTACAAGACCTGGTTATAAATTGATTGGAGCAGATTATTCCCAAGTTGAATTAAGAATTATTTCATCTCTAGCAAATGATCCAAAGATGATCACCTCTTTTCAAAAGGGTGAAGATATACATAAACGTACTGCGGCAGAAATTAATAATGTAGATATAAAAGATGTAACTTTTAAACAGCGCTATCAAGCTAAAGCTATTAACTTTGGTATTATCTATGGCCTAGGATCTACCGGCCTTGCTAAAAGTACAGACCTCACTAGAACAGAAGCTAAGAAATTTATAGACAATTATTTAGAATTATATAAGGAAATTAAAAAGTACTTAGACCACACAAAAGAATTTGCTCATGAGAATGGTTATGTAGAAACTCTATTTAAAAGAAGAAGATATTTACCAGATATTAATTCTCGTATTCCCTTTATGCAAGCTGCTGCTGAAAGAACTGCTATTAATATGCCAGTTCAAGGAACAGCTGCAGATATAATGAAGCTGGCTATGATAAAGATATGGGAAGGGCTTCCAAATGTCTCTCCTAAAGCTAGATTACTTTTACAGGTACATGATGAAGTTGTTGTAGAAGCACCAGACAGTGATATAAAGAAGGTGACGAAATTCATTAAGGACACGATGGAAAATATATATAAACTAAAAGTGCCAATTAAAGTAGATATAGAGTCTGGAAATAACTGGGGAGATTTAAAGTAAAACCCGTTGACACGTCAACGGGTTTTTTAAGCAATATGCTTATTTGCTAGTTTATGCTGCAAAATAATAGACCACACCACAAATAGCAATCATGGTAAGAAAAACCGCCGGCCATTCCCACCAAGATTTTTTATTACTGCTTCTACGAACAGTCATAATAGACCTCCTTTATGTTTTATTGCATTGTTGCAAAAAGTACTATTTCATAGTATCTTAACTCTACTAAGTAACAATGTCAAGAAATTATGATTTTCTTTTTCTATGGAGATGACACGTATAGAGCGTGGCAAAAAGTGAAACAAATTAAAGATAAATTTCGAGCCGAAGTAGATAAATCAGGTTTTAACACTCTTGTAATTGATGGTAGTGAAATGACACTTGAGCAATTCAATGAGGCTGTTTCACAGGCTGGTTTTTTAGCAGATAAAAGATTAATAGTAATTAAGAATATTTTTAATCATAAAGGATTAAGTAAAATAAAAGATGACTTAATCGCTTACTTAAATAAACAAACAGATTCTTCAGATGAAAACTTCCTTCTATTTTGGCAAGACGGAAAACCAGATAAAAGAAGTTCTCTATTTAAGAAGCTAGCTACCTATAAATATGTAAATGAGTTTGAACCATTAAACGATTACAAACTTAATGTTTGGGCAAAGGCTGAAATAGATAAACTAGGTGGAAAGATTACAACCCCAGCCCTGAATATGCTAACTGCTAATGTTGGAAATAATTTATGGCTATTATCCTCTGAAATTAATAAGCTTGTTAATTATAAGAATGGTCAAAATATTATTGAACAAGATATTGAATTATTGACAAGGGGAAAATTAGATGAAAATATATTCAACTTAACAGATGCAATAGCAAGTCAACAATCTAGCAAGGCAATTAAACTATTAAAAGATCAGCTTGATCAAGGATCAAATGAACAATATCTTTTAACAATGATATTAAGGCAATTCAGAATATTACTTCAACTTAAATCACTAATTACTAGTAATAATTCTGCTAATGAAATAAATAAAGCGACCGGATTGCATCCTTTTGTTATTAAAAAATCATTACCTTTACTATCTAAATATTCTATGGACGATTTAAAGAGAATATTTAATCGCTTAGTACAACTTGATCTGGATATGAAGTCCTCTCCCCTGGACAATGAATTATTCCTAGATTTATTTATAATAAAAACACCTCGCAAGTAAGCGAGGTGTTTTGTAGTCTAATATTATTTCTTTATTGAGTTTTCTTTAATTCGTGCTGCTACTCTAGATTTTTTTCTAGCTCCTGCATTCTTCTTCATTCTTCCATGTTGAATAGCTTTATCTATTGTCTTCTGTAATTTATCTGCTAATTTCTTTGCATCATCTACTTTATCAGAAGTTAATGCTTTATCTATATCTTTAATCAAAGCCTTAATAGATCTTTTAATACGCAAATTAATTAAACCTCTTTTCTCAGATTGTCTTAAATCTTTAAAAGCTGCTTTCTTTACTGGCATAATTTTCTAAAATTAATAATTTATATAAGAGTTGTAATCAATAAGCTCCGTTTATAGACTATATTCCCTTAAACTGGATAATAGATTATCATATAAGTACAAATAAATCAAGACCTATGAAGAAAGAAATCAAACCAGATGATCAGATGCTAGTCATTGAGAAGCTTTATCGCTCAAATGACTCTATTTCTAGTACAGAAAGGTTTAATGATGAATTTGGCTCAAGTATTGGTAAAATAGGTATAGAAACGATATATTTGGATGATTTCTATATAATGCTTAAAAAAGCTAATTTTATAAGGGAACGTATTAAGAAATTCATTAAAGAAATAACTGGTGAAGAGATTACTCTTTATTAATTAAATAATCCGGCCAATTATCTACGTTTAGCTGTTCTATTTGAACAGCTTTTTTAATATTAAACTCTCCAATACTCATACGTCTTAATTCATACATAACAGCTCCTGTGTTTAAATCCTTACCAATATCATGAACAAGACTTCTAATATATGTTCCAGAGCCACAATCAACCTTCATTTCAAACCAAGGATACTCATAATTTATTAATTCAATATTATTAATATGAATTTTGACCGGCTCCCGCTCAACTTCCTTTCCTTGTCTCGCAAGTTCATAAAGTTTCTTTCCTTTAATTTTTTTGGCAGAATACATTGGTGGAATTTGTTCAGTTTCTCCAATATACTCATTGATCACATCTATTAATTTTTTCTCTTCAATTTTATCACTATCGTTTATAATAATTTCCCCTTCTGTATCATAAGTATCTGACTCTTCACCAAGTTTTGCTTTAACAATATATACCTTATCCATTTTCATATATTCATCAATGTGCTTTGTTGCATCTCTTCCAATTGCCACAATTAAAAGACCTGTGGCTATTGGATCTAAAGTGCCCGCATGACCAATTTTTTTAATACCTGTAATGCTACGTAATTTAGCCACCACATCAAAAGATGTCCAAGTTTTATCTTTGTCTATTAATATATATCCTGAATCATTCATATATTATTTCTTAAGTTCCGTAATCTCATCTCTTATCTCTGCTGCTTTTTCAAATTCTAAATTACGTGCAGCTAATTCCATCTTATCATTTAAAGCATGTATTAATTCTTTCTTTTGAATATCTGACAACCTCTTAAATACCTTAGGCTTACCTTTTTTCTTCTCTCGTTTACTTGGAACTAAAGAACCTCTAATATCTTTAACGATAGTCTTGGGAATTATATTGTTTTTTTTATTATATTCGTCCTGAATCTTTCTTCTTCTTTTTACAACATCTATTGCTCTTTCCATTGAGCCAGTAATCTTATCTGCATACATTATTACTTTTCCTTCAATATGTCTGGCTGCTCTGCCCATTGTTTGAATTAAAGCAGTCTCAGATCTTAAAAAACCTTCCTTATCTGCGTCTAATATTGCTACAAGAGTTACTTCTGGTAAATCTAATCCTTCACGTAATAGGTTAATACCAACAACTACATCTACTTTTCCAAGTCTTAAATCATTTAAGATTTCTACTCTATCTAATGTATCTACTTCTGAATGAAGATAATGAACTTTAATTTTAAGCTCCTGTAAATATTCTGCAAGCTCTTCTGACATTCTCTTGGTTAGTGTTGTAACTAGCGTTCTTTGGCCTTTTTTTATCCTATTCTCTATTTCTTTAACTAAATCATCCACCTGATATTTTGTGGGCCTAATCTCAATTTCTGGATCAAGAAGGCCAGTTGGTCTAATTATTTGCTCTACTATTTGAGATTTAGAATCTTTTAAATTCTTCCTCAAATCTTTAAAATCTACCTTTTTACTATTTAAAGTATCTTCCAATTTAATTCCCGATTTTGTATATTCATATGGCCCTGGTGTTGCAGTTGTGTATATTACTTGATTAATCTTCTCTTCAAATTCCTTAAATTGAAGTGGTCTATTGTCTAAAGCAGAAGGTAATCTAAAACCATATTCTATTAAAGTTTCTTTCCTAGCTCTATCTCCATTATACATTGCTCCAATTTGAGGAATTGTCATATGTGATTCATCTATAATCACTAAATAATCTTCTGGGAAATAATCCATAAGACTATATGGTGCTTGGCCGGTTTTTCTACCATCAAAATATCTAGAATAATTCTCAATACTATTACAATAACCAACTGACTCAATCATCTCCATATCATAGTTTGTTCTTTCCTCAAGTCTCTGTGCTTCAATTAATTTATTATTCTTCTTCAACTTCTTTAATTCTATTTCTAAATCCCTGCGAATAGTCTTCGTAATCTTTTTTAATTTATCTTTAGATATTACATAATGCTTAGCTGGATAAATATCTACCTCTTTAATTTTTTCTTCATTAAGTTTTTTATTCGTAATGGAGCTTATCTTATTTATTACCTCAATTTCATCTCCTAAAAATTCTATTCTAAAATAATAGTCTGAACTTGTTACTGGAAATATTTCTAATAAGTCTCCCTTTACCCTAAATGTTCCTCTCCAAAAAGAATAGTCATTTCTATCGTATTGCATGTCTACTAATTTCCTTAAAACATCATCTCTATTCTCTTTACTATTAATCTTAAGTCCAATAGCTTGTTTACCATATTCATCTGGATTACCTAAATTATATATACAAGAAACAGATGCAACTATAATTACATCTTTACGGGAAAGAATAGCTTGAGTAGAGGCATGTCTTAATCTATCTATCTCTTCATTAATATCTGTTTCCTTTTCAATATATGTATCTGTTCTAGCGACATATGCCTCTGGTTGATAATAGTCATAGTAGGAAACAAAATAGTGAACTTCATTGTCTGGAAAGAATTCTTTAAACTCAGATGCAAGCTGAGCAGCAAGTGTCTTATTATGTGAAATTATTAAAGTTGGCTTTTGCACCTTATTAATAATATTTGCCATAGCAAAAGTCTTACCAGAACCTGTAACACCTAAAAGAGTCTGATGCTTATGACCAGATTTTAATCCCTTAACTAGTTTATTAATAGCTGCTGGCTGATCGCCAGTAGGCTTAAATTTAGACTTTAACTTGAATTTCATGAAATTAGTATAGCACTAGTACCCATATATTGACAAAAACAGCTTTATTTGCTAATGTACATTATTGAATTGAAACTTAAAAGATACCTTAAGGAGGTAAAATATGTTATGTAGCATGGGAACTCTCATAAGAAAAGAACTTCTTGTAACTATTATCACTCTTGGCGTTTTTTTTCTGATGCTTACTTTGATGGTCCAACAAGATTTAGAAAATAACAACGCAAGCAATAATACCTTTTTCGCAGCAACCCTATTCACCATTCTAACTCTAGTCGTCTTTATTGAAGAAAATTCTACAATATTCACCGCTCTATTAGTTATATTTTTTGTCACACTATTTGGCTTTCATAGTATCTTTGGTGAGGCCGAAATACTTGGAACTGCTATTATTCTTGCGATCACTGCAATTACTGTCTCTGCTAATAGAATTTGTTGTAACCCTTGGGGGTGGTCTCTTCTTTCACTCACGCTAGAGGGGACAATGATTTTTACTGCCATATCAGTGAGTCTTTCCTAAAACAAGCGTTAAACCGCTATTAAACCTAAAACCGTTCAATGTGAAAACAAGGGGCGGTTTTTTTTATTTATAATAATTGAATAATGCGTAAAATAATAGTACAATTGGTCTATGATAGCATATATAAAAGGTACAATAATACATAAAAACGACAAATTTATCATTCTAGAGAATGGGGATATTGGGTATCAAATTTTTTCAACAGAAGTAGTTCTTAATTCTGCCAAGGAGGGAGAAATAATCAAGCTCTTTATTCACCAGCAAGTCAAAGAAGATACTTTAGATTTGTATGGCTTTTCAAATATGGATGAATTAGATTTCTTTAAACACCTTCTCTCCATATCTGGCGTTGGTCCAAGATCAGCCCTGGCTGTTCTATCTATTGCTAAGATAGAAGATATTAAACAAGCTATTTATCAGGGTGACCCCACCCTTCTTAAGAAGGTTTCTGGAATAGGACAAAAAACAGCCGAAAGAATTGTGGTTGAGCTAAAGAATAAAGTCTCCGCATTAACATCAGCAACCGGGGAGATGTTTAAAGGTGTTAGTGATGAATTAATTGATGCCCTTGAAGCTTTAGGATATAAACCAAATATAATTAGACAAGCAATTAGTCAATTACCAGAAGATATTAAAGATCTTCAAGAAAAAGTTAAAGCTACTTTAAAGATAATAAATAATAAATAATGAGAATAATAGAATTTTATAAAGAAAATAAAAACATGTATGAGGAATTTGTTTCATCACAAGCAAATTCTCCTTTTTTACAAAGTTGGGCCTGGGGTGAATTTCAACAATCACTAGGCAGAAAAGTTTGGCGATTGGGTTTTAAATCTGGGAATCAAATAATAGCTACAGCGACTATTATTAGCTCCCCATTAAAACTAGATAAAAGCTATCTATATGTTCCTCGTGGTCCACTAATGATGAAAGGGCTTAATTATCAATCTCAACAAGAAATAATTGAAATGCTTTTGAGTAAAGCTAGGGATATTTGTTATGCTACTAAAAAAGAGAATGAAATCTTTATTCGTATTGAACCAAGTGAAACTTGTGAAGAGAGAGCAATTATTACTCTTCCTATTATTAAAACTAAAAATGTTCAACCCGCTGAAACATGGCTACTTGATTTAACTAAAGATGAGAAAGAACTTATTAAGCAACAAAAACAAAAGACAAGATATAATATTAAATTATCTGAAAAGAAAGGTGTAAAGATAAGACTTTCCAATCAAACTAAAGACTTAAATAAGTTTCTTTTTCTAGCAAGAGTAACAGCAGCAAGGGCTGGCTTTAATATATGGCCGGATAATTATTATTTAAAACTTTGGGAATCCCTAAATAAGGAAAAGAAAATTTCTATTTGGCTAGCTGAATATAAAAATGAAACACTGGTTGCCAATTTAGTAATTAATCATGGAGACACTGTCACATATTTACACGGCGGATCAGCTAATAAACATAAAGAAATGATGGCACCACATTATTTGCAATGGCAGCAAATACTTTGGGCAAAAAATAATGGATATAATTTTTATGACTTCTGGGGAATAGCATCAGAGGGATCAGATAAAGAACTTAGCTGGCAAGGAATAACAAGATTTAAAAAAAGTTATGGCGGATTTGGTCAATCATATTTAGGTAGTTATGATTTTGTGTTCTCCAATTTCTGGTATAGTCTTTATAATTTATTTAAAAAACTCAGATGAAAAGTATAAAAAAAAGATTAAATGAGTTTTCAGATAGCCCCTCAACCACATTAAGTCTCTTCGATAAAACTGCTGATGTGGTGGCATCTTGGTCTGGCTCTTGGAATTTTTTAATGCTTCATATTATTTGGTTTACACTTTGGCTGGGTTTAAAAATAGATATTAATCTATTAACCATGATTGTCTCACTTGAAGCTATTATTCTTATGACGGTATTATTAATGGCTCAAAATAGACAGGCACAAAAAGATAATTGGAGAGATGAGGCTGACTATCAGGCAGATATTAGAAGTGAAAAAGAAATATTAGAACTAAAAAAGATAGTTACAGCTATGCATAAAGATATTCGTGAACTAAAGAAGAAATAGATATGAAAAATATTGTAAAAAAACTAATACCTACTTTTGTTCTAAATATTTACCATTGGCTACTAGCACAATTCGCAGCCTACTATTATGCATACCCTAGTACAAAGATGACTGTTATTGGTGTCACTGGGACTAATGGTAAATCTACCACAGTAAATATGTTAGCAGCTTGCATTGAAGAGGCCGGCTTTAAAGTTGGCTTTGCAACCACCATAAACTTCAAAATTGGTGTTAGAGAGTGGTTAAATGAAGAGAAAATGACTATGCTTGGACGTTTTAAGCTACAAAAACTTCTATACCAAATGGCAGAAAGTGATTGTCGCTATGCGCTAATTGAAACATCCTCTGAAGGTATAAAACAATTTAGACATATGGGCATAGATTATGATGTTCTTGTTTTTACAAACCTTACCCCAGAACATATTGAAGCTCATGGTTCATTCGAGAATTATAAAAAAAGTAAATTAAAGCTCTTTAGACATTTAGAAAGAGCTAATAAAAAGTATAAGAAGATAATTGCAAACACAGACGATAAACATGTAAATGACTTCCTAAACTTCCGAGTGACAGACAAAATTGGCTTTACATTAAAAGGGAATGATTTAGATACTGTAGATAAAACATATGCAGTAGAAAATATTAAGAGTAATGAACGTGGTAGTTCTTTCGATATACTAGACAGGCATTTTCATCTGAATTTAATTGGTGAGTTTCAAATATATAATGCTATAGCAGCTGCAACAACTGCTAAGGCTTTGGGTATAGATTTTAAAATCAGCAGTGCTGCATTAAAGAAAATAAAAAGTATTCCTGGTAGAGTTGAGTTTATAAATGAGAATCAACCTTTTAAAATACTTGTAGACTATGCCCCAGAAATAGAAAGTTTAAAAAGACTATATCAAGGCATAGATAGTATTAAATATAAAAAGTTAATTCATGTACTTGGATCATGTGGTGGTGGTAGAGATATTGCTCGAAGACCAATCCTTGGACAAATGGCTGCCACAAAAGCAGATAAAATAATTATTACAAATGAAGATCCATATGATGATGATCCTCAAAAGATTATTGATGATATAGCTGCTGGTGCTAGTAAAGTTGCACAAGTAACTGGTAAAAGTATATATAAAATATTAGATAGACGAGAGGCAATTAATAAAGCATTATCTCTTGCTAAGGAAGATGATCTTGTGCTTATAACGGGTAAAGGTGCTGAGCAAGCAATCTGTGTAGCTGGTGGCAAAAAAGTTGCTTGGGACGATAGAGAAGTAATCAAAGAAGAGTTAAAGAAAATATAAAGACTATTACATAAAATTAAGAGCAGGAAATTTCTTTCCCGCTCTTTTAATTTTACTTTTCATTTAAATAAATGTAATAGTAGTTAATGCTCCTCATAATATGAGGATCCCTTTCTTGGGAAATATAACCACTAATATCATCTATAAGATCTTGCCTTCGATCAGTTTGCTCGCGACTTAAGGGTAGGCGCATACAACGGGGATAATCATTCCCCCACCTTTCTTTAATATTCCTTCTTTTTCTTTCATATAAAGTAAAGGTAATAACTCCAGCAAGAAGCGATACGATCATTGCAATAAATAATATTCCTCCAATATCATTATTGCCAGCAGTACGAAGATTTTCCCACGACATTCTAACCCCTGCATAAGTAATTGCAAAAGTTAGAATTATCCAAGTAAGAATATACCACCTTCTTAAATCGATAAACACAAACTGAAAACTTCCATCAGGCTTAACTCTCTTTCTCACAATATACCCTCCATCTTAATGTTCACAATAATATCTATTTTTAACACATATATTCATACCTGTCAATACTTAAGCAAAATAAAAAGCACCAGATTAATTCCGGTGCTTTAAATTTAAAATACTTACTCTCATTCTTTCGAAGTATTATAGAAATGGTCAGTACGGTCATCATCCCATCCAATAATAAGTAGTCCTTTAGCAGCTGGTATTCTATTGAGATATTCAGCTGAAGAGCTCCCTTCAGAAAATCTATTATACTCATGCCGAGCATATTTCTTCCTATTATAGACTCTCATCCAGAAAATCATTGGCCAATAAACAAAGAGACTAACCAATATCACTGATGCTATACAAATTAAAAAGAACATGAAAGCTAAAAGAAGAACAAACCAATAGAGCTTTAAATCGTGAGGAATTGTGGTGTAATGCGGAATAGCATAAACCCTTCCATTGGTTTTCCTTTCATATGTCCATTCTAGGTAAGGATTCCCATCAACAGCAGATAGGTCAGAATATTCATAAGGAACTGCAATCTTTGAATTCCAGTGTTCCGACCAAAGAACAATCCTATCCCCTGTTAGATAAACACTCCAATCGAAGTGTTTTTCCAATAAATCCTCTAACTTATAATAAAAATCAATATCATAAGTCTCTCGTTTTTTTGGTGTTGGATCACGAACAAAAGTTGAGCCAATCATGATTTTAGTAAGCAATTCATGCTTGCAGATATTACCATCTACTAAGTAATCATAATTTTCTACAACTTGTCTTACTTGCTCAATCTCAGGTAAACCATACTCACTCCAAGAAAAGCCCAAAAATAATACAATTGCAAGTAGCAAATAAAGAATCTTTGAAGCTAATCCAATATTGATCACCCTTAAGCCGCTTGAATAGCTATCTATTCCTATCATACGCCCTCCTTTTATATAACCATTATTTTAAAGTTCAAATCATAACATTCAGTATTAAACCTTAGCGCAACAATACCACAAAGTCAATTACATCTAACTAACTGTGGATAACTTGGTGGAAAATAGCTAATATTAGCGCTTCAAATTAAGTATTTGACAAAAATATTTTCTTTACTTTCTAAATTATTGGCTCAACTAAGCCAATATATAGTATTTTTCCCTCTAGCCCTTGACTAAACAGTCAAAATCAGCTAATATATAGTCATGTTTTTTGGGGGTTCGCAAGTAAATTTTAGCTAAAATTACAGTTTAACTCGTCCACGCAGCTGTGGAGGAGCTTTTTTTGTGCCCAAGAACTTTCGTATCTTTTGTCAACAAATAATTTTAATATAACTTTAATTTTTTTATACTTAAGCTATGCCAATACATCCACTAGGTGAAAGAAAATATTTCTCACCAAATCGCGACGCTATGCCGCTACCGGATCTTACTCAATTGCAGAAAGATTCATATAAATGGTTCTTTGATGAAGGTATTAGAGAGTTGTTTGAAGAGGTTAACCCTATTAGTGATTATATAGGTAGAAACCTTGAACTCTATATGATGGATTACTATCTTGATGAGCCTAAGTTTGATGAAGCTACAGCAAGAGATAGAAATATAACCTATGAAGCACCGCTTCGAGTAAAGGTTAAGCTAGTTAATAAAAAAACTGGTGAAATTAAAGAACAAGAAATATACCTTGGAGATTTTCCATTAATGACAAATAAAGGTACTTTTATTGTTAATGGTGTTGAGAGAGTTGTGGTGTCCCAGTTGATTAGATCAGCTGGTGCTTTTTTTACCTCAAATTTATACAGAGGAAAGAAATTATACGGAGCAAAGATTATTCCTAACCGTGGTGCATGGCTTGAAATTGAAACAGAATCTAATAATGGAATCTTTGTTAAGATAGATAGAAAACGTAAGGTTGCAGTGACTGCACTTCTTAGAGCTTTTGGTTATAGTACTGATCAAGATATTTTAAGCTTGTTCTCAGATATTGATGAGCCTGCTATTAAGAAATATTTAGAAACAACATTATCAAAAGATACATCTAAAAATGAAGAAGATGGTTTGATTGAAGTATATAAACGTATTAGACCAGGAGACCTAGCTACTGCCGAAAATGCAAAGAGTCTTATTCATGCTATGTTCTTTAACTTTGATCGTTATGACTTTGGACCAGTTGGTAGATATAAATTAAATAAACGTTTTGACACTAATTATCCAATAGATAAAACCAATAGAGTATTACTAGTTGATGACTTGGTTAGAATTATTAAAGAAATTATTAGACTAAATGTTACCCAAGATGATGCAGATGATATTGATCACTTAGGTAATAGAAGAATTAGAGCAATCGGTGAACTTATTCAAAATAAATTTAGAATAGGTCTTGCTCGTATGGAAAGAATTATTAGAGATAGAATGAGTACATTAGATATTCATACTTTAACTCCAAATCAACTTATTAATGCAAGACCAGTTATTGGCACCATTAAAGAGTTCTTTATGAGTTCACAATTATCTCAGTTCATGGACCAAATTAATCCATTGTCTGAGCTAGAACATAAGAGACGTCTATCTGCTATGGGACCTGGTGGTCTATCTCGTGAAAGAGCTGGATTTGAAGTTCGTGATGTACATAGAACTCATTATGGACGTATTTGTCCTATTGCTACTCCAGAGGGTCCAAATATTGGACTAGTTGGACAGCTAGCCTCTTATGCTAGAGTAAATAAATATGGATTCATTGAAACTCCTTATAGAAAAGTTATTAGAAATCCAAAAAATAATACTGCTGATGCTATTGGCTATACATTAAGAGAAGATTTAATAGATACAGATTCTGGTAAAATAGTTGCTAAAAAAGGAACTAATATAGATGAAAAACTAGCTAAGAATTTAGCAGCTTATGAAAATATTAAAACAATTCCAGTAATACCAGTTATTACAAATGAAATTGAATATATTGATGCTTTCATTGAAGAAAGATCAACTTCAACAGCAGCCACTACAAAGGTGGATGAGAATGGTCATTTCATTAATGAATTTGCTGAAGTTAGAAAGAATGGTAGACCATCATTTGAAAGAGTAGAAACAATAGATTATGTTGATGTTTCATCTTATCAAATAATTAGTATATCTACAGCTCTTATTCCATTCATTGAGAATGATGATGCTGTTAGAGCACTTATGGGAACAAATATGCAAAGGCAGGGTGTCTCTGTTATTAAACCTCAGACCCCTATTATTGGAACTGGCATTGAAAGAAAAGCTGCTCTTGATTCAGGTCAAGCAATTGCTGCTAAAGAGGATAGTGAAGTTGTTAAAGTTCAATCTAATTTAATTCAAACTAAAACAAAAGATGGTCATACTCATGACTATCCTTTAAATAAATTTATGCGTTCTAATGCTGGTACTTCTATCAATCAAAAGCCAATAGTAAATGTTGGAGATAAAGTTGTGGCCGGCGAGGCTATTGCAGATGGCGCATCAACAGAACATGGAGAATTAGCTCTTGGACAAAATATTTTAGTTGCATATATGACTTGGGATGGTGGTAATTATGAAGATGCTATTCTAATTTCTGAAAGAGTTGTCGAACAAGATAGATACACTTCAGTGCATATTGAAAATTATTCAATAGATATTAGAGATACAAAACTTGGACCAGAACTTATTACAAAAGATATTCCTAATGTAGGTGAAGAAAAACTCAAAGATTTAGATGAAGAAGGTATTATTCGTATTGGTGCTCAAGTTTCATCTGGAGATATTCTAGTTGGTAAGATTACACCAAAGGGTGAAACTGAATTATCTGCAGAAGAAAAATTATTAAGAGCTATCTTTGGCGAAAAAGCTAAAGACGTTAGAGACACCTCACTTTATCTAGAACATGGTGAGCACGGTAAGGTAATTAATATTAAAATCTTCTCAAGAAAGAATGGAGATAAATTACCAGCTGGTGTTATTAGATCTGTTCAAGTAACAATAGCTCAATTACGTAAAATTCAAGTTGGAGATAAGATGGCTGGACGTCATGGTAATAAAGGTGTTATTTCTAGAATCATTCCAGTTGAAGATATGCCTTTCTTAGAAGACGGCACTCCAGTAGATATTGTTCTAAATCCACTTGGTGTTATTTCTCGTATGAACCTTGGACAGCTTATGGAAACCCATTTAGGTCTTGCTGCTAAAAAACTAGGTTATAGAGTTGCAACTCCTGCACTTAATGGTGTAAAAGCTGAACAAATTGCAGAAGAGCTTAAAAAAGCAGGATATCCAGAAGACGGTAAGCTTCAATTATTTGATGGCCGTAATGGACAACCTTTCGATAAAAAGACAACGGTTGGTATTACTTATATGTTAAAACTAAATCACCTTGTTGAAGATAAGATTCACCAACGTTCAATCGGACCTTATTCACTTGTTACTCAACAACCTCTTGGTGGTAAAGCACAATTTGGTGGTCAGAGATTCGGTGAGATGGAAGTTTGGGCTTTAGAAGCATATGGAGCTGCTCACATGCTACAAGAAATATTGACTATTAAGTCAGATGATGTGCCGGGAAGAAGTAAGGCCTATGAAGCAATCATTAAAGGCGAACCAATTGATAAAGTTAATATACCTGAATCATTTAATGTTCTCGTTAGAGAGCTTAAAGGTTTAGGACTTGATGTTGATCTTATGAAAAATAAGAAATCTGCAAATGATGTAAAAGTTGAAGAAAAGGATGAAGCAGAAGAAACAGAAGACAAGCAAAAAGAAGACAAAGAATAATATAATTATTTAACTATATATATCATATGCCTACTCCATCATCAACAAAAACAACCTTCATTCCACAAACAGCAGCCAATATAGAATTTGATGCTATCAAATTAAAATTGGCTAGCCCGGAAATAATACATAAATGGTCACATGGTGAAATATTAAAACCTGAGACTATCAATTACCGTACACAAAAACCTGAAAAGGATGGCCTATTCTGTGAAAAAATATTTGGCCCATCAAAAGACTGGGAATGTTATTGTGGTAAATATAAACGTATCCGTTATAAGGGTATTGTTTGTGACAAATGTGGCGTTGAAGTTACACGTGCAATTGTAAGACGTGAACGCATGGGCCATATTGACCTCTCTACTCCTGTTTCACATATTTGGTTCTTACGTGGCATCCCATCACGTATTGGACTTGTATTAAATATGTCATCTCAAGAATTAGAGAAAGTTATATACTTTGCTTCCTTTGTTATTACAGATGTAGACGAAGACTTAAGAGAGCAAACAATGGAACAATTAAAAGGTGAGCTTAAATCTAAAGCTAAAGGTATTAAAAATGAATTCGACCAAAAGGTTGCTCAAATTAATCAAGTAAGAGCAGATCATTTAAGTAAGGCTAAGGATGACAAAGCAAAGCAAAAGATTGAAAAAGAAGCTCTAGAACAAATTGAAATAATGGAAACAGCTCGTGAAGATAAATTAACCCATCTTCAAGATGCAGCAGATAGAGCAAAAAAGGAATTGAAAGATTTACAGATTAATCAAATAGTTTCAGAATCTAAATACCAAGACCTATCTATGAAATATGGTCATGTATTTAATGCAAATATTGGAGCTGAAGCTATTAAATATTTACTTGCAAGAGTAGACCTAGAAAAACTTGCTGATGAATTAAAAGAAGAAAAGACAGTTGCTATTCCTTCAAAGCTTAAAAAAATTACAAAGAGATTAAAGCTTATTAAAAACTTAATCGCTAATGAGATTAGACCTGAGTGGATGATTATGACAGCTATTCCTGTTATTCCACCAGACCTAAGGCCTATGGTAGCTCTTGATGGTGGACGTTTTGCAACATCTGACCTTAATGATTTATATAGACGTGTTATCAATAGAAATAATAGATTAAAGCGCTTGAAAGACTTAAGCGCCCCTGAAATCATTCAAAGAAATGAAAAGAGAATGTTACAGGAAGCTGTTGATGCCTTAATAGATAATAATGCTAGAAGAAGTAAAACAGTTACTGCTTCAACAGGGCAGAAAAGAACTCTTAAGAGTATTGCCGACATGTTAAAGGGTAAACAGGGTCGTTTTAGACAGAATCTACTCGGTAAAAGAATTGACTACTCTGGTCGTTCTGTAATTGTAGCGGGACCAAAACTTAAGATTGAACAATGTGGTATTCCAAAGATCATGGCTTTAGAATTATTTAGACCATTTGTAATTTCACGTTTAATTAAAGATGAGCTTGTACATAATGTAAGATCAGCAAATAGATATATCGAACAAGATCATCCTGAGGTTTGGGATATTCTTGCAGATATTACAAAAGAATCATATGTTTTGCTTAATCGTGCTCCTACTCTTCACCGTTTAGGTATTCAAGCTTTTAAACCAACATTAATTGAAGGTAAGGCTATTCAAATTCACCCTATGGTATGTAAAGCTTTTAATGCAGACTTTGATGGTGACCAAATGGCAGTTCATGTACCTCTAACAGAAGAAGCTAAGAAAGAAGCGGCAGAACTTATGCTTTCTACTAAGAATGTATTAAAACCTGCAACTGGCCAACCTGTTATGTCAGCTGATCAAGATATTGTTTGGGGAAGTTATTATCTAACATATGATAGTGGATTAAAAGATGAAACTCCAAAAGCATTTACAGATTATAATGAAGCTAAGATGGCATATGATTTGGAACACATTTCATTACATCAAATAATTAGAATCAAGATAGAGAAGGTAATGACAGAAACAACTGTTGGAAGATTAATCTTTAATACTATTTTGCCAAAAGAAATTGACTTCGTTAATAAAACATTAACTTCTGGTGATTTAAGAAATATAATTGGTCAAACTATTCATTTAGCAGGACCTGAGGAAGCTGTTATTCTTTTAGACAAATTAAAAGATTTAGCTTACAAATATATTACTAAGTCCGGACTATCTTGGAGTATTGCTGATGTGCCGATTATTAAAGAAAAGGCTGGTATTATTAAAGGTGGTGAAGTTAGGGTTCAAGAAATTCAACAACAATTCAATGATGGACTTCTTACCAATCATGAAAGATATGTAAAGATTATTGAAACCTGGAATGAGATTAAGAATGATATTACAGATGTAAGTAAGGCTTCATTTGATGCTGGTTCATCCCTATACTCTATTATTAATTCTGGCGCTCGTGGATCATGGGCTCAATTAATTCAGATTATGGGAATGAAAGGTTCTGTGGTTTCTCCATCTGGTGAAATTATTGAATTACCTATTAAAGCTAATTTCCGTGAAGGCTTAGATGTTCTTGAATACTTCATTTCAACTCATGGAGCTAGAAAAGGTTTATCAGATACAGCTCTTAGAACTGCTAGTGCTGGTTATTTAACTAGACGTCTAGTAGATGTTTCTCAAGATTTAATTATAAGTGAGCCAGATTGTGGAGATAAAGAAGGTTTAACACTTACACTTAAAGATGCTGAAGATATTGGTGAAAAATTAGATGTTCTAATCCTAGGACGTCTTGCTATGACAACTATCAAAAATCCAAAAACAGATGAGATCATTGTTAAGAAGAATGGAATTATAGACAGAGAAGCAGCAGCAGAGATAATGAAGTCTGAAGTTCCTGAAGTAACTATAAGATCGAATATGACATGTAAAACCAAGCGTGGTTTATGTCAGAAATGTTATGGTTGGGACCTTGCATATAATAAGCCAGTTGAAAATGGTGTAGCAGTGGGAATTGTTGCAGCTCAAAGTATTGGTGAACCTGGTACTCAGCTTACTATGAGAACCTTCCATACTGGTGGTGTTGCAGCAGCTGGAGATATTACTCAAGGTTTGCCTAGAGTTGAAGAAATTTTTGAAGCAAGACAACCAAAGAGAAAAGCTATTCTAGCTGAAGAAGATGGTGAGATAGTTATAGATAAAGATATAGACTTAAGTATTAGAAAAGAAAGAACTATTGTTTACAAATACTTTGGACCAACATTAGAATCTCATCCATTCCATGAAGACTATGAATTGAAAGTAAAGAATGATGCTAAGATTAAAACTGGAGATGTAATCATGGCACATATTGGTGGTAAGAAAACTATTACTGCCAAAAATGATGGCCAAATAAGAATTACAAAGACTGAATTACATGTCTTCTCACCTGTTGAGGCTACAAAGGAAGTAATTATTCCACCTGGATATAGTCTATGTGTTAAAAATGGAGATAAGCTAAAGGCTGGCGATTCTTTAACAGAGGGAAGTATTGACCTTAAAGAACTTTATCTAAGAAAAGACAGAAGAGCAACTGAAAAATACATTATTAAAGAAATTATGTGGATATATTCATCTCAAGGACAAAAGATTAATATGAAGCATATTGAAATAATTATTAGACAGATGTTCTCAAGAATAATGGTTATTGATTCTGGTGACAGTAATGTGTTACCTGGAGATATTACAACCTATTCAGAATTTGAAGAGGAAAACCAAAAAATAGCAGATCAAAAGGGTAAAGAATCAATTGGTGATGCTCTATTACTAGGTATTACAAAGGCCTCACTATCTACAGATAGTTGGCTATCTGCAGCTTCATTCCAAGAAACAGCCAGAGTCTTAATTGATGCAGCTATTACTGGTAAAGTTGACAAATTGAAGGGATTGAAGGAGAATGTAATTATTGGTAGATTAATACCAGCAGGAACTGGGCTTATAGACAAGAAGAAATAAAGCATACACATTATATAGAAAACAGGGTCATTTTTGGCCCTGTTTTTGTATATATTTAAGTTGTAGAAAACACCTTAAAATGGTAAAATATACTCTGCTCAACAATATTTAAATTTAAAATGGCTAAACAAAAAAAATCAAAAAAAGGTAAGAAAAATAGTGAGATCCTGTCTCCTGAGACCAAAAAAGGAATCTTTATTATACTTATATTCCTGATTGCTTTACTTGGACTATTATCTTTATTAGATTCAGCTGGTGCCTTTGGCGCAATTGCCAATCAAATACTTGGACTAGTTCTAGGATGGGGTAAATGGATATTCCCATTATTATTATTAATGTGGGGATACTTTCTCCTTAATCCTGATAAATATTTACTTAAGCCAAGTAATTATCTTGGGTTGTTTTTCGTAATACTTGGTTATTCTGGACTACTTGAACTTATTCATGATTTTAATAATTTACAAGGAGGCTTTTCAGCTAATGAAGGTGGTGGATATATTGGCTATGCCATAACCCAACCATTACAACAAGCAATGGGAGGCTTTGCCTCTTTTGTAATATTACTAGGACTATTATTAATATCTATATTAATTTCTTTTAATATATCTTTAGATGAGCTTGGCAATAAGGTAAATATATTTAGGCTTCTATGGCTTAAAATTAAATCATTTTCTTTCAGCAGACCTAAAGTAGATTATGAGGATGATTATGAAGAAGAGGAAGAGTATGAAGAAGATGAATATGAAGAAGACGATGAAGAAGTTGAAGAAGAAGAGTATGAAGAAGATGAAGTAAATGATGGAAAAGATGAAGATATGAAAGAGCTCATTGAAATGCCTAAACCAAGGAAAAAAGCTCCACGTGTTAAAGTTCCTATGGATTTATTAGATGAGAATGGTGCTGAACCAACAAGCGGAGATATAGATGCATCGGCTGAGAAAATTAGAAAAACTTTTGAAAACTTTAATATTGAGGTAGCTATGGGTGAAGCTAATATTGGCCCAACAGTTACACAATTTACATTCAAACCAGCAGACGGAATAAAACTATCTCAAATAACTGCCTTAGATAGAGATATAGCCCTTGCTCTTGCTGCTAAACGTATCCGTATTGAAGCCCCAATTCCTGGTAAATCACTAGTTGGAGTTGAGGTTCCAAATAAGAAAGTAGCTGTAGTTAAATTAAGAGAAATTATTGAATCAGACGCTTTTCAAAAGGGCTCTAAACCCCTTGTTACTGCTCTTGGTAAAGATGTCTCTGGGGAGTGCAAGGTTACATATATTTCTAAAATGCCTCACTGTTTAATCGCAGGTGCTACAGGCTCTGGTAAAAGTGTTTGTCTTAATGCTTTTATTATTAGCTTACTATACAAATATCATCCTGAAGAATTGAAATTTATAATGGTAGACCCAAAGAGAGTTGAGCTGTCTATCTATAATAATATTCCTCATTTACTGACTCCAATTATTACAGAAATTCCGAAAACTATTAATGCCCTGCGCTGGGCTGTTAGCGAAATGGAAGAAAGATATAAGCTATTACAAAGTGTCGGTAAAAAAGACATTGAATCATATAATAGTAGTGTCTTAGTAAATAGAATGCCATATCTTGTAATAGTAATAGATGAGCTTGCTGAGCTTATGGTTATTAATCCAAAAGATGTTGAACCTTCAATTATCAGACTAGCACAACTTGCTAGAGCGGTTGGTATTCACTTAGTAATTGCCACCCAAAGACCTTCAACCAATGTTATTACAGGGCTCATTAAGGCTAATATTACAACTAGAATTGCTTTCTCAGTTGCTTCAAATGTTGACTCTCGTACCATTATTGATTCACCTGGAGCAGAAAAGCTACTTGGCAATGGAGATATGTTATATACCTCTTCTGAATTACCTGAACCAAGAAGAATACAAGGTGCATTTGTAAGTGAAAAAGAAATACAGCGCGTAGTAAACTTCTGGAAAGAACAAGGTGAGCCAGAATATGATGATGCTATTGTTGAAAGGCAAAAAGTTGGTAGTATGCCAGGAAATGCACTTGGAGGTGGAAATGATGAAGACGAATTGCTAATGGATGCTCAAGAAGTTGTAGTTAAAGCAGGCAAAGCTTCAGCATCATTACTACAAAGAAGATTAAGGGTTGGTTATGCTAGGGCTGCTAGTATTTTAGATATGCTAGAAGAAAAAGGAATTGTTGGGCCACCTAATGGAGCTAAGCCTCGTGAAATATTAATAAGACAAGAAGACCTAGAAGAGAATTTAGATATGAGAGAATATACAGACGGCTGGGAAGACGAAGAAAAGTCTGAAGAAAACGAAAACCGCACAGAACAAAATGAAGACGACGAAGACGAAGAAGATAAAGAATAAATAATATGAATTCATTTATTACAAAAAAAGTAGTCTCACATCAAACAGTTCCAGAAACTCTACGCAAAACTAGAGAGGAGCAAGGTCTTGATTTGCTTGAAGTTTCAAAAAGTATAAATATTCAACCTAAATATTTACAAGCCCTTGAAGATGGTGCTTATGATATTTTGCCTGGTGAAATTTATGCTCAACAATGGCTACGCTCATATGGAAAACTTTTAGATTTGGATATACGCTGGCTAATTAAAGAATATGACAGAGAAAAAGGAGTACAGATGCAATTTAGTGGCTTTGTCAGACCTGAAATAAATAATAAGAATTGGTTATCATGGCTTAACCCTAAAACATTAAGGGTTGCTGGCATTGCCATAGTAACAATTGCCTTTGTATTTTATATAGGTACTGGTGTGTATAATATAATCAAACCCCCTTCACTTTCTGTTAATGAACCATTAAATAATATAACAACCGCAGCTAGACTGATTACAATTAGTGGTGAAACAGATCCTGAAATAGAATTAACAATAAATAATGAATTAGTACTTGCAGATATTAATGGAGATTTTAGTAAAGAAATTAATTTATCCTTGGGGCTTAATGTTCTAGAAGTAACAGCTATAAAAAAACACGGTGCACAAAAACAAATAACAATCTCTGTTTTTAGACAAGAACAACAAGTAAACAGAGTTAATACATCATTATCTAAACAATTTGACTTTTAAACAGGGTCTTTAAATATTAATTATGAAATTATGACAAAAAAAGACACTGCCAAAAAAGATCGTGGTAATGCAGCAATTGCTGCAATCGATCAAATAAATGAAAAGTTTGGTGATGGCGCAATCATGAGATTTGGTGAAGCCAAAATCATGGAAGTAGATGCTGTATCTACTGGCTGTTTATCACTAGATATATCACTAGGCATAGGTGGAGTTCCTAGAGGCAGAATTATTGAAATCTACGGGCCCGAGGCTTCTGGTAAAACAACTCTTGCGCAACACATAGTAGCTGAAGTTCAAAAGGCTGGTGGTACAGCAGCATTTGTTGATGCCGAACATGCCCTAGACCCAGAGTATGCTAAAAAAATTGGAGTAAATGTTGACGAATTATTAATTTCACAACCAGACACTGGGGAACAAGCATTAGAAATCACTGAAACACTTGTGCGCTCAAATGGTATTGATGTCGTTGTGGTAGATTCAGTAGCGGCTCTTGTTCCAAGAAAAGAAATTGAAGGAGAAATGGGAGATTCACATGTTGGTTTGCAAGCAAGACTTATGAGTCAGGCTCTAAGAAAATTATCCGGTGTTGTTTCAAAGAGTAATACTGTTCTAATTTTTATTAATCAAACTAGGATGAAGATAGGAATTATGTTTGGTAATCCAGAAACAACATCTGGTGGCATGGCATTAAAATTCTATTCATCTGTACGTATTGAGGTTCGCAAGGCAGCTCAACTGAAAAAAGGAGAGAAATTTATTGGTAATAGAGTTCGCTGTAAGATTGTAAAGAATAAAGTTGCTCCGCCTTTTCAAAATTGTGAATTTGATATTATGTATAATGAAGGTATTTCAATTGCAGGAGATATAATAGATCTAGGAGTTGAGAAAGGCATAATCAAGAAAGCGGGCGCTAGCTACAGTTATGGAGAGGAAAAATTGGGTGTAGGCAGAGAAACGGCTAAACAATACATTAAATCAAACAAGAAATTAATAGATAAAATTAGAGCCGAGATTTGGAAAATTGTTAAAGAAGAGAGAGTAGCTGATAAATAAACTATTATTAAAAACCTACTTTTTTCTGAAGTAGGTTTTTTATTTGATTTTTAATCCTTTTTTACGTAAAATTAATACATGTCACTTACAAAAAAAGTAGCTTACAATACTGCCATGCAGTTTACAGGCAAAATAATAAGCACCATTATTGGTGTTATTATTGTAGGTCTTATAACTAGACATCTTGGTCAATCTGGATATGGTCAATATACTACTGTTCTAGCCTTTGTACAGTTCTTTGCTGTTATTGTAGATCTTGGTCTCTACCTTGCCTTGATGCAAGAGATATCAGACCCTGAAGTAGACGAAAGAAAAGCAGTTAGTAATGTATTCACCATGAAATTAATGAGCGCTTTTGTCTTTTTTGCTCTTGCTCCATTTATTGTATTACTCTTTCCTTATGCTCTCATTGTAAAACAAGGCGTGATATTAATGTCGATATCATTTTTCCTATTTACCTTAGCACAGGTTCTTGTAGCAATTTTTCAGAAGAATTTGCGAATGGATAAAATTATTGGAACAGAAGTTATTGGAAGATTAGCTTTCCTCATAACAGTTATCTTGGTGGTAGTATTTCAAAAGGGTTTACTCTATATAATTCTAGGTAATGTAGTCTTTAATATAATATATTTTGGTTTAATATTCTTCATGGCCAGAAGTTATACAAAATTTAACTTTGGCTTTGACTTTGTCTATTGGAAAAAGATTTGGCATAGAGCCTGGCCAATTGCTCTCACTTCATTACTTACTCTTGTTTACTTTAAAGCAGATACATTAATTTTATCTGTATACAGGAGTGAGGGTGAGGTTGGTATTTATGGGGCAACTTATAAAGTACTGGAAATAATTGGCACTTTCCCTCATATGTTTTTAGGGCTTGTTTTGCCAGTTTTAACAGCAGCCTATGTTACAAATAATATTGAGAGATTCAAACGTGTGTATCAAAAAGTTTTTGATTTCTTTTTAATGATTTCTATACCTCTTATTGTTGGCACCATGCTACTTGCAGATAGAGTGATGGTATTGATAGCTGGCGATGAATTTATAGCCTCTGGTGATGTATTAAAAATATTAATCTGGGCAACAGCTATAATATTTTTTGGTAGTTTATTTGGCTATATTATCTTAGCTATTGATAAACAAAAAAAGATGATACCTTACTATATTATTACAGCAGCTATGGCGCTCATATTATACTTTGCATTAATCCCTCAATTCTCCTACTGGGCAGCAGCTAGTATAACTGTATTTATTGAATTGCTGTACACCCTATTTGCCTTCTATATTAGCTATAAATACTCTAAAATAGGTATTAATCTAAGATCCTTTATTAAGATACTATTTGCAAGTTTAATTATGGGACTCTTCATATATGTTCTATTTAGCCTAAACCTAATGCTATTAATCTTTCTTGCTTCAATAATTTATATACTAACCCTCTATCTTGTTAAAGGTATAGACAAAAGCATCCTTAATGAATTAAGAGCAAAATAAATGTTAAATCTTTTACTAATATCAATTTTCTATATCTTCTTTATTGTTTTTGCTTGGCCAAAAATGGAAAGAGGTGTTTATTTAATTATACTTTTATTACCAACATATTTAATACGCTTCCAAATAATTAATATTCCCCTCACATTATTGGAAGGAATGGTTTTATTATTATTCTTAATGTGGTTGATAAAACTATGGCAAAGTAAAAAATTACACATTGCAATATCTGCTTGGCTTAAAAAAACTTTTAGATCAGAAACTGAAATCGTGGGCACAACAAAGCGTAACTTAATTCCAAAAATTATTGCTCTACCAATATTTATATTTTTTCTATCCTCAATAGTTGCTCTCACTTTAACTCCTCAAACTATATTAGGGGCAGGAATATGGAAAGCATACTTTCTTGAACCATTAATGTTTTTAGGGGTAATGCTTTATTATATACGAAAGAATTCTGAAATTAATAAATTGATATACGCCTTTAGCATTTTATCTATAGCAGTTTTTATTTATGCACTTATTCAAAAATTAACTGGCTGGAATATTCCTACTCTAGATTGGTATTTACCTGAAACAAGAAGAGTAACAACTTTCTTCGGCTATCCGAATGCAAATGGTCTATTACTAGCACCAATTGGAGCTTTAATTTTTGCAACGCTTTGGATAAAGGAATATACATTTTTAAAGATCTTAAAACTTATTTCATTTATTTCTATTATCTTAACAATAATGTGGGCGGGTAGCGAAGGTGCCTTAATTGCATTAAGCCTTGGTGTATTTATAATATTACTTACAAAAAAACACACCCGTCTTCTTGCTATTATACTGGCAATTATCTGTTTTGCTGGAATACTATTAACTCCAACACTAAGAACAGTAATGTTTGAGAAATTAACCATATCTGATCACTCCGGTCAGATTAGACAAGCACAATGGACTGAAACAATCTCTATGCTAAGAGATAGGCCCATAAACGGAAGCGGGCTCGCTAATTATAAGCAAGCCATTGAACCATATCATTCATCTGGTCTTACAATTAACGACAAGTGGCAACCTGTAGAAATATTCCTTTACCCTCATAATATAATTCTAAATTTCTGGGCTGAGATAGGTATATATGGTCTATTTAGTATTATTTGGCTATTTATTGTCCTAGGGGTGCTTATATACAGGATAAATATTAAGAAAAAATGGCTTCCTAAGTATAAAAAAGAATATATTAACCATCTAAGCCTTGGTGTTAGTTCTGCTTTTATAGTAATAATAGTACATGGGCTTGTGGATGTGCCTTACTTTAAAAACGATTTGAGTATACTTTTCTGGATAATAACAGGTATTACAATAATTCTTTATAACCATACTGTTAATAAAAAGATAGCTGAATTAGAATAGGAGGTGTGGCAGAGTGGTTTAATGCGCTGCTCTCGAAAAGCAGTGGACCTTAATTGGTCTCGAAGGTTCGAATCCTTCCATCTCCGCCAAAAAACACTCCCTATAGAGAGTGTTTTTATTTTAAAACTTTATATTATAGATAACTAGCCCACGCTAAGTTCGTCCTTCTAAATCCTTAATAACTTCTTCTACGTGCTTACTAGGACTTACTTTTATGTAATGCTTCAATACTTTTCCTTTTTTATCTATCAAAAATGAATCTCTTTGTATACCCATATACTTCTTACCAAACATGGTTTTATCTTTCCAAACTCCATATTTTTTAACAACTTCCTTCTCTTCGTCAGAAAGCAGGGGAAAATTTAACCCATGTCTCTCTGTAAATTTTTGATGCGATTCAATACTATCTATAGAAACTCCTAATACATACACGCCAAGCTTCTTAAACTCATTATTCTTATCCCTAAAACACTTAGCTTCAATTGTACAGCCAGGCGTCATGTCCTTAGGATAAAAATATAACAAAACATATTTCCCTTTAAAATCACTCAAACTGACTATTTTATTATTTTGATCTTTTAATTTAAAGCTTGGTGCTTTCTTGTTTTCTAGTTCTAACATATTTTATTTTATAAATAATTATATATACAGTATATAGTATTTGAGTGATTCAGTCTTTTGTTTTACAAACTGCCCATAAAATTGTATAATTTACCTAGTTTTAACAAAAAAACAACTATGATATCTAAAACAAAACTCACAATTCTTACTCTAATTCTTATTTCCATGCCATTGATGGGTTTTGGTTGTAAATTCTCTCAGAGTTCTGAGGTTGAACAACTATATAAACCTATTGAATTAAATTGGTGGGGAGTTTGGGAAGAAACGGCTGATGTTGCAACTTTAATTAATGCATATCAGACAATTCATCCAAATATTAAAGTAAAATATAGAAAATTTCGTTTTGAAGAATATGAAGCTGAATTAACAAAAGCATGGCTTGAACAAAGAGGGCCAGAAATATTTTCTATACCCTCTACTCTTTTAAGACAGTATGAGAACTTAATAAAACCTATGCCCTCTTCAATGAGAATTCCTTTCCTTGAAATAAAAAAAGGTCTTAAAGAAGAACAAATTATTACAGTGAAGACAATCTCTGGTTTAACCCCTAAAAAAGTACAAGAACTATTTGCTCCTGTAGTGCATGAACAAGTTATTATTAATGATGAGGTTTATGGCCTTCCACTCAGTGTTGATACTTTAGCTCTTTATTATAATAGAGATCTATTAAATAGTGCTAAAATTCCATTACCAGCTACTACTTGGGCCGAACTTGTAGAACATGTAAAGGATCTTACCACCTATGATAATGATGGTAATATATTGCAATCTGGAATTGCTTTAGGTTCGGCTAATAATATTCCTCGTGCTAATGATATACTTTCCTTATTAATGATGCAGAACGGTGCACAAATGACTGGTGATAATAATTATGCAACC
Organism: Patescibacteria group bacterium; assembly: GCA_016784445.1. Lineage (GTDB taxonomy): Bacteria > Patescibacteriota > Patescibacteriia > UBA1558 > UBA1558 > BS150m-G51. The sequence continues at coordinate 49,378 of JADHUR010000002.1, forward strand.
TTTAATCAAGCTCCACCAGACCAGGGAAGATTTTATCCTGGCAAGGATGCTTTAGAGTTTTATGTAGACTTTATTGATCCTACAAAGGAAGTTTATTCATGGACAGAAGATAAACCTGATGCATTAGAGATGTTTACTTCAGGAAAACTTGCTTACTTTATTGGTTATGCTTATCAAGCACCAATTATAAAAGCTCAATCACCTAAATTAAATTTTAATATATCTCCAATGCTACAAACTGTTCCTGATGTACAAGAAGTTAATTTTGCAGATTTCTGGGCATTAACAACCTATTTTGGTGCTGCAGAAGAGAAGCTTTCACCTGCTTGGGATTTCATTAGATATATTACTACCACTCCTGAACTTACGAAGAAATACCTTGAAGAAAGCAAACAACCAACCGCATTACTGTCACTTATAAATGACCAGATACAAACTGAAAGCATGGGCATTTTTGCAGATCAAGTTTTAAATGCACGTGCTTGGTATAGAGGTTATGACGCAGCAGAAGCAGATAATGCTATGAGTGATCTTATTTATCAAGCATATCATAATGTTTCAAGCGAACTGGCAACTATAGATATATTGGACTTAACAGTTCGTAGAATTAATCAAACAATTAGAAAACCTGAATGAAGAAATTATTATTAGTTTTATTTTTATTACTTTTGCCAGTTCTTGCAAGCGCATCTGTTTTTCAAGACCCAAGTTACTATCCTTACGAGGATCAGGTTGAACATCAAAATGACCCTGGCTTTTTTACAAATCAAGAAAACTATGATCAATCATGCATAGCAGATGGAAGCTGTTCTCTAGATCAAGGGTTTAATACTTTTGTTGTTTTATCTAAATGGGCCATGGGAATACTTGGTAGTATATCTCTACTATTTTTCATAATCGGTGGAATCATGTGGCTTACTTCCGGCGGAAAACCAGGCCCAATTCAACAAGGTAAAAGTATAATGATTAGCACAGTAATTGGAATAATAATTGTAATGAGTTCATGGTTAATAGTTCAGGCCGTCCTCACCTCTCTTTCAGATAGAACTCTGCAAGGTTTAGATGGCGGAAGTCAAACACAAGATCTTTGTTCAACTGAATTAGATGAAGGTGATTCATGTCGTGGTAATCTTGGAATTTGTCAGGGTGGTATTTGTGTTGAAAAATGTACCGCAACAAATACCAGACCTCCAGGCGGTGGATATGATTGTAGAGAATTTACAGATTGCGATGAAGATTCTATTATAAGAATGTATTGCTTCGGTTCAAATAGTACTGTTTGTTGTCAGGCGTCTCAATAATAAATAAATAAAATATATGAATAAAAAACTTATTAATTTCATAATAGCTTTCTCAATTCTATTAATAATAGTAGCTATTCCAGTCCAAGCAACAAATATTAACAACCCCCTAACTGTAGATAGCCCTCAAGAGTTGGTAGGGGTCATTATTAAGGCGCTACTTGGTCTAACAGGTACAATTTCACTTATTTACTTTATTATTGGTGGTTTTATGTGGATGACAGCGGGCGGAAATAAAGATAATGTCCAAAAAGGTAAAAATACACTAGTCTGGGCAACCCTAGGACTTGTTATAATATTCTCTGCTTACAGTATTCTAACCTTTGTTTTTGACATATTACCAACCAATTAAATTGTTAAAATCAGTAAATTATAGTATAATATTTCTATAATTAGTGTATAATAATTAAAATATCCTTAATAAAGTGTAATTAAAAAACTATGAGTAAAAAGTTAATTTTTCTTTTGGTGCTAGTTTCTTTACTAGCTCTACCAATGATACAAACAGTTCACGCATCTCCATCATCTGGAGACGTAAGAGCTTTAACCGGAATAGATGAAGATGTAACTAATCCCGGACTAGGGGAAGAAGACCTAGATGTTGTTGTACAAGAAATTATCAAAGTTATTCTTGGCTTCTTAGGCTTAATTGCCGTTGTCATTATATTAGTGGGTGGATTCTTCTGGATGACAGCTGGTGGTAATGAAGATAATGTTAAAAAAGGTAGAAAGTGGATTATTAATGGTGTTATTGGCCTTCTTATCGTTCTTTCAGCTTATGCTATTGCAGAATTCGCAATTTCAAACGCTGCTGACGTAACAACACAATAAAAAATAAATAATTATTAACTTGCCCACGAAAGGGGGCTATATAAATAAATATATGAACAAAAAAGCATTTGCAATCATTATGGTTGTAGCAATCATGGCAGTTCCTATGCTAGGCATGGCAGCTCCAGATTTAGGCCTTGACGACGCACAAGCAATTGGCTTAGGCGACGCTGGTGTTAAAGATATTGTTAACAATATCATTTCTATTATCCTAGGCTTTCTAGGATTAATAGCTGTTATCCTTATCCTAATTGGTGGATTCTTATGGATGACTGCTGGTGGTAATGAAGATAGAGTTAAGAAAGGTAGACAGTATATTATTAATGGTGTTATCGGATTGATCATCATTTTAGCTGCTTACGCTATCGCTTCTTTCGTAATTACAAACCTTGTAGACGCAACTACAACTTAAATTTATAGTCTAGACTATAGCGGATCATATTTATATGGTCCGCCTAAGCTTAAACTATATAAATGAAAATGACTTCAAAAAAATTAAACCTTTTGATTGTGGCTATATTTGTTATAGTCTTTTTTTCTATCCTATTTACAAGCCCTATACTTGCTATTGAAACAGGGTTAGACGAAACAGCGGGTATGGCTGGGTTTGAAACAGGAGCAACCGCAAAAACTCCTCCACAAATAGTAGCGAGTGTTATTCAAATAGCTCTAGGTTTTGTAGGGACACTATTCTTAATCTTTATCATTGTGTCTGGCTTTCAATGGATGACTGCTGGTGGCAATGCTACAACAATTGAAACGGCAAAGAAAAGAATAATAAATGCAACTATTGGCCTTGTTATAATACTTGCTGCATATGCAATTACTCAATTCGTTCTAATAGAGATTGTAAACTTATAATATATGAAAAAATATTTACTCTTAATTACTCTTTGTTCTCTAATTCTTTTCTCTTCAGTATTAGTTACTAAAGCTGCATTATTAAACCAAGATGGCCTAACGGCAATAGGTGATCAGACAATGGAATTTGGAGCTGATGCTGGCTACAATCCTGATGATATGACTCCATTACCAGTAAGAATAGGGAATATAATACAAATAGCTCTAGGCTTCGTAGGGACACTCTTTCTAATTCTAATCATTGTATCTGGTTTTCAATGGATGACTGCTGGTGGCAATGCTACAACTATAGAAACAGCAAAAAAAAGAATAATAAATGCTATTATAGGCTTAGCTATTGTATTGGCCGCCTACAGTATAACCTGGTTTGTCACAGAACAAGTACTAGGTGTTACTGGAGTTATAGAATTACAAGAAGAAGTATTACAATAAATATATGAATAAACACTTATTTTACACAGCAGCCCTACTAACAATCATCGTGCTATCCTCTCTCTTTGTACTAAACCCTTCTGTACAAGCATCTAATGTACAAGACGGCCTTAGACAAGTTGGCGGTGAAGCATATTACAATGACGGCACTATGGAGCCTGCAGAAGCAAACCCAACCAATATTGTGGGTAGTATTATAGAAATTGCTTTAGGTTTTTTAGGAATAATTTTCGTAATACTAATTATAGTATCAGGTTATCAATGGATGACTGCTGGTGGCAATGCTACAACTATAGAAACAGCAAAAAAAAGAATAATCAATTCTGTAGTCGGACTACTTATTGTTCTAACAGCCTTTACAATAACTCTAGAAGTATTAAATAGAACAGGCGATATATTAACAAATAATTAAATCGATGTTAAAAACAAGAAACAAGCAATTCTTCCTAAAAATATTCTTATTTTGTTTTTTGTTTATTATAATTTCTGCTCCTGCTTTACATGCCTCAGATGAAGTAATAGATAAAAATTTTGTTAAAGTCCTTAATGTTCAGAAGAATGCAATAGGAAACAATGATGAAACATCTGTATCAACTATTATTATAAATATTCTTAAAATTGCATTAAGCTTTTTAGGAATACTCTTTGTTATTTTAATTATATGGTCAGGAGCTCAGTGGATGACCGCTGGTGGCAATGCAACAACAATTGAAACGGCAAAGAAAAGAATAATAAATTCTGTAATAGGCCTGGTAATAGTTTTAGGAGCCTTTGCTATAACAGAGTTTGTTCTAGACAATTTAATATCTGCTGTTGAAACAGAACAATAATATGAAATATAAATTTATAACAATAAGCGCCCTATTAATATTTGTTTTTTTATTTAGCATACAAGCTCAGGCAAGTGGTCTAAGTGATTTGGTTAATAGTGAGCTCGACACCGTTCAAGAGGGTATTACTGGCTCGACAACAGCAGCAAGTTTAGAAAATATTATTATAAATATTGTTCATACGGTTTTAGGTTTTCTTGGATTAATATTTGTTGTTCTAATGATATGGTCAGGCTATCAATGGATGACATCTGGAGGAAATACAACCGCAATAGAAACTGCTAAGAAAAGAATCATAAATGCAGTAATTGGACTTGCTATTGTACTTGCAGCTTACTCCATAACTGAATTTTTAGTTATACAAGTACTAAACGCTGTAAATTAAATACAATAAAAACAGCTATATAGCTGTTTTTTTATTTACCCCGTTTTACTGTACAAAATAGACCCAGGCGTCATTATCTTCGTAGACAAGGTCAAAGTATATATTGCCCTCTAACTGCTCATTTAGGGCAGTTTTTTGCTTATTAACGAGTATATAGTCTGCGTCTAGCTTTCCTTTTAATAGCGCATAGACATTCTTACTACTTTTACCGTTCATAATATCAATATAGTCGTCTTTAGATTGATAATATTTATTACTTATGATGTTTTCGTCAAGCCCCCACCAATATCTATTATTATCATTATAATAAAATAAAGGTGCCCAATCTTCATAATCACTATTAATAATTAATGCATTATCTGGTGTGTGATAATATAACCACTCTGCTACAGGTTGCATATAATTTAAGCTATATTTATCTTTAATATCATTTAATGCATAATAAGTTGCCATTGGAAAAGACAGAATCACTATTAATAAAATAGTTTTTATAGATAATCTTATTGCTTTAGATGAAAACAAATTAATCAGTGCGCTATTGAGACCTCTTCCCTTAAAACCATCTCTTAATATCAATGAAGATGTTAGAGATAATAGAATTAACAATAATCCCCCTCCCCATTGCACAAAAATATATACAATCGTAAACACCACTGTTAAAACAAATAAATTAACGGTTAGTTTGGATAGTCTACTTTTAGAGAATAGTGCCGTTAAAACTCCAGACAAAAAAACCATGAAAATAATTATTGCTCCAGATAATAATTTGCTCAAACTAAGTAATGCTCCTCCAGAATCATTATGCGTAGTTCTGTTTACAATTTGCTCTCCATAGAAAGATAAGCTCTCGGGCCAATAAGGATGAGCAATTAGTCCTATAATAACTCCCGCTAAACAAAATATTAATATTAACCACTTTTTTCTTCCCACCCCACTACGTAATCCTAACTTTCTCATCACCCAATCTTTTAGATTTCCAAATCTTGTACCGAAATTATCTAAACTGTACTTGTGATACACAAATTCTATAATAAGCCACACCATAGCAATGAGTAAAAGAAAAACAAATTGGCCCGTTAACAAGACAATAAGCACACTTAATATTCCTAGTTGCCAATATCTATAATTCACAATCAAGTCCAGGCCTATTAATAAAGATAATAATGATATAGCTTCCGGTCCAGAAAAACCTATCTCATTTAAAAAGAATATAGAGCTAAATAACAAAAGTACAAATAATTCAGGCCACACCCCTTCGTGTTTTTCTAGCCAATAATATACATAGGTTGCCAAAAAACCAATAAATAATGCACCAAATAATTTAACAACCAAAAAGGTAGGTAAAAATCCTATAAATAAACTAAGAAAGAAATGGTATAGCCAATTATTATCTGCAAATCCATCACTATAATTTGTTGACTCTAACCAATTAAAATTGTCTAATTTTAGCGAATTTTCGGATAATTCTATCATTTTAGATTGATAGAAGAAATCTGTTGTAAGAAAATTAGGAGTCGCCTGTATCCAGGAGAATAATATAAAGACAATTAAAAAAACCAGTAGGTAATTCAACCTATGATCTTTAATAAAATGTAATAGTTTTTGCCAATTGTTCTGTACTAGCATACTGGTATTATATCACAGGGAAACAAAAAATCCCCAACAAGCATGGAAGTGGGGATTTGCCATTGAACCAAAGTAAATTGGCTCAGCATGGGGGCATATATAAAAAAGGATTTCTCCTCCCTTATAATAAAATATAATGTTGTTTACTTTTTCATCTCTTTCTTGAAGAAATCTACTGTTGGTATAGCAATCGGATCAACCTTGTTAACAACACTCATATAATAGCACAAGTAAGATGCAAGTTGCAATGTGGATAAGCTGTCTTGAAGTGTCTTTTTCATTCCTGAACTAAGCTCAGCCCATTTAATTCCTTGTTTATTCAAGACCTTCTTTGTAACTTTCAATCTCTTTTGTATTTTTGATGAATATTTGCCTGAAGCCAAGAACACAACCATAGTCTTGGCCTTAATAAAGCCCTTAGGAAATGAAAATGCCTCCATCAAGTGATGGTTTAACTCAGGAAGGGTGAAATATACTGCCATATTATCTGCCGTTTCATTGAGTTGATTACAAAATATGTGTGCATTGCCTTCTAAATGCTCTGCAGCCATTACTACAATCTGTTTATCTTTAATCTCCTTTGCTAAACTTTGCATTTCTTCATCCTTAACAGAAGAATTAGCCTTCATAATCTCATCTTCACTTATTTTTACCACTTCTACTTTGTGTAATAGTTGTATAAATGCTCCAATTGAATGTCCCAATCCCCATCTTGGCTCATTTGATGGATTAAAGTCCATGGGCAATACAATTCCTGGAATTTTACCAACCATTTTTGAAAGTTTTCCACCTCCAGTAATAATATATCCCTTCAATTTGTTCTCTTGTACTTTCTTAGCCGCACTTAAAACCTCTTCCGTATTACCGGAATAGCTAGATAATATAACAAGAGTGTTCTTGTCTACAAATTTTGGTAAATTATAATCTGCATGAATAATAATTGGTACGTTCAATCTTTCGCTGAGGGCTTTTTGTACCATATGGAAACCAATATTAGATCCTCCCATTCCACAAATAACAATATTATTTATCTTTTTATAATTAACTGGTATTCTTGCTTTTTCCATTACAGTCCAAGCCTGTTCTATTTGAGCTGGTAATAACTCTATTGAACTATATACGCTTGCTCTATTTATTTCTAATTTGTTCATGTATATATTTTACAGTTTTTTTAGTACTTCTACAACCATTAAATAGCTATATTTCTTGCCTTTTAGACTGTATTTTGCTAATATTACAACGTTATTATTAATATAAAGAGATGTCCGGACACTCCAAATGGGCCACTACAAAACGTGCCAAAGAAGGTAAAGACGCAAAACGAAGCGGTCTTTTTACTAAATTAGCTAAAGCAATTTCTATTGCCGCTAGAGATGGTGGCGATCCAGAAATGAATTTCAAACTTCGAATGGCCATAGATAGAGCTAAAAAGCTGAGCCTTCCAAAAGATAATATTGATCGTGCAATTAAATCTGGAACAGGCGAAAATGGTGGAGCAATAATTGAAGAAATTACCTATGAGGGTTATGGACCTGGTGGAATAGCTCTTATTATTGAAACGATTACTGATAATAAAAATAGAACCGTTGGTGAGGTTAAACATATGCTCAGTAAATATGGTGGTAATTTGGGTGGGAGCGGAAGTGTAATGTGGATGTTTGATAGAAAAGGAGTCATCTATTTAGAAAGCTCTTCCATAAATGAAGAGCAAGAATTAATAATAATTGATGCGGGTGCTGAAGATATTATTACTGATGACAATTCTGTTATTATATACACCTTAGATAGCGACCTTCATAAAATTAAGGAGCAATTAGAAAAAAATGGTTTTGATATTTCTGACAGTAAATTAGAATTTGTTCCAAAAGACAAAGCTGCAGTTGAAAGTGAAGAAAAAGTACTTAGAATACTAGACGCTCTTGATGATCTTGATGATGTTCAAAATATTTATACTAATGCAGACATTTAATGTTTAAAAAGAAGAAACAAATAATTTTAGGAATTGATCCTGGCTTTGCAGATACCGGTTATGGTATTATTGAATTTGAAGGAAGCAAGTCTAAGATGCTTGACTATGGTTCTATTCAAACTCCAGCCAAACAAGATTTTGCTGATCGTTTAGAATATATATACAATGAACTTGTTGAAATAATAAAAAAATACAAACCTCAAAGTATTGGAATTGAAAAACTTTTTTTTAATAAGAATGTAACGAGCGCTATTAAAGTAAGTCAAGCACGTGGAATTGTACTACTAGCTGCTAAACAATATGGTCTTAAAATACACGAATATACACCTCTTCAGATTAAACAATCTTTAACCGGCTATGGAAGAGCAGATAAGAACCAAATGCAACAAATGGTAAAAACTATACTGTCTCTAAAAGAAATTCCCAAACCTGATGATGCTGCAGATGCCCTAGCAATAGCACTTTGTTGCTCTGCTAGTCAAAAACTTGAAAATTTAAGCAAATAAAAACACATTAGAAAGACTAAGGTGTTTTTTAATTTTATTTATTTTAATTCAACAAACTTTCTCTTGCCAACTTGTATAATATCTCCTGACTTATAATCATCTTTATCCCAACTCTCAACTATTATATCATTTACTTTAACTCCTTTTTGTTCAACCAATCTTCGTCCTTCACTCTTAGATATTGCCATCTCTAACTCTATTAATAAGTCTAATGTGTTTAAACCTTTCGTAAAGTTTTTCTTTTCAATGTCTACAGGCTTTTGTTTATTACTAAATATATTTACAAATTCTTCGGCAGCTTTTTCAGCATCTTTTTCACTATGATAAATCTTAATAATCTCCTTTGCTAATTTAATTTTTATATCTCTAGGGTTCGCGTCAGATTTTAACAATTGTTCCACCTCAGCCAGTTCATTTTCAGAAACTCTTGTACATAATTCAAAATAACTATAAATTAATTCATCGGGTATAGACATAAGTTTACCAAACATTTCATTAGCAGAATCACTTATGCCAATATAATTTCCTAAAGACTGACTCATTTTCATAGTACCGTCTGTTCCAACAAGAAGCGGCATAATAACAATATCCTGTGGCTCTTGACCAGCTTCTTCTTGTAATGGTCTCGCTTGAAGTTCATTAAACTTTTGATCTGACCCAATAACTGTTAAGTCCGATTTTAATTCTACAGAATCATAACCTTGCAAAATTGGATACACAGGTTCATGATAATATATTTCCTTCTCCTCTTTAATTCTTTTTTGAAACATATCTCTTTCAAGCATACGGGCAACTGTAAATTTAGACATAAGTTTTAACATGTCTTCTCCTGAAAATTTGTCATACCACTCTCCATTATATCTAATCTCTACTTTCTTAATGTCTAAAATCTTACTCAATTGCTTGACATAGTTCTTGCCCATTTCCAAAACCTCTTTCTTCCCTCTCATTTCCCTAGCCTTACCTTTATCTGTAGGATCGCCAAAACGAGCGGTAAAAGAACCGACTAAAAACACAATCTTATGTCCAAGCTCCTGAAATTGTCTGAGTTTTTCATAAACAACAGCATGTCCCAGGGTTAAATCTTTAGAAGTTGGGTCCACTCCGTGCTTTACTCTTAATTGCTTGCCAGATAATAGTTTTTTTCTAAGTTCCTTGTCCACCACAATTTCCTGCACCCCTCTAGTTAAAACTGCTTCAACGGCTGCTTTGTCATTATTTACTTTCATTGCTACTTTTTAATTGTTATTTAATAACCCTATTATAACAGATAATGTTTCATTGAAAAAACCCTTGTAAAATGGTAATATTTATGATGAAAAGATATTTTTATAGAAATTGTAATGCCTATACCTCAACTTGCTATGAAATCTCCACAGAGCTGGAAACAACATAAGCAAAAACCAAAGAGAAGAAAAAAACAAAGTAAGATTCCTAAACTGCGAAGACCTAAAAAGAGCACTTCAAAGAATAGACCCGCTTTAATAAAAAAGCTTTTAAAGTTGTTTAAGAACAACTCTCGTTTTTTAATTAAGCTTGGACTCTCAGTTGTGCTTGTTGGTTTTGTTTCCGTAACCCTTTTATTTGCTTATTATGCAAAAGATTTACCTGATCCTAATAAAATAATTGATAGGACAGTGGCACAAAGCACCAAAATATATGATCGAACAGGAGAGGAATTATTATATGAAATATCTGGTGATCAAAAAAGAACATTAGTTGATCTTGATCAAATACAAGACCACACAATTAATGCAACTATATCTATAGAGGATAAGAATTTTTATAAACACGGTGGTATATCTATATGGGGAATTATTCGTGGTCAAATTGTTCCGAGATTACAAGGAAAGCCTGCTCAGGGCGGATCAACACTAACACAACAACTTGTTAAAAATGCTATATTAACAAATGAAAGAAAAATCTCTCGTAAAATAAAAGAGTGGATCTTATCTTATAGAATTGAACAGAAATTCACTAAAGATGAAATCTTAAAACTATATTTTAATGAGATTCCTTATGGGTCAAATGTCTATGGAGTGGAAGCGGCTTCAAATTATTATTTTGGTAAACATTCTAGTGAATTAGTTATTGCTGAGTCTGCAATTCTCGCCGCCCTCCCACAAGCTCCTTCTTTCTATTCTCCTTATGGCTCAAACAAAGATCGTCTAATAGGCAGGCAACAATATATTATTGATTTAATGGTTGACCAAGGATATATACAAGAAGATGAAGCGCTCACAGCTAAAGAATATGAATTAGATTTTAAAAATCGTATAACAAATATTACGGCTCCTCACTTTGTTCTTTATATTAAAGAATATTTAGCAAATAAATATGGTGATCAAATGATTGAGCAAGGTGGTCTTAAAATTATTACCACCCTCGATCTTGATGCTCAAACTGCAGCTGAGGAGGCTATATCAGAGAGAGTCGAGAGAAATGAAACAAATTACAATGCTACCAATGCCGCCCTTGTTGCAATAGATGTTCAGTCTGGTCAAATTATTTCAATGGTAGGTTCTAGAGATTATTTTGATGACGAAATTGATGGTCAGGTTAATGTTACAGTACAACAAAGGCAACCAGGTAGTTCTTTTAAGCCTCTTGTATATTTAACAGGTTTTACTAAAGGTTATACCCCTGAATCAATACTCTTTGATTTAAACACTTCCTTTAAAGCAGAGCCTAATGCTTATGAACCAAAAAACTATGACCTAAAAGAGCATGGTCCGGTTTCTGTTCGTAAGGCATTAGCCGGTTCATTAAATACTCCTGCTGTTAAAATGATATATTTAGCAGGTGTTAGTAATGTTTTAGACCTCGCTGATTCATTGGGCTATTCAAGTTTTGGAGACAGGTCACGCTTTGGATTATCTTTAGTTTTAGGTGGTGGAGAAGTACAATTACTTGAGCATGTAAACTCTTTTGCAGCCTTCTCAAGAGAAGGTGTTTGGTATCCATATTCAAGCATATTAAGAGTAGAAGATGGCGATGGTAGAGTTCTTGAAGAATATCACAAACCTAAAGGAGAAAGAGTTGTTGATGCCAATTATACTCGCATGTTGTCTGACGTCTTATCTGACAACCCTGCACGTGCTTATGCCTTTGGGGAGTCCAATTACCTAACTCTTGCTAATAGGCCAGTAGCGGCCAAAACAGGTACCACAGACGACTATAGAGATGCTTGGACAGTTGGTTATACTCCCTATCAAGTAGCGGCTGGTGTTTGGGTTGGTAATAATGACAATTCGGAAATGAAACTTGGTGCCGCAGGTGGTGTTGTAGCTGCTCCAATCTGGCAAGCTTTCTTAAATAAATATTTAGCAAATAAAGAGATAAAGTCTTTCACTAAACCTTCCATTATTAATTCTGACAAACCAATGATCGGTGGTTTTATGGAAGGTGGCGATTCTATCTCAATAGATAAATTCTCTGGCAAACTTGCTACAGAATTTACACCCGATGAAGCTATTATAGAAAAGAAGTTTTTAGAAGTTCATAATATATTACATTATGTAGAAAGAGGAGACCCAACGGGGCCTAGTCCTTTAAACCCAGAAGACAATTATCAATATGAAAATTGGGAAGAGCCTGTTATTAAATGGGCCACCGAACAAGATATTATAGCTGAGAAAGCACCAACAGATTTTGATAATGTTCATCTACCCCAAGACAAGCCATCAATAAATATTACCTCCCCTTCTCATAATTATAAAGTTACAAATGGTCAATTATCTATTACGGTTAATGCCGGTGCTCCGCGCGGAGCAAGAAAGGTTACCTATTTATTGGATAATAAAATCATAGGTGAAATATCCGTTCAACCCTTTACTTTTACTTATACAATTTATCCTAATATACAAAACGGTGAGCACACTTTAACGGCTAAAGTTTATGATGACTTATTGAACAATAATGAAGACTCTATTATATTAATTTTTGACAGAGAAGAATATATAAAATCTTCGTGGGTTTCTCCTAGTAGTGGAATAACTTTAGATTCGTTTGACTTTCCTTACTCCTTAAGTTTAAGTGTTGATAATTTTGAAATCTTAAGACAGGTAGACTTTTATTATAAATTAGATTCTTCCAATCAATCTAGTTGGCTGGGCGCAGTTAAAAACATAAATAATAAATTAATTACTTTAACTTGGGCAAATAAGCCAGAGATTGGAATATATAAAGCCTATCCGGTGTTTACAGATATTTATAATCAAGTTGTGCAAGGAGATAATATAACAATTAATATAGAATAATAAATATTTCTTTCAACCAAAAAACCGACTCTTATAAAGGGTCGGTTTTTTAGGTAGCCCCCATGCCTGAGAACTATATCTTAAAAGGAAGTGGTGAGCGACTGAGCAAGCTCTGTCGCCATACCGCCCCAGATAAGTAAAATTATTGCCGGATCGGCATTACTATATACAAGTATCCCTCTTTATTATCCGGTACAAAAACCCCTGGAGCACCTTGATTGGAGGTTTTTATTATCACTTGTTCTGATTGTAAGTTATTTAGGCCATCAAGTAAATAGCGATAATTAAAGACTATTTCCACCTCTTCACCCTTAATTTCGGCCCCTATATTGGTTATGTTCTCTCCTAATCCACTGTTTGTTGACAGGATAACCACTTCATTCTTTGAAGGTATAATAGTCATTTTTATATCATTAATCCCTGTCTTACAGAACAATGCAGCACCTTTAATCGCCTTGATTAAATCCTCTGCCTTTACTCTAGTTATTGTCTTTTCGTCGCTGGGTATAATTTGTTCATAATCTGGGTAATTTCCGTCAATTAAACGAGATGTTAGAACTATATTACTTGAGCTAAACGCAACTTGATTCTCATTTAAATATAAACTAATATTCTTTTCTGTGCTGTTTGCTAATATTCTACCAAGCTCCTGAAGTGTCTTAAGTGGAATAATAATCTTCTGATCAATGCTACCATCTACCTTTATTTTCTTTTCTGCTAATCTATAACTGTCTGTTGCAGCAACTGTTAAGTCTTGACCTTTAAAGTTAAAAAATACTCCACTAATTTCTGGCCTATTATCGTCTAGCGTTGCAGCAAATACTGTTTGACTCAAAACTTCTTTAAAAGTTTGCATATCTATATTAACTTTTTTCTCTGAACTAACATCTGGTATTAGAGGGTAGTCCTCTGAAAGCATTCCTTTAATTTGAGTTTGAGAATTTTTACAACTTACATTTAGTCCATCCGTTTCTAAATCTATATCTACATTCTCATTCGGTAATAATGAAACAAAGTCAGAAAATAAACGAGCCGGAACAGTATATGAACCTTCTATTTCTATTTTTCCTCTCACCGTAACTTTGATACCAATTTCTAAGTTGGTTGTAGATAATGTAATTATTCCATCTTTAGCATCTATTAAAACATTATTCAAGATTGGAAGGTTTGCATTATGAGAAGCTAAATGATTTACAATGTTTAAACCATTATTTAAATTTTCTCTTGTGCATATGAATTTCATTATTATTATATTAATTTATTATATTTTATATAGTTATAGTAGTAAGGGCTGTTGATATGTTGATAAGCTACTATATAGCTGTATGGGGAAGGGCTTTTATGATGGTCCTTTGAGTTGATAAACAGGGAGGAAAAATTTAATGATTTGTTAGTAACTTTTATTTTATCTTTATCTGTGTGTATAAGTTTATTTTTATAAACAGTTATGTGTGATTTATCAACGAGGCTAGGGTTTTAATAAACAGACTTATTAACAATTTATGATGCGTATAGTTGTTGTCTTATTAATTCTATATCACTTTTTGTCTTGCTGTCATTCTTGATTTGGCCAGTTATTTTATTACATGCGTGTATTGCTGTGGTGTGATCTCTGCCTCCGAGCTCCTGCCCAATAGAAGGATATGAGCTTTTTAATTCTTCTCTCATAAGCCACATAGTAATCTGTCTTGGGAAGACTAATTCCTTTCTTCTGCTACTACCCATTAGATCTGCCATTGATATGTCGTAGAAATCAGCCACCTTTGTAGCTATCTTTTTTGGAGTTAAACCACTTTTCTTTGCACTAAGAGATAAAGAGCCTAATACACTTTTAACTGATTCTAATGTAATTTCTGAGTTGTTTAGTTGTTGATAGGCAATTATTCTGTTTAAAGCACCCTCCAATTCTCTAATATTGCTTTGTATGTTTTCAGAGACAAAAGCAAGTACATCTGGAGAAAGGGTAATTCCCTTTTCGTGGCACTTAGCCTCTAAAATAGCATATCTTGTTTCCATATCAGGAGCACCAATATCTGCAATCATTCCCCATTCAAAACGAGAGATTAATCTCTGCTCAACTTCAGCAATAGCTTTTGGAGGCCTATCGGAAGTCATAACAATCTGCTTATTCTTCTGATGCAATTCATTAAAGGTGTGAAAGAACTCTTCTTGAGTTTGTTCCTTGCCAGCTATAAATTGAATATCATCTATTAATAATACATCAACTGTACGATAATATTTTTTCAACTCATCAGTAGTTCCCTTTTTAATTGAGTTAATAAAATCATTAACAAACTTTTCTGTATTTAAATAAACAATTCTAATTTTCGGATCCTTAGCAAGAAGAGAGTTTCCAATAGCTTGTAATAAATGAGTTTTACCCAGTCCAACTCCTCCATATAAGAAGAGGGGGTTATATACTTCTCCTGGTTTATTAACCACTGCATTAGCAGCAGCTGTCGCTAAGTCATTTCCTTTTCCAACAATGAAAGAGTCAAACGTATATTTAGGATTTAAATTAAAATTATTTTGTGCTGGCTTAGGAGCCTCATTAGTGGAAGATTTCGATTCATCAGCTTGATCATCTTTAGTTGAATTTGCTACATGATTTTTTATTTGATCAGGATTCTGATCTTTATTAGAAGCTACTTTATATATAACAGAATCAATTTTACCTTGGCTGCTTTTATTTAAAGCAGTTAGGATGTGATCATGATACTTATTTTCAAGCCAAGCTTTTGTAAAGGCATTTGGCACACCAACCACTATATTACTTTCATCAACAGAGTGAATAAAAGTATTTTTAAACCAAGTAGTAAAGTTAGCTTTAGAAATTGTCAGTTCAAGTTCGCCTAGTACAGCGTCCCACAATTGATTTGTTAACATTTATTTTTTTTGTTTATTAAATTAATAACTTTTAAATAAAACGAGTGACGGTAATAATTTTAACACAAAGGGATGATTAAAAAAACATAGTTAAAAGGAGCGATTTGTTTACAACATGTTGATAATAAGTTGATAATCTTTTATGTAGGCAAGGGTCTTTACAAGACGCTAAATAGTTGGTACACTACCGTTGCAAAATTTTTTAATAATAGATTAGATATATGCCTAAAAGAACATATCAACCTAAAAAAAGACACAGACTTAAAAAGCACGGCTTTATGGCTCGTCAGGCTACTGTTGGTGGTAAGAAAACACTAAAAAGAAGAAGAGCTAAAGGACGCGTAAAAGTTGCGGCTACAAATGAGAAAAAATAGTTTATCCAAAGAAAAAGATATTATACGGGCCTTAAAGGGAAGGCCCTTTTTTTCGAGCTATTTAACTATAAAAGCTAAGAAAAATAGTGAAAATAAGGAGTATAGATATACCGTTATCGTTTCAAAAAAAACGCTAAAATTAGCAGTAGATAGGAATAAATTTAAGAGAAGAGTGAGAAGTATTATATCTAAATATGCAGACTTAATAGGAAAAGAGTGGGATTTTGCTATACTGGCTAAAAAAGGAGTTGAAAAAGCTGATTTCATTACCATTCAAGAGGAAATACACAAGGGATTGAAATCTTTAAGGATTATTTAATGTTTAAGAAAATATCATTGTATTTAATAAGAGGTTATCAAAAGCTCTTATCTCCAGATACGGGTATTTTAAAGGTTTTGTTTCCATTTGGCGCTTGCCGCTATTATCCTACATGTTCTGAGTATGGCCACCAGTCAATTAAAGAACACGGGACAATCAAAGGCATTATATATACAATTTGGAGAATATTAAGATGTAACCCATTGTCAAAAGGTGGTTATGACCCTATAATTAAAAAATAAAATAAACTATGCTAATAGATCTATACAATACAATACTATACGAACCATTATTTAACATTTTAATGTTTTTTTATAATGTTGTTCCAATTAAAGATATTGGTTTTTCAATAATACTGATTACAATTCTAGTAAGACTATTACTCTACCCTCTTTCAAAAAGTTCAATACAATCACAGAAGAAGCTGCAAGAACTCAAACCTCAAATAGATGAGCTTAAAGCAAAACACAAGGATGATAAGGAAGCTTTTGGTAAGGCAACTATGGAGCTGTATAAAAGAGAGAAAATTAATCCAGCATCATCTTGCTTGCCATTATTAATTCAATTGCCAATCTTAATTGCTGTTTACCAGGTGTTCCGTTTGGGGTTGTCTAATGAATCATTTGATGTTTTATATTCATTTATTGCTCACCCTGGAACAATTAATAGTATGTTCTTAGGATTTGTAAATTTAGCAGAACCAAACACAATACTTGCCGTGCTTGCTGGCGCTAGTCAATATGTTCAATCTAAAATGATTATGAACATAAAAGGTGAAGAAGGAAAGCCTAAAGAAAAGAAAGAAGGTAATGAAATAATGGATTCAATGGGAAAGCAAATGCTGTACATGATGCCACTATTTACAGTTTTTATTGGAATGTCTCTGCCAAGTGGCCTTGTGCTCTATTGGCTTATATCTATTGTGTTAACAGTTCTGCAACAGTATTTAATATTTTCTAAGAAGAAAAAAGATACAATAGAAGTAATAGGATAAATATATTATATATTAAAAAAGCCGCTAAAAATAGCGGTTTTTTGTTTATATAGACTAGTTTAGAATAAACGTTTATTACCAACAATAACTTTCAATTTTTTAGAAACAACGGAAACAATTGCGGGTGGTTTAAGTTTTGTGACCTGATCTGCAATAATAAATGCACCAGGCTTAGAGCACTCAACCTTTACTTCTTTAAATGGAATAATTGTAAGATCGCTCCCCTTCTTTAAAGTATCTTTTGTTGAGTTCATTACAAGTTCAAGTTGATTATCTGTTGGATCAAAATTGAATTTAGTTTCTTCATTAGCAGTAAATATTCCTAAATTATTAAAGGAAACAATATTTTGTGGTCCAGTAGGTTTAATTTTATAGCTTGGCATATGAACAGTAGTGTCCTCATTTTTAATAACAGCAGAATCTATAAAATAATAATTTCCGACTTTACCAAGGTCAACATTTTTAATAATTCTTTGAGCTAAAACTTCACAGGCTGCACCAAGCGGTGGTATGCCCAATATTTTTCCTATCTTAGATTTATTATCTACCGGCACGATACCAAGAACAACATTTTTATCGGCAACAATATTAATGATTTTTGAAAAACTTACATCATTACCAACAACCACAACAGTTTTCACTCCTTGTTTTATTCCATCTTCAACAACCTCTGCCATGTTTTTTAAGATATTAAGCCTAACTACCCTACCCTTAATACCTAAATCTACTAAACGGTTTTCAATTTTGTATAGTTGACTTTGATATTTCTTCTCAGTTAAAAAATTGTCGTATATGTATAAATACATTAACTAAGAATTTATTTAGTTTCTTTCTCAATCTTTTCTGGGGCTTTACTTTCAGGAACAGAAGTTACCTTACATTGTCCTATAAGTGATGCGCCCGGCTCAACTTCCAAAATCTTTGCTGAGACATTACCCTTGATGGTTGCTGATTCTGTTATTTTTAGCTTATCTTTTACAGATACATTACCTATAACCTTTCCAGAGATATAAGCGTTCTTAGCGTCAATTTTAGCCTTTACAACGGCTCCTTTGCCAATACGTAGATTATTAGCCGTGCTAATATTACCAACAACTTCTCCATCAATAATGATGTCGTGTTCACTATTAAAGTCACCTTCAACTCTAACCGATGGCCCAATAATAGTTTCTGCCGATTTTATATCCTTAGCTGGATTTTCTTCTTTAAACATAGGTTTTAATATATTAATTAATGTGTATTACCCTTAGACAAATCTAAGTGAATATATTATAGTATAAACACTAAAAAAATAACAATTGATTTATGAATGATTTGTATTATAAAAAGGACTTGAGACTGATTGCAATACTAGCGATAGTGTTTGTAGCGTTGTTTGTTATAATTAGGCAATTTATATAGTATTTACGTTTTACGACACATATAATTTAGTAAGATTAGCCAAATAAATACTATATGACAGTAGAATGTTCAAAATAGAGCATTTTTTTAATAGATTGTACCCTGCCCCTGTAGTTCAATGGATAGAACGGGACACTCCTAACGTCTAAATGTAGGTTCGATTCCTACCGGGGGCACCAGAAAAGCACCAAGGGGTGTTTTTTTTGTTCTACGTGGAACAATTTGCAGTTTGTTTAAATATATGATTAACTAAGCTTAACGTACGTTAATAATTTGAAAAGGAGAATATATGAGCGAAAATAGCGATTTATTACGAAATGAGCTAGCTGACCTTATTTCAGCTGGAGCCATTTTTTTAGCACTTTTACTCCTTGTGGGTTTGGGTGGGTTCATTTCTGGGGAGTTCAATAATGTGTCATATTCTACACCCCTTACAATTGCGCTGATTATGTATGCAGTAAATATTATTTTTAAATTTTCTAAATACCCGTTTAGGTTATCTAGTTTAGGTTATTATGGAATTTGCATGGGAATATGTATAAGCGCGTTGACTTCATACGTTATGGGGCAACAGCCTGCATCACTAATTTTTATAATTTTCGCTGCAATATTAATACTATTAGCTGTATATAGGAAAATTTACACACTTAACCTTGAAAAGCCAACATTGTATATAAATGTTGCGCTTGAGTCTGCAGTGGTTGCGTTGTTTGTTTTTTTGTATGTGACCCTCTTTTAAAGCACATTAGCCCCTATTGATAATCATAGGGGCTTTTATGTTCCACGTAGAACATTATTGACCAAGTTATATATATAACATATAATTTTCCAGTCAGTTATTTGGGCCCGTAGCTCAGTTGGTTAGAGCGCTTGCATGGCATGCAAGAGGTCGCTGGTTCGAATCCAGTCGGGTCCACCACCTATTTGGTGGTTTTTTTATTAGCTAAATTATGATATTATTCAAATGTTCATTGTGCTGAAAGGCTAAATAGGTAGGGTAGTTTAAAATTACCAAAAATAACAGCTTGATCTGGAGCTGTGCTGAAGCCTAAAGGGAGGCAAGAAGGTCAACCCAGACTAGAAGCTAAGGTAAAATTTCATTTTAAGAATACCGAAGCTCTAGGTGACACATGACAACGGACAGTCATTATATGGTCGCGGTAGGCCAATGAACATTTTTAAGAGCCATCACAAAGGTGGCTCTTTTCATTTGTCTTAGAATCCTATTCGACATATAATTGGTATACTAAATTTTTAAAATTATATTATGTATTTTCCATCTCACGTTGCAGCGGGACTTGTTATTGGTAAATTGACAGGTGACTATACAACTGCTGTCATTGCGTCTGTGTTTCCAGACACAGATCATCTCTATGCTTTTTTTAAGCACGGTTATTTTAAGAACTGGAAAAAGTTTATTGATACTGTAGTTAGGAAAGAGGATCCGTTTGATGATCAAAGAAATTATTTTCATAACATTTTTATAGCAATGGGGTTTTGGATTATTGTAATGCTTATAAACTTTCAAGTGGGCCTAGTATTTTCAATTGCATATTTTGTTCACCTAGTATTTGATTCATTAGACGGAGCGGAATATTATCCCTTATACCCAAATAAGAAAATAAATCTTAAAGGACCGATTGGATATTTTTCAAAGTATGACATGGCTGTTAGTATATTTCTAATTATAGTATTTGTAGCTTTGACCCTTATATAATTTGACATATATACCCCCAGGGGGTATAATACTTTTATGGTAAAAAAAGATATAGAAAATAAGAAATTGAAGTCTAGAGTAGCCCGTATAAAGGGGCAGCTTAATGGCTTAGAACAAATGCTAGATGATAAAAAAGATTGTCTTGAAATATTGAATCAATTAGCAGCTATTAAAGGTGCCTTGTCTGCCTTGGGACTTGCCATAACCGAAGAAGAAACAGGATGCTTACGAATTCATAAGGGGGATGAAAAAAAACTTCAAGATATATTAAATAGATTTTTAAAAATTAATTAAGATTATGAATAAATATGATGTAATAATTATTGGCTCAGGGCCAGCTGGTTATTCAGCTGCTATTTATACAACAAGAGCTGAACTTAAAACCTTAATTCTACTTGGTGCTGAAGTCGGGGGACAATTAACAACTACTACTGATGTGGAAAATTATCCGGGTTTTCCAGAGGGAATTATGGGGCCAGAATTAATGATGAAAATGAAAGAGCAGGCAGAAAGATTTGGAGCAGAAACAGTAAGTAAAACAGCAACTAATATAGAAGTAAAAGGAGAAAAAGATTTTATTGTAAAAACAGAAGATGAAAGTTATGCAGCAAAGTCTATTATCATTGCAACAGGTGCTTCAGCTAAGTGGCTAGGACTTGAAAGTGAACAAAAATTAAGAGGTCATGGAGTGTCAGCTTGTGCAACTTGTGACGGTTTCTTTTTTAAAGGGAAAACAATAGCAGTAGTAGGAGCTGGAGATGCTGCTATGGAAGAAGCAAATTTTTTAACAACTTTTGCTACAAAGGTTTATCTACTTGTTCGTAAAAGTAAAGATGAAATGAAGGCCAGTAAGATTATGCAAGAACGTGCACTTAATAATCCAAAGATTGAGTTTGTTTTTAATACAGAAGTAAAAGAAGTTTTAGGTGAGAATAAAGTATCTGGGGTTAGGGTTATTAATAATAAAACTAAAGAAGAGAAAGAAATAGAGCTAGAAGGCTTATTTATTGCTATTGGACACAAGCCTAATACAGATTTTTTAAAGGATGTGGTAAAATTAGACAGCAAAGGCTATCTTGAGATTACAGATAATACAAAGACAAGTCAGGAGGGTATTTTTGCTGGCGGAGATGTAGCAGATTATAGATATCGCCAGGCAATAACGGCTGCTGGTACCGGATGTATGGCGTCTCTGGATGTAATAAACTATTTAAGTAAATAAATTAAAAATTAAGAAAAAATATTATGGCAGAATTTGTAACAGATCAAAACTTTGAAGCAGAAGTTTTAAAATCAGACACACCCGTATTAGTAGATTTCTATGCAGAATGGTGTGGTCCTTGTAAAATGATGAGTCCAGTTATTGATGAACTTTCAAAAGAATATGAGGGTAAGGTTAAAATAGTTAAACTCAATGTTGATGAAAATCAGGAGACAGCTGGTAAATATCAAGTTATGAGTATACCAACTTTATTTATTTTTAAGGGTGGAGAGATTGTAGAGCAAATGGTTGGCTTTCAAGATAAGAACGCTCTTAAAGATAGAATAGATAATATTAAGTAATGAATAGATTAAAAAATATTTTGAATTGTAAATAATAACAAATGAGCTGGGTTTAAGGCCCAGTCTTTTGTCGCTATTTAAGGATTATTATTTAAAAAATAATATGGACTATTATAAAGAAAGCTTAAAATTACATAAAGCAAAAAAAGGAAAACTAGAAGTAAAGTCCAAGGTAAAAATAAAAAACAGGACAGATCTTTCTTTAGCATATACTCCAGGTGTAGCAGAGCCATGTAGAGTTATTGCAAAAGATAAAAATAAAGTTTATGAGTATACAGCAAAAGCAAACACTGTAGCTGTTATAACTGACGGAAGTGCTGTACTTGGACTTGGGAATATTGGAGCAGAAGCATCTATACCAGTTATGGAAGGAAAGGCAATTTTATTTAAAGAGTTTGCAGGAATTGATGCGTGGCCAATTGCTCTTGCTAGTCAAGATGTAAAAAAGAACATTGAAACAATAAAGAATATTGCACCAATGTTTGGAGGTATAAATCTTGAAGATATTAAAGCGCCAGAGTGTTTTGAAATTGAAAATGCATTGCAAGATTTAGGAATACCAGTTATGCATGATGATCAACATGGAACGGCTATTGTAACATTAGCTGCCATTATAAATGGACTTAAAGTTGTTAATAAAAAAATACAGGATGTAAAAATTATTTTAAGCGGAGCTGGTTCAGCTGGAATGGCAATAGCAAAATTATTTATAGCATACGGAGTAAATTCAAAAAATATTATAATGCTAGATAGTAAGGGTGCTTTACATAAAAACAGGAAAGATATAAAAAATAATAAAGCCAAAATAGAAATAGCTAGAATATCCAATGGCAAAAATTTAATTGGTGGCTTAAGAGAGGTTATTGTTGATGCGGATATATTTATTGGAGTGTCAAAGGGCGGACTATTAAAAGCTCCAATGGTAAGGAAAATGAATAAAGACTCAATTGTAATAGCAATGGCAAATCCAATACCAGAAATAATGCCGGATATTGCAAAGTCAGCGGGGGCTAGAATTGTTGCTACTGGAAGGAGCGACTTCCCAAATCAGGTTAATAATGTTTTAGCTTTTCCAGGTGTATTTAGGGGAGCTTTAGATATTAGAGCTAGGCAAATAACCACATCAATGAAACTAGAAGCTGCCAAAGCTCTAGCTGATTGTGTGAGCAGGCCAACAGCTGACAATATCATCCCTAACCCTTTTAATAAGCGTGTGGTGAAATGTGTAGCAAATGCAGTTAAAAAGGAATGGTTGAGAAAGTAGAACATTAATGTGTAACAGAATCGAACATCATCCGTCTAATATTATAGAAGGGTATAAATGAATATTTTCAAAGCCACAAATGTGTAAAAACAAAAACCAAAACACGATTGTGGTTTTTTGTAAATATAAAATATATGAATATTAAATTAAACAAAAGAAAAGTTAGTAAAACCAACACTTGTTGGTATATTTTGCTGCACTTTAAAATTAAAGGAGGATCAGGGTTTGTACTATAATATTTAATTAAAAAATAAAAGACTATTATTCAAGGCTCTGATGCATTCAGAGTCTTTATTGATTGCCAATGAAGATATAAAGGTCGAGTTTATTAACCAATTTAGCTGGGTATATGAATAAGAAAGATGTACAATTAAATATAAAGGTAGCAACTCCAGTAGATCAAAGCGGCGGTTTCTTAAATAAGCTATTTATTGCACTGGGCCTATCCTTATCAACAACAGTTACAGACAGTTTAGATTTTAGCAATCCCTTCATAACTGTTTCGTTAATAATTATTATGATAGTAATAGCATTTATTTCAAGTAAGAAATAATTAGCCTAGATTTAAGTATCTTAGTATAATGCCATTATGAGTAAAATAAATATTGCTGGTGTAGATGAGGTTGGGCGTGGAGCATGGGCTGGTCCCATGGTTGCCTCAGCTGTTATATTTAAAAAGAAAATAGATTTTGATTTAAAAGATTCGAAAGCTTTAACCTTCGAGCAAAGAAAAAAATTAGCAGTTAAGATAAAACAAGTTGCGCATTGGTCCATTGGTGTGGTTAGCCATTTTGAAATAGATAAGTTTGGCTTGCAGAAAGCAAATATAATGGTAGCAGGAAGAGCTATAGCTGCTTTACCTATTAAACCCTCTGCTTTAAAATTGGACATGATAAGAGGTTTTAGCCACAACTTACCTTTTGAATTAATAATTAGAGGTGATAGTAAGGTTTTGGAGATAATGGCAGCATCAATTATTGCTAAAGATTATAGAGACAATATGATGATTGAGTTAGATAAGCACTATAAACAGTACAGTTTCTCAGCACATAAGGGTTATGGAACAAAGCTTCATCAAGAGGCATTAGCTACTCATGGGGTGAGTGTTCTACATAGAACTTCATATGCTCCTATTAAAAGATTTCTTAAAGAGTAACAAAAACTAATAATTTTTGGTATAATAGTATACATATGGAAAAGATAAAAACATCAGATACGAGCTTAATGGATCCAACACAGATTTTAAAGGAAACTGTACATTTAGACTACGGTTCTAAGGTTGCAGATCTTGGTTGTGGAGCTATGGCATATTTTACATTGGCAGCATCAAAAATTGTTGGTAATAATGGTTTGGTATATGCAGTGGATATTCAAAAAGAAGTCTTATCCTCTGTAGAAAGTAAGGCAAAGCTTGAAGGCTTGCCAAATATTAAAACAGTATGGAGTGATTTAGAAATTGCTGGAGCTACTAAAGTTCCAGAAGGAATAAACCTTTGCCTCTTAGTAACTACACTTTTTCAGAATAATAACCACTTGCAAATGATGAAAGAGTCTGTTAGATTACTTGAAAAGGGTGGTAAGCTTTTAGTAATTGAATGGTTGCCTCAACAAACTGCTATTGGCCCAGATGTTTCAAAGAGAATTGATGCAGATATTATTAAAAAACACGCTGAAGAATTAGGGCTTAGCCTTGATAAAGAGTTTTCTGCTGGCCCCTATCATTACGGTTTAATATTCACTAAATAAATGATTAATTGGTTTAAATTAGATTATCTATTCTCAAATAATTTGTGGCCTATCACCACAAATGTTTTTAGAGCTGCTGTTGGCATATATATTTTAATATTTGTCTTAGCTATTATATTTTCAATATTAAGAAAAAAAGATAGATTCTCCGGACCATATAAAAGGGCTATGCAGAAAATATCCACTTGGTGCTTTTCATTTAGTATTGTTGGTTTAATACTAATGTTTTTTAGACATCAGTTAATACCATATTTAGGAATGCGTGCTTGGACTATGATTTGGTTTATCATTTGCATTGCCTGGATGATATATATAATTAAGTATATTGTTATAAATATTCCGAAACAAAAGAAAGATTTAAAAATTAGGGAAGAATTTGAAAAATATCTTCCATAAATAATTTCCGTCCCTAAATATGCAGGGAGAACACCCGACAAGCCCCATTGAGCAATCAATGGGGAATTTTTTGATATTTTAATATCGGTTAACAGGTAATGAAGAGGTTTTAAACAGCTTATTAACTTGCTTAATTACTGTATTTTAATTAAATTATATTAGCGAATTTTAATAAATAAGTATTAATTATGAAAAGAAAAATAATTCTATTAGGAGGGTTGTTTTTTTTAATATCAATAGCATTTTTAGGAAGTATTAATGTTGCGGTAGCAGCAGAGGATTCCTGTCTTTTAGATAAAGACTGTTTAGTCCCAGCCCCAACACTTGTCGTGCCTGAAAACAATTCATCAAGTTATGCAAGTAATTTAGTAATTACAGGCCTTTCTTGGAATGAGACTTTAGTAGATGTATATGTTGATGGTATATATAATGGTAGAGCAGAGCTAAATATAGAAGATTCTGGTATAGGAAACTTTGCCTATAGGACTTTCATGCCACTAGCTCCAGGAGAACATATTATCTATACCGTGGCTCGTAATTTAAATGAAAAGGAAAGATCTGTTGAATCTTCACATATAGCTATATATATTCTTTCCGCACCATTTGAGGTGCTAGAAGAGGAAATTACCGAAGAGACAGCGGAACAAGTGGTTGAATCAGAAGAAATTATTGAAGAAATGGAAGAAATTGTAGAACAGGATATAGAAAACGATCAGCAAGAACAAGAAGGAATTGTTGCTGTAAGCACAAATATAGATGATCCAGATATTAATATTGCTCCAGAACAAGAAGGTGAAGTTAATGTTAATGAAGGCGGTCAAATTGAAGGTGGAGTTTGGGAGCAAGATGAGAATAAGGTTAGTGAATTGCAAAGAACAGTAGATAGAGATGAAATTATTAATGAATTCTTTACAGAAGACGCTGAACTCGTTTCAGAGCAAAGAAGTTTAAGAGAAAAGCAAAATCGTCAAATTGGACTAGAAATGTTAGGCATTATAATTGTTATTAGCATTGTTTGGTTAATATTTGGTAAACGTGATAATCCGCAGAGAGTAGTCTTAACATTTTTTGAGGGCATTAAGAAAGGTTTTAAAACTGAAGAAAAGATTATTGAGGCTAAAGATAAGGTAATGGTGAAGACTGAAACGGAGGAAAAGACACAAGATAAGATGGATGATGAATTGGATAGATTAGTGTAATTTATGTTTGACAGAATAGAATTTTAGTTGTAATATCATAGTAGGCTAGTATTTTCATACTAGCCTTTATTATTAAAAATTTACGATACTACTATGGAGGATGCAAAGCAAATAAAGCAGGCTATACAGCAGATTTGTGAGGAAAAGAACATTCCTTATGACTCTGTAATAGAGACTATAGAGGCAGCTCTTGCTGCGGCCTATAGAAAAGATTTTGGTGAAAAAAACCAGAATGTTAAATCAGAATTTAACCCAGAAACAGCTGAGGTTAAGGTTTTTGATGTTAAAACAGTTGTAGATAATATGGATCTTGAGGAGCTTGAAGCTGTTTTAGAAGCAGTTAGAGAAAGAAGAGAAGCTGGTGAAGAAGTAGATGAAGAAGCAGAAGGAATTATTCGTTTCAATCCAAAAACTGAGATTATGGTTAAAGATGCTAAAGAGATTAAGAAAACAGTTAAGATTGGTGATGAGTTGATTCAAGAGCTAACTATTCCAGATGAATTTGGACGCATGGCAGCACAAACAGCAAAGCAGGTTATTATTCAAAGATTAAGAGAAGTTGAAAGAGATACAATATATAATTCATTCAAAGATAAAGAAGGCGCTTTGGTTGTTGGAACAGTACAGAGACGTGAAGGAAGAATTGTTATGATAGATATAGACAATGCAATGGGAATCTTACCACCAGAAGAACAAATTTCTTCTGAGAATTATCAATCAGGTCAAAGAATTAAAGTTTTAATTATGTCTGTTGAGATGAGCGGCAGAGGTCCTCAGATTATTCTTTCTAGAAGTCATCCGGATTTCTTAAAAGAATTATTTATAATGGAAGTACCAGAAATAAGCGCAGGCACTGTTGAGATTAAGGCTATTGCAAGAGAAGCTGGTCAAAGAAGTAAGGTTGCTGTTTGGACAGAAGAAGAAAATATTGATCCCGTTGGATCTTGTGTTGGTCAAAGAGGTGCTCGTGTTCAAACAATTATTGCAGAGCTTGGTGGTGAGAAAATAGATATTATTGAATGGGATGAAAATGTAGAAGCTTTTATTAGCAATGCATTGTCACCAGCTAAAGTTAAAAAAATTGAGCTTAATGAAGAAGAAAAAGTAGCTAAAGTTGAAGTTAAAGAGGATCAATTATCACTTGCTATTGGTAAGGCTGGTCAGAATGTTAGATTGGCAGCAAAACTTACTGATTGGAAAATAGACATTGCTGGTACTGACGGACCAGAAGAAGGTGAAGAAGATTCTGAAGATGAAGGAAAGGACAATAAGGAAGAGAAGAAAGAAAAGAAAGCAAAGAAAAAAGAAGATAAAGAAGAAATAACTGAAGAAAAGGATGATGAATCTAAAGCAGAAGAAGTGGCTGAAAACACAGAAGAGGAAAAATAATATATATTAGGGGGGTTAAATAATAATTAATTTATAATTAAAATTATGACAGACGGATCATTATTTGCACTTATTGTGGCCATTGTCGCAATTGTGTATGGATTTATTTTAGCTAAGCTAATTTTGAAAAAGCCTGCAGGCGGAGATAAGATGAAGGAAATTGCAGAAGCTATTCAAGTTGGTGCCAAAGCATATTTAAATAGACAATATAAAACAGTAGCTGTTATTGCAGTAATATTGTTTTTTGTCTTAGGCTTTGCGCTTGATTGGGCAACAGCAATTGGATTTGTTATTGGTGCAGTACTATCTGCACTTGCAGGATATATTGGCATGAATGTTTCTGTTCGAGCTAATGTTAGAACCTGTGAAGCTGCTAAAAGTGGACTTTCACAAGCTATGAATATTGCTGTTCAGGGTGGAGCTGTTACAGGATTACTTGTTGTAGGACTTGGACTTTTAGGAGTTACTAGCTTATTCATAATCTCGGGATCTTTTAAAGCTTTAATAGGCCTTGGATTTGGCGGTAGTTTAATATCTGTCTTTGCTAGACTCGGTGGAGGTATTTTTACAAAAGCTGCAGACGTTGGAGCCGATCTTGTTGGTAAGGTTGAGGCTGGTATTCCGGAAGATGATCCACGTAACCCAGCAGTTATCGCAGATAATGTTGGAGATAATGTTGGTGATTGCGCAGGCATGGCAGCGGATCTTTTTGAAACATATTCTGTAACAACTGTTGCAACCATGCTTCTTGGTTCATTGTTATTTGCCACTTATCCAAATGCAATCATATACCCACTAGTTATTGGGGCTATCTCAGTTATTACAAGTATTATTGGTACTTGGTTTATTAAACTTGGGAAGAAAAAGAATATAATGGGAGCCCTATATAAAGGTTTGTCTATCACCGGTGTTTTGTCAGCAATTCTTTTATGGCCAGTTACAAACAGATTAATGGGAGATTTAACAATCTATAGTGCTAAAGATATTTATCTGTCAGCACTTGTTGGAATTGTTGTTACTGCCCTTATGGTTATTATCACTGAATATTATACTTCAGGAGATTATAAGCCAGTTAAAGATATCGCTAAGGCTTCAGAAAGTGGTCACGGTACAAATATTATTGCAGGACTTGCTATTTCAATGAAGTCAACAGTATTGCCAGTTTTAGTAATTGTTTTAGGAATACTCTTCTCATATAATTTAGCTGGTATGTATGGTATTGCAATTGCTGCAACAGCCATGCTTTCACTGGCTGGTATTATTGTGACAATAGATTCTTATGGCCCAATTACAGACAATGCTGGAGGCATTGCTGAGATGGCAGGACTTTCAGACGATGTTAGGGCTATTACAGATCCTTTAGACGCTGTTGGTAATACAACAAAAGCAGTTACTAAAGGCTATGCAATTGCATCGGCTGGACTAGCTGCATTAGTATTATTCGCAGCTTATGTTCAGGAGTTTATTGGACATGGTTTAAATTTAGAATTTTCATTAATGGACCCACTAGTTATAGCTGGACTATTCATCGGTGGACTATTACCTTTCTGGTTTGGAGCTCTTGCAATGGAAGCTGTTGGTAAAACAGCTGGCGAGGTTGTAGAAGAGGTTAGGCGCCAATTTAGAGAGATACCAGGTATTATGGATAGAACAGCAAAGCCAGACTATAATAAAGCAGTAGACATTGTTACAAAGAGTGCTCTTAAGCAAATGATACTACCAGCGCTTATCCCCGTTCTTGTTCCAATTCTAGTTGGTTTCATTTTAGGACCAATTGCTTTAGGTGGTGTGCTTGTTGGTAGTATTGTTACCGGTATATTTGTAGCTATTTCAATGACTACAGGTGGTGGTGCTTGGGATAATGCTAAGAAATATATTGAAGATGGTAATTATGGTGGTAAGAATTCTCTAGCTCATCAAGCAGCGGTTACTGGAGATACAGTTGGCGATCCATATAAAGATACTGCTGGGCCAGCAATCAACCCAATGATTAAAATAATAAATATTGTAGCCTTATTATTAGTTGCATTATTAATCTAAGATTAAAAAAATATTATGGATGTTAAAAAAAAGGAATTAGATAAAAATGAATTAGAGCTTTCTATTACTGTCACACCGGCAGAGATGGAAAAGTTTTTAAAACTTTCTGCAGAACGATTGTCTAAGGATGCAAAGATTCCTGGCTTTAGACCAGGTAAGGCACCCTATGACACAATAGTTAAAGAGCTTGGTGAAATGAAGATTCATGAAGCAGCTTTAGATGATATTTTAACTCACTATTTCTGGCAAGCTATTGAAGAAAATAAAGTAGATGCAATCGGACAACCAAAGATAGATATTGTAAAGTTTGCACCTGGTAATAATTTGGAATTTAAAGCAACGGTTGCTTTATTGCCTCAAGTTAAGATAGGAAAGTATACAGGTCTAAAACTAAAGAAGAATGAGGTTAAGGTAGATAAGGCGGAGGTAGATAAAATTGTAGATGATTTAAGAGAAATGAGAGTAAAAGAAATTGCTACAAAGGAAGCGGCAGCTAAAGGCAATAAGGCGCAAGTAGATTTCAAAGTTAAATGTGATGGGAAACCAATTGAAAATGGTACAGCTGAAAAGTATCCACTTATTATTGGCAATAGTCGCATGATTCCAGGTTTTGAAGAAGAAATTATCGGACTTAAAGCAGGAGAAGAAAAAACATTTACATTAAAATTTCCTGAAAATTATCACGATAAATCAGTAGCTGGAAAAGACTGTGAATTTGAAGTTAAGGTTCACGATGTCTTTGTTAGAGAATTACCAAAGCTTGATAATGAATTTATTAAGTCTCTTGGTCAATTTAAAGACGTTAAAGATTTCATGGCTAAAGTTGAAGAGAATATTAAATCTGAAAAAAATTTTAAAGAGTCTCAAAGAGTTGAAATTGAAATGCTTGAGAAGATCATAGATGGTTCAGAATTTGAAAGCATTCCAGATATTTTAATTGATGCCGAGAGTCATAAAATGGTTCATGAGCTTCAAGGTTCTATTGAGCAACAAGGCATGTCTTGGGATCAGTATTTAGAGAGCATCAAAAAAGATCATGACGGCCTGCAAGCTGAAATGAGAGATGGTGCTGAGCGTAGAGTTAAGACTTCATTAATCATGAGGGAAATTACAGATAAGGAAAAGTTGAAAGTTGAACCAGGTGAAGTAGACAAACAATTAGAACAAATGAAGGAAGAGTATAAGGATAATCCTCAAGCACAAGAGAATCTTAAGAGCGATGGTTATAAAAAGTATCTAGAAAGCAATATGAACAATGAAAAGGTACTTAACTTCTTAAGAGAAAAGAATATAGCTGAATAATACAAAGAATATATGAAAACACCTCAATTGTCTTGAGGTGTTTTTGTTTATGATATAATTCCAGTATGAAAATATTAATTATATCTGATATACACGATAATTTATTAAATTTAGATAAGGTTTTAAATTATGCTAAAGAGCACAAAATAGATAGGATGATTTGTTGCGGAGATTTTGGATCAAAAGAGACAATTTCATATCTATCTAAAAACTTTGAAGGTATTATAAGAGCCGTCTTAGGAAATGCAGACAGAGATCATTTAGATATTGAAAAGATTATAAATAAATATTTAAATATTAAATTATCTGAAAATATTAGCACCTTTATTATAGACAGTAAACAAGTATTAGTTGTTCATGAGCCAAGGTATTATGAAAAATATCTGGATAATGATGAGCTTAAGTATATATTTCATGGACACACTCATAAACCGTGGCAAGAGTATAAGAGGGGTAAATTAGTACTAAATCCAGGCAATGTGAGTAATTATGGTTACCCCCCGACATTTGCAGTTTGGGAGACAGAAAATGATAAGTTCTCTCTAATACAACTAAACACTATAAAATAGCTAGGAATAGCTATTTTTTAGATGAGTATATTGACAAATCTATAAATATAGTATATAATATATTATTAACTTGAAACTTGAAAATAGAATAAAGGGAGTATAAAATGGATTATCTTACTTTAGTGGGAGTTTTATCGTTATTAATGGTACTTACGAGAGTTGTTTTAGTAGCTAAGTATTCTTATTGGAAGATTATGTTTGAAAAAGCTTATTCAGCTCAGCAAGACGTTCCTGTTGTTGGTTATTCATCTTTAGGATGCAAACAGGAGACTCGGGAATTTAGCGAGTTGGTGGGTAAGTTGAATAAAATGGGATATTTATTCCAGCAAACATGGTGTCATGCTCCTGTAATACAGAGGGTGTATCGGCCGCTAACTTCAATTGATTCTAGCGTGATGGATGTAAAAGATATTATATGTACTTATGGTATAAGTATATTATTTTTCAGTCTAATTGCTGTTTCAATTTTTCTTGAGATTAACCTCTTTGTATTAATTGCAATAGTTGGTACCTTTAAGATGATTAGTATAGCTGAGTAGCAGCTAAGAAAAGGAGACTTAAAGTGAGTGCATTCACAAATTATGAAATGATGGAAATGGCGCTTGTGGTCATATTAATCATTACCGGCTTTGTTTACAGAGTAGCGCGTCCTATTTGGACCACTCTTCGCAGAAGTTTAATAGCTATTTCAATTGGACTGGCCGAGCTTGTTATAGTTGCTAGTATTGAAAGAGCCCTAGAGGAGGTTCTAATAGCGGTGGGAGTAATGGTAAGCGGTGCTTTATTGCCAGACATTGCAACTTCGTTCTCAGCCTGGCTGCGTAGACCTCAGAACATTCCTCGTGGATTAATAGCTGCTATAGTGGGGCTAGTAATTTATGTAGTTGCGTTCAGGCCAGATCTTGCCAACTCTATTGTCTCTCCTATTATATTCATCGTGGTAATGATAGCTATTATCAGGTGGATGATAAGAAGGATATTTAGGTAGTCCAACAATTAAAAGCGGAAACGTTAACACGTTCTCCGCTTTTTTATTTATTTGGTATAATATAGTAACTAAATAGTAATATTATTAATATATGACAAGAGAACAATTAGCAAAGAAATTAGCTAAAGAAGCAGGAGAATACTTACTTAAGCATTTTTATACTTTTAAGCCAAAAGAGAAAAGCTATAAAGCTAATCGTACGACCGTTACAAAATATGACAAGGGTGCAGAAAAAATTATTCTTACAGCAATAAAAAAGTATTTCCCTAATGATGCGATTCTTTCCGAAGAAGCAGGTGCTAATAATAAAAAGTCAGAGTATTTATGGATTGTAGATCCACTTGATGGTACTAGGAATTTTACAATGCGAAATCCAGTATTTTCTGTGGCTATTGCTGTTCTTTATTTGCCAGATATGGATAGTAAGAAAGCAGAAGTGCAGCATGGATTTATTTATGTGCCAGTTCTTAAAGATATGTATGAGAGTTCCTTAGGAAAAGGAACAAGGCTTAATGGTAAAAAAGTATATGTATCAGGGGTTTCAAAAATGAATGATGCTCAGCATACATTTTGTCATGGGCAAGGTTCTGGATATATGAGTAAATCTGGCAGATATAACTTGGCATTAAAGAAAAAGAGAATTGATGCAAGGCAATTGGGGTCAGCAGCTATTGAACTTGCTCTTGTATCTTCTGGTAGAAGTGAAAGCATTGTTATACCTGGTGCAAATTCTTGGGATGTAGCAGCTGGTGTTTTACTTGTTAGAGAAGCTGGCGGGACAGTAACAGATGCTAGTGGTAATATGTGGAGACTTGGTAGTCAGGACATGCTTGCTAGTAATGGCAAAATACACAGCAAAATATTAAAGGTATTTAAAGATGCATAAAATATATAATATAAA
The DNA here is from genome assembly GCA_016784445.1 of Patescibacteria group bacterium. Lineage (GTDB taxonomy): Bacteria > Patescibacteriota > Patescibacteriia > UBA1558 > UBA1558 > BS150m-G51. The sequence continues at coordinate 83,426 of JADHUR010000002.1, forward strand.
AGTTGTGCCGAGAGCTAAGCATAATAGGGTGGAAAAATTGAATGAAGATTCGCTTAAAATTTGGTTAATAGCAGCTCCGGTAGATAATAAGGCTAACTTTTTACTATTGGAAGTAGTGGCAGACTATTTAAATGTTAAACAAAGGCAAATAAGCTTTATAAAAGGTATAAGAAGTAGAGATAAGCAAATAATGGTAGCTGATTACTAAAACTCTTTACAAATTTATATAATTTGATATACTGCTTGTGCTAATTTATAGCGTTGTTATGCGGGTGTAGTTCAGTTGGCTAGAACACCTCCTTGCCAAGGAGAAGGTCGCCAGTTCGAATCTGGTCACCCGCTCCACTTTTAATCCCAGCTGCTTTGGCGGGATTATTTAATATAACAACGGGCGAGTGGCGGAACTGGTAGACGCGTTGGACTTAAAATCCAATGAGCTTAACACTCGTGAGGGTTCGAGTCCCTCCTCGCCCACCACAAAGACAACTCATTATGAGTTGTCTTTTTGATTCATTAAATTTTTTGTGCTAAGATACTATGAAAATTGAGAAAGGGATATGTAAATCGGGGTCGCCGATTCTCCAAAAAATAAAATAAACAGTACGTTTATTATAAGCCGTCGGACGATTAAGAAGTCGTTTGATGTGTATATAAAGTGTAAAGTCCTGGGGTTAACCAGGACTTTACGGGGTTTGCTAAATCTGCCAAAGGCAGCTAGCTAATACATTATTAAGTAATTTAATTAGAATGTCAATGGCTAAGACTATCTTTGGAGATAGTTTTAATTATTTAATAATAAAGAGATGAATTTGAACAAAGCAACATTGATCGGTAATTTGGTTGCCGATCCAGAAGCGAAGAAAATGCCATCAGGTATTGATTTGTCCGTATTCCGTGTAGCAACAAATCATACATGGAAGGACAAGAAGACAAAAGAGGTTAAAGAAAGTGTTGAGTATCACCATGTTATTGCATGGGGTAAACTAGCAGGTATTATTAACAAGTATTTAAAGAAAGGAAGTAGCGTTTATTTAGAAGGTAGAATTGTTACTAGATCTTGGGAAGATGACAAGGGAATAAAAAGATATATGACAGAGATTATTGCTGATCAGTTAATAATGCTTGGACATAAGAATAAAGAAGAGAAACAACCGGATGAGCTGACAGAGGAAGATATTACTGTTGAGGAAGTTAAGGAAGAGGAGATAAAGAATTAGTATTAGTCGGGGGTTAATTATTGGTTAACGACCCTGGCTGATAATTAACCCCTCTAATATATTAACTATTTATGTTAAGAATATGTATTTAGAGGATATTAAATTAACTGTATTTATATTATTGGTGGGATTATTTGTGATAGTCTTTCTTTCAAGTATTCAGGTCGTAGTAGCTCAAGTAAATTCCTCAATAATATTTACAGAGATCATGTATGATTTAGAGGGAGCAGATGATGGTTATGAATGGGTAGAAATATATAATGGTAGTGATGTAGATTATGTAATAGATAGTAGTTGGAGGTTCTATGATGGGAGTAATCACGTAGTGACCGTTACTCAAGGCGATGGAATTCTATCTGCAGGTGAAGTTATTATTATTGCAGATAATACAGAGAATTATATTTTAACCCATCCAGACTATACTGAGGATCTATTAGATTCAGTTGTTAAATTAAATAATACAGGAGAAACCTTAAAATTGAGTTTGGATGGTGGAGAAACCTGGATTATAGAAGTAGAGTATTCAAGTTCTGTAGGAGCTGCAGGAGATGGCAATACGTTAGAATATAATGGAGACGCTTGGCAGCAAAGTTTAATTGTTGGGGGTTCGCCGGGAGCCTATTTGGCAAATGATGAAGAAATAGAATGTTGTGATTGTAACTCATGTAATGTTATAGACATTATTCCAGACAATAATGAAGAAGCAGTAGAGATTATTGAAGAAGAAATTGAAGAAATAGTTGAAGAAGAGATTACAGATAATGGCAGCACTAGCATAACAAATCAGGAGGTTATAAAGGTGGTATACAGTGAAGTAATTATTATAAATGAGTTAATTCCAGATCCAGCGGGTAGCGATGAAGAGGGCGAATATATTGAATTGTTTAATAAAGGATCGGAATCTGTTGACATGGTGGGCTGGTACTTAATTGATGCTAGTGGCAAGAAATTTGAATTGATAGGTAGTATTAATGGGCAGGAGTATTTAGTTATTTATAGAACAGAATCTAAAATAACATTAAATAATAGTGCAGGTGATAGTATTAGATTATTGAATCCCATAGATGAAGTTGTATCGGAAGTTATGTACAGTGAATCGGTTGGTGGAGAAAGCTATTCGTATATAGATTCTGAATGGGTATGGACAGATCAATTAACCCCAGGAGAGATTAATATTAGGGCTGTTGCTATAGAGATTGCTGAAGATGAGCCTGAAGAAGATGTCGATATAGAAATAAAGGAAGAAACAATGGAATTACAATTGATATCTGAAATAAAGAATTTAGATAAGGATACAGAGGTATATGTGCGAGGAATTGTTACAGCACTCCCTGGACAATTTGCAGATACATACTTTTATATATCAGAAATAGATTTTGATGGAGAAATAAACCTAAGTACAGGTATTCAAATTTATTCTTCTAAAAAATATTTTCCAGATTTAGAAATTGGAGATATTATTAAAGTTTTTGGAAAATTATCAGAGACCAGTGGAGAGAAAAGAATCAAGATATTAGCAGAGGACGATATTCAATTTATTGAATCATATAGCCTTCCTCAACCAGAAGAAGTTTTAACAGGAGAGATCTCTGATGATTATGAAGGGGGTCTTGTCTATGTGCAGGCTGATCTTATAGATAAGAAATCTACCTCATGGTATTTAGATGACGATTCGGGAGAAATACGTGTATATATAAGCTCTAAGACAGGCATTGAAAAACCAATCGTAGAATTGGGACAACAAGTATTAGTGATAGGTATTATTAGTGAAACTAAGAGTGGCTTCCGTTTATTACCTAGATTCGATGAGGATATTGTTGTAGAAAAACTCGTTTTAGAGGAATTAGAACCGGAGATAAATGTAATAAATAAATCTACAGATAAGTATATTAATTCAGAAGAGGGAACAAATGAAGATAGGGGTGATTTTGTTGGGTATGGCTTAGGAGTTGTTAGTCTTACAATGGTTTCCTGGGTATTAAAGTTAAAGTTAGTATAAAATAAAAAACCAGCTTTTTAGCTGAGTTTATAATTGGATTTATTAATTACCGTTTTAGCTCCCTCCTTCCAACTCTGCAATAGAATTATAAAGAGGGAGTATAAAAAGGGAATATCTTCTTAATACTCGACTCTCGAGTGTTTTGATAAAGAAGATATCAATGGAATTGTAATACAAAAGTTATTAACAGTCAAATGGTAATTGATATTTTTTTGTTTATATTGACTTTGTTAAGGAAATAAAGTATAAATTATTACAGTTAAATAAGCCGGGGTGGTGGAATTGGTAGACACGCGTGGTTTAGGACCACGTGTCGCAAGGCGTGCAGGTTCAAGTCCTGTCCCCGGCACCACACACGTTTCATTGCGCGTGTTTTTTTATAAAAAGAAAACCACCCCGAATCGTTAATCCGATTCGGGATGGTGGTTTGTAGTTTAGATTAGTCTTCTCCAATCCAAACACCTGATACGCCGGTAGTCACCAGCTCGTCTTCGAAGGTGAATGCGTATGGTTGATTTCTTTCGCTTCCCAGGATAATAAGCTCGCCCGATTCTCCAGACGTGGCGTAGTTATCTCCGCGGAGAATACCACTCAAGTTGAGCGATTCCGACCCTTGAATTAGGCTATCCAAAGCAACCGAGTTCTCATTTGAGAATACTATCCTAACTCGCAGAGGTGCGTTCCCACTGTTTGATATTAATACAGTGTCTAGGTCAGCGGAGCTTAAGCCGTAATAACTTTGAAAATCAAAGTTGTAGCCCGGCATGTTGAACGTGTTGATATTAAGAGGGTATTCTATTAAAGATTGTCCAGATATCTCCAGATTAATAATAGCGCCCATCTTGGTTCCAGCAACGTCATATTCATCAGTAACCGTAACAGTGTCACCGCCTAGGGTATAGCTGTAGGACAGGGTAAGGGTGTCGGTAAATTCACCAATCTCCATTTCAAGTAGACTACCAATTCCAGCCAAAGGTGTTACGTGTTCTTTCACGATATTTACAATTGGCAGGGCGGTTACTTCGGTTCCCTGTTCAGAGGCCTGTATGAGACTGATGGCACCAGGAAAGATCTCAAGATTGTTGGCGGTAAAATCGATATCAAAGATATCTTGATTACCAACGTTCATAATTACGTATTGTAGAGTTCTCGTGTTAAGAACTTCACCGTAGTCAATCATTGCTGCCGCTATTTTGGCTAAACTGCCTTCTGTTAAATCCTCAAGTCGAATCGCAAGGCGACCCATTTTTTTCAGATTTTCCATAGCAGCTTCGCGCGGAAGATACTCTTTCCCGTCTGTTCCGGTAAATTTCTTTGCCAGAGCTTCGTTGCTCAACGGAACAAGGATTAACTTGCTCATTGTTTCAGGCGGATCATCGTTTGGACCGGTGGGTCCGTTGTCGCAGCCGGTCATCACCATGACTACCAGCAATACGGTTGTCAGTAAAAAACTCATCTTTTTTCTCATGATGGTTCTCCTTTTCTATATTTTTGGATTTGTTAAGGATCGAATCATTTCTTTCCTTTCTTAATTATTACACAGAAATTGATTATGTAATAGCCTATAGTAGCTTATTTTCAGCATTTTGTCAAGGGTATATTCAGTGTATAACTATTTAAACCTGTTTCTCTTGACATTATATAGAATTTAATATATTATACATGTGCTATTGAGAGGGTTATTAACACCCTGTAAGTAGCAAAAATAAGAGATTTAGAGCAAATAGAGAAATATGAAGAAATTTCATTTAATTCGAAACCGACCAGGCAGTTAAGTTGAGGATTTTTCCTACACGTAACTCCGCTTGGTAACAAGCGGTTTTTTGTTCCTAAATTGATCATTAATAATTGCATAGGTAACATAACGAGCATTTGTAATAAAAATAAATGTGCTACTTTTAGTAACCTAGCCAAAATATTTGGTGGTTACAGTAAGGGCACACGGTGGATGCCTAGACATCAAAGAACGATGAAGGACGTAGCAGCCTGCGATAAGCTTCGGTTAGGTGGCAAGCAACCTATAACCCGGAGATTTCCGAATGGGGTAACCCGGTTTAGTTGAAGACTAAATCATTGCATACTGAATACATAGGTGTGTGAAGAAGACCTAGGGAATTGAAACATCTTAGTACCTAGAGGAAAAGAAAGAAATAACGGTGTTAAAGTTATTGATTGATCTTTGATCAATTACTGACTTTGATACTTTCTATTCCCTTAGTAGCGGCGAGCGAAAAGGGAGGAGTTCAAACTTTATATAAGATAAACCATCGCCGTTGTATTACTTTCGGGTAATGCAACATGGTGGAGCAATGTCCTCAAGACTAACGCTGTATAGGGGGTTGTAAGAGATTACGTTTGGAGCTTGAGTGATCCGAAACAGAGTTTACACAGTTTAACTTTCCTAATTGAATGGTCTGGAAAGACCAGCCATAGAAGGTGATAGCCCTGTAAGTGAAAGGAGTTATCGCTCTGTAGTAATTTTCTTGAGTACTTCAGGACCCGTGAAATCCTGGAGGAACCTGGCGCGACTATGCGCTAAAACTAAATATCTTTGGTGATCGATAGTGAACAAGTACCGCGAGGGAAAGGTGAAAAGCACCCCGGTGAGGGGGATGAAATAGTATTTGAAACCGTGTGTTTACAAAGAGTCAAAGAGCTATACTTAACTTCGGTTAAGAACGCTCAATGGCGTGCCTATTGAAGAATGAGCCAACGAGTTTGTGTTTAGTTGCTTAATTTAACTCTTACGAGAGGAAGGTAAAGTGAAAGCGAGGCTTAACAGGCCGATGTTAACTTTTAAGTTAACTCTTGATTTATTAAGAGCTAGCTTAAATTTTAACCAGCAGCAGATACAAGACCCGAAGCCGGGCGACCTAACCATGGCCAGGTTGAAGCCAGTGTAAAAACTGGTGGAGGACCGAACCCACTGATCGTGCAACATCAGGGGATGAGCTGTGGCTAGCGGTGAAATGCCAATCGAGCTCGGCAATAGCTGGTTCTCTCCGAAATAGTTTTAGGACTAGCCTCCTTATGGAGCCTGGGGGTAGAGCACTGGATGAGATGAAGTGCGAAAGCTTATTCATTTCAATCAAACTCCGAATACCAGGTACTCTTTATAAGGGGAGTCAGACCGTGGGGGCTAAGCTTCACGTGTCAAAAGGGAAACAGCCCAGATCCTCATCTAAGGTCCCTAAATATTAGTTAAGTGTGAAAGGTGGTATTAATTCTCCGACAACTAGGAGGTTGGCTTAGAAGCAGCCATCCTTTAAAGATAGCGTAACAGCTCACTAGTCAAGAGTTTTTGTGCCGAAAATTTAACGGGGCTAAACTAATTACCGAAGATAGGAATCTTAAGTTTTTAACTTAAGGTGGTAGGAGAGCATTTCTTGGTCACTGAAGCAGTACCGTAAGGAGCTGTGGAGAGCAAGGAAGAGAGAATGTTGGCATAAGTAGCAAAAATTTGAGTGAAAACCTCAAACACCGAAAATCCAAGGTTTCCTGGGCAACGTAAATCGACCCAGGGTTAGGCGATCCTAAGCCGAGGCTGAAAGGCGTAGGCGATGGATGAGCAGGTTAATATTCCTGCCCTACCATTAATTATCGATGGGGAGACGCCGGGACAGACTTTAAGCGTCATCATGGTTTAGACGTTGGCGGTCAGCGATACGATTCTTAGGTAAATCCGGGAATCATTAAGTGTCAAGATTGTTAAGAGATTGCGGCTTCGGCCAAAATCAATTTAGGGAAAGTACCGGACTAGAAAAACCTCTAAGAGTTAACATTAATGGTAATCGTACCCCAAACCAACACAGGTGGATAAGGCGAGAAGCCTAAGGTGTACGAGCTAACCTTCGTTAAGGAACTCGGCAAAACAGCGTGCGTAACTTCGGGATAAGCACCGCCCTTGTTTTGCAAGGGCCGCAGCGAAAGATTTCAAGCGACTGTTTATCAAAAACATAGGTCTCTGCTAAACCGTAAGGTGATGTATAGGGGCTGATGCCTGGCCAGTGTCCGAACGTTAAGGGGAGAGGTGCAAGCCTTGAACCGAAGCGCGGATGAACGCCGGCGGTAACTATAACCGTCCTAAGGTAGCGAAATTCCTTGCCGGGTAAGTTCCGGCCTGCACGAATGGCATAACGACTTGAAAACTGTCTCAACGAAGGACTCGGCGAAATTGCATGACGAGTAAAGATGCTCGTTACCCATAGCCGGACGAAAAGACCCCGTGAAGCTTTACTATAACTTGGTATTGGTTTAGGGTTGTACTTATTCAGTATAGGTGGGAGACTTTGAAGTCTAGACGTCAGTCTAGATGGAGTCGCCAGTGAGATACCACCTCCGTATTATTTTAAACCTAACATCTTGCCTTGAATCAGGCGGATGAACAGTATCTGGTGGGTAGTTTAACTGGGGCGGTTGCCTCCCAAAATGTAACGGAGGCGTTTACAAAGGTTGACTAGTTCCCGATGGAAACGGGAGCGATAGTGCAAGCGCATAAGTCAGCTTTACTGCAAGGGCGACAACCCGAGCAGTTGCGAAAGCAGAAGCTAGTGATCCGACCGTACGATATAGGACGGCGGAAGCTCAACGGATAAAAGTTACTCCGGGGATAACAGGCTGATAACGCCCAAGCGTCCACAGCGACGGCGTTGTTTGGCACCTCGATGTCGGCTCATCGCATCCTGGGGGTGAAGAAGCTCCCAAGGGTTTGGCTGTTCGCCAATTAAAGCGGTACGCGAGCTGGGTTCAGAACGTCGTGAGACAGTTCGGTCTCCTATCCGCTATGGGCGTTGAATTTTGAAAGGGCTCTTCCCTAGTACGAGAGGACCGGGAAGGACGAACCTCTAGTGTACCAGTTGTTCCACCAGGAGCACCGCTGGGTAGCTATGTTCGGTTTTGATAAGCGCTGAAAGCATCTAAGCGCGAAGCTGTCCTTAAGATTAGAATTCATTATTAGGCCGGTCGGAGACTACGACCTTGATAGGCTCTACGTGTAAGTTCCGTAAGGAATTCAGCGGAGGAGTACTAATTGGCCAAGTAACCACTAATTATTTTGTTTAGGTTAAATAAAATAATAACTAAAAGTAAAAGTTATGTTACCTTATACAGGCAGTATTAAGCTTGTAATGGTGTTTATTTTCTTAATAGCCATCATATGTGTTAGTTTCATCGTATTTCCTATAATATAATCGTCGGTAGTTAGTTAATAATATATTGTTAATTAGCTTCCGGTGATTCTTGCGAAGGGGAAACACCCGATCCCATTTCGAACTCGGTAGTTAAGCTCTTCAGCGCCGATGATACTTGCCCCTGTGGTGTGGGAAAGTAGGCCATTGCCGGTTTTATGAAGAAGGCGTTCCATTTTGGAACGCTTTTTTCTTTCTTCAATTAATTTTATAAAAATATTTATATATGTATTATAATAAATTGTAAATTTTAAAAAGATATGTCTATGAATAATTGTTAAATAAAATCAAAAAGATATCCACAGTTTGTATAATTATACGATTTCATTTATTTACTTTCACAATATACTTTTATAATTTTTATAAGGTTATTTTTAAAAATAGTTTTAGAATAGAATAAATAGTAAATTGTAAAATCAATAATGGGATGATGTAATAAGATTATGAGTATAAAAGATAAACTTAAATTTAAATATGAAAAGCACTCAACAGCTTTCTATAAAATAGAGCTGGCTAAAAATAGATATTCTTTTTAACAATAAGTGAGAAGCACTCGGTCAGTTAAAAATAATCGTACTATTAACTATTGCAGTATTATCAAATCTAATATTAATTAGGGGTAGAACGCCGTTTAGTAGCAGCTGTTATGAGTGTTCATTATAAACCAAAAATCCCGTAAAAAGCGGGATTTTTGATTCTATCTAGATAGAATTGAAGTTATTTTCTCTTCTTTCTCTTAGCAGGTTTTTTCTTAGCTACTTTCTTTTTCTTTGGAGCAGCTTTTTTCTTCTTAGCTACTTTCTTTTTCTTTGGAGCAGCTTTCTTCTTCTTAGCTACTTTCTTTCTCTTTGGAGCAGCTTTTTTCTTAGCCACTTTCTTTTTCTTTGGAGCAGCTTTTTTCTTAGCCACTTTCTTCTTAGCTACTTTTTTCTTTGGAGCAGCTTTTTTCTTAGCTACTTTTCTTTTTTTTGCTGGCATAATTGTCACCTCCTTCTTTTTTAGAATAAAATAATTTTATAAATTATTTTTATATGTATATATTATACAACTTTTTGACAACTCAAACAATAATTATTTTAATATTTTTACAAATAAAAAATCACCAACTAAGTAGTTGATGATTTTTTGGTGGACCCGACTGGATTCGAACCAGCGACCCCCTGCTTGCAAAGCAGGTGCTCTAACCAGCTGAGCTACGGGCCCGAAATATTTATCTCACTAAAGGACCGGTGGCAGTTCCTAACACATCGTCATAAAGACCAGTAACAAGTAACATACCAATAACAATTCCCAGGAGACCAATTAATTTGTAAAACAATCTACTACCTCCACCTGTTCCTAAATACTTTTCAGCAAAAGCTATTCTTCCGAAGAAGTTAAACCAACTTTCTGTTTTCCAAATCATTGTAAATCCTATACCTATAAGGATTAATCCAAAAATGAATTTCATAATTTTAAAATGGTGGGCGCTGAGGGATTCGAACCCCCGACCCTCTGGATGTAAACCAGATGCTCTAACCAGCTGAGCTAAGCGCCCTTTTTGTTAAAGTGTTCTCAGTTTATTCGTGGTGGTGCGGATGAGAGGATTCGAACCTCCACGACCGAAATAGTGGTCACAAGCCCCTCAAGCTTGCGTGTCTACCAATTCCACCACATCCGCAAGAAGTAGATGTGAATTAACCGAGAAGTTTTTCTTTTAGACGTTTCTTATAATCTCTTAAGAAATATAGTTTTGAACGTCTAACCTTTGCTTCTTTCTTAATCTCTATTTTATCTATGTTTGGTGAAAAAATTGGAAATATCTTTTCTACACCAATACCCTCAGATATTTTACGAACTGTAATAGTCGCCCCCGGTTCTAAACCATGTTTCATTGCAATGATACGACCTTCAAAAACTTGAACTCTCTCTTTCATTTCACCCTTAGCATTATTTTCTCTAATCTTTTGGTGAACACGAACAGTTAGTCCAGATCTTAAGTTAAGTGTTCTAGGGTCATATTTTGGAGCTTCAGATGATACTTTCTTTTCATCATTTACAGCTTCTTTAGGAGTTTGTTTTGCTGTTTTTTCTGACATATTATTAATATTAGTAATTTATTTGCCTCAATATTTTACTTGAAAAGCTAAATAAAGTCAAGGGTTTTTGGCTATTATATGTTATAGTCTTCTTTTTTTAGAATATCTATTATATTTTGCATAGCTTCCTCTAATTTGTCTCTTTCATTCGTAATTACATAGTCATAGTGTGGCATTTCATTGTCTAATTCCTGTTTGGCAGACTGGAGACGTTTTTTTACATCTTCATCACTAATGGATTCATCTCGTCTTCTTAATCTTCTTTCAATTTCCTCAAGGCCACCCGGATCAATAAATATTGTTGTAGCATTATAATTTTCCTTATAGAATTTAGCACCAACAAGGTCTGGATTAATTATTATGTTCTTTCCCGCTTCAAGTTTTGTTTCTAAATCTTTTTTATAACTACCATAACAAGTGCCGGTACCTTCTAATTTGGTGTGTTCAAGAATATTTCCATTATCTATATGTTGTTGGAATTCTTCTGGACTGAAAAAATAATAATCTACTTTATCTTTTTCATTTAATCTGGGAGGTCTTGTGGTTGCTGTTATTAGTCTTGTGAATTTTGGATATAATTCTATTAATTTATTTGTAATTGTACTTTCTCCCGCAGTTGTTGGACCTGCAATAACGAGAACTCTTTTTTCTTTTGTCATTTATTTTACTAAGGATGTTAATAGTTCTTCTAAGTCTTTTGGCAATTCAGAAGTGTATGAAACTCTATCTCCAGAGGGTAATGTAAATTCTAGCATACTAGCATGTAAAAACACTCTACCCAAATCAATTGGATTCATTATATTCCTTGTTGTATATAGAGTGTCTCCAACTAGACTATGCCCAAGGGCTTGGAAATGTACTCTTATTTGATTCGTTCTTCCAGTAGATATTTGAACTTTCAATAGACTATGATTAACATATCTTTGAATAATTTCAAAATGTGTTGATGCTCGTTTGCCGCCCTGCTCAATTGAGTGAGCTGCCATTCTACCAGTATTCTTTGAACGACTGATTGGTAAATTAATCTCTCCTTCAACATCTTCAAAGTTTCCATAAGCAAGAGCGGTGTATTCCTTTTTTACTTTACGAAGTTTAAATTCCATCCTTAAGTAATCTAACATATCTTGCGTTAAGGGAATAACCATCAGTCCTGAAACTTCTTTATCTAGTCTGTGCACGAGAGCTGGTCTTAAAGGGTTTTCTCCAAGCTGTCTTGTTTGTGGATATTTATCTATTAACCAGTCTATAAGCGATGGAATATTTGGTTTGTCTGGTAATGCATGTACTAATAGTTTTGCTGGTTTATTAATTATTATATATTCATCTGTTTCAAATAATACCTTAATATCATTTAATGCAGGGGCTGTAATAATCTCTTCCTTAACAACTTCATCATTCCATTCAATTTTGTCACCATTTTCAAGCCAAAAGTGTACAACTTTAGTAATTTTATTATTCACTTTGACTTTACCAGATTTAATATTTTTTTGAATATATGTTCTAGATTTATCTTTTAAATTATTACTCAAAAAGACATCTAAACGGTATTTAGGTTCTTCAATATTTACTGTAAAATTAGTAGTTTTCATTATGTATATTATATATGTAATTGATGTAAAATAAAAATTTACCAGATGCGGTAAATTCTATTCAAAGGCTGGTGGGCGATACAGGATTTGAACCTGTGACCTCCACAATGTCAATGTGGCGCTCTAACCAACTGAGCTAACCGCCCTCTGGTGGGCATAGATGGACTTGAACCATCGACCTCGGCTTTATAAGAGCCGCGCTCTAACCGACTGAGCTATATGCCCTAAATGTAATGCACTACAACATTCTACAATATTTTAACCTTTTTGTTAAGGTAGGATATTGTCTAATTTCTTTGTAATAGAATTTATTACTTCAGGTTCAACTTCTTCAATTGGTTTATTAATAATAAATTCTGCTAATTGTTTATTGCCAGTTGCCTCATAAGCATTTGCTAGAAACTGTGAATCAAAACTCTTACTGCTATAAACATAAACTTTTACTCTATTATATTCTTGTGCATTAAATATTATTGCTATTTCTGTTGCTTGTGAAGTCATTATTATTTCTTCAATAACACCAGGCATATCTATTTCATTAGCACCTGAACGAATGAAATCATTTTGGTTAATTGCAGACCATGCTAGCTTGTATCTATTGTCCATTTTTAATCTAGCCAATACTCTACCCCAAAGTTTTAACATAGAAACAGATTTTGTATTAAATAATTGATCAATAATTTGTTTTCTATCTGCACCATGATTAATTAAATCGCTTGCAAGGTGTAGAGTTTGAGGGTTTACTGTAGATGTTTTAAAACTTTTAGTTGCATCTATTAGTCCGGTAAGTAAGCATTGTGCTATGTCTTTATTAATAATATCTGGATTAATTTGTTGCATAATATCATAGGACATTTCCGCTATAGATGTTTTTGTTATATCTACTTCATTAATATTCCCGAACTGTTCATTCTGATGATTATTGTCTATATTAATCAGAGGTACTTGATAGAAGAAATCTGCATGATCATTATGTATAATACCAAGCGCTTCATATTCTTGAACACCTAAACAAATAATTAAATCATATTTAAAGTTTGTGTCTTTAAATCTAATGTCTTGATGATTAATAAAGCCCTTACCAGGGGTTAGGTATAATAGTAATTCTTGATCTTTAATATCATATGTGAAATCATCTAATTTGCTTTGAGAAATGTCTACGGCAATTGTAAACTTCTTTAATCTTTGTAAACCATTTTTAATATTAGTTGTATTTGGCAGAAACTTATACTGGCTTTTAAGTTCAAAGTTGCCGATAACCATATCATTTTGTTTACCTTGTTGATTTAAAAAAATATGCCAAGCTAAAAGAGTAGCGATATCATCGCCACTATAATGTTCTTTTGAAAGCAATAGAATATTCTTTGCTTCCCTAATTTTTTCTGTGATTTGATTTTTCTGACTCAACATATGTTTATTAAAAATAGCCGTCTCTTCTAATGGCTAGTTTAATAAAATACACCTTAAAACCAGCCTTGTCAAGGCAATTGTGTATATATTCAATACGGATGTGCTTTTAGCTTAAGGAGGTCTTTTTGAGCGTTTTAAGGCTATATATAATCATAGCTAGTCCTATTACTATATATAAATCTGCAATATTGAATATTGGCATGTATTTGATAGTAATAAAGTCTATTATTCCATCATATGTAAGTTTGTCTAATATATTACTAAATGCTCCTATTATTACTAAGCAAAGACCAAAAGTGTTAAATTTAGCCTCTAATAGTAGGTGTATGAGCGTTATTAGTATTAATATTGACAGTATAATGCTAATAATTTGGGGTAGGGGTATTCCGAAGGCTATTCCCTTGTTTATATATAGATTGATTCCAAGCATCTCTTTAGAATAAAAAAGCCCTTCAGCGGGTAGCTTCAAGGCTAATATCTTTGTTATTCTATCTAGAATAAATAATATGAAACTTATTACTAAGAAACGTCTTGGCATTATATATCGTTCTGCTTACATTGCATACAAACAGTAGCTTGTGGAAATGCTTCTAATCTTTCAGTTTTAATTTCACTATTACACTTTTCGCAAACTCCGTATCTATTGTTTTCAATGTTTTGTAATACTTTGTTTATTCTGCTTAGTGAGAATTTTAAGTCTTCTTCTAAGGACAAATTATTCTGATATTCTGCTACTTCAGCTGCATTTTCATCCTCTTTATCCCCAAAATCAGGGAAATTTGAATCATATTCAGTACTTTTGCGATCTAGTTTAACAATTGAACTCAGTTGATCCTCAAGTTCTGCCTTTTTCTTTTCAAGCTCATCTTTACGAGCATTTATAAAATCTTTTGATAGCATATATTTAATATTAATTTTTGTTAATTATGACTGTATAACAGCTATTCTAGCTAATTTGTGTAAATAAATACCCCTAAAGGATATAGAAAAACAGAGAAGTTGTCAATACTAAATTTGGCAAAAAGAAAACGGGTGTGATGAACCCTAAATAAATTTAATATATGGCCCTCAACACCCGTTTAAACGATTTCATGTATCGCTTGTACATCGCCTAGTGGCAATTACAAACATAGAAACAAGAAACTATTTTCGAGCATCTCAACTAACTCATTTAAAACATCTACCGTATGTGTGGCTCTCTCCAATAAATGAGGATAACCTTTTTTATTTTTATTTTATTTAGCTTTTTTTTAGCTTTTTTGTTTTTTGAGGATACGGTTGAGTCGTATCACTTAATATAGTAGATGTTTGAGAATTACCGCAAAATGATTTGAAGCAATATCTCATATTTGAAAGAACTTTACTATGTATCCATTATATCATCTATTTTGGAAAAAGTCAATAGTATTTAGTGGCTAATCTTAGCTATATTTGAGACTCTTGTGTGTGGGTTTAGTGTTTTGTGAACAAAAGTTTTGCTCACTACTTCACAGCTTATCCACAGACTATTTTAGTTTTAAACAACCCTTGATTACTACATTTTCTTCAAAGCTCTGATCGAAAACAGTGAATTCATCGAGGTTTTTGGAGTTTAGATATGGATTGTCAATATTATTATTGATATATAGCAACTCAGAAAAACTATTATTTGAAATACATTGGTTTGGGACTATTCCTCTATTGTTTATATTCTCAACTAATGATTCATAGTCCGTACTTAAAATAATCTTTTTACCGTCAATATAATAGTTAAATGTATTATCAGCATTTGGGGCAAATATTGTAATTATCTCTTTATTGTTTATAAAAGAGGATCGCTCCTGAACACTGGATTCATCAGATATAAGTTCATATGAATTAGACCCATCTGGTAATATTTTCTTTATACTAGTAGGAGTTTGTTTACCAAGTATCTCATATATTATTTGTATAGTTGATTCAAAATCTGCTTCATTTATTATAGTTAAGAAATGTTCTTGATCTTTAATGGCTATTAATATGCTTTCCCGGGTCTTATTAATGAGATCTCTTGGAATATTTACATTAGTCTTACTAAGAGTGAAGTTTGTTAATGCCTCCCAAACAGAACTATTCTGCAGGTAATTATTAATTGCTAGATTTGGCTTATATGAACCAATAAGAAGGTCCGGCTTAAAGTTTATATATGATAGGCTGTCTGCCATATTATTCTTATTATATATTGCTTTATAGTCCCCAGCTTGTATATTAGATATTTGCCAAGTCAAATAATTTCCAGTTTGGTTAAATTCTAAACTTAATTCATTGTTTGAGTGATTCAGTATTGGAGTTAATATATTGTAAAATTGTGTTAGTAATGAATTGTTTTCTGAATTAGTTGCTACATTTGGATCTATTTTAATCTTAAGAATTGGCTCAAGATTTATAATAGAAAATCGTTCTTGCCATGTACTATCTGTATTGTTTATATAGTTATTTAAGCTTTGTTTAACCAATTTATCGTTTGAGGATATGGATATTATATTATTGCTGATGAATGTAAAGTATATATTTGATTTATCTTTGGTAGTTAATTTATATATATTTGTATCATTAAATGTCATTGAAATAATTAAATCACCAGAAGATTGTAATTTAGATAAAAGCTTCTTGTTTTGAGCTTTAGCTAATATTCCCCATTCATTAGAATCATCTGTTATATAATATATTATCTCTGGCTCAATATATTCCATAATATTATTTGGCCAGTTTAGATTATAATTATCTGTATAGCTTTTAAAACTATAACTAATATCTTCTATAATACTATTTAACACTTCATTCTTTGATAATTTAGCTTTTTGATTGATAGTAGTATTAAGCTCTGACATATTTAAATTTATGCTCAATTTAGTCTTGCTTGGTATAAGGGAGTTTAAATCTATAGAGTGAGTAAAATAATTAGCCTGAATTAGCATAATACAGATTATGACTAGAATTATTGTAATTGAGAGGCTAAACCAATTTGATTTTAAGAAATTTAACATGACTATAGTGTAACAAAAAAACACCCGTTTATCTACGGGTGTTTTTTCATAATCTATATTATCTTTTGTGAAATGGTTTGCGTTGCGGACGGCCACCATCTCTTCTGTCATCTCTTGATTTGTCACTTGAAGTACTTGGAGCGGTGTATTCTTTATGAGAAAGACCAATTCTGCCTCTTTCTTCATCTACATCCACAACCTTTACTTTTAGTTTATCACCCAGTTTAACAATATCTGTTACTTTATTTACATGACTATTAGATAGATTTGAAATATGAACCATACCATCTTTATTTGGTGCAAGTTGTACAATAGCTCCAATTTCACTACCAGAGTTTCTATCTGTAACTATTTTAATTACTTCACCTTCATATTCTTCACCTACAACAATTTTCTTTGTGATGCCTTTTACAATATCTAGAGCCTCTTTCATGCCATCTGCATTTGTAGAGGTGATCATAACTGTGCCGTCTTGTTCAATGTCCATTTCAACACCCGTCTTTTCAATAATCTCATTGATTATCTTTCCGCCAGGTCCAATGACATCTCTTATTTGATCAGGGTCAATGTGTAGAGTTTCAATTCTTGGCGCATATTCAGATAGATCGCTCCTTGGTTTATCTATTGCAGCTGTCATAACTTTTAGAATTTGTTCTCTAGCAACTTTAGCCTTTTCTAGTGTTTCTTTGATTATCTCTAAAGATATTGTACTTAATTTAATATCTAATTGAACTGCAGTAATACCCTCAGTAGTTCCTGCGATCTTAAGATCCATATCTCCAGCATGATCTTCAAATCCTTGTATATCTGTAAGAATTCTATAGTCCTTCATATCATTTGGATTTGTTACAAGACCCATAGCAATACCAGCAACTGGTCTAGCAATAGGAACGCCTGCATCCATTAAAGATAGTGATGATCCACAAATTGAAGCCTGAGAAGAAGATCCGTTTGAAGACATAACTTCAGACACAACACGAATTGTGTAAGGGAAGTCTTCTTTAGATGGTAGTACAGGAATTAAAGCCTTTTCAGCTAATGCTCCATGACCAATCTCACGTCTTCCAGGACCCATCATTCTTTTAACCTCACCGACTGAGTAACCAGGGAAGTTATAATGATGCATATATGCCTTTTTAGATATGCCATCATCTTCCATATTTTCAAGATATTGTTCTGCTCCAGGAGAACCTAATGTAACAACAGATAGAACTTGAGTTTCACCTCTATCGAATAGTCCACTACCATGAGTTCTTGGTAATATTCCAACTTGTGAGCTTAAACTTCTTACTTCATCATACTTTCTACCATCGATTCTAGTACCTTCTAGCGTCATGTCTCTAGCAGCCTCATCAATATGAAGGTCTAAAGTGTGAACACCAGCAGCTCTTTCTTCTTTGTTTATTTCATTGTCTTCTTTTAGAATATCATTAAGATCATCTTTCAATTTCTTAATATTATCTCCAGTAATTTTTTTATCTTTATTAAAGATTGTTTTTAAGTCTTTACCTGACATGAAGTTTTTTACTTTTTCAGCTACTTTTGTTTCAGCAGCAATCTCTTCCTCACTTTTCTCAATCTTTAAAACTGCCTTTTCTTTACCAACTGCAGTAACAACTTCATTTATTAATCCAATTATTTGGTTAATATGTTCATGTCCAAAAGCTATGGCATCTCCCATATCTTTTTCATTTACTTCTTTTGAACCAGCTTCAAGCATTATTACTCCATCTTCTTTTCCAACAACAACTAAATCTAAGTCACTCTTTTCAAGTACTTCATAAGATGGATTTACAACCCATTCATTATTTAGTCTACCGATTTTTACACCAGCTACAGGTCCACCCCATGGCATAGATGACATAGCTAGAGCACAAGATGCAGCAATTAGTGCTGGCATATCTGGATCATTCTCTTGGTCCCATGACAAAACAGTGGTAGTAACTTGTACTTCACGTCTTTCATCTTCAGCGAATAGGGGTCTTATGGATCTATCTATAACACGAGATGTTAGAATAGCTTCATCTGAAGGTCTGCCTTCTCTTTTTATCCAACGGCTACCTTTAATTTTTCCGGCAGCATAAAATCTTTCTTCGTAATTCACTGTTAGTGGGAAGAAATCAAAACCCTCATTAGGAGTTTTAGATGAGCAAACAGCTGCAAAAACAACTGTTTCTCCGTATTGTACCGTACATGAACCACCAGCTTGTGCAGCTAATTGTCCAGTCTTTATTGTAAGAGTACGGCCAGCAATAGATGTTGAAAATTCACGAATTTCCGACATAATTTTATCCTTTCTTGCTACTGACCATCAAGCAATAGACTACAATCAATTTTTAGTCTATCTGTCTAATGATCAGTAAATTATTAATTATTACTTACGACGAGCGTATTTATTTTTTATCAAATACTTACGCACATCATCACTTATATTAAGGAACTCATCTGCGTCTTCAATTAATTTAGCAGATGCACTTTGTTTAAAGGCTACAACTTCGACTTTACAACCTTTATTATTTTTTAAGAAGTTAACAAGCGGTATGAA
The DNA here is from genome assembly GCA_016784445.1 of Patescibacteria group bacterium. Taxonomy (GTDB): domain Bacteria; phylum Patescibacteriota; class Patescibacteriia; order UBA1558; family UBA1558; genus BS150m-G51. The sequence goes on from JADHUR010000002.1 coordinate 102,455, forward strand.
GTCCCCATCACCTGTTACTAGAATCACAACGTCAATATGATTAGCTATTGTAATAGCATCAATTGCTATTCCAACATCCCAGTCACCTTTTTTTGCACCACCAGGAAATATTTGCAAATCTTTACTTTTAATTTCATAACCTTGTTTTTCTAAAGCCTCAAAAAAACCTTTTTCTTCATTTGCTTCTGTCTCAACTACATAAGCCATGGCACGAACAAGTTGTCTGCCATCTTTTATAGACTCTAAAATCTTACCAAAATTTAATTTGGCATTATATAAGTTTTTAGCAGAGTGATACATATTACCCACATCTACAAAAACTCCTATGCGTTGATTTGAATGAGAAATTGCCATTATATATTAGCTTTCTTTTTCTTCTAATTGTTTTAACTCTTCTTCAGTTGGTTCTTCATTTAGAACCTCACGTCTAGCGATCTTAATCTTTAATTTTTTTACGATATTTTCAAAACTCTTTACATCTGTTTTTTCTAAATATCTTAGTAATTTACGTCTTTGATTAACTTTTCTGATAAGACCCCTTCTTGAAGAGAAATCTTTACGGTGTTCTTTAAGATGCTCTGTTAACTCTGTAATTTCAGCTGACAGAATAGCAACCTGTACCTCTGGAGAACCAGTATCATTGTCATGTGTTTTAAACTTGTCAATGAGTTTGTCTTTTTTCTTCTTATCTAACATGTTTTTTTCCTTTCGCCCAAGCCAAGAACTACGCTATGTTAGCTGACGTTTGTCCTAGCAAAGGTTATTTATTAGTGACTGGAATATACCATAGGGTATATATTCTGTCAATATAAAAAGCGCTATTTCTAGCGCTTATTTGAGAATTAATTATTGGCTATAGTTTTCAGCCTCTGACAGATTTATAGATAATAGCCTAGAAACACTATCATTTCCCATGGTAACACCATACAATATGTTTGCATGATGCATTGTTACTCTATTATGTGTTACAGCAATAAACTGTGTTTTACTAGATAATTCATTAATAATAGCCACATATCTACCTGCATTAGCTTCATCTAAAGCAGCATCTACTTCATCTAGGATAACAAATGGTGACGGGTTGGCAGATATGATAGCGCAAATTAAGGCTATAGCTGTCATCGCTTTTTCACCACCAGACAAAGTATTAATGGTATCAATTTTTTTACCAGGAGGAGAAGCCTTAATGTCTATTTCAGTATCTGTAAGTTTTTTCCTTAATTTTTTAATAGGGGACATCTCCTCAATGTCTTCTTTATCCTCTTCATTAATCTCTTCCGTTATTTCATCCTTTCTATTTAATATCAAACTGGCCTTACCACCATTAAATAAAATATTGAAGTATTTTTTAAACTCCTCATTAATAATTGTAAAGTTTCTATCGAATTGCTTTTCAATTTTTTGATCCAATTCCTGAATAACTTCTTGCAATGTATTAATGGATTGATTTAAATCTTCACATTGCTCATCTAGGAAATTAAATCTAGTTTTCACCTCTTCATATTCATCTGCTGCACCCTGATCTATTCCACCGATAAGAGTAAGCTTATTTTTTAAAGATATAATTTTCTGCTTAGTTGTTTCTATGTCTATTTCTTCTAATGGTTTGCTTATTTCCCAACCAGCACCTTTTTCACTTCTTATTTCTTCATTAAGATCCTCAAGTTTTGTTTCAATCTTAGCAATTTCAATGTTTATTTGATTAATATTATTATTTTGATCATTTAACTTTATTTGAAGTTCGCGTGCTTCCTTCTGAGAGTTAATTAATTCACCCTGCTTTGCTTCTGCTTGATTATTAAATTCATCAATTTGATTTTTAGCAAGACTAAGACTTGCATCTACTTTTTCAAGAGTAAGCTTAAGGTTTTGTTTTTGCTTTTGTAGGGCTGCTTGTTTATCATCATCATTTTCTTTGGTGTGCAGGCTAATATCTTCATCAATTTTAGTCTTTTCTGCTAAAGTCTGTTCTAATTTTTCCTTAACTTGTTCAGTTTTAGTTTTAGAGATTTCATGATCAACTCTTATTTGGTTAATTTCATCTACCAAATTATCTTTACTTGTTAAAAATTGGTTCATTTTTTCTTCAAGAAAAACAATTTCTTGAGCACTAGTAGGGGACGTCTCTTTTAAATTACTATTAAGAGAGTGAATTAGTATTGATATTTGTTTTGCAAGAGTTTTTAATTCTTCAATTTCCTCAATTGTTTTTATGTTATCTAATTTATTAACAAAATCATTATAAGCTTCTTTTAATGATATAATTTTATCGTGAATTGCAGTAAGATTATCACTTGTTTCAGTACTTTTTTGTATATTAAGTAATTTGTCTCTAATACTTTCAAAATCCTTAATAATACTTTCTTGTTCTATAATTTTAGCATTAAGAAGTTCTTGTTTAGCCATTTCTTCCGATTGAACAATGTTTAGTTGCCCCTTAAGAGATGTTAGTTCAATAGTTAGGTCTTGAGATTTCTTTTGTAGCCAAACAATATTAGCTTGTCCTGAAGCAGTTAATCGCAAATCAATCTTACCCTGAAGTAAGGCAATTTCCTGTAATAGTCTATTTTTTTCATTAACAAGTTGCGAGTATTTATCTTCAATTATTCTAAAACTTTGTGTACGACTATCTTCGGCTTCAATCTTATCTAATCTTTGTTGTATTTCTGCTAGCCCATCTTCTGTTTTACCCCTACTTATTTCTAGGGTTTTAAAATCGTGGTTTTTAATATCTAATTCATCTTTTAATTTGAAGTATAGTTGACCATAATAATCTGCCTGAAGTTTTGAGAGGTCTTTAGCTGCCTCTGCTTTTTCTTCAAGTCTCTTCATTTGTTTAGTCAGGGATTTTAATCTTGGCTCAATTTCTTTTAATAGTTGCTCAGACTGTTGAAGATTATCATAAGTTCTTTCAAGTTTATTCAGACTCTGTTCTCGTTTTATTTGATACTGCCTAACTCCAGTTGCTTCATCAAAAAATTCCTTTCTTTCTTGAGAAGAAGAAGTGAGTATAGAATCTACCATACCTTGCCCAACGATAGAGTATGATCTTTGACCAAAGCTAGACTTAGCCATTAGCATTTGAATATCAGCTAGTCTTACTTTATTTTTATTGATTAAATATTCAGTTTCGCCATTTCTATATATTCTACGGCTTATTACAACTTCATTATAATCAATAGGAGCTCTACCATCTTCATTATTTAAATATAAATTTACCTCAGCCATTCCTAGACGAGTTTTTCTATCTGAACCAGCAAAGATAACATCTTGAGATTTTTTACCACGCAGTACTTTAAGACTTTGTTCACCCAAAACCCATCTTACTGCATCAGCGATATTAGACTTTCCGGAACCATTTGGTCCAACAACTGCTGTTAGATCTTTATTAAATTCCAGAGTTGTTTTATTAGCAAAAGATTTAAATCCTTGTATTTCTAGTTTTTGTAAATACATTTTCTAGCTTGTAAGTTAAATATAATTTATTTTAGCATTATTTCGGTGTTTTTTCAATGCAGGTTTACAGCTTTTATTCATTTATTTTGCTATAATATAATTATGAGATTAAGATATATTTTAATAATTCTAGCTATTATTTTTTTTGGTGGTGTATTGGGCGCTGACGCAAGTGGAATAGCAGATGCATCTTATTTAGACTTAAGAGATTATACCTATGGTTTTTTAGATGAGATTAATTTAGATGAGGTGGAGTTTAAAAAAATAATAGTGGATCAAGGGTATAAGTATAGATTTGTAGATTGGATAGGAGATGCATTTCACAGCATTTTTTTTAATAATCCAAAAGGCAGTGAAGTTTTATATAATGATTTTGTTATGGCGCTGGCTATTGGTTATGATCGTATGGGAAGGCCCGATGATCTCAAAGATCCCTTAAAAAGGATTATAGATAGGCGATTAAGGATGTGGCACGGTACAAAGAATAGCAATCACTATGCCAGAGAGTATGCGTCTCTAGCAAGTTTAGCGTATTTAATAGATGATAATAGATTGGAGACATTACAGGAAAAAGTAAGAAAGAGCGTAGATAAATTATATTTAACAGATGGGTATGCTTATGAGGGGCCCGAGTATGGTCTTTATTCAATGTCTATATTATCTGGGTATGTATACTTTACAGAAGATGCAAAAGTTCGACAGAAAATAATTAGTAATATTAATTGGTTGGCGAGTATTAGTTCTACAGATAGATATAAGCCACCATTTGACGATTCTTTAGCAAATGTGCTACCAAGAAAAATTAGTTATTTTAAAGAAGTGAATGATTATTGGAGTTCCAATTTTACATTTAATAATATTCCAGAAGATAGTACATATAATGATCAAGAAACTATTTGGCGTTATGATGATGTAACTTTATGGTTGAGGCATCGGTTTAAGAATAAAGAATGGCAGGGTTTACATAGAAATTATTCTAATGGAGATATAATTTTAAAGGTAGGAGAGAGTTGGTGGTTGGTGGCTCCAGGTTATATGGGTTGGGAAAATAAGAATGTGACACCAGAGCAGCATAATATTGTTATGACAAAATGGTCATATTTCTGGAGACCGCTGTGGAGATTATTTGCAAGTCCAGCTGAAATCATACGTCATGATGAGGGAGATATTAATAAAATTGTAATGAAATTGAATGGAAATATTTTAAGAACTGTAGAGTCAGACAATAATAGTTTAGTTGTAACAGATAATAGCAAGAGAAAGTATAAACAATTTTGGCAGATTAATGGAAAACTTATTGATCAGAAAATAGAGGGCGATATTATTAGTTTAAAGTGGCAGCAGGATGATAAAATTTTAAATCAGGTTCTTAGTGGGGTATATAATATTTCTATGGAAAAAGGTGTTCATACGGGAAATTCAAAAAGTGAAATAATAGAACATAATAGATTAATTGTTGAAGGAAATAATATTGTAAGTAGATTTGTTTGGTAAAAAAACACTCTTCATTTCTGAAGAGTGTTTATAGTATTTATTTATAAATGGCTAGTTTGACCATTTTTTTTCTTCTAGAGCATTTCGTGCCGCGTCTATTTGGGCTTCTTGTTTAGAATTTCCTTTACCCTCAGAGATCTTATCTTTATTGATATATACCCCTACAAGAAAAAATTTATTATGATCAGGTCCTGATTCGTCCAGTACTTTATAATTTGGAGTGACATTATATAGTTCTTGAGATTTTTCTTGAAAACTACTTTTTGGATCTATATATGTTTTATCTTTAAGAATTTCAGGAAGCCTTACCAGTACATACTTCTTAATAAACTCATCGGCTACTTCCCAGCCTTGATCTAAGTAAACAGCTCCGATACAAGCCTCAACGGCATTAGCTAAAATATAGTTTCTAGCTTTTCCATTCTGATCTTTTGATTCACCCTTACTTAAATAAAGGTTCTTTTCGAGGTTTAAAACTTGTGCAATTTCAGCCAGCATTTGTCCGTTTACAAGACTGGCGCGCCAGTTGGTTAATTCTCCTTCTGGATTTTTATAATTTTTATATAGATATTCTGTAACAGATAATTCTAATACTGCATCTCCCAAAAACTCTAACCTTTCATTATGATCTAATTCAAAATTACGATGCTCATTTAAATAAGATCGGTGTACATGTGCCTGACGAAGAATATCATAATCATTAAATTTGATACCCCATTCATTTGCAAGCTTTTTAAAATCTCTCATATTTAGTTTTCCTCGAGTAGGTGCTGATCTTCAGAAATTAGTTGTTAATTTAAAAAGACCAATATCTACTGTTAATTATTATATTTTAATATTTAATATCTCGTATGCCTTATCTAATGCCTCTCTCACATTATCATAATCAGTTTTCGTATAAGCTTCTTTTGGGCTAAACCATTTAACATCTTTGAGTTCAGCAATTTGTGGAACTACAATTTTATCATCCTTACTTTCTACGAGATAGAATTTGATAGTTTTTAATACTGTTGTCTCTTTTGGTCTTTTTATTTTTACTTCAGTTTCACTTAAATAGTTCTTTACTGTTAAATTCATTAAACCAGTTTCCTCAGAGACTTCTCGCGCTACTGTATCTTTATCTTCCTCATCATTATCTTTATGACCCTTAGGTAATGCCCACTTATCATGTGCACTAAAGATTAAAGCAATTTTATATTCATCTCCATCTTTATGATAAACTACACCACCAACTGAAGTTTCTTTTTTAATAAGCTCATCCATATCTTGTTTTTCACCCTTTAATTCCATTTCTTTAAAAATTGATCCTAGAACCCCATTAATAAATTTCCCAGAAGATTCACCACCATATGTTTTTGCAAGCTCTATCGCTTCATTAATTGCAACCTTAGGTGGAATAGTTTGATCATATTTTAATTCATAAATTCCAATTCTTAAACAGTTACGATCAGAATTTGTAATTTGATCAAGTGGCCATTCAGGAGCAAATTTTACTATTAGCTTATTAATAGCTGCAATATTTTTAACAACACCCATGACTAATTCTTTACTGAATCCATCATCGTCAAAATCTATAGCAAATTCTTCGAAGTTGTATTTTAAAACATCATCAATATTTTCCTTTTGATTATTAAAGTCCCACTGAAAAAGTGTTTGTAATGCTAGGGTTCTTGCTAGGTGTCGATTTGACATAATTTTATATAATTAAAAAAGAAGAAAAACTATTTCTTCTTTTTATCTAGTGAAGATTTTATTTTAACTACTTCTTTATCTTTGTAGCTGCCACATTTGGCACAGGCTGTATGAGGTAATTTAGCAGCACCACATTTAGGGCAAGCCTGTGAATTTATTGCAGGGCGCTTATAATGTGATCTTCTTTTACCTTTTGAGCCACTAGTTCTTCGTTTCTTCGGTACACTCATATATATTTATTAATATTACTAAAAAAGCTTTTACATTGTATGCTATTTTCTATATTCTGTCAAGAATACTTGCCGTATAATTGGCTAATATTAGGTGATTTATATAATATTGTTAATAACACCCCTTGACAAACAATAGTATCTATGTTAACCTACTACATTAACTTATGCAAAGTACTCACTGATGTGCAGGCACGACAAGCATGGGGATCACACTTGGGCTTAATTCGGCTTTTCGCTAAATTATTTCCAAATCTGATTTTCTTGTCTGCACTTCATTGGGTATTTTTTTATTCTTCTATTATTATTTCCTCAACAATTTCTTCCTCTTCTACGCCTATTAAACATACTTCTGGCCATGCTACATAATGACTTCTAAATGTTTCTTCATTAATTCTACCATCAGCATATTCAACAGTATAGGTAAATTCAGCATCAGCTCCATTATGTGCACGTTCTGTGCAGTTTTCTTCACCTACTTCAAGATCGGTTGTTTCAATATATTTAGTTTCTGGAGGTTTTACAATATTATATATTCTTGGTTCGGTTGCTGTAGCTTTTCTTCCGTCACTTGTTCCCCAATATTCAAAGATAAGTTCAGTACCTTCAATTCTCGTTCTTATAAGAATATTATTCGCCGTGTCATTTAACCAACGCATATCAGGTTTTGGAGAATAGATTGTTGCATCTGTTCCAGCTGGTTCATAATATGATACACGGTATGAATGATTACGTCTTTCAACAATCGGCAACCCAGTTCCATAAGCCGCTCTAAAAGTAGTGGTGCCAATTTGGCAAAGGCCCCCTCCATATTCTGGGACAGTTTTATCTCCTTTAATAACTAATTCTTGTAAATATCCATGTTGACCGTCTATTGGTCCAAGAGCATCTATTAAAGAGAATGTTTCACCCGGCTTTATTATTAAACCATTTACAGCATCAGCTCCAGTTTGAATATTATGAACACGATTATTTGGACTTCCTGTAAAGTTGGACCTACCCTCACCAAGCTTTTCTATTATTCCCATATCATTTGTATCTCTAACTGCAATTTTTGCCTTTTGTTCTATAATTATTAAATCAAAAGTACTAGTTTCTTCACTGAAAAAGTTTAAGTTAATAAGTTCTATACTAGATTCAATATTTAGTTTTTGTCCATCTCTACTATTTTGAAACTCTACAACTCTTCCGTTCTCAATATCAAACTTTGCATCTTGAGGTTCTTGATCAATGGCAGGTGATAGATTTTCTTCAAAATATTCTGAGATATAAACTTCATTTAAATTAATAATTACTTTTTGATCCTTTTTATTAAAGATAATCCAAGGCTTATATATATCTGGACTTATGCTCCAGTTTTTTGTTTTATGTGTAAGGGTTAAATATTTGTTTTCATTTAGAAAACTTTCTAAATTAGCTATGTGATCATCTGTGATCTCACCTTTAGTAATGGCAGGAAAGAATATTTCTCTTTGTAATTCAATAGCACTATTATCTAATTTCTTAGCTCGATCAATTGTTTGGCCAATAATGTCATTGTATTTGAAACTTAAACCAAGCTTATGGGTGGATATTTCAATATTATTATTTATATCAATAATTGGTTGGGCTGATAGAGTGGCTGTTTCAAATTGAGAATATTCAGCCATTAAAGCCTCTTTTAGTTGATCATTGTTTGTTTCAATAATAATATCATATTGTCTAGGGGAAATTAGATGTTTAATTTGTTGCCAATAATTTTTTAAATATCCCTGTTGATGACCTATTAACCATAATTGATCAATTGTTTTATCTGGAAAGAAAGTTACTAAACTATATATATTGTCTAAATCAGAAGATGTAATATCTGTTTGAAGATTTACGGTGTGGTCATTATAATTATAATGTAAGCCAGATTGTTTAAAATTATCTACTGAACTTCTTAAAATCTCTTTAGCTTCTTCTGTAGTTTTTCCTCCAATATTTTGTCCAGCGACATATATTCCAAGAAGGAGACGATTATTATATGAATAATGTAAAGTAAGCCCAATTGCTAATACAAAAGAGATGGTTATTAAAGAAGTGGTTACTATAATTAGCAACCACCTCATGAAGCTATTTGATTTAGTTATTTCTTTTATCATTATTTTGTTTCCAAAATAGTATTTATTATTTGGGTGGCTTCTTTACTTTCTGGAGCGGAGTCTGTATTTTTATCAAAATTTATCGAGAACTGATCACCGATATTATATTCTGCTGGTAATAGATGATGTGGTATTGTAATTTGATCCTCGTTCTCATTTTGTATTATAGCGTTATTTTCTTCAAATCTTATTAATCTCCAAATCATAATTCTCTGGTATTTACCTTAACAGAAACAGACTTAGATTTTTTTGCCTTTGGTAGAATAATTTTGAGAACACCATTTTTTAATGAAGCATCAACTTTGTCTGCTTGTATTTCTACAGGTAATATGATTGATCTTGAAAAGCCACCCCAGTAACATTCTTGATAATAATAATTATCCTCTGTTACAGAGTCGCTTTGTTGTCTTCTGCCTTTGATGGTTATCATCTCATTATTTATAGAGATGTCTATGTCTTCTGATTTAATTCCAGCGATAGTAGATTTAATAACAATGTCATCACCATCTTCATACACATCTACAGATAATTGACCCTCATAATCTTCCTCATTAATCCACTTTTCATCTGTTTGGGCGGCAGCTTTATCAAAGAAATCATTATTGTCTGCAATCTCAGTGTTTTTTTTACTTTTATTTAAATTAAACATATACACTTAATTAATTCTAAGTGCCTATATTATAGTACAAAAAGGGATGTTTCGCCAAGTTATAGATTGGGACCAGTAGCGTATTCCCAATAAACAGGTATTGTCATTACTTTATTCCATTTAAAGCCATGACTATAGAAACTATTTTCATCACTAATTAATCTTTTAGTATTGTTTTCAATTAAATACACATCAGGATTATATGTATATTTAATAAGAGTATTATCTGGGTGAATGAAGTTTTCTAAAGTTAATTTCTCACCAATTGTATATGTATTAAATGTAAGTTGGGATATTTGCTTGATATCTGACCATTTATATCCAGCTCTTAAAAATGTCTCTTCATCTGCAAAAGCCCTAATATTGTCATTATATACAAGGTAAACAGAGTCGTGATTAGCTTTAATAACAGTACCGCTTATATATTTTAAGCTGCCTCTATAATTGTAGCCATCTAATGATCTCTGAGTAATGATAGATATATTTGACCAATTAAAACCATATGAATTAAATATATCTTCACTTGCTATCATATAGAAATTATCTTGGTCTATTAAATAAACAGTTGAACTGTTATGGAGCTTGACTAATTTTTGATTGGTAGCTGTATATCTGTATTGTTCAGAATTTGTAGACTCATAACCATTTTCCTCGATTAAAGTTAGGGTGTAATAATAATTGTTCCCAGGAATTAAGTTCGTGTCTGTATAAGAGTTGCTTGTTAAGTGATTGCCTATAAGTTCTCCTTTGTTAGCACTTGTGCTTGAACGGTAGAGTTTAGCACTTAAATAATTTTTATCTTCATGTACTGGCCAAGTAATTTCGACATCACTTGTAGTGATTGAATTAAAGTTAAGATCTGTATAGATTTTTTCTAAAGCAGATTTAATATTTATATAATGAATATCGTAGCGTCCATTAGTATTTTGTCTGCGCCAAGTTACAACATTATTTTTAATAGAGGGAGATTCATCGTTCTGATAACTATTTGTAAGTCTTATTTCAGATTTAGTTTTTAAATTGTATAGATAAATATCATAAGAGCCATTACGTTGACTTTGATAAACAATATTATTACCGTCAACAGAAGAATAGAAATTTGCATAACTATTACTACCAATAATTTGTAATGATTTATCTGTTAAATTTTTTGCATATACAGAATTCTTTGTATCCCATATTACAGTGTTACCGGATATCTTAGGAAAATAATGATTAAGTCCATTATTTGAAAGATTGCTTATGACTTCTTTTCCATCAATAATTTGTTTAATAAATATTTCATCTAAATTATTACGTCCATCTTGCCAAACCACCGTGTCATTATAATGTCTTTGATTTGTTTGCTTAGCATCACTTAGACTATCTATTATAGAGAGAGTTTCAGTATTAATATCATAAAGCATTACATAAGAACTGCCATTGTTTAAATTCCAACGGATAAAAGATATTTTATTATCTTGAATATATGCATTAGTATCATGATAGCCTGAGGTGGGCATTGCATATACTTTTGTTTCAGTGGAGTCTATATTGTAATGGGTGATATATTTTTTACTATTATCTACAACTTGCCAAACAATATCATTACCATCAATTGATGGCCTAAATTTGTCTTCAGTTTGTTCATCTAATAGTGTTGTTTCTCCAGTAATTATTGAGTACAGATAAAGAGAAAATGTGTCATTACCATAATTGGTATAGACAATATACTTATCAGTGGCAGAGAATTCAATTTGATCTTCCCAACCTTCATTAATATTAATCGCTGTATTTATAGCCGGCATCGTCCATGTAGCTTGCAAGCTTACAAAGCCGATACTTAGCAATAAAATGGATAAAAATAGTATTTTTTTCATAATTTATATTATTAGTTACCCCTATGTCTTAACAATAATTAGTGGTATAGTCAACCTTGACTAATTTATGTAAATATATTAGAATACTTCTAGTTTTTCATGGCCCGTTCGTCTAGTGGTTAGGACACCTGGTTTTCATCCAGGCAACAGGGGTTCGATTCCCCTACGGGCTACCACAAAGCACTCATCAAATGATGAGTGCTTTGTTTTATATATATTAATTGGCAGTTTTGTCTAATATAATTAGACTTTTAAACAGGGTTTGCGAGGGCCTGTCCCTAATGGGATATAACTGCTAAATTAATTTGCCTTAATAGACCAGCGTGGTAGATAAATGTGTTGCCTGTAGTTTTCTCCTTTAAGTAGTTCTGTCCATTTATTACTTTTTGCCTCTCTGTTGCCACGGCTGGTGAAATTTACTTGCAGACTAGCTGCTTGATGTAATGTGTGTTTACCGAATTTGCTATTAATAATATCTATAACATTTGTAAGTTGTTCCATTTTTATAACTTTAATCTTATCTGTAAATAAGGATTCCTGTATTTTATTATTAGCTTTTAAATTAGAGAGGATTACACCAGTTGATCTATACATAATATTTGGTTGCCAAACTTTTTTAAAAACTTTTTTTAGAGACGGTGTTATGAGTAAAGAAGAGTTGGTAGTTTTATCTAATTTTATCTCTACACCAAAGCTTTGAAAGTTTTGCTGCCTTAAATATATTATTAATTTATTGCTAACAAGGTTGTGACGCCTAGCTTTTATGCAGGCAGATTCTAAATTACGTATAAGTTGACCTAGTATATAATCTCTTTTGTTTGATGGAGGAGTAAAAGTTTTGGTTTTACTAATGGATTTATATTTCTCATGTGTTTCATTGCTTATTTCATATATCATTTCACCTCTCAGTTCTTTCCATATTTCTAAGCCAGTTTTATTTAAGTGTTGCTTTACCCAATTTTTATCTTTTAGTGTAAAATCATAAGCTGTTTTTAAACCAAATTTTTTTAAATAATTAGTTGTGCTTTCACCAAAGCCCCATATTTTATTTAAGGGTATTTTTTGTAATAGATTTTCAATGAGCCTTCCTGGTACAACTGTTAGCCCGGATGGTTTTTGCAAATTAGCAGCAAGTTTAGCAAGGCTTTTTGTTGGTGCTATGCCAATGGATACGGTAATACCGAGCTCTGTTTCTATTTGTTCTTTTATTCTTCTACCAATCTCATGATAGGAACAGTTGAGAGGCCTACGCATGCCAGTAAGGTCTGAAAAAGCCTCATCTATTGAATATTCTTCAACAATAGGAACGAATCTACGCATAATACTGAACATACGTGTAGATATTAGAGAGTAGCTTTCATAATCGCTAGGTAGGATAATAGCATTTGGACAAATCTTTTTAACTTCCCAAAGAGGAATACCACGTCCAATACCTAAATCTTTTGCCTCATAGCTAGCAGCTGATACTATTCCACGCTCAGCACCTGTTACAACAGGTAGTCCTTTTAATTTTGGATTAAGGGATTGTTCACAAGATGCAAAGAAAGCATCTGCATCAATATGCAGAAAAGCATGAGGCCAAGATTTAATAAGAAAATTGTTTCCCTTTTTATACTCCATCTTTTTATATTTTAATTTTTATTTATATTTTCTTATTGATGATACAATTACACCTGCTATTTCTAACTCTTCTTTAGGAATAAGGTTAGGGTAATTCTCATTGGCAGCTTGCAAATAAACTTGTTGCCCCTTTTTGTATAAATATTTTAATGTCCAATCATTATCTATTTTTGCTAATACGATATCATTATTTTTTGGGGTTAGTCCCCTGTCTACAATAACTAAATCTTTTGGTTGTATACCTGCTTCAATCATGGAATCACCAGCTACTTCTATTAAAAAACTACTATCTGGATTATTTACTAAATATCTATCCAGTGTAAGTGTATCTACTAATTCTTCTTCGGCAGGAGAGGGGAAGCCAGCTTGTACATTTCCAAGTAGTGGTAGGGACGTGAGTATATCACCTGGAATTAAATGCCCATTATTATCTTGTTCAACTATGCCTGCTTCTTTTAATCTTATTACCAATTTACTAACAGCATTTTTAGATGCATAGTTAAAAATATTAGCCATTTCAGAAAAAGAGGGTAGATGTTTATTTTTCTGCCAATACTTTCTCAACTTATTAGTTGCTTGTTCTAGTTTTTTATCCATGATTATATTATAGGTGAACGTTCGTTCACCGTCAAGGATTGCTCTGTGTATAAACTAATTTAGACTGTAACGTTTGCCAATTTCATACGTCTAATATTATAGGAGAGCAAATAATAGAATTATGAATAATCAAAACTCACAACAGAATAGTCAGTCTATGAGCATATTTGCAAAGGCAAAGTCACTTTTAAGAAAAGTTGGCTATGTTTGCGCACCGACTATTGATATTAGTCACACTCAGGCGGATTACTTTGTTGTAAGCGATTATGACGGACTGCAATTAAACTCTAATTAGAAGGATAAATTGCTCGAAAACATTCCCCTGAGTCTTGTGCCTCAGGGGTTTTTTAATTTGAACATTAAAGAGGAGACAGAAAAATGGGAAAGAAAATTATTAAACAGTACATGTGGTTAATGTCTATCGATCATTTGTTCATGGGATTGCACTCTGCTATTTACGTAACATATTTGTTAAGTAATGGCCTAGATCTTTTACAAGTTAATTTGGTGAACGTTGCCTTTATGGCCTCTGTGTTTGTATTAGAAATACCAACCGGTGCTATTGCAGATTTATTTGGTAGGAAAGTATCGTTTGTATTATCTAGTGTTGTGATGGGCTTAGGATTTATTTGGTATGGTATTACAGATAACTTTATAGGCTTTGTTATAGCTGAGGTAACAATTGCATTGGCTGTAACATTAACCTCTGGTGCATTTAGAGCTTGGCTGGTAGATTCTCTTCAGTATCATGATTGGCCTGGGGAATTAACAGATGTATTTCGCCTAGAAGGTAGATGGCGTAGTGTAGCTACACTATTTGGTGGACTTATTGGTGCATATATTGGTGCGGTAAGCTTATCCCTACCTATGATTGTTACGGGTATAGGATTTCTTGGTTTAGCTATTATAACAGCAATAATTGTTCGTGAAGATTATTTTAAGCCAAAGCAATTATCTGAAGTTAAATTATGGTGGAATTTAAAAGAGATTGCCTTAACGAGCATTAAGTATGGATTGAAGCATAAGATAGTGTTTATGGTAATAACAGCTACTATTGTTTTCAATCTTGGCTTCGCAGCTTTTAATATGTATTGGCAGCCACAATTTTCTGAATATTTATCTGGTACAGAATATTTGGGATATGTATGGGTGTTTGTAGTATTAACAGCAATGCTTGGTAATGAGTTGGTTCGTTTTTTTACAAAACGATTTCCAAATCAGAAAGTCGGTTTTGTGATCATAGGTCTAGTAGTTGGAATATTTATGATAATTGCTGCCATGTCTAATACCTTAGGATTTCTAATCTTTGGATTTATGGGACATGAAGTACTTCGTGGTCTTATTAGACCATATGTGGATACAGCAATTCATAAAAACATTCCATCTAAAACAAGAGCTACTGTAGACTCCTTTGTACATATGATTGCAACAGGCGCATCTGGCATAGGACTACTTGTATCTGGGCTAATTGCAAAGCATTACAGTATTGATATGGCTTGGCTTGTCTCAGGACTTGTCATTATCCTATTAATGCCATTAGTAATGTTTTTCAATGGTAAAAAAGCCACGAAAGGTGCTTAAATTAAAGCCCCCGTATAATGCGGGGGTCTTTTGTTTGACAAATAGGTTGAACTAAAGTTAAATCATAGGATATAATACTAACACTATGAGAATATTAGGAATAGAATCAAGTTGTGATGAGACCGCTATCAGCCTTGTGAATATAAACAAGAAGGGTATTGATATTGAAAGAAGCTTTGTTTCTTCACAGATAGATATTCATGCTAAATATGGCGGCGTTGTACCAGAGGTAGCCGCACGTATGCATGTGGAAGTTATGATTCCTTTATTACAAGAAGCAATGGGGAGAAAATTTAAGGCAGAAGATATTGATGCAATTGCTGTAACTTATGGGCCAGGACTTATTACTTCACTTCTGGTTGGTATTGAAACTGCTAAGACCCTATCATATGTTTGGAATAAACCAATTATTCCAGTGAATCATTTAGAGGGACATCTATATTCTAGTTGGCTTGAAAGTGATGAATTGAAAGTAGATCGTAGGGATATTTTTCCATCAATTGTACTTCTTGTCTCTGGTGGTCACACAGAACTTGTTCTAATGAAAGATTATGGTAAATTTAAATCTATTGGAGGAACTCGTGATGATGCGGTTGGTGAAGCTTTTGATAAAGTAGCAAAACTTTTAGATCTTGGTTATCCTGGTGGTCCAATTATTTCAGAGAGAGCAGCGGAAGGTAATCCAAAAGAAATTGAATTACCAAGACCAATGCTTAATTCAAAGAATTTTGATTTTTCTTTTTCAGGACTTAAAACAGCCGTCAGATATTATGTAACAGGTAAGAAATTAAGAGAAAGAGATGTGAATAATATTGCAGCTTCATTTCAAGAGGCGTCAGTTGATGTACTTGTTCAGAAGACAATGAGAGCAGTTGAGCAATATAGCGCAAAGAGTGTATTAATTGGTGGTGGAGTAGCTGCTAATAAAAAACTTAGAAAAGAATTATTGATTGCAGCAGATAGAGCTGGGGTAGAATTCTTTTGCCCTAAGATGAAATATGCCGGAGATAATGCCACAATGATAGCTCTTGCTGGGTATTATAAGTGGGAAAGTATGAGTAAAGATAAGCAGAAATCCCTAATTAAGACATGGGAAAAATTAGAACCCGTATCTAGTATAGAATTATAGTAAAATTAGTCATAAAAAGCCCCTTATTTAGATAAAACAAGGGGCTTTATTTTTGCCTAAAAATAAGGTATAATAGGTATATGAAAAAGAGTGTAAAAACTAAAAATGAAGCAGAAACTTTAAATGTTGGTAAAGAGCTGGGAGCAAGTTTTAAAGGTGGAGAAGTAGTTGCGCTATATGGTGACTTAGGGGCAGGTAAAACTATTTTTACTAAAGGATTAGCTCAAGGTTTAGGGTATAAAAAAGTAATTACTAGTCCAACTTTTGTATTGATGAAAGTATATGGTCCAGATAAT
This sequence comes from Patescibacteria group bacterium, assembly GCA_016784445.1. Taxonomy (GTDB): domain Bacteria; phylum Patescibacteriota; class Patescibacteriia; order UBA1558; family UBA1558; genus BS150m-G51. Next base: position 119,181 of record JADHUR010000002.1, read on the forward strand.
CCACAGATTGAGAATTTTGCTCACGTAGATTGTTATAGAGTAGATTCATCTGAAGATTTATATGGTATTGGTTTTAATGATTACCTTGGCCGTAAGGACACAGTCATGGCAATTGAATGGGCTGAGAAAGTTCAAGATGTATTACAGAAGTCTAAATCTAAAATAGTTAAAGTAAAGATTAAGCTAGGCAGGAAAGAGTTAGAAAGATTGATTGAAATTAGTTAATAGTATTATAAAAACTCCCAGGTATATTATGGGAGTTTTTTTATTCTCTAAAAATGATAAACCCCCGCCAAGATTGTCTTTGGCAGGGGTTCTGATCAGTGCGATGTAGACTGCTCACCCTCATCGTCTAGTTAAAAAGCTTATTGCTTGATAATAAAGGGTCTGAAAGGGTACTTTGTTTTTTCGCACCAGGTTGAGTCGCTTCGAGCGATCTCGGATTTCGATATATGCTTAGACCGTCTTAACCGGTCGGCAAGTGCCAGGGTTGACTTCGAAAGTATTCCGTGATTTCTGGCGTTTGTTTCCGCCACTCTTGCGACCGCACCTGGAACAAGGCACAAACAACTTAATCGTTTGTATCAGCATTGTTCCTCCACAATCAATAGAGATTTTTACTTAACAGTATGTCAAGATTCGCTTAGACCGTCTTCACCGGTCGGCTCACCTTTTTTAGACTGTTGCAAAGATCTTGGTGATCGTGTGCGGGTTCTCCCGCTTTTCATGCGACTGCAGTGTTGACATGGCACAAGTAGTTGAAACTTACGTATCAACATTATTGTCCCTCCATGATTCATCGTTCGTCACAGTGATTGGTATATTACGTGAGTATTAATTATTTGTCAAATATTAATATATATGTTAACTTTATATTATCTAAAAGCGCTAAAAATCGGGATTTAATGTCCCCCGATAAGCTGTCAAAGGAAAGTCCTATGGATGAGTAGAATTGACCAGGTAAGCCTGTAATAGCTGTTATTAAGAGCCCCGTTATTTAATGGGGAAATAAGGTGGTACCGCTCTAAATGGAGTCCTTATATTGATAGGGATTTTTTTATTTATTAAAGGTATAATATATCTATGAAAGAAATAGCTAAAAACTATAATGCTCAGGAATTTGAGCAAGACATATATAAACAGTGGGAAGAGTCTGGAATGTTTAATCCAGATAATCTTAATGTAGGCAAGAAATATTTTTCAGTTGCCTTGCCACCACCCAATGCAACTGGTGTACTTCATTTAGGACACGCTGCTATGCTTGCTTAT
>JADHUR010000017.1 GCA_016784445.1 Patescibacteria group bacterium
TCTATTTGTATAAAGAAGTGCAAGCCCTTTTGATATCTTTGTCCTTTGATAATCTCTTATTAGCTTAAAATTCATTTTTTATTTTTATTTAAATTACTATATTAACTAATTTATTTGGAACATAAATAACTTTCTTAATTTCACTTCCCTCCAAAAACTTCTGTACTTTTTCTGAACTCTTAACCAACTCTTCAACTTCTTTTTGTGTTATTCCCATTTTTACTTCAAGTTTATCTCTTACCTTGCCATTAACTTGAAAAACTAATTCAAAAGTATCTTCTTTTATTAACTTCTCATCATACTTTGGCCAAGATTCTTTAAAAATAGATTCTTTATTCTCTAGCTTATTCCACAACTCTTCACATAAATGTGGAGCAAATGGAGCTAAAATAATTAAAAAATCTTCCATATATCTATTATTCAAAAATTTGAACCCTTCTGCCTCTCCACCCTTAAGACTTTCCTTTCTAAAACTATTTACTAGTATCATCATTTGACTAATAGCTGTATTAAATTTAAAACTACTAATATCTTCACCCACCTTCTTTACCGTTTGATTGAATAAAGATAATAACTCATCATAGTTTATAGCTTTTCTAATAGCCTTGTCATTTAATAAATCTTCAACATTTTTCTGATAACCTGAATATGCATTATAAATATCATTAACCTTATCTAAGAATCTTCTAATACCAATAATACCTTTTGTATCCCAAGGCTTAACATCCTCTAGTGGTCCCATGAACATTTCATACATTCTTAAAGTATCTGCACCATATTCTTCCACAACATCATCCGGATTAATAACATTACCACGAGACTTAGACATCTTTTCTCCATCAGGACCAAGTATTAATCCTTGATTGATTAATTTCCTAAATGGCTCTTCAACTGGAACATGTCCCAAGTCAAATAAAACCATATTCCAAAAACGTGCATATAGTAAATGAAGGACAGCATGTTCTGCACCACCAACATACATATCTACTGGTAACCAGTTTTTCAATTTTTTCTTATCTGCAAATACTTTATCATTATCTGGATCAATAAACCTTAACCAATACCATGAAGAACCTGCCCATTGTGGCATAGTATTAACCTCTCTCTTTGCAGCGCCATTACATTTTGGACATTTTGTATTAACCCAATCTGCAATACCAGAAAGAGGAGACTCGCCTGTACCTGTTGGCTCATATTTAGCCACCTCTGGTAATGTAAGTGGTAATTCTTTCTCAGATAAGGGAACAATTCCGCACTTATCACAGTGAATAAGCGGGATTGGTTCACCCCAATATCTTTGTCTAGAAAACACCCAATCTCTTAATTTATAGTTTATAGCTGACTTTCCTAGTTTTTCTTTCTCGAGCCAAGTAACTATCTTCTTTTTAAATTCAACAGTTGTAAGTCCGTCATATTTATCTGAATTAACTGCAATTCCATCTCCTGAGAATAATTCTTCTTCTCCACCATCAACAACTTTAAGTATTTCTAAATCATATTGCTTAGCAAATTCAAAATCTCTCTCATCGTGAGCAGGGACTGCCATAATAGCACCAGTGCCATAAGACATTAATACATAATCTGCAACCCAAACTGGAATCTCCTTATCATTAACAGGGTTAATAGCCTTAAGACCCTTTAACATAACACCAGACTTCTCTTTTGCAAGATCCGTTCTTTCTAAATCTGACTTATTCTTTGCCTTATTAATATATTTAAACACCTCTGTATAGTTCTCAATACTATCTTTAAACTTTTCTATCATTTCATGCTCAGGAGCTACCACCATATATGTAGCGCCAAACAAAGTATCTGGCCTGGTTGTAAAAACATTCAATGAATAATCTTCATTTATTTTAAAATTAATTTCAGCACCCTCTGATCTACCTATCCAATTTCTTTGAATAGCTTTAATAGATTCTGGCCAATCAAGTACGTCTAATCCATTAAGCAATCTATCTGCATATTCTGTAATTGCAAGCATCCATTGCTTCATATCTTTCTTCTCTACAATTTCATGACATCTATCGCATTTACCCTGAACAACTTCTTCATTGGCAAGACCCGTCTTACATGATGGACACCAATTAATTGGCACCACCGCTTCATAGGCAAGCCCTTTATTAAATAATTGTAAGAATATCCATTGTGTCCATTTATAATATCCTGGGTCTGTAGTATTAACTTCTCTTGACCAATCATATGAAAAGCCAAGCGACATTATTTGTCTCTTAAAATTAATAATATTAGCAGTAGTTGTCTCTCTTGGATGAGTGCCTGTTTTAATTGCATAATTCTCAGCAGGAAGTCCAAATGCATCCCATCCCATTGGATGCATAATATTCATTCCTTTAAACCTTAAATACCTACAATATATATCTGTAGCTGTGTATCCTTCTGGATGACCAACGTGTAATCCTTGACCAGATGGATAGGGAAACATATCTAAAACATAGACATTATCTTTTTTAGAACTGTCATCACATTTATTTATCTCCCATTCCTCCCACCTTGCTTGCCACTTTGGCTCTATTTCTTTATGATTATATTTATCCATAATTATATATTAATAACTACTCCAGTTTAACAGAATAATAGGGTAAAATCAACTAAAAATTAGGATATATATTGACCCTAAGCACTAAATAGGGTATATTTTACATCGTTACAAACTTAATAGTTTTCAGCTGGTTGCTCAAAATACTTTGAACAAAAAACTAATAACTATAGGGTATTAATCGTATAACTTTACGGTTCAAACAATTTGGTCTTAAACTAATTCTTGCTTTGCTAAGGTTCTTATTTTTTATAGGAAGGAGTTTAAAGCAAGCTTTTTTATTTTTAACAAAACCAATCGTTTTACTAATAAGTCTTTTATTTAAAATAATAATAGTTCCAGTCTATTCATATTTTAGAAAAGCTATCTTTTGGCTTAAAGAATTATATAGGAATAAAGATAAAATTTATAAAATATTTTCTCGCTATTTTTCCTATTCAATATTAATATTACTTGTATTACTTACAGGCTGGCAAGGACTTGAAGCCAAAAATATTACACCAGAACAATTTGGTAAAAATTCTTTAATCTATTCTTTAACAACAACTGGTGAAGACTTTGAAGAAAATGAAGAAATTACAGAAGGACCTATTATTGGTAATATTCCTACTACTGAACATTTCTTAGACGATGAAGTTTTAAGTGAGAATGATTTTATTATTGAACCAGATATGCCATCATCGTGGCAAGATAGTCTGGCTATACTTACACCTGATGATTCTGCCCTTGAAGCACCTTCTATTAGCGATCCATCACTTATACAAACCAGGAGATCTGAAACGATTGAATATGTTGTTGAGAGTGGAGACATTCTAGGAACAATTGCTGAAAAGTTTGAATTAAATATTTCATCTATATTATGGGCAAATGACTTGAGTTTCTATAGCACTATTCGTCCTGGTCAAAAACTTAAAATACCTCCGGTAGATGGGCTAGCCTATAAGATTAAAAAGGGAGATACCCTTGAGTCTATTGCTAAAAAATATCAGTCTGATCTTAATGAGATTGTGGAGTTTAATAAACTGGTTTCTGTAAATGATATTATAGCTGGTCAAGAAATTATGATACCGGGTGGTATTAAGCCTAGTACATATGTTCCAACAACAAGAACTATAGCTAGCGTATTCACACAACCAGCTAGTTCACCAGCTACAGATGGTGGTGGTAAATTACTATGGCCTACAAACTCTAGACGTATTACACAATATTATAAATGGCGTCATTCTGGACTTGATATTGGTAATAAGACTGGGCAACCAATCTATGCTTCAGAGAGTGGCAAAGTAACAACTGCTGGCTGGAATGCTGGTGGTTATGGCTATTATGTAATAATTAACCATGGTAATGGCCTTGAAACACTTTATGCTCATGCATCTAAATTATATGTTAAAAAAGGCGAATCTGTATCCAGAGGAGATATTATTGCAGCTATTGGTTCAACTGGCTGGTCAACAGGACCACATATTCATTATGAGGTTAAAGTAAATGGAGTTAGAAAAAATCCACTTGATTATATAAAATAGATATATACAAAAAACACCCCTGGATATCCAGGGGTGTTTTATGTTTATTTTATACGAATGTCAATTTAGCAGCCTTATCTTCTTTATCCTTAAACTTCATAAGTCTTACACCTTGCGTATCTCTACCAATTACATTAACTTGTTTTATCTTAAGTCTAATAACCTGACCTTTTTCTGAGATAATAACTATATCTTCTTTTTCACGTTTAGCGTCTACAATAAAGCCATTAATAATTGGTCCTGTCTTGTCTGTAATCTTAGCAGTACGAATGCCAGTTCCACCTCTATGTTGTATCTTATATGCATTAAGCTTTGTTCTCTTACCATAACCATTAGCCATAACAACAAGTAATTGTTCTGTTGAACCAACTGTACCATTATCTAAAATATCCATACCAACAACTGTATCATCGCCTTTAAGTCTAATGCCGCGTACACCGGCTGCTGCTCTACCCATTTCCCTGACATCAGATTCTTTAAATCTAATTGCTTGACCATGAGCAGTAAGTATTACAATATTATCTTTACCTGAACTTGGTTTAACCCATTGAAGAGCATCGCCTTCTTTTAATTTAATAGCAATAAGTCCAGATCTTCTAACATTAGAAAATGATTCAAATGATACTCTCTTAATGAAGGCATTATTTGTAACCATTACTAGATTCTTATATGAAGACATTTCGTCAAGTGAAAGAATTGAAGATACTTTTTCTTCAGGAGCAAGTTGTAAGAAGTTTACAATAGCTTGACCTTTAGCTTGTCTTGAGCCACTTGGTACTTCATATGCCTTCAATTTAAATACCCTACCTCTTGTAGTGAAGAACATTAAATCTGCATGCGTATTAGTTGTAAAGAAATGCTCCACCATATCTTCTTCCTTGGTTGTAAGGCCAATAACACCCTTACCACCTCTAGACTGAGCTCTAAATGTATCTGGTGGCATACGTTTAATATATCCATCTCTTGTAACCATAATAACCGTAGCTTCATTAGGTATTAAATCTTCTGCAGAGAATTTACCAACAGCAGACTTTATAACCTTTGTTCTTCTTTCATCACCATATTTATCTTTAAGTTCTTTTAATTCCTTCTTAATAATAGATAGAATCTTCTTTGGATCTTTAAGTATTGCTGTTAATTCTTTAATAAGTGCATTCTTTTCTTTAAGTTCAGTTTCTACTTTAACTCTTTCTAGTCCTGCAAGCTGTTGCAGTTTCATTTCCAAAATAGCCAAAGCTTGAATTTCACTTAGTTTAAATTTCTTAACTAAATTCTTCTTAGCCTCTTCTCTATCTTTAGACTTCTTAATAATTGCAATAACTTTATCTATATCATGAAGAGCAAGTACTAATCCTTCTAATATATGTGCTCTATCTTTTGCTTTATTCAAATCAAACTGTGTACGTCTTTTTACAACTTCTTGTCTATGTTTAATAAACTCTTCCAAAACCATTTTAAGTGTTAATACTTTTGGCTGTATACCATCAATAAGAGCTAACATATTTACATGGAAACTTGTCTGTAATTGTGTTTGTTTATATAGAGCATTTAAAACCTTCTTTGGATATGCATCTTTTTTTAGTTCAATCACCACCCTAACACCATCTTTATCTGATTCATCTCTTAAATCTCTAATACCATCAAGCTTCTTTTCTTTCACTAGATTTGCAATATTCTCAATCATTGTAGCCTTATTAACCTGATATGGTATCTCTGAAATAATAATATTAAATCTATCTTTCTTATCCTCTACTATTTCAGCTCTACCTCTAATTACAATTGAACCCTTACCGGTAGCATAGGCTGATTTAATCTCATCAATATTATATATAATTCCACCAGTAGGAAAATCTGGTCCTGTAACAAACTCCATCAATTCATCTACCGTTGCTTCTTTATTGTCTATTAAATGTGTAATACCATCAAGTAATTCTGTAATATTATGTGGAGGTATATTTGTAGCCATACCAACCGCGATACCCATAGTACCATTCATTAATAGATTTGGTAATCTGGCTGGTAATACAGATGGCTCTTTTTGAGAACCATCATAATTTGGAATAAAGTTTACAGTATCTCTTTCAAGATCATAAAGCATTTCTTCAGCGGCTGGCCTTAGCTTTGCTTCTGTATAACGCATAGCAGCAGCCGAGTCACCATCCATGGAACCAAAGTTGCCCTGGCCATTAACCAATGGATATCTCATTGAAAAATCTTGTGCCAAACGAACCATAGATTCATATACAGCCGAGTCACCATGTGGATGATACTTACCTAAAACTTCACCAACTACTGTTGCTGACTTTCTGTGCTTTGCTCCAGCTTTTAGCCCAATGCTCCACATAGCGTATAGAATACGTCTATGTACTGGCTTCATACCATCACGAACATCTGGTAAAGCTCTTTGTACAATAACACTCATCGCATAATCTAAATACGATGTTTCCATCTCAGTTACTATAGGAAGTTCCTCTATTCTCTCTAACTTTTTTTCCTCTTTAGCAACTGGCTTTCCTTTAGTCTTAATTGGTTTTTTCTTTATAGGTTTTTTCTTTGCTGGCATTATTTTATCGTTGAAATTATTAATTTTATTATTGAATCTAATTCTTCATCTAATATATAATCCACACTATATACTGCTCCCTCATTCTCCCAATATACACGGGCTATATTTGTATCTTCTTTAAAATCTACACTATATATTTCAAGTTCAGTATCCATTACTTCTAATGAATAGCCCATAAATATTCCCAAATCTCTATTTACTTGTTCATCAAGCCATTCAACTAATTCTAATGAATTAATATTGTCTGGTAACCGGGAAGAATCTGTATATACTGTAATACTTAAAATATCTTCGCCCTCTTTATTTAAACTTATAATATTTTCTTCATTTACTAATGTCCAATCAGGTGGATACTTAAACTCTATCATATCATCTGAATATTCCTGCCATGATTCTAATTTGGCTAAATTTAGCTTTGCAATCATAGATTCTGTAATAGATTCTACATTATTCTTCTCTTCATTAAATCTATCTTTCAAATTATCTACAATATCACTAAAGTCTACATCATTATCTGAGATATCATTGCTAAAACTTTCGACACTTTGTTCCAAATTATTAAGTATATTCTTAACAGAACCATCCCCCTCATTTTTATCTGCATTAAACAATGTAAATTCGAGAGATATTATCCAAGCAACAATTATAACAGCTAAAAAAATACTAACAATAAGTATCATCTGCTGTTTTTTTGCTTGCTGCTCTTTATTCATTATTTTTGAGGTGTTAAAATTATCATCTGCATATCTTCTTGAGGAATATCTTTCTTCTTGATAACTAATTTATCCATAGACTCTGCTTTGACTCCAACTTGCTTTGTAAAATTATCTAATGTATCTAACTTGTCCTTAACTTTTGGTATCTTATATAGCATTGGAATAAGTATCTTTGGTTCAATTTGATTTACAAGTTTACTTGAAATCTTTGCATCTTCACCAACTGGCATTAGAAGTATATCTACATTCTCAAACATCTCTAATTGTTTACTTGAAAGTTCACCTTTAGAAATATTTCCAAGATGTCCCACTGTTAAACCATTAATATCTAAAAAGAAAAATGTTTGACCACTACCATTATTTGAAACTCCATTAATAAAAATACCTTTAGCTTCATATTCACCAGGTGAGTCTATTGTAAACTTATCTCCACTAATAGCTGATGCGGCTGACTTTAATTTATCTGATGTTAGCAATAGAATATCTGCTGCCATACGAGGAGATCTAATAGCTGCCTCTTTATATGGATCAATAGCAATAGTTACGCCATTATCTTGAATCTTTATACTTGTTTGTCCATACCAATATATATGCATAGAATTGATTATTTATTAAAAATTAACTAAAAACAGACTTCATAAACTAGTCTTAAATCTACTTTATTTTAGCACAAAATAGGGGTGAAATCAAGTGAAAATATGCCATATATTGAGTATAAAAAGTGGAAAAAACTAAGGAATTTAGACCCTTGCCAAAATTAAGAAAATATTGTAAGCTACTTAGGCTTAATTAATTAATAAACCCTATATATTAGGGGGCTTGAGATATTAAATCTTGGGTTAAACTAAACATTAAATGTCTAATCAACTAACAGAAAACACAAAACAAAATTCAACATTAATGGCAGATCTTTTGGATAAAGAGAAAAATTCAATGGTAGTGCCACAAGTTGGTGAATTAATAGAAGGAGTAGTCGTTACTATTGGTAAAAATGAAGTTTTACTAGATATTGACGGTATTCACACTGGAGTAGTTCGTGGAAAAGAAATTCTAGACGAATCTGGTGATGCTTCTAATTTGAAAATTGGAGATACAATATCTGCTACCGTTGTAGAGCTAGATAATGAAAATGGTGAACTAGAATTGTCATTTAGATATGCTGGTCATCAAAAAGCATGGGAAAATCTTGAAACCATTCAAGCTGCTGGAGAAATTGTAGATGCTAAAATCATGGATGCAAATAAA
>JADHUR010000018.1 GCA_016784445.1 Patescibacteria group bacterium
TTTACTTATCTTTTCTATTAGATATTTCATCTTTAACTCTATTGATAAATTCTACTTCTGTAATTTCAAGCAATTCATCTTTTCCACGCATACGAACATTTAATTTATCTGATCCAATTTCTTTATCTCCGATAACTAATACATATGGTATTTTTTGACCACTAGCTTTTCTAATTTTATTACCAATTGTTTCATCGGCATCATCTACTTCAACTCTAAAATTACTTTCTTTGAACTTTTCTGCAAGTTTATGACAGTATTCTTTATGGTCAGCTCCAACTGGTAAGAGTGAGATCTGAACAGGGGAAAGCCAAATAGGGAATACTCCTGCATATCTTTCAAGTAAGAAGGCTACGAATCTTTCATGTGTAGAAAGGGGAGCTCTATGTATAACAAATACCTCTTCATTTTCTTTTCCTTCTTGATCTATATATTTAAGACCAAAACGAGATCTTGCAGCAAAGTCTAATTGTATAGTGGACATTGTTTCTTCACGACCAATGATAGATTTAAATTGAACATCCAATTTTGGACCATAGAAAGCGGCTTCATCATCTACTTCTGTATATTTAACCTTCATTTCATCTAAAACTTCTTTAATTACATTCTCTGCATATGCCCAATTCTCAGGTTCATTAATATATTTATCTGTATGATCTGGAGACCATTTAGATAATCTAAACCAATAATCTGTTAAGTTAAACTTTTCAAAGGTCTCCATATTTAAAGCAAGAACACTTTTGAATTCTTCCTTAATTTGATCTTTTCTACAATAGATATGTGCATCATTCATAGAAAGCATTCTGACTCTTAGAAGTCCAGCAAGTGTTCCAGATAATTCATTTCTATAAACTGTACCGTATTCAGCTATTCTAATTGGTAACTCGCGGTAGCTATGTGGTTTATGTCTATAGATAATATGATGATGAGGACAGTTCATAGCTTTTAAATAGTATGTACCATCATCCATTTCCATTGCAGGGTACATATCATCTTTGTAATATGGCAAATGACCTGATGTTTCAAATAATTCTTTTTTAGCAAGGTGTGGAGTAGTAACTCTTACATAATTATATTTACTTTCCATCTCTTTAGCATAGTTTTCAATTTCATCTTTAATTATTGTTCCTTTAGGAAGCCATAATGGCAAACCTTTTCCTACCATATCATCTATGTGGAATAGTTCTAATTCTTTACCTAATTTTCTATGATCTCTTTTTTTAGCTTCTTCCATCATTTCTAGATATTCTTCAAGTTCTTTTTCCTCAAGGAAAGCAAGGCCATAGATACGTGTAAGCATTGGGTTCTTTTCATTGCCGCGCCAATATGCACCAGCTAATCTATCTAATTTAAAGCTAAGCTTTAATTCTTTAGTAGAATTTACATGAGGTCCACGACAAAGATCAACAAATTCACCTGTTCTATATATAGATATCTTAGATGATTTATCTGGCATTATTTCAGCTTCACTGTCATCCATCTTAGTAGTACCTTTTTCTTTTAAGTCTTTTAATAGTTCAACTTTGTATGGTTGTTTTAAATCTTCAAAAAGTTTAATACCATCTTCAATGGTCATCTCTTCTTTTTTAAATTCAATATTATCTTTAATTATCCTCTTCATTTGTTTGTTTATCTTTGGCAAATCATTTTCTGAAAGAGTATATCCGGGTATTTCAATATCATAATAGAAGCCATTCTCTATTACTGGGCCAATACCAAATTTAGCTTCTGGATAAAGCTTTGCAATAGCTGCTGCCATTAAATGGGCACATGAATGGCGCATTAGTTCTAATTTATCTTTTGACATTTTATTGTAATAATAATTAAAAAAATCCTTGCATCACTAACTACTATTATATCATAGCAGTATAGGGACGAAAGGATTATTCCGCGGTTCCACCCTAATTTCCTTAAAATACTATAAGGACACTCTTTAGCTGGCTTAGGCAGTACTTAGCTGCATGTATTATCTTGGTTTGGTAGACCAAGCAATCGCCAGATATTTATTTGTTCAAAATTACTTTTATGTGATTATCTAAATCTGGAATATTTGTAAGCCAGAAAGGGGATAATGATATATCGGCTGACAAGACTCCCGATAGATTTGTTAAATATTGGGTGGCTTCATCAGGGCTTTTACCTTTAATCTGTTCCATATCTATATTTGGATTAGCAAGTTGAATTTTATATTTACCTTGTATAACTCCAATAATTCCATTTAAAACTTCTTCATTTTCACTAATAGATACATTGATATCATTATTAGAGAAATTAATTAGTCCTTGATTCTGTTCAGCGAGTACATTGATATCATTCTCAATCTTTGTTAGAAGCTTTTGTTCGTCATATGTGATTGTTTTAATAGACAATTCAAGTTCAACATCAAATGATTCAGTATCTTCACCAATATTAGCTGAAGTAGAACGTCTTATTTCTTGTACAATTAAAGCATCATTATTAATATATTCATTACCACTTAATTGTGGTTGGAATTGTGCAATTGCATCTATTAGTATTTGATCTTTTAAACTCGTAATAGCTGCATTTATAGTCTCTGCTGTAATTAAATGATGCGTCTCTTCTTGCATTTTCATTGCACCAGTGCTTTCAGCATATATTTTATCTTGTAAACCCTCCCAAAGTCCTGGAATAGTAAACTTTGTAGCAGCAATTAAGTATTCATCTCCAGTTTCATCTGCTCTTGCTATTGCTGTTAGTTTTGAGCCAGCGGGAACTGTAACAGTCTTTGTTAATCTAAATAATTTACCATTAGCAGCAAGTAATCTTGTTGTAGCAACTAGCGTTTGTTCTTTACTATAATTATTAATAAGTGTGATCTCACCAGAAGCTTTATCTCCTTGAGTAATTGATGTCGGTGGTGTGAATGTACCAGATTTAGTTAAAACAGTTTCAAGTTTTCTACCAATTAAATAATCCTTCTCTTCAATATTTAAATCACTTTGCTCGGGATCTACTATTTGAGCTGAAAAAGATATATCATGATCTGAATATTCAGGGGTTATAGTTATAAAAGCTTTTGCTAATGAATAATGAACAACTAAAACAGCAAGTACAATTACAAGTAATATACTAAAGATAATAATCTTTCTATAAACCTTAGGTATAGATTGACTAGTTAGTAAGGAAGTTGGTTGCTGTATTTCTGATGTTTCTACAGGCTTAGCTTTAGTCTTAGCTTTTGGCCTGGATTTAGTTACAGTTACCTTTATTGCTTTTGCCTTTGGTTTTGTTGTTTTTTTAGTTGCCATTTTTATATATAGTTCTTAAATTTAATAGTTTAACTATAAGATATTTATTAGTCTTTGTCTAGATGTAAATTACTAGCAGGAATTAATCTTTGGAGCTTGCTAATAAAATCAGGACTTGCTTTGACCGTAATATTATCTGATAATATTTTATTATCTTCAGTCTTAATTATAACAGGACAAGTTCCTTTGCTGGCTTTTAATAAATCTTTTAATCTATCTACAATAGTTTTTTTAAGTTGAGCTGGTAGTATAATATTTATTTGCTTTATCTTTTGTTTAGTTTGAGCAGGTTGCATAGCATTTAATAGTCTAGCAGTCTCACATATTATTTTGTTTTGCCCATCTTTATTTGAAATCTTGCCCTCAATAAATAGGGGAGTTGAATCTTCCCATAATGTTCTAGTTTCATCTAAAGTATTTGTAAATACAATTATTTCACATGAACCGGTTTGATCTTCTATGGTAGCAAATAGCATCGGCTTACCAGCACCAGTAATTATTTTCTTAATACCAGAAATAATACCGGCAATTTTAACAACTTGTCTATTTTTACCTTGAGCAATTTCATGGGCATCTGAAAAGTCATGACCAATATATTGTTTATAATCATTTATTGGATGATCTGAAATATATATACCTAAAAGATCTTTTTCCCAAGCAAGTTGCGTCTGTTTATCTATTGGTAATCCCTCTTCAAGAATTAAAGTTGGTTTGCTATCTATACTTGTTCCAGCAAATAAATCTGATTGATTTGTTTCTGTATTATTTCTCTTAACAAATTCTAATATTTTTTCAATATTATTAAGTAATGTACCTCTTTCTTCAAATCTGTCTAAAGCACCAGCTCTTATTAAGCTCTCAAGAGATTTTTTATTAAGGTCTTTATCCTTGACTCTGAGTAGGAAATCTTCTAAAGAAGTAAACACGCCACCTTCTTTTCGTGCTGAGATTATTACAGATGCAATATTATTACCCACATTCTTAATAGCCTCAAGTCCAAATCTAATACGTGGATTTGTTTTAAAGTCCTCATCCATAACAACGGTAAATATTCTATAGCTTTCATTAATATCTGGCGGTAATACTTTGATACCCATCTTTTCACATTCAGCAACCTCCATAGAGATTTTATCTGTATTATGTAAATCAGATGTTAAAAGAGCTGCCATAAATTGAGCAGGGTAATTAGCTTTAAGATAGGCCGTTTGATAGGAAATCATAGCATAACAAGCAGCGTGTGAACGATTAAAGCCATACCTAGCAAATGGGAGAATAAATTGCCAAATTTGTTTAGCAACAGATTGATCAATACCATTATTTACCATACCACTAATTAGTTTTTGTTCCTGTTCATCCATTAATTTCTTAATTTTTTTACCTACAGCTTTACGCAGCACATCTGCTTGGCCATATGTAAATCCAGCAAGTTTTCTAGCAATTTGCATAATCTGTTCTTGATAGATAATAATGCCATGAGTTTTACCAAGTATTTCTTCTAATTTTGGATGAAGGTATATTGCTTTCTTTTTACCATGCTTTAGATTAATATAGTCTGGGATAAGTTCCATAGGACCAGGACGATATAGAGAAACCATTACAATAATATCTTCAAGCTCATTAGGTTTTAATTGTTTTAAGTATCTTCTCATTCCAGAAGATTCAAATTGAAAGACTCCCGTTGTGTCTCCTTTTTTAAATATACTAAATGTTTTTTTATTATCTAATGGTATTTTATCTATATCAATAATATCTCCAACTGTTTTAGAGATAATCTCAACAGAAGTTTCAATTAAAGTTAAATTTTTAAGACCAAGAAAGTCCATTTTAAGTAGTCCAAGATCTTCAACAGGATGTAGTGAATATTGTGAGACAATTGATTTATCTGAGGAGGAAGCATATTGAATAGGAACATACTCTGTTAAAGCTTTTTCTGTTATTAAAACTCCACAAGCATGAGTAGAGGAATGCCTACAAACACCCTCAACCTTTTTAGCCATATTTATTAATTTAGTGGCCTCTGGATCATTATTATACATTTCCTTAATCTCCGGAATATCTTTTAATGCACCATTTAAATCTGTAAACATTGGAATAAGTTTTGCAATTCTATCACAATAGCCATAACTATATCCCATTACTCTACCGACATCTCTAATAGCAACTCTAGCACCAAGTGTTCCGAAGGTAATAATTTGTGAAACATTTTGCTTACCATATTTATTTGCTGCATATTCAATAACTTCATCACGCCTTGCGTCTGAAAAATCTATGTCGATATCTGGCATAGATATTCTTTCTGGATTTAAGAATCTTTCAAACAGTAATTCATAATGAAGGGGATCAATATTTGTAATGCCAACAAGATAGGAAACTAAACTACCAGCTGCACTACCACGACCAGGTCCCACCATAATTCCATTACTCTTAGCCCAGTTGATAAAGTCTTGAACAATTAAGAAGTATGAAGCATAGCCAGTTTTTTTAATAATATCTAATTCATAGTCCATTCTTTCTTGCAATTCTTCTGGCATCTCTTCAGCTATATATCTTTTCTTTATACCTTCAATACTTAATTCTCTTAAGTATTCATCAGCATCCTTATTGTCTGGTAATTCATAATGTGGCAAATGAATAGTATCAAAATCCAATTCAATATTACATTTTTCAGCAATTTTTAATGTATTTTCAATAGCCTCTGGAATATGCTTAAAGCTTTCTTTCATTTGATCAGCTGATCTGAATGAAAAATCTTCACCCATATATGACATTCTATCTGTATCAGATAGTCTACGTTTTGTTTGTAAACAAAGAAGTACATCTTGCGCTTCATCATCATCAGCATTTACATAATGAATATCATTTGTAGCAACAAGGGGTATATCAAATTGTTTAGATAGTTCAATTAAAGTATTATTCAGTTCAGCAGATCCTTCTAGACTTGGATGATCTTGTAATTCAAGATAGAAGTCATCATTGAATAGATTTTTAAACTTTTTAATAGCTTCAATAGCTTTATCTTTATGACCATGTCTAATATTTCTTGGTACTTCACCACCAAAACAAGCTGTTAAAACAATTAATCCTTCTTTATATTGTTCGAGTAATTCCCAATCTATTCTTGGTTTATAATAGTATCCTTCAATATGAGCAATGGATGTTAATTTGAGTAAATTTGCATAACCAATATTATTTTTAGCGAGAAGAACTAGATGATATGGTTTTTCATCTAGCTTGGGCCTTTTATCTGTATGTTTATTTGGAGCTATATATGCCTCAACACCAATAATTGGTTTAAGGCCAGCCTTTTTCATCTTTTGGTAAAATTCTACAGCACCATACATAACGCCATGATCTGTTAGAGCAAGGGCTGGCATTCCACTTTCTTTGGTTTTAGCAACAAGTTTATCTATTGTGCCAAGACCATCTAATAGAGAATAGTGGCTATGTGTATGTAGGTGAACAAAAGACATATATATTTGAATAAAAAATTGGGCATAACCCAATTATGATAATATTAGTTAATAAAATTTTTAAACTACTAAATACAAATTTAGTTTGGTTTAATTATTTTGTTTTTTTTGGTTTTCTCTTAACTGGAACCGTCTGCTTATCTTTTAAATACTCTGTTAAACTTTTTATACCTTCAATAACTATGGGAGCATAAGATGTAGCATTTTTTAGCCTAGTTTTTGCTTCTCCAAAAAAATCGTTCACATTGCCAGCCATTCTAGCGAGCTGATCGGTAGTATCTGCTACACGTTTAATTATCATAACGATATAGTAGATGAACCAGCACATAAATACTGTAAACCATAGAACACTGAAAGCGATGACAATATTTAATAGATCTTTTGATGTTTCTAGCATATTTTTATATAGTTAATAACAAACATATTATAACATAGAATAATTGAATAAGGCTACTTAGGGTTGACAAAAGGCTGTTTTTGATTCAAGGTTGTATTATTGAAGATAAATTGTTCTTTTATATGCAACGCAGTTCAACGGTGGACACAGTTGCGAAAAACAAGGAGACAGAGATGAAGAAGGAAGAAAATCTCATACTCGGTGTAACACAAGCTGCTGAGATTCAAAGAGCAGCACGTAAGGTTGGTTATAGGCCAGAGGATTTAAAGCAGTTGAGTGACGCAAAGAAAATGGTTAAGATACTATTTTATTTACGTGGTTTGGCTGAAATAGAATCTGGCCCTCAGGTGTTTAACAGGCTTGATCAGCTAAAAGTGCCAGAGAACTTATCTGTTTTTAGAAATGGGAATTCTATTGATGAGGCTGGCATAGATAGTCCTCCGATTCTTCCAGAAAGTTATGAGCTGTTTTTACTTGGCAGCCAAAATACTGGAAATGGAATAGATGGACGGGAGCTCAGAAAAGTACTGATGAAAAGACAGTGTATGGATGCAAATTATCTTTTCTATATGCTAGAGCATCAGGAAATTATTCCAGAGTCATTTGATGGATATTCTATTTTTTTCTGGGGCACTATTCTTATGGGTGGTAAACCGGGAAGACAGTATGTACCATATATGTTTCGCTATAAAGGTGAAATTGAATGGCGTGCTGGTTATAAGGAAACGAATGATCATTTTTGGCCTCATGAGCCAGCTCTTCTTTTTGATTGGTAATTAAACCTAAAAGCCCGCATTAGTTAAATCTAAGGCGGGTTTTTAATTTATAGACAATAATGGGGTAAAAAGGTAAAATATACATATATATGGATAATCCAACGCAAAACTTATCTGACAAGCAATTAAAAAGAGCCTATTGGTATTTATTGCATAAGAAAGAGATTAAGAAAATTGGTCTTATTG
>JADHUR010000004.1 GCA_016784445.1 Patescibacteria group bacterium
CCATAATTCCAATAAAATTGATTAAATGGATATAATAAAACAACGGCACATAAAATACCTGTTATAAGTCTTAATTTGCCTTTAATTGCTTGTTTTTCTCCCATTTATTTACTCCCTTATTAAACCATATCTAACCATAAAAAAAGAACCTTGTCAACTATGCGACAAGGTTCCTGTTTACTTCTTGCTAATCATCCATTATCAACCAATACTGATCTGATAATGTTTGATATCGCTCTCCTAATGAACTATATGGCGTCAAACTTGGCAACATGCCATCAGACAACGCCCTATTCACACATACTGCCGACTCATGAGCGCTATTATTTTTAACCATGTCGCAGGTTAATAATAATAAGTTTTTCTCTGGTGGCAAGTTTGCACGAATTTGTTGAGCTCTTTCTACTTCAGAATTGCCCCAATTCGATCTAGGTTGCGTATACAGCTCTCCAGTATTTATATCAGCCATATACTGCTCGAAAATAGCTCCGTCAATATACTGATATATATCTGGCAATAAATCACCCGGCTCATTCACAAGGATTGCCAAATTCGGATAAGTCTCGCGAATCCGCTTAGCCAATTGGACTGCAGCTTGACGATATTCAAGTCTATTACCTAGATGCAAGGAAATATTCCCAAATGTGTCTAGCATAAGACCGCGTCCGCCATGATCCATTGTCCATGGAATAGCTTTGTTTACAATCAAGTCTTGCCATTCCTGCTTACGAATATCTATAATCCAAGCACCTGGATAGTCTGGATTATCAAACAGACGATAAGTCTCGTCAATTTCATCAAGCCAGTCATAATGTCGACGATGACCCTCTCCAGCTTCAGCAACTGCCAAATATTGAAGAACGATAGGCTGTTTAATTTTTGGCTGAGACCAATCCATCCAACCTACAACCACCATATCATAACGGTTGAGCTCGGAAACTATATCATTCGCCTTATAAGGTCCATAATATGTTACCCAATTTTCGACAGCTGACAAATCCGCTTTGGGCTGTTTCCGCCAGTCAATCTCCTTCTTGGCAACTGACAACCACGTACAGCTTGATAACAATAAGAACAAGGCCCCTAATGATAGCCAATGCATTATTTTTACTTTCAAGGTTCTTTCCTCCTGTTTTTGTTTTCATTTAAACTTAGCAAAAGAAAAAAGACTCGTCAAGGATTATCCTCAACGAGTCTTTCGGTTTTGTAGTTATCGAAATTGACCATCTACATAGCTGTAAAACAGATTATATTGGTCTTTTTCATTCTTCCTGATATCAGTGGATTTAAAGACATACTCGAGTCCAGCGCTATCAATAAGCTTAACTGAACCCAAACCTTCTGAAACTACCTTATCCAAGAACTTATCAGCAACACGGCCATTTACAGGTAAATCCAGACCCTCCTGAACAGGAAATGCACCAACACCATTTGTAATAGGCTGCTGATTTATTGTCCAGCTAGTCGTTGGACCCCAAACATGACCACTACCTGAATACCCCTCAACCACAATCTTCATTTTACCTATTGGTGGTTGCTCTGCCTTAGCAGTAGATGCCGATGATTTACTTAGAGATTCTTGCTTCGAAGATGTAGATGGAGCTACGACTCGCTCGATTACAACTT
The DNA here is from genome assembly GCA_016784445.1 of Patescibacteria group bacterium. Taxonomy (GTDB): domain Bacteria; phylum Patescibacteriota; class Patescibacteriia; order UBA1558; family UBA1558; genus BS150m-G51. Next base: position 1,627 of record JADHUR010000004.1, read on the forward strand.
CTCGAACCGGCGCCGGAGTAGACACTTGTTTCTTAAGTTCCTTAATTTCTCGAGATAAAGCATCTAGCTTTTTCCCAACATCATTGGATTCCTTTTTGACACGTGCCTGGGTCTTGCCCGCGGTCTCTTCAACAACCTCTTTGACTTCAGCGAATTCAGGCTTCAATTCCGTTTCAACAGCTCTTGCTGTGGCCCGGTTTTGATCAGAACCAGATTCATGTTCAATCTTCTGCTCAGCCGCGTTTTTCTGCCTTTGCAGCTCTGCCATCTGATCATCAACTGACTGATAATTGTAGGTGTGCTCTTTTTTATCACAGCCCACAATCAGCATCACTGCAAAAAGCAATGTCAATAATACTCTTGTCTTCATGTTGTCCTCCTCAAGGATTGAAATTTAATGTTGCGATGACATTGCTCGAATCTTGAACAATGTTACTGTTTACTATTTGAAACTCAAACCAATATTGGCTTGAATCACGCTCCACTAAATGATGAAGTTCTGTATTCAAAACAACAACATTAGTAAATTGCGGCGTGCCGTCTGCCTCAACCCGCAAATAAATCAACGAGTCAGAAGGTAGCACAACTTGACGAGTCCATTCTCCAGCCTGGTCGACAAGTTCATAGAACCTGTCTCCCAAATTGTCAGAAATCATCAATTCCACTCTATCAACTCCAGAAGTATCAGACCACCCCACCTCATAACTACCAGACAACGAGTCCAATAATGTTATGTGTGTTGAGTCAACAACTTCAAAACGAATATGACTTCCGCTAATATCGTAGATTACAACATCTCCGATACTGACTGAATCTACACTCGACCCCCACCAATCATACTTATGGTTTCCCGGCAAAGTAGTGAGGTTGAGGTGATAATGATTCAGATCAGAATTCCATGGAATTGAACGATTGTCAAAATCCGTACCCGTTCCATTGAAGTAATATGAACCTCCCTGGGGCGCATAAACTCCAATCGGAATCACAACAGTGTCGGCCAAATTGTTTAGTTCTTGAACGAAATTACCAGAAAGATTAACGTCTCCCCAAAACCACGGTCCCTGATTCTCAGCCAAGGTCCAATGAGTTGGCTCGACATCGCCAATGGTAAATCCAGTGAAATAAACTACGCCATCACTGCTAACGCGACCTTTGTAAGAACTGTTTTCACTTACTATTGTCACTATCTGCAATGTGTCAGAAAACTGAACTTCCTGATACACGGTACCAGTACTATCAGCATTCAGCCACATATTGGATTTAAACCAAGCGCTGTCAGGAATTGACTTACTTAGCATTAATGACAGAATGGGGCTTGTTTCTAAATCTGGCAAAGAGCTCGGTCCGGTCAGGTTGTCTTCCCATGATTTGGAACAACCTCCCAACGCCAACACAACTGCCAAAAGTGTTATCATCATCTTTTTCATGCTTTCCTCCTAGAAGAGTTTGGCGTTAACGGTTAATGATAGATGCTTTTCTTTCGTGACTTCATAATCACCAAGCATCCCAGATTTCTTCTGTAATTGGCCGTAGCGAAGCTCCAACCAATGACCAGAAATACTTGTAGCTATCAACAAACTACCAGGTTTATCCCTGGTAATGGTTTCCCAGTCACTATCATTCTCCCAACGACCGCCAATAATAGGCTCAACGCCTATGAATAACTTTGGCGCTTTGTTTGGAGAATAAAGAATCTGCAACCTATCTTCACTATAACCCCACTCACCTGTACTCGGCTGGGTCTGATAGTTTGTAAAGGCTAGTCTAAAAAGACCAACCGAAGACCTTGGAGAGATCCAGGACGTTTTGCTGTACAGTGACCATTTCTGATCATAATCTGCTGATTCAGGCCAATATTGGCTAAAGCTAGCATACGACTCTAGTCGCAGCCAATCCGAACCAAACAGCCTTACCTGCCAATACTCTGCCAGACGAATTCTAGTAGCATTATAACTATCTACCAATCCATTATCTGCAGACTTTTGCAGTGAGCTTAGTCCAAAACCAGGACGAAGTTCAAAGTAACCAGGAATAATCCCAAGATGAATCTTCACGTCTGTATACAAACCCATTTTGGTTCGTAAGCTTGATTCATCACCATAGGAGTCCCAATAGCTAGCTTGAAACTTTACAGCCAACTTATCACCGAATGCTTCGGGTAAACCGTAAATTTCGGACTGGCTAGAAGCCTGAACTTTATTTGGTCTTTCCAGTTCTGAACGACTGGTCCAATACCAATCATTTCGATGCGTCATCAAATAATAACTAGTATTATCATGATCTACGCGCCAAATATTCACATCATAACCGCTAGGTAATACCGGATACTTCACAAATTCCTTTGTAACAGTATTGTATCCTGCATCTACAGTTTGTGCATAAGACGCAATTGAAGTTTGATTAACAGTTTGTGTTACTCGTGCCATTTCCCTTGCAACAGGATCTGGCCAGTTAAAACCGTCAATTACTTCAATCGGAGCTTGACCCAAGGTTATTGCACAAGGCAAAACCAGGACCATAAAAATTCTTGCTAAAGTCTTCATGACCTCCTCCTTGTTTTAGTTTTATATTGTCAACGTGCCGAGTAGAAAATCTACTCTTTTGGTGTTAGATAGCTATTCGCTGATCCCTCTTGAATATCTGCCTGAGGCACATATTCGCCAGACATCTGATTTTCTGTAGATTTATGCTTACCTGGTTTCAGATAGACATAAACAAAACTAATCACCAAACCAATTAATAATGCAGCCAGTGCATTAAGTAACAAATTAGGCCTTACCGGATAATTTGATACTATTGGTTCATCGACTAATTTTATTTCTAATTGATCACCACCACCATGATACTGCGACCCTCTCTCTACAAGTACATAAATCATAGCTTGGACTAATTTCTCAACACTTACTCTATCTGTGTGATAAGTATTAACTTGAATTAAGGATGTTTGTGGTATTTGATTCAGATCGACTCTCTTTGCCCACATCTTTCGTCTTTCTTTTGCAGTTTCACCCCAATCTGTTCCGATATTAAAACCTGCCTGCCATACTTCATCGAAAAAGGAACTACTATAAACAACCTCAGATAATACTTTACCTACTTTTTCTGCAGATTTTGCAGCTAAATATGCGTCAAGCGACAATGATTGATGTTGTATAATAAGTAGCTTAGTTTGAGCACGATACTGTTGTGGCATAAACAATGAAACAACTACTACAAGCACAATAACGCTTAATGTTATTTTATATATTAAATTTTTGTGTAATCTTAGCCTTTTTATTTGTGTCATATTTACTCTAATTTGCTTATATGTGAAGAGTTATATTAACACTATAATTACGTCATTGTCAAGACTAATGTAGGAATATTATGGTCTTAATTCTATATCTGATTTAATAGCCATATTTAAGGTCTTATTTTTAAATAATGTAACAGATAAATTATCATCCATTCCTGCTTGTCTTTGGTAGGTAAAACTATAACTCTCAAGCATATTATCTGGTAATCTATATTGCATAATTAATTCTCCCGTATCTCCAGGTTCAATTGCAATAAATGATCCAAATACTGTCTTGCCCTTCTCTTTATATATATCTACATTACCAGGTTCTATAGTTCTATCATCTGCCATTGTACCCGACCAAGATATTAAAACAGAACTTTCAGGTACATAAAGTCTAGTATATGTTCTATACCTAGTTGTATCCCATGAAAAATTTCCAGAATGATCGTAATTAATTTTTACAGTAGCAATAATATAATCTTTACCTACGGGATTATTAATTCTCTGCACGTGATAATCTATACTTCTATCTATATATTGATTAGTCTTATATGCTGCCATATTACTATCTACAACCATTAAATAATCTTTATTTACTTCTCTTAATTCACCTGCCCACTTCTTATCTATTAAATACTCTTGAGTAGAATAATCTAATGAATAAATTTGAATATCCTTACTATCTAAATTATTATATATAATATCTACAACGCTAAACATTCTATCAAGTGGTAGGCTTGAGAATTCACTTACCAGTATATTTGCGAGCTCTGAAATAATATCTTTTCTATCCCAATGACTAGCACCTCTTGCTTCATAATTTTGCTCAACCTCATACTGTAATATATTTGTAAAATTATCTGGCTCATACAAAACATTTTCTAAAATAATATCCCCCGTAATTGTTAAAAAGTCACTAATAACATTTGGGGATATAGCCATCACTCCATCTATATTTTCACTACCTCCCTCTAATCTATAAAATTCTATAGCTTTCTCTGCTGAGGTAGGAAAATCTGGAAACCAATTACTATCTCGCATATACCAATATTTTACTCCTAAATATTTGCGCACTGGTAATGGCGGATCAATCTCAAGCTCTCCAATAACTTCACTATCTAAATGATAAATATCATCAATGAATAGATTCTTAACTTTACCATTGTGTATAGTTAATATTCCATAATTACCAATAAATCCACCCGTTGCCCTTATTTCATGATCATTCTGTAATAGTAAAAGATAAGTTGTTTCTTCAGGATAGCCAAGTAATGAAGGTCCAATATCTATCAATTCATTCATTTTACTTAAAATTATAGCAAATGCATTAATACCCTCTCCCATCTTTGTCATTGTTTCTTTCTGAGATCTTAAAAGCCATGCATTACTCAAGCTATCTATATCCTTAGAAAGCATACTTAGATTATCCTCCATATTCTCAAGTACTATAGATACTCTACTTATCTTCAAGTTTAAATCTTCAGGCTCAACACTTAATAAATAAGATGTAATAGATTTACCATCCGTACCATTATCATAAATATCTGCAAGCTCATCATTTAAGAGATTCAAATTAAAGAATATTTGTTCCCCCTGATCAAAGCCATCTCTAATATCATAATAAACCCCTCTAAAACCTGGGATAAGTCTTACAAATCTTAATCTATTCAGCTGATCTTTAATATCTCCAATGATAGCTCTAGCCACCATTAATTTCTCAGACTTAAGTTCTGGACTAGTACTATTGAAATCATCTGCCATTGTCACTACAATATCACCAAGCTCATCCAATTGCCAAACAACATAGCGAAGAGTCCATAGACTATAGAAAGTAAGGACAAACAAAACAACAATTATACTTAATATAATTACTAATTTATTACTCTTTTTCTTCTTTTTAAAACTAAACATAGCACCTTCAAGTTAATACAAAATACGGTAAAAGTCAATAAAAAAATCGGGCCAACCCGATTAATAAAAAAATATAATATTGATAAATTACTTTTCTAAAAACTCAATCTTCTTCTCCATATTTTCTGCAATATACTTAGATAATATATATACATTATCATCACCTTCTCTTACTACATAATAATCATAATCTCCTTCTTCTTTCTCATGATACCAATATGCTAATTTATAAATATTAGTATCAGTTGTTGATGCTTCTAATATAAAGCTAGCGTCTTCTTGCTTTAAATCCCAAGCCTTTATATCTGCAATATCTATTGCTTCTAAATTATTTAAATTACTTAATACTGTACTAATTTTTGTCTCTTCAATATCTAAACTTCTAGGAGACACAACTTTCCACTGCTCTTCTTCTTTTATAATTTCAAGTCCATTACTCCATTTTAAACTACTAATTAAATTACTACTCAGCTGTATAATAGTCATATTTCTCCATTCAGGAATGCCAAATATTTGAGATAGCATATCTCTTACTAAATATACTTCATCTTCTCCTTGGAAACGAATATATGAACTTGGCCATGAAGGACCATTCTTACCTACAATAAAATCTTGAATAATCTTATCACCAGATTTCATTACAACCTTAATTCCAGTTTCTCCAACCTCATAAATATTCTGCTTAGCTGGATTACTTGAAACAATATCATTTACTTCTAAATCTTCTAAAGCAGTAAACACTGCTGTAATATTCTCAGGCTTTACTAATTGATTATTATAATTAGCAAGTACCCATTGATCTGACTGTAATGCTAATATATTAGTTTCATCACTAATTATAATTTCAATAGTATCTACTCTCTTCTCAATATTATTAAAAGACTTATCTGACCTATCTAAATTTACAATTAGAATAACAATTGCAGCTAATATTATTAAAACAACCAACACTATTCCTAGAACAATATTGGTTTTAACAACCTTCTTCTTATCTTCTCCTTTAGATAACATCTCTTCTAGATTCCTTTCTACGAATATATGAACGAATAAAACCGTATATAATAACAATTAATGTTGGTAATAATATATTTATATATTTAACAAGCTGTCTTATGGCAAAAGACATTTCAGAAAGTGGCCTGTCTGTCACAGATTTAGACCTAATCATAATTAAATCCATATCTTGTGTTAAACCATCTACCAAATTAGAAAAGAAAACTAAATTCTCTCCATTTTGTCTTAAAAATGAATCTGTAGCAAAATCTGCATCACCTACAACAATTAATCTTGAATCTACACTACTAGCTATATTGTCTGCAGATTGCTCAGCACCAAGCTCTGGTATATCTTTACCAGTAAAATAACTAGCGAAAGCACCAAACTTAGCTGCCGCTAATGTAAATTGTGACTTCTCACTGTCTGGTGCGACAAATCTTTGCTGAGGATCTAAATTATAGCTCTCCGTCTGATTCCAAGCTTGTTCTGTTGTTCTAATAAGATCAAAAATAGTAGTTCCTTCAGAAGACTCACCCAATACTTCTATAGAACTTACCCAAGGAAACATTACAGACTCCAAACGATTAACAAGTACTGAGTCTGGATTCATATACTGCCCCACTGATTTAACAAAGAATGGATATTGAGTCATAAATTGAACATAACCAGATGAGAAACTAGCCATGCCATTAGATATGTCTAATACTAAATCTGTATTAATTTTCATACCATAACTTTCAAGTAATCTCTCAAGTCCTGTTGAAAGTGGGGTTACCTGCAATCCTTCACTAAGTTCTGTACCATCCAGTAATGCTAAAACACTACCACCTCTCATTAAGAACTGATCAATAATATATAGGTCTGTATCTGTAAAGCTTGTCTTAGGTCCCGCAATTATTAATGTTTTTATTTCACCTGCAATAAATTCACCTGTAGATAAATCTTGTTCAACTACTTCATATTGCTTTGCTAAATACTCTGCAACAGATTTAAAGTCTACTTCCTTACTAAGCTCATCATGACCTGTGGCAAAGGCAACTGTTAGACTTTCCTCACTCGTTGCTTTCTTGATGGCATTAGTTAGCTCATATTCTAAAGTAGCTGTATCTTGTACAACTGGAATTATCTCTTTATTATCTTCATATAAAACAGCTATACCTAAATAGCCATTAGATACTTCATACTTATCTTGTTCAATTGTAGAAAATTGTACTGGAGGTATTCCCAAGCTCATAACCTCTTGCTCTAAATCTTTATCGCCAGATGGATCAATAAAATTAACTGAAATTTTACCACCTGAATAATTTACATATTCATCTAATATATCCTCCACTTGTTGCTTTAAAGGAATAAGTCTACCAGGTAATTCTTTTGTAAAATATGCATTAACTGTAACAATATCATCTAATTCTTTAACAATGGTCTTTGTTGTTTTAGATATAGAAAAATCTTTACCTTCTGTCATATCTAAACGAACATTAATAAATACAGATAAAATATTAACTACAATTAAAATACCAAGTACTATTAGTATCTGTACTGTATTACTCGCTTTATAGAATTGTTTTTTATTAAACTTCATATTATTTCCAATGTCTAGAGGATAATGATCTTGTATTTAAAAACAGGAAGAATGCAATAAAGGTTACATAATATATAACATCTCTTGAATCTAGTACTCCTTTCGCAATATTTGCAAAATGTGAACCAAGGCCAATAAAACTTAAAATCTTAGCAAGCCACAAGCTTACACTATCTACTACCATATTGCTTCCAATTATGAAGAATATGAAACTTGCAACAATAGCAAGTAAAAAAGCTACAATTTGATTCCTAGTAAGTGATGAAATATATAGTCCTAGAGATAAATAAGCTGCTCCTAAGAATAGGGCTCCTAAATAACCACCAATAACTGGTCCAATATCAAGTGGTCCCATTATTGCTACTGTAATAGGTAATGTTAGAGATAATAGTAAATTTACACCCAAAAATGCTAATGAAGATAAAAACTTACCCATTACTACTTCACTATCTTTAACGGGTAATGTTAATAATACTTCAATTGTTCCAGATCTCTTTTCTTCTGACCACAATCTCATTGTAATAGCTGGAGTTAGGAATAAGAATATCCAAGGTAATAATGATAAATAACCACGAATAGTAGCCTGTCCTAATAAAAAGAAATCTTGAAAGAAAAGCCACATAGAAACAACTAAAAAGACACCAATAAAAATATATGCTATTGGTGAATTAAAATAGGTTACAAATTCCTTCTTCAATATTGCTTTAATAGTTTGCCACCTCATTAGCTCTTAGTTAATTTTCTAAATACATCTTCTAAAGATGCTGCTTCTTTTCTTGACTCTAGAATTGACCAATTATTATCTATTGCAAGTTTAAATAATTCTTCACGAATATCTTTACCTGCTGTAATAGTTAAATTATATCCTCTAATATCTTCTGACTCTTTATCTGCTTTAGTAATTTCAATAACATCTTCTAATTTAACAACTTCTTCTAAAATAACACCCTCATTACCTTTTATCTTTACATACATAGCATCATTACCAGAAACACCAGCTGTAAGTTCTGCTGGAGTACCCTGTCCCACTATCTTACCTTCAGAGATAATAATAACTCTATCGCAGGTAGCTTGTACTTCTTGCATAATATGTGAACATAGCACCACTGTCTTTTGTTCACCTAATTTTTTAATTAAAGATCTAATCTCAACAATTTGATTAGGATCAAGTCCAGATGTAGGCTCATCCAATATTAATATCTCTGGATCATGAAGCATAGCTTGTGCTATCCCAACTCTCTGTCTATACCCTTTAGATAATTCCATTATTGGTTGCTTTAATACAGATTTAAGTCCAGCAAGTTCTATCATAACTTTCATTCTCTTTAATAGCTGATCTCTCTTCATGCCACGAACCCTGCCCATAAAAGCTAAATACTCATACACCTTCATATCTTCATACAAAGGATTATTCTCAGGTAAATAACCAATCTTTTCTCTAATAGCTATACTATCTTCAATAATATCTAAACCATCAAAATCTATACTTCCTGAGGTTGGAGCCATGAATCCAGTTAATATCTTCATTGTAGTTGTTTTACCGGCTCCATTCGGCCCTAAAAAGCCCAAAATCTCCCCCTCTTTAATTTCTAGGGAGATATTGTCTACAGCAGCCAAATCATCATATTTCTTTGTTAAATCTTTGATTTTAATCATATTTTTTCCACAAGTGATTACTATTATATATTAAATAGAAAAACGGGTAAATACCCGTTTTCTTGTGGAAAAATATAAATTACTTCTTAAAAAACTTTATAGCCAATATTGTTGAAATAGGCATGGCCAGCACCAAGCCAATACTACCAACCAATGTTCTAATAATCTCTGTAGCAATAAGTTCTGAATTCAAAACTTCACCAATTGTCATAAGCGGAGGCTGCTGTATATAGAATAGCAGCAATAATGGCAAACTAACGCCGGCATATGCTAGAAATAATGTATTAGTCATAGAACCCAAGTGAGAAACTCCCACTCTCTTAGCCTTCGTGTATATTTCTTTTTTACTAAGAGAATTATCCAGGCCAATAATTTCTTTAACTACACTAACTTGACTAATTACTAAATCATCTAATACTCCTAATGACCCAATAATTATACCAGCCAACAGCAGTCCCTTAAAATCCACCACACTGCTATTACCTACCAAGAACATCAACTCTTCACTAACTCCAGACAAGCTACTAAATTTTATAAAAAACCAAGAAAGCAATCCTGTTATTAACAGACTAATATATATACTTATCAAACTAGCGTGAGATTTATTATTCCAACCTTCTGTGAAATATATTATGAATGGAGATATAAATAATCCCCCAAGCAATGCTATCCACACTGGATTGCTGCCATTAAATATATTAGGAATTATGAAATAAAAAATTATTAAAAAACTAAATAATAAGGAAAGTAATGATCTTAATCCTTTCCATCTGCCAACAAGCAATACAGCTATAATAAATAAAAGAAAAATATATAATAAGGCACCATGCCGAACACTATCTATAATGTAAAAACTATTATTTCCATCAAAATCTATATCATAGCTAACAATAACCTTATCACCCACCTCAAATTGATATGAGTTAATAGCCTCAATATCATTTATAGTATTAATATTAAACTCTTTATTATTCCAAGCGCCCTCTATGCCCTCTAATAATAGATTCTGTTGTACAATACTCAATCCTCCTTCCAAACTCTTATCTTCTTCATGCACCACCTCAACAATCTTAGCCTTAAATATTTCAGGTTCAAAAAAATCATCAACAAAGGGTTGAGCATGTGCCACAAAGGGTAATAGAAATAATAAGATGAAAATATATTTTTTCATAAATGTATTATATGTATATTCCATAATAAATAAAAGAGATAGCATTTAATGCTATCTCTTTATTGTAAGAGGGGCTGGATTCGAACCAGCGACCTCCTGGTTATGAGCCAGGCGAGCTACCAGGCTGCTCCACCCTCTGATTTGAGCGAGAGACCAGATTTGAACTGGCCACCTCCTAATCCAAAATCAATTAGGCGCTCTAACCGTCTGAGCTACTCTCGCAGTTAAAATATTGTGGATGCGATCGGATTCGAACCAATGACCTCACTCCTGGGTTTTAACACCATAATCTTAATGATTACCATGATTACAATTACTTAACCCTATAATGCTCACGCACTACTTTGAAGAGGTTACTCTCCTCAACTCTACACCTGTTTAGGCATCGCTTTCTTAAAATAAGCTACAAAGTGGGAGTAATTACGATCAATTCAGGAAAGTGCTCTACCAACTGAGCTACGCACCCCACTCCTAATAATACAATGAGTACTAAGTTATTTCTTTCAAATTTTTCACTTGAAAGTGTAGCTCGTTAATAAACTGAAGCATTTCCCTTAGGTAAATCAATATAGCTCTTGAATCGTCGGGCGATAGACTATCGCCTGCTTCTAACCTCTCAATAATAGGGGTCACGGAAGATTTCAAAATCTTAACCCTATCATCATTATTTTCAAAACCAGCCATTATTATCCCTCCTATTCAACACATTAAAGAACAATACAAAAAAGGACGATTGTCCTCCATTGGTAATACACATATTAGCAGACGTGAACCATTTGTCAAATATGTTAAAATAAGCTACATTTTAGCTATGAAAAACATACTAATTTTAACTCAAGAACTATATCCAGATAAAATAGGTGGATCTGCAAAAGTAGCTTGGCAACAAGCTAAGACTTTTGCTAACTTAAAATATAATGTAACTATTATTACCAATGGGGGAAATAATGAAACAAAAGTAAGTAAAAATATGCAGATTATTGAATATACTGGTAATAGGTATAAAAGTTTAACAGATCTAAAACAAGGTAAAGAAGCTATTAAAAAAATTACAGATTCAATAGACTTTGATCTAGCAATTATTCACCATCCATATATTGGTAAAGCCTTCCTTAGTTTAAGAAAGAATATTCCCTACATATATATGTTTCATGCTTCAACAGCTTTAGAAACTAAGTATCAAGGATTAGATCTTGAGAATAGGAATAAAGCACTTGGTAAGATTATTAAACCCTTCTATATTAAATACACAAAATATATTGAGAATGAATTGCTACTTAAAGCAAAACAGATTTGGGCATTTTCAAACTTCTCTGAGATGTTAATTAAAAAACACTTCAATAGAATAGGTAGCAAGATTAAACAAATCCCCTACCTTGCAGATTTAGAAACATTCAAACCTGAAGAAGATAGAAATAGTTTACGAAATAACTTTAATATTCAAGCCAAAGATATTATTGCTATAACAGTTAGAAGGCTTGTACCTAGAATGGGATTAGAATGGTTAATTAAATCTTTTCCAGCCATTATTAAAAAACATCCACATATTAAACTATTAATAATTGGTAATGGATATTTAAAAAATGAATTAAATAGTTTAATACAAGAACTTAAACTTGGAGATAAAGTACTATTACTAGGCAGGCTGCCAGAGTCTACTCTAATAAATTACTATAAAGCAGCAGATATATTCATACTACCAACTCTAGCCTATGAAGGATTAGGATTATCTACCATAGAAGCATTGAGTTGTGGTATGCCAGTAATTGGTACAAATATTGGTGCAACGCCAGAAATACTTAATGGAATTGATAAGAATCTATTACTTCAAAATTTAGACAGTGTTGCTTTAATGAATTGTATAGATTATACCTTATTAAATAAAAAAGAACTGGTAATAAAGACCAGAAAGTTTTGTGAAGATAACTATGATCAAAAGAAGTCTCAAGTCTTAGCTAATCTTTTAGAAGAAGCTCTTAAATAGGAAACAAACTGCCTTATACCAATAGATAGTAATATTATTATAATAACAGCTATAGATAACTGCCACCAATTAAGATTCATACCCTTTAAATAACCAAATAGAATAATATAATGAATAACGTAGATGTATAATAGTGCATCTGCTATCTTTATTATCCCCTGATGAATAATCTTTGGTAATTTAATTTTTTCCCAAGTATAGAAAAAGTATATTCCAATAAAACCAGAAGCAAGTAATAATATTGGTAGATGTTGGTAATAGCTATAATCATTCACAAAGATACCATATGCGAATATGAATGGATAAAGAATTAATAATATTATTACAAGCCATTTAGCTAAAGAATTAGTAAATATATGTTTAATCTTATCTCTATAGAAGAACAATATAATACCTAAAAAGAAGTATAATGAATAGGAATTAACAGGATATGGATAATTAGCCATCACGTCGTTTAAAACTCTTATACCATTAGCTGTTAATATTTGAAATACAATATTTAGTCCAAATAATATAGCCATAAAAGAAATAAGATCTCTTATCTTATTCCTATATAAAAAGAATAGACTAATAGCTGTACTTAAAGCAAAGTTTAATAATATTGAACCAGAGGCTATTATTTGCTCATTAGATAATATTGTCATTAGAACAAACAATATTACAAACAAGGCTATTCTAAATATATATTTATTGAACTTTTCTTTATTAAAACTATATGCCATTAAATAACCAGAAGACATTAAAAATCCCATCTGACAAAGTGGCACAAATGAGAAGAATAAAGTTTGTAATGCATTTAACTGAACGTCCATTAATACCAATATCATATGATCAGTAACCATTATGATAATGGATAAGAATTTTATTATATCTATATTAACCAGTCTATTCATTATATTTTAACTGCTCCCTCTCTTAATACTTCAATATTATCTCCATCCACCCGTATTAAAGTTGAATGAGTACCAGACCTTGGACCATCATCTAAATATTTATCTACTTTATCTTTAAATAACTTCTCGGCTTCTTCTGTACTTTCAGCTGCTGCCTCTCCTTCAATATTTACTGTTGTAGAAACAAGTGGTCCTGTTTCTTTTAAGATATTATTCAATAAAGGATAATCTGGCCAACGAATAGCAAGTGAATTAGTACCACGGTGTAAGTATTCAAGTTTAGAATCATTGCAAGGAAGTATTACGCTTAATGAACCTGGCCACCACTTATTAAGTTTAGCTTTTACATTGTCACTGATCTGTATATTCAACTTATCTAAATCTTCCCAAGAACTAATAAGAATAATTAGTGGTTTACTTGATGTTCTTTGTTTTAAATCATAAATCTTACTTACTGCGGATTCATTAAAAACACTTGCATGAAGTCCGTACAAAGTATCTGTTGGTAATACAGCTACTCCACCCTCTTTAATTGTATTAATAATATCTTCCATTAATTTAAACTATCTACTTTTTTAACTTTATGTGACAGCATCTTATGATTATCATTAAACTCAAAATAACCTTTAAATAAATATCCCTCTAAAAACATAGGTAGCCAATGAATATCATCTGGCCACATCTTATCAAAAGGTATCTTATCTATTTCAAACCACTCGGGTCTCATTTCTTCAGATTCAATGGGCTTTCCCTCATACTCTTCTATCTGAAATACATGCACTTCTAATTTCTCTTTATCATCGACAAAATCAAAATATAATATACCTTTCTTACTTGTATTTAATACTTTTATTCCAGATTCTTCATGCATTTCTCTATAAGCGGCATCTTCTAAACTTTCACCCTCTTGAAGCTTTCCACCAAAACCATTAAACCATCCTTCGCCAAAACCCCGTTTCTTCATACCTAAAAGAATCTTATTCCCTTCTTTTAACATACATAATGTTAGTAATTTTGGCTCCATATGATAGATTTAATACTTCTTTTATATTATACTATACCCAATGAAAAGACTACACCAAAGTATTAGTATATCTCAAAGAATCCTCACCCTTATTGGTTGGGTTGTTTTAATAATAGCTATTGGGGCTATTGGACTAGCTCTATACCAGAGTATAGATATCGAGGAGGAGCAGGTAGTCAATAATACAGAAGATAATAAATATATTGAATTCCTATCTGAAATATATGATAAAGTTCAAGAAAACTATTGGGAAGTAATAACAGATGAAGCATTATTTACACTATATAAACAAGCTGCTGAAAAATTAGAAAAACAACCAGAAGTAATAATTAACTCAGATAGAGTCGGTATGAGATCTATGATGAAACAGGCACTGGACAGTATTGAGACAGAAGAAGATAAAAAAGACTTTACTGTAAATGTAGCAACTATTGTACTATACAACCTGCAACCACTTGGTAGAAGTGGTCTATATACAACTCAAAAAGAAACAGAGCTCTGGAATAATGTTAAGAATATTGATCCGGATACAAATCTCTATGATGAATTAGAAGTTTCAGAAGATGCTACTGTTGAAGATATTACAGATGCAGCTGAAGAAAAAACAAATGAATTAAATAATATTATTACAGATGGTAATAAGACAGAAGAAGAGATACAGGAAGCTCAATCTAAACTAGCAACCATTCAAAGAGCAGAAGAAACATTAACACAAACAGGGGCCAGAAATACATATAATGAGTCCGGAGTTGAAGCAACAGTCTATGGAGAAATGTTAACAAACAATATTCTCCATATGAAAGTTAAAAAAATGTCCCCTACTAGTTTTACTGAATTACAACAAGTTGCAAATGAATATGATCAATATGATAAGCTAGATACTTTAATACTAGACCTTAGAGGAAATATTGGTGGATCAATTGATCTAATGCCATATTTCTTAGGACCATTCATTGGACCAAACCAATATGCTTATGAAACATATCATCAAGGAGAATATGAGCCAGTTAAAACTAAAGTTGGTTGGCTACCTAGTTTAGTTAGATATAAGAAGGTAGTAGTATTACAAGATGAATTAGGGCAATCCTCTGCTGAAGTTATGTCTGCTGTACTTAAAAAATATAATGTTGGAGTACTAGTTGGAACAAACTCTAGAGGCTGGGGAACAATTGAAGCTGTCTTTGATATTGCCAATCAAATAACAGATGAAGAAACATATAAGATGTTCCTTGTTCATAGTATTACACTTAGAGATGATAATCAGCCTATTGAAGGCAGAGGCGTTGATCCAACTATAGATATTAAAAACGAAGATTGGGAAGACCAACTATATACATATATACCATCACAAACGCTTGTTAATAGCGTAAAAACACTGATAAACAAGTAAATAATATTGACAAAAAGTAGATAATATTATATGGTGATTTATCACTAAACGTACATTAAATAGGGGAAAAAATGAATACTGAAAGAAAACCTCAAATACTTGTTGTTGAACCCAATGATGATCTGCTAAACTATTTTAGGCAAAGCCTTCAAGGAAATTATAACGTAATTGCCATGAATAGACCTGAAAAAGCAAAAACAGCTTTACAGAATGGCTATAATTTTGATCTCATAACAACGGCTCTCATAATGCCAGGTGAAAGCGGCATCGATCTTATAAGATTTGCCCGTGGAATTGAAAGCTATAAAGACGTTCCAATCTTATGCATTACCGGTCTTATATTAGATAAGGAGCTTACAAAAAAAGTCACCGAAAGTGGCTGCTCCAAGATAATCTATAAACCGATCATTGGGCAAAAATTGAAACTAAAGATCAATGATTTCATCAACCTGTAAAAATTAAAAAAAAGACCGCTCAACGAGTGGTCTTTTCATTTATAATAAATACTATTTCTTCCTACCCGCTAATTGACCACAGGCAGCCTTAATATCTCCACCATATCCATGACGTTGACTAACTTCAATACCAAAACTCTCTAATGTTTCTCTGAAATTATTAATTGTCTTTTTAGAAGATGAAGTATATTTTTGAGTAGGATTAAATGGAATAAGGTTAACCATATACAGTGGTTTATCCATAAGCTTAGCTAATTGCTCTGCATGATTATTAGTATCATTCTCACCATTAATAAGAAGATATTCAAACATAACCTTTCTATTTGTTAAAGCAATATAATCATCTACTGCTTTTAATAATCTTCGTATGGAAACTTTAGCATTGACTGGCATTAACTTTGTTCTTAAAGCATCATTTGGTGCATGTAAAGATATAGCTAAATTAATCTGCATATCTTCTTTAGCTAATTTTCTAATCTCTACAATAAGACCAGCTGTTGAAATAGATATTCTTCTCGCACCAATATTTAAACCATCACCATCATTTAATATTCTAATAGCAGCTAATACATTATCGTAATTTAAAAAAGGTTCACCCATTCCCATAAATACTACATTAGAAACTCGTTCATCATGCTTCTTTAATTCTCTTGCCCAATATAGTACTTGTTCAACAATTTCTGATACTGTAAGATTTCTTTTAAAACCCATTTGACCTGTAGCACAGAAGCTACAACCTAATGGACACCCCACTTGTGATGAAACACAGACTGTTCTTCTACCATCACTATGTTTCATTAAGACTGTTTCAATAGATAGACCATCTTGAAGAGTTATTAACACTTTACTACTATTACCCTTTTTACTATCAAAAGCTTCCGCTTTAATATCTAAAGGAGCTTCCTTATTAAGCTTTGCTCTTAAATCCTTAGACAAAACAGTAACTTCATCCCAATTGGATGCTAGATTTACATATATTGCTTGTTTTACCTGTTTTACTCTATACCCAGGTTCTTTATCTAAAACCTGCTCTAAATTCTCTATATTCATACTATATTTTATCTTTATTAAAATTTTCTCCTACTATATAACCCGTACTCCAGCAAATCTGCAAATTGTACCCACCAGTTGGACCGTCTAAGTCTAAAACCTCTCCAGCAATGAATAGATTCTGCACTATCCTTGAACGCATTGTCTGAGGATTAACTTCTTTAATGTCTACACCACCAGCTGTAACAATAGCCCTATTAAAGCCTGCCAACTTTACAACAGTTAGCGGAAAGTATTTAAATAGTTTTATAAGTCCCTTTCTTTCGTCTTTAGTAACTGAATTAACTTTCTTCTCTGGATCAATCTTAGATAACTTAATCATAACTGGTATTAACTTCTGAGGCAATAAAGCATTTAGACTATTTCTAAATAATCTATTACTTCCCTCTGCAAAATCTTTCTGTATACGTTTATCTAAAACTTCATCACTAAGTGCTGGTTTAAAATCTAATTGTAATTCAACATCTCCTTTTTCTAAAAGCTCCCCAATATTTTTACTAGAATCAATTATTATTGGTCCACTTAAACCATTGTTTGTAAATAGTGCTTCCCCAAAATTAGATAACACCTTTTTATTATCCTGGTAAACATTTGCTTCAACATTTTTTAAACTTAAACCTTCCAAATCTTTAACAAAGTTTTCTTTAACAACAATTGCCGTTAATGATGGCTTCGGAGTTATAATATTATGTCCCATGTTAGATAGCCAATCATATCCTTCACCTGTTGAACCAGTTAAAGGATAAGATTTGCCACCAGTACATATAGCATATTCTTTTGCAATAAATTCTCTACCATCTTTTAATATAATCTTATCTATTTTATTCTTAGATGATTCTATTGAATCTACATTAGCATTGTATATAATATCTACACCATTCTTTTTTAAATATAGCTTCAATACATCTATAACATCATATGCTTTTGCATTATCTGGAAATACTCGATCACCTCTTTCAACTTTTGTTAATAGATTCCTATTATTAAAAAACTGTACAATATCTTCTGGTCCAAACTTATTAAATGCTGAATAAAGAAACTTTCCTGTTTTACCATAAGACTTAATAAGTGCTTGAATATTAAATTCAGCATGGGTAATATTACACCTACCCTTACCTGTAATAGCAAGCTTTACTCCAAGCCTATCATTCTTCTCCAAGAGTAAAACTTTAGCACCATTTTCTGCTGCTCTACCAGCTGACATGATGCCTGCTGGACCACCACCTATTACAATTAAATCATAATCTTTATTCATAGAAGTATAATCCCATAGTTTTAACAAAATGTAAACAAAAAACTCCTGTATATACAGAAGTTCTTAGTATGGCTCCGCGGGTCGGACTCGAACCGACGACCAATTGATTAACAGTCAACTGCTCTACCACTGAGCTACCGCGGAATAAATAATGCTTGAAACATTATATGAGAAATATTTAACGCCGTCAAGTATAACGGCGTTTAATATATATAAATACTATAAGAATTAATAGTCTCTCAATTTATTCATATCTACATGATTTTGTATCTTCTCAAGTGCCTTTGCTTCAATTTGACGAATACGTTCACGCGTAACTCCAAATTCTTGCCCAACTTCTTCTAAAGTATGAGCCACTCCATCATCGATACCAAATCTCATTTCTAATATCTTTTGTTCTCTTGGAGAAAGTTCACCAATTATTGCTTTAACATGATCTTTAAGTAATTGAAGTGCCGCAACCTTGTCTGGAGTAATAGTTTTATGATCTTCAATAAAATCTCCCAAAGTACTATCTTCGTCATCTTCACCCACAGATGTTTCAAGTGAAACAGTTTCTTGAGATATTTTCATAATCTGTCTAACTTTATCTATTTCCTCTCCCATCTCAGCAGCAATTTCTTCTGGCAGAGGTTCTCTACCAAGATCTTGAATAAGTCTTCTTTCAATCTGTTGAAATTTATTAATAGTTTCAACCATGTGAACTGGAATACGAATAGTTCTGGATTGATCGGCCAGCGCTCTTGTTATAGCCTGACGTATCCACCAAGTAGCATAAGTAGAAAATTTGTATCCCTTACGATAATCAAACTTATCTACTGCTCTAAATAGTCCCACATTACCTTCTTGGATTAAATCCAGTAAAGATAAATTTCTACCAACAAATTTCTTTGCAATTGAAACAACAAGTCTAAGATTAGCAGTTACAAGTTGTGATCTTGCTTCCATATCATTCTTCTCCTTGCGTTTTGCAAGCTTTACCTCTTCTTCACCTTTAAGTAATGGCACCCTTCCAATTTCACGAAGATACATTTGAATAGAGTCAGCCGACATATCTATTAAATCAATTACCTTGTCTTTATCTGCACTCATTTCCCTATCTAAAATACCACCCTCTGGAACAATAATTCCAACACCTGCATCATCTAAAGTATCTAGAAAACCCTCATACATATCTGCATACTCTTCTATATTCCTAAATAGATATAGAACTTCATCTTCAGTAAGATAGCCCCTTAGGCGTCCTTTATTAAACAAAAAAGTTATTTGATCCTCTGAAGGAACAAAAATCTCCTCAACTTCAATATTTTTAATTGATTTCTTTTTTACTACTCTTTTTTTTGGAGCTGCTTTCTTCTTAGGTTTTACTTTAGGTCGCTTTTTAGCAACTTTCTTTGGTTTAGCCTTTTTGGCTGGTTTCTTTTTAACAGCTGGTTTTTTCTTGGCTGCTTTTTTCTTAATAACACCTCGTGGTTTTCGAGCCGTTGTTTTAGCTTTAGTAGTTTTTTTAACTACTTTAGCTGGTTTATTTTTAGTTGTCCTTTTACGAGCGGGTTTGGCCTTGCTCGTTTTCTTTGCTGCCATGTGTAATATATTACAACTAATTATTAATGTAATAAACGATTAATATCTTTATTTACCTTATCTTTTTCATTAAGTAAATTATTAACCTTAGCATCATCTCCAGATGCTTCTGCAGTTTTAATAGCCTCATCTAATTTAGAAGCCTTTACTCTTAAGCCTTCCACCTTGAATCTATCTACTAATTGTTCTAATTCTCTTTTTTTAGCAAGTTCCGTTAAATTACCAAATTCACTACCTGCTAGTAAAAAAAGCACATTAGATCGCTTTAATAGCTCTGGCTCTGTTTTAAATAGCTCCTCTAAATTAACCTGGTTATTGTCAAAAGTGCCTTTATTATACTGGATTATTAGCTCTTTGTAAATCCTGCTAGCTGCATCTTCATAAAAATCTTCAGGCATTAGTCTTTGTTCAATATCTGCCAGTAATTTAATATCTGATAATAATAATGCTAAAACTCTTTCGGTTAACATCTTTATAGTATCTATATTTTGAATAGAAGGCTGAGGAGACTGTTTTACAGTAATAGATTTTTTATCTGTTTTAAGTGAATTAATCTTATCTTCTAAGATTTTATCGTCTACAGCAATAAAACTTGCAAGCTTTTGAATATAGTGAGTTCTATCTATTGCATCTGGTAATTTGGCAATTATTGGTAATAGTACAGCCGCTGCCTTTTTCTTATGATCAGCCCTAGTTAAATCTAAATCTTTTAAAGTTATATCAAAATAGTAATCTATAATATTAACTGCACCTTTAATAGAATCAAGCCATAATTGCTTATCTTGCTTAATACATTCATCTGGATCCTTACCCGCCTTTAAGACAATGATTTTCACATTAAGACCCTCTTGCCAAGCAAGATCAAGGCCTCTGAGGGCTGCTCTTTGTCCTGCTTGATCGGCATCAAAGGCAATCATAACATTTTTAGAATATCTCTTTAATAAATGAATCTGTTCTAAGGTAAGAGCTGTTCCAGAAACAGCTACTACATTCTTAGTGCCAGCTTGAGACACTGCAATCACATCCATATTACCCTCTACAAGAATTGTATAGTCTTGCCTCTTCATATATTGCTTTGCTTTATCTAAACCAAACAATATATAGCTTTTATTATATACCTGTGTCTGTGGAGTATTAATATATTTTGCATCCTCCCCTGACATTGTACGAGCAGAACAACCAACTGGTTGACCATGATGATTATTAATTGGAAATATTAATCTATTGCGAAATCTATCATAATATTTATTATCTTTCTGAGATTGACTTACAATACCCGCATCTAATATATCTTTATCTTCATAACCTAAAGATTTTAAATACTTAAATAAATCATCCCAAGAATCTTTTGCCCAACCCAATTGCCATTCAAGTATTGTTTCTTGTTTCAATTGTCTACCTTCTAAATATTTTCTAACTGGTTCAGCATTAGGATCTTTTAGTAAAAGATTGTGCCAATACTCTACCGCTTGTTTATTAATATCTAATAGCTTTGTCTTTTTAGTAGACATCTCCGGCTGATGATATTCCAGTTTAATATTTGCCTTCTTAGCAAGCACCCTTAAAGCTTCTGGAAAATCCATACCTTCCATTTTCTGTAACCAAGTAAATACATCTCCTCCTTCACCACAACCAAAACAATGCCATATCTGCTTATCTTTAGATATCATCATAGAGGGAGTCTTTTCATTATGAAAAGGACATAAAGCTCTAAAATTATTAACACCAGCTGGTGTTAATTTAATATATTCTTGAATTACCTCCACAAGGTCTATTCTAGCTTTGATTTCCTCTGTTTGATTTAACATAATATTTAAGTTGTAGCATAAAATACTAGTTTATACAATATATAATTGACAAAATAGCCCTATCTTGATACACATAATATATTGCTACATTAACAATAAGGATGGGGGTTACAATGTCTCAGATAAAATCTAAACATAATGGTATAATTCTCGCCATTATAAGCTTAATGGGAATTAGCTTCTGTATTTATACATTAATACAGAATATTTTTCTGCCAAATAGTCAGGAAACACTACCAATTATTGGATTGAGTTTTATCACTCTATGCATATGCTTACTGGCACTTTATATTTATATCTGTGAACGATATGACATACAAAGCAAGTTTCTTGACTCTCTTCATTAGAACTTTAAAATAAAACCAACCTTAATAGGTTGGTTTTAACTTTATATAAGATATTATATAGTTATATTATGTAATGCTTCTAAAAACTTATCTAGCTGACTTGAAATATTTTCTGGAATATCATTACTCTTCAGCATTGTAACTTGACTTTCTAAAGAGGCTAATAATTTAGTAAATACAATTCTTTCCTCATCACTAATGTTTTCTAAAGAATCAATATCTTTATTAAGAAGCAAAGCGTCTAACTGAACATCTGACATAGCTAAATAAAAAGCTGGTACATTCTTTATCTCCTGTTTTACTAATTTTCTTACATCTCCCTCTGATTCTAAACTAAAACCATATTTAATCTTAACTCCACCTTTCATTGCTTTATTTAATATCTTTTTATCCTTAGCTTCTACTCTTTCATGATCATGACTATCATAAACCTCATCAAAGGCGCAGATTACTTCTCCTGTTTCCTTGTGAACAATTACATTGTCTACACCATTCTCATAATCATCAAAAGTACTAGACCTCATTACAATATATTTATCATGCAAAAATTTATACAATATTGAAGTTATAGCCATCTCAACAATTGTGCCCCTATGATTTAATCTACTTTCTTTATACTGCGCCAGTAACTCTTCCGTTGTGTCACAACCAAATTTATCTTTATAATATTTTCTAACATTATCATTATCTGCTCCACTCCATAATAACTCTTTATCGTGATTCATTCTTTCATCATGCTTAACCTCTTCTTTAGAAAAATTTCCACCACTTTTAACTAAAAAAGAACGCATATTAATAGCATTATCTTCACCTAATAAATCTCTTGCACTATCTCCAAAAGTATCGAGTAATTCAGCTTGAGTTTTACTGGCAATTTTCTCCATTAAAATACCTAGTCTTTCTCCAGGATTTTCCTGAGACTTGGGAGCTTCAAATTTTGGTGAAAAATTTATCATATAATATTAGCATAGCAAACAATTACAAATTAGACAAAGAAGATGGCTTTACAAATAACACACACCGTGCTAAGTTGTTATCTTATATTATTGTCGTGCCATTTAAATAGGGGCGATAGCAAAAAATCTATCGGGTCGACCCAAAAAGTATAAATAAAAATTAAAAAAGCCGCTGGTTAAACCAGGCGGTTTTTAAATACATAATATCTGGTGCCCTCACCAGGATTCGAACCTGGATCCCAAGAACCGCAATCTTGTGTTCTATCCATTGAACTATGAGGACATAAATAAATAAACTCCCAATAAACACATGGAAGTTTACTCTACGAAACTCGTATTGTCAATAACTATAGCTTAAATATTTTACCCAATGCTTCAGATATTGGCTCCCCTTCTCTTTCTGTATTCTCTTTAATATATTTCATTAATAGCTCTCTAAGTTTAATTGGATCTTGATCAAATAATGGAATACTAATTCGTGGTCTCAATACATTATTAAATTCAATAAATATATTACTAATTTCCGGTGGATTATATACAATATAGAAATTAGCAATATCGCCATATTCAAAATATTTACCACCAACTGCAATACCTTTTGTAGTCACAACAAACTCAATAATCTCCGGTTTAGTATTATCTATCTTTACAAGTGTAACTGCAGCAATAATAATAATCATACCGAATAATAAATTGGCTGTAAAAATGGAATAAATAAGTAATAGTAAACCAATAATACCGGCAATGATATACCAACTTTTACCTCTGGTATAATCTTGGAACTCTGGAATTTCCCATCCCATTTTTACTTCTCCAATATATTCACCATCTATGTATTTTTTCTCTATATTTGCCATATGTACTTAAATTATAGTATTATTCTATACAATTGACAATAGATGCAAAATCTATTATACTTCCAATTGCTTTTTAATAATATATCACATATAGCTAATGGACATTGTTCAAAGGCTTGCGGAGAGGTACCCAAGAGGCTGAAGGGGACGGTTTGCTAAACCGTTAGGTCGGTTCATACCGGCGCGAGGGTTCGAATCCCTCTCTCTCCGCCACGGAGAGGTGCCAGAGTGGTCGAATGGAACAGTCTTGAAAACTGTCGGGCCTTAACGGGTCCCGTGGGTTCGAATCCCACCCTCTCCGCCACTTAAGAGAATAGCTTTTTAAAGCTATTTTTTTATTCCCCTATCTGCTACAATTAATATATGCTAACTCTAAAAACTAAAGTTAATGAAATAAATAAGGTTGGAATGGCAATAGCCGGAAGACTACGCAGACTCAATATTAAAACAGTTGAAGATGTTTTAATGCACCTACCTTTCAGATATGACGATTTCAGTAATACAGCAAAAATAGATGAACTTATAGCTGGCGAGCCAGCAACAATTAAAGGAGTAATAGAACTAATGTCTAGTAGAAGGGCAAGAAATAGAAAATTAACTATTACAGAGGCACTAATTACTGACGATACTGGCTCTATAAAAGTAATTTGGTTTAATCAGCCATATTTATCTAAAATGTTTAATAAAGGAGATGAAATCATTCTTGCTGGTAAAGTGTCTGGTGAATTATTAGCTCAACAAATGAATAACCCCTCTTATGAAAAAGTTAAAGAAATAACAACCCACACTGGGAGACTTGTTCCAATTTATTCAACCACAGAAAAACTAACTCAAAAACAAATTAGATTTATCGCACAATCATGCTTACCAGCACTAGATAATCTATCTGACTGGTTACCAGACACAATTAAAGAAGAAAATGATTTAATAGACCTTGCTGAAGCAATTAAGCAAATTCACTTTCCTGAAAATGAAGAAGCCTTAAAAATAGCTCAGAATAGATTACAGTTTGATGAGATATTTCTATTACAATTACAACAACAACTTGTTAAGAATGCTCTAAATGAAAATAACTCCCCTATTATTAAATTCAAGCAAGATGAAATAAAAGAATTTGTTAAAAGTTTACCTTTTACACTTACTCCTGATCAAAAGAAAGCAGGGTGGGAAATAATACAGAATATGGATGGGAAAAATCCAATGAATAGACTACTTGATGGAGATGTAGGATCAGGTAAAACAGTCGTAGCAATACTTGCTGCCTATAGTGCAATGATTAATAATTTTCAAGTTGCCTTAATGGCACCAACTACAATACTGGCACAACAACATATTCAAACTATTAAAAAATTACTACCTAATAATAAATTTAGCTACTGTCTGCTAACACTTAAAGATGCCCTTCTATACAAAGGTAATAAGATAACTGAACTTAAGAAAAAAGAATTAATAGAAATTATTAAAGAAGGTAAAGTAAACCTCATAATTGGAACACATGCTTTAATACAAAAAACTGTAGAATATAATAACTTAGGCCTGGTTATAATAGATGAACAACATAGATTTGGTGTTGATCAAAGAAAAGCCTTAAGAGATAAATCTGGTGATCCTAAAACCATGCCTCACTTCCTATCTATGACAGCAACTCCTATACCAAGAACCTTAGCTCTGGCTCTTTATGGAGATTTAGACATTTCACTCATTAAAACTATGCCATCTGGTAGGCAAAAGATTATTACAGAAATCATACCACCAATTGATAGAACTAAGTCTTATGAATTTATTAATGAGCAAATACGCAATGGTAGACAGGTTTTTGTTATCTGTCCCTTAATAGATCCTTCAGATAAATTAGGTGTTAAATCTGTTACAGAAGAATTTGCACACCTAAACGACGAAGTCTTCCCTCATTTAAGCATTGGACTTTTACATGGTAAATTAAAACCTGAAGAAAAAACCAATATAATGGAAGATTTTAAGAATAATATAATACAAATACTCGTCTCAACATCTGTTGTTGAAGTAGGTGTAGATATTCCAAATGCAACTGTTATGATGATTGAAGGAGCAGAGAGATTTGGTCTTGCACAAATGCATCAATTCAGAGGTAGAGTTGGTAGGGGTGAGCATCAATCTTACTGTTATCTCTTTACAGACAGTGATACACCTAAAACTATTTCTAGACTTAAAGCATTGGTAGATAATTATAATGGCTTTGCATTAGCAGAAAGAGATTTAAAATTTAGAGGTGGTGGAAATATATATGGAACAGATCAATCTGGTTTTGGTAATCAGTTTATTGTAAATGCTTTGCAAAATATTGCTCTCTTGAAGAAAGCTCAAACTGCTGCACAAGATATCCTTAAGACAAACCCTAAACTAACAAAATTTCCTAAATTAAAAAAGAAAATGGATAAAATTATGGACAGAATGCACATGGAATAATTGCATATAAAACTAAATAGACTTGACAGTCTTTTTTTTATAGTATAATATATCATATTATTAGTGTCTCGAGCCCCACATCCCGAGAGTACTATGACCCGTCTAATCTGAATCTCTTGACCAGAAACAGACATATGGCGGGTCAAACAATTCTTTAACAATTAGAAACACAAATCATTAAAATAGGAGGAATTAATGAGATGTAATGTTCCAATCACAGCTCCCCCAACTTGACTATAATATTCTGTAATACTCGGGATAGTAACTAAATGGTCAAAAAAATGGAGCTCGAAATGAACACAAGCACGATGTCACAGGTTATTCCTGTATCACCACATTCAACATTGAATATCAATCAACTTGAATCTCTAAAAGGCGCAGCGCTCAATGAACTTGAAATAAAAGGACAGGATATTGATAGTCTGTTTAACAGTTTTAAATCGTCAGAAGATGGAGGTAATCCACACTCTGGGGAAATAGCTGAAAGAGCAAGTCAATGCCAAGATCCAACAGTAGCAATGCTTCGATCAGATCCAATATGTGAATCTGTAACAAAGCTTCGAGATATGGTCATTCGTATTAATAAAGGTAAGTACAATAATCACTGTACTAGTTGTGGTGAGACAATACCATTCGAAAGGTTGCTGAGAATACCAGAAACCTCTCGGTGTATACCGTGTAAAGAAAACGGCTAAACTGCAGGACAACAGAATAGCTAATTTAAAAAAGGCTCTCATAATGAGAGCCTTTTTTCTTTTATCTATAAATATAATTAGCTGGTTGACGCTGGTAAACACAGATCATTTGCACCATTTTTAGTATCAAAACATCTATAATTTGCTGAACATGCATCATCATCATCACAGTCACACATTTTCTTATCAAAATAGCTATCATTATTACAATCTGCGTTTGAATTATCTTCCCAACCATCTAATGATCTACAATCAGCGTCTACATTACACTCTTCAGGCTGAGGTCTACATTTATCTTGATAACCCGCCTCATCCGTACAAACCAAACCCGGTGCACACTCTGCATTACTATCACAAGTGTCCCCTTCAACTCCTAAACTAAAACACCTATTATCAACACAGTTCAAACCATCATTACACTCACCCACATCTCTACAAATAGAATTTCTTAAACCAAAAGAGCATTGATTAGTTTGAGTTTGACACAAAGTGTTAGGTTTAATATTCAAACAATCTGCATCACTACTACAATTTATATTTATAATACTTTGACAGGCGTTATTATTTACAATACACATTCCCGGATAAATACCACACGATGCTTGTACATCTTCACTAGCACACATTGCCTGCTTTAAAGCAGCTTGACTATAATTATCCTTGAAATCCCCTTCATCATCTATAAAATCAAATTTTTTCGCATAATATTTAACTGCGTCACTAACAGCTGCTTGTGTAGAATTTTCTTGATCAACATATCCAAAAAAATCATTAATCATAGAACAATCTCTAACTATTGTTGGGCAGGACCCAATCTTGGGAGCTGGGGCATATAAGGGCTTAAATGTAGTTAAGGCCGGGTTAATAGTATTGAGCAACATAAACGATCCTAGAGCCAAAATAAGGCCAACCAGAGCACTAATAATGGTACTATTAGCCTCTCCAATAGCTCCTGCATTACCAGCTGCAAATATCCTCTTATAGCCACCAAACATTATCATTACAACAGCCAGTACTGATACCAAACCAATACCATAATTATATATAGCTATAATATATTGTCCCAAACTTCCTGAGTTAATATTAATAGGTGAATCTTTTACAAAATCACTTCCCGGTATTGTAGTGCTTGGTATGAACTTAATTTCTGAACCAGCAAATACTGGCATTGCAAATAATACAATAAATAATATTGCGAGTATTGAAATTGTTAGTTTGGTCTTTGACATAATATATAAATAATAATTTATCGAATACCTATTTCTTCTAAATTGCCAGTCATCTCATTTACAAAGTAAAGCGTACTACTGTCTGTTGATACTTGCAAGCCTATAGCACTTACATCATCAGGTGCTGCAATCATACGTTTACTACCAGTAATTAAATTAATTTCATAAAATACATCCTGAATACCATCTGCTAAATCTCTGAATATACCAGATAATTCTGGTAACTCTTCTGGTACTGCACAATATACTTTTTGTGAGCTATTGGTAAATACACATTTATCTGACCATGTATTAATACCAATATCTACTTTATATGAACCAGTCCAATCTCCGCCCATATCTGCTAAATATAATGTTGGTCTATAACCCGACTTTGTATTATATACACTATATAGTATGAAATCCCCCTGTGGAGACCAAGAACTTTCAAATCCTCTACCATCTGTAACAAGTGATTTAATATTTCCACCTGATTGACCAATTGGAAATACTTCTTGTCTTTCAAAATCTATACCCTCTCTATATGTTGCTACAATTTCACCAGCTGGCGACCAATCTATTTGTACATCTTTTTCTTTCTCACCCAAGTGTTCAACAAATAATACTCCAGATCCATCAAAGTTTGTTGTTACTATCCAATTATTATCTGGGAAATCTGAAATAACTTTAGCTGCAATCTTTTCACCACTTTGGTCAAAAGAAAAATCTTGCAACTCCTTTGGTAAAGATATTTGCTTCTCTTTACTAAAATCATAAAAAATATTATGTCCGTCTGGATATTCAAGTATTGCCCTATCACCTTTTCTTGACCAGGCAATGTTTTCTACATCATAAAAAGACTTATCACTTAAAGGCGTTATCTGGCCAGAGGCATAGCTATAGAACTTACCATCATCTCCATTATAATATACAAGTGAACCATTAGTAGTTTTACTAATAGCAATTACTTCATGATCAATAACTGTATCTGCTTCTACTGCAATTACTTCATCTGTTCTAATATATGGCAAGTCTGGCGATGTAATTGGTAACCCTGTTACAGGATTAACAGAAACTGGTCTATCCCCTGTATCATCACCTATATCTGGAAGTCCACCAATTGGTTGTCCAGCTGGAGGTGTAATTATAACTGGAGGTGGTGTTGGAGCAAAGAACATAGAATATAAAAACCAAGCCATTAAAAAAACAATAGCTATAAAACCTAGTATCATTAATATTCTTTTATATTTTGGATCTATTGTCATAAACCTAATGCATCAAGTCCCACTTCAAGTGGATTAACTATTATATAAAGTATAACTAAAATTATTAACACTGAAAAAAATTGAACCATTACAGCAGCCCACACAAATAATGAAGTATAAATATTTACGTCCACTCTAACCCCTTTTACCTCAATATTTGCTATCTTAATTGCAAACCACCAAATAAATGCTGTAAAAGATGGAATTATTCCCGCCAGTGGAACAAACCCTCCCGCTGCTAATCCTTTAAGCCACCTACTAATATATCTCTTTGCAATAAAACTCGTTAACTTTTTCTTCTCTTCTTCCAATCTTTCTCTTAATTCTTGCTGTAAGCGTTCTTTTAAAGAACCTGCCATTCCATCTATCTGAATATCTAAAGAACCCTCATCACTTTGTTCTAATTCTTCACGTTCTCGACGTATAGTTTCATCAAACTCTTCTTTAAATTTATCTTTATCTACCATTATTCCACTAAATACATACTATTAATCAGCCAAGAATCTCCAGATGCAACCAAATCTACTTCATAACTTAAATATTCTATCTCTTCATCATCACCAATTGTCTTTTGTAATTGAACATCTACATTAATAGTATACCCATCACCTTCTTCAACTATAGACTGACTTAATACTTTTGCAGAAACACCATAAAATTCATCTAATGGATGATCACTTTTTAATTGAAGTAATTCCCTTTGCGCATATTGCATCATACTTTCTGTCATCTGTGATTCTAATACATTAATATTCTCTCCCCAATTTTCATTTGAATAACTAAGAAAACGAGCCACAAAATTACGAGACAAAGCACGTGCTCCCATCTCCTCATCATTCATTTGTTTCATTTCCGTATTGACTACACTTGAATCTAAATTATTTGCATCATATACCTGTGGTACAAATATTTCTTCTGTAGTATCTGGCTTACCCATCATAGACAAAATAGCAATAATAATTATCAATAAAACAATAACAGCTCCTATAATTATCATTTGCCTTCTTGTTAAATTAAGCTCCATATATTTATACAAATTAATTATTATTTCTTATTATCTTGTTCTGCAGCAAACTCTTTTTTAGCTTCTTCAATTTCAAGTAATTGTTTTGGATCTGATGTAATAACTTGATCTTCAGCATAAGAAGCTACCACTTGAATAGCAGCATGCTTAGTGCCAGCAAAAAATATACCCGTTCCAACTCTACCTTCAAGTAATAGATACTTCTCTCCCTCTGTTAACATAAAAACCTTTTGGACATTATCTATAGCCGCTGCAGATTGTTTTAATAAAATCTGCATGGCTGAATTAGTTACAATCGCTCTGCCATATTTATTATTCAAAAAGTCATTAACATCTTGAGTAATTGTAGTAACACCTAAATAATATTTACGACAACGTTTAACAAGTGCAAAGATAAACTTTGCTGAATCATCATGTTGCATTAACCACCAGGCCTCATCAATAACAAGTATTCTTTTCTTCATTTGTGAGCGAACAACATTCCAAATATAATTTACAATTGTATAAATACCGATAGGTCTAAGCTCATCTTCTAAATCACGTACAGAAAATACAACCAATTGATTATTCATATCTACATTTGTCTGATTATTAAGAAGTCCTGAGAATGTACCAGTAGTATATTTCTGCAGTCGAAGTGCTAAATCCTCTCCACCTTCCATACCAGCAAGCACTTGTTCTAAATCACTCATTATTGGAGGTTCTACAATAGATAAATCACTATCTGGTCCAATATCTTTCTTGGCATAAGTTTCAAGTATTGCTCTATCTATAATAGAATCCTCTTGATGAGTAAATTCACCAAGCATGATTTTAAGAAGTCCTTTTATTGTAATAACAGCCGAACGTAATATATCTGCTGGCTTTGTATCTCCGCCAACTCCACGAGGAAGATCAAATGGATTAATTTTACTTTCTGAATTTAATGAAACATTAACATATGTTCCATTAGTAGCTTCAGCTAAATATTTATATTCATTTTCTGGGTCAATAATAATAACTTCCGTACCCATCATTAAACTTCTTAAAACCTCTAATTTAACAGCATAGCTTTTACCAGCACCAGATGTTGCGAACACACAAGCATTAGCATTCTGCAATGTAAATCTATCAAATATTATAAGACTATTATTGTGACGATTAATACCATATAAAATACCGTCATCTGAAGTAAGGTCTGAAGATATGAACGGGAATGAAGAAGCAGCTGGTGATGAGTTCATATTTACAGAAACCATTATTTCATCATTACCAAGTGGCAAGGTTGAATTAAAACCTTGCTCTGCCTGATACAATGCTCTTTTTGACATAACTAGCTTTGCGCCAATAATAGATTCAACACTGTCTGTTAATTTATCTAATTCTTCTTTATCATCTGCATAAACAGTAATATATAAAGCATATTGAAAAAACTTTTCAATACCTTGCGTTAAATCATCTCTTAATGACTCAACATCTCTTAAGGCCGTTTCTTTAATAGGATCACGGGGTGCACCTTTTTCTGCCTCTGCATATATTTCAGCTTCAAGCGTTCCAACCTTATTCTTTAATTGTTTTAATACAATCTTAGCTGGTACTGGATAGAAAAACATTGAAATATCTAATGGTGCATTCAAATTAATAACCGGTGCAAACCAACCAAGAGATACATATCTTGGGAATGTAAATACAAATATAGTTCTAACAAACTTTTGACCCAATCTTAAATAGTCATTTGTTATTGCCATGCTAGATGGTGCTACAAGCTCACGTACTGAAGTTACACCTTCACGGTATTTCTTTTCAGCCTCAAGCGCTTCCTTAGCCTTCATATTATCCACCTCTTTTGCAGGTATTGGCTTTGGTATAGCTTCTGTTTTTATTGAATCAATTTTTATCATTGATTTTCTATATTTATTTCATTAATATCTTTAATCTTTTCAAATTGAGAAACCATTGGATTATATGTATTATATAGTGATTCAATTAATCCTTGAGTATCTAATCTAATTGAAGAGAGCCCCATTCCTCTTAAACCAGCTTCAACAAGTGCTACTCTTCTCTCTAATTCATTCTTATATTCATTAAATTGTTTCTTACTTAAATTTATAGCTTTAGTTGGAGAAAATACTTCAGATAATTGTGTGGTAAATGTTTTCTTCGTACTTGATGAGCCAGGCTCATAAGGAATAATTACATAAAACTTCTTACTCATAATATCTCCTAAGTCTAAAAGCTCAACTATATATTTCTTATATTCAGCGAGCTGAATCTTCATTAAATCATTTGTTGTCTTCTTAAACCGTTCATCTATTTTCAACAGATATGAATCAATATTGAGTTTACGAGATTGAACACAAATTTGTAATGGAAAATCTACTGAATTTAATAAAGCAACATAACCCTGTACTATGCCCTGTTGTTCATCTTCATTCTTTAATGCAAAATTAATTGAAGATGTTAAAAGTACAGCTCTTAAGCCACCTGACTTTAATACAACAGTATCATCACGAACAGTAGAAATAAATAAATATTTCTCTGTAGATTGTATTCCTTTATTTTTTGCATTCTTATTTTTCATAATTTATTCCAATTCTTTATCTATATTTATTGGCTCATTATCTAAATTATCTCTCAATACATCCTCTCCTTGATAAGCACCACCTGTATCTATTATTAAAGATAATTCAGATAAACGTGAGGCACTCATTTGTCTTCGTGCAGATACTGGTTTATTGTCATTAATATTTTCTTCAGTTTCTTTTTGAGTCTGTTTTACAAATGCCTGCCTTTTCCAAATCCTTACTTTTGCAGACTTCATTGTCTTAATATAATTAAGCATAAAGATATGAAAGGGTGCACCATTTACTTTTATAAAAGCAAAAGCCACTGTAGCAATACCTATAATAACCGCCTCAACAATAAATAATGAAAAATCTGATAATTTATAAGATACGAAGCCGAACATCAATCCGACAAGTCCTATTAAAAACTGTCTTGTTGTAATAGGTCCAAAAATCTTACTTTCAACATCAATAAATTGTGGAACAATAAACTTCTGCATAATTAAAATCTAAGCTTTGCATTTAAATCTGATATTGCATCAAACTCCTCAACAGTTAAAGATGCTTGTCCAGCATTTGTCTGTTGTTTTATTATAGAGTCAACCGGTAGTCCATCTTCTAAACTTGCTCTCCCTAGCTTTACATATAGTCCATATACCGGGCTTGCCTGCCAAGCTTGAATAACTCTATCCTTTTCAGCAATTGATCCAGAAGATAATGAGTCTATTCTCTCTTTAATTCTATCTACTATTGAAGATGCATTCGACCCCAATCTTCTAAACATATTTAAATCTAATTGCCTAAGCTCATCTACTGGTCCCACCAATTTAGTAAAGTTCTTAACCTCATCCATAGCTACTTTACCAGCCGGAACAGTTTGAGAACGCTTATTCCAAGAGAATATTCTTTTCTCTGGTTTTGGAACTTGCTTCTTAACAACAAAGCTATCTTCATTGCCTACAGAATTATCTTGTCCCAAGTTTGCAATACCGCCTTTTGCTGCTTCATTTGCAGACTTAATCATATTTGCTTGCTTGTCTATAGTATCTCTAATTTCATCCTTAGCTTCTTTTTCAGCATTTGCTATCCTGTCTGCAATATGTGGTTTCTGTTCTAATTTCTTAGCATCAATTTGAAGACTGACAACCTCTCCTCCATTACTTTTAATTTGTTTATCTATTTCCTTGATAACATTCAATAGACTATCTATATCTGCATTGTCTAATCCAACATCTCCAGACTCCCAAGTTCCTTGAAGACTTGTTCTTAGGTCTACAGCGGTTCTAGCGCCACGAAAAAAAGATAATAACAATCTAGAAAACCTTTCCTTAACCTCAATAGAAAGTTGCAGGGAAAATTCATCTATTAATCTTGTTATTATTTTTTCTAATCCAA
Source organism: Patescibacteria group bacterium (assembly GCA_016784445.1). GTDB lineage: Bacteria > Patescibacteriota > Patescibacteriia > UBA1558 > UBA1558 > BS150m-G51. Next base: position 36,401 of record JADHUR010000004.1, read on the forward strand.
ATTTTGGTGGCTGCTTTACAATAACTGGCGCTGGTGGAGCAAGTATAGGTTCTTCCATGCCAGTATCTATTATTGCCTGAGACTTCTGCATTCTACTTGTAGTACTAGCAACAGCTTTACTTGCCAACCATTGTTGGTAATTAATTAGCTTACCTTCTTGCCATATTTTGAATTTGCCGTCCTTATCTTTAACAGCGTATTCTTTAACGATAAAATCGTCCATAAAAAATATTATTATATGGTAAATTATAACATAAAGTCAGCTAATGAACAACTAGTTTTTCTTCTTCAAAACTACTATTTCACGACAAACTCTTTGTCCTTCACGACAATAGAAGTATGATTGCCTATGTTCGGTAATTCTTTCTATAGATATTTCTAAATTATCTAAATAGTCTATTGTTTCTAAATTTAAATCATCTAACTTATCTTTTAGACTTAAAAACAATTTATTATCTTGTCTGTCTACAAAAACTGGCCATACCATTACTACTATACCCCCTGGTTTTAGAACTTTGGCAAACTCTTTTAAAGTTATTGTATATAGATCCTGTAATTGTCTCTTTATATTCTTTATCTGTACATCATTCTCTCTACCACGTAATGGTGGTCCTAAATATGGTTCTGTTACAATTAAATCTATAGACTCTTCATCATAATGTTTAGACAGATCTTCAACCTTCAGCCTTATAATCTCTGGTATATCATTTAAAACATTATATTGCTGCCACCATACTAGATTACTTTCCGTATCTTCAATAGCCTCTTTACTTTTGTCTGACCCATATATATTAGTAAACCCTAAAGCTAATGCTTCGAGTATTACAGTCCCCGATCCACAGAAAGGATCTAGAATAGTTTTTGTATTATCTGTACTTGCAAGATTTAACATCATACGTGCAAGTTTAGGTGGAAGCATTCCTGATATAGCATCTTTACCTGGCTTACCATAATCTCTTTTAGAAAAAGAATCATAATCTTGGACAGCTAATGTTACACCAAAGAAAATCTCTTCCTTGTATTTTATTAATACTATATCTGCTCCTTGCTCAATCATTTTTTCTTTATGAACAATTACAGAAGATAATTCATCATCTTTAGACTCAACCAGCCTAGACTTAATACCCTTACCCTTTAACTCTTTCTTATAGTTTAAGCCCAATCTGCGTAATAATGGTTGAGCTTTCTTTAATTCAGATTTAGAAAAATTATATAAAGAAAAACCAAATCTGAATTTATCTTCACATTCTTCTTCTATGCCATTAATATCTAAATCTTCTAATGAAGATAATATATTAATGATTTCACCATATTTCTTACTACCGCCCAGTTTATTGAAAAAGTCATCATTAAGCTCTGGACATGTAATAATTAATGCTGTCTTAATAGCAAGATCTACTTTAAAATCTATATTCTCCACTTTAAACTGAGAAATTATCTCAGCTACTGATAACTCGGGATTAATACCGAGTGCAAAAAAGTATTGTTT
>JADHUR010000005.1 GCA_016784445.1 Patescibacteria group bacterium
AAACCACCTTTTAATTAAGGTGGTTTTTTTATTTAGTATATTTACAGCAATGTAGTGGCCCTTTTCTTATTTGCCCGCCTATATATCACCGTGGTAAAATGCTTTTATGAATATACTTAAAATAGTACTATTTATCATATTAATAGGCCTTGGCATTCTAATGTTTATATATGCAGAAATAGACGATAGTCCCGGGGGTCAGTTAATAGGAGTAATGGTAAGTGCTATAGGTGTAATTGGGATTATTAAAGGTTGGAAAGCTACTAAATAATGACAATATTCCATTCTAGTGCTAAAATATAACAATTAAGAAGTAATATAAATATATGGACAATGAGGTTAAAAATGGATCAGAAATTAAGGAAACAGAGGTAATTAATGATTCAGTAGAAGAAGTTTTAGGTAAAAAGAAGAAAACTAGTATTAAACCAATATTTACTGGTTTGATAGTAATATTAATAGTTGTAATAATTGGTATAGTTTCAATTGCTAGTAATATGTTCGGTGTTAAAGAAGTATCTGTAGCTTCTGTAAACAGTGAAAGTATTACACAATTAGCTCTAGATAGTTTCTATACTCAACAAGAAGCAGCTTATCAAGCGCAAGGTCTTGATATTAATGATCCTGAGCAATTAAAAGCAGCAAAACAGCAAGCTTTAGATAATCTAATTAATCAAACATTATTATTACAAGCAGCTACAGCTGATGGTATTATTATTACAGATGAAGATGTACAAAGTGAATATGATAGAACAGTTAGTCAATTTGAAAGTGATGAAGCTTTACAGACAGCTCTTATAGAAAATAATTTAACAATTGAATTGCTTAAGAATAATATTCTCACACAATTAACCATTCAGGGATATTTAGCTACTCGTGTAGATGAAAATGTTACTGTAACAGAAGAAGAGATACAAGCACTTTATGATCAATATGTAGCAGGTGGTTCTAATATACCAGCCTTAGAAGAAGTTAAGACTCAATTGGGTGATCAGATTAAACAACAGAAGTTAGATTCACAGGTAGGAGCTATTATTGAAGCTTTAAAGGATACTGCTGAAATAGAGTTATACTTGGAATAATATATAATATTCAATATAAGAAACCATTCCACCAGAGAGTGGTTTTTTATTTATTAAAAAAACCACCTATTTTCATAGATGATCTTATAACTACCTTTTACAAAAGACATTCACGCTACATTACGGGGCAATAAAAAAGAGCCCTATTTTAGCGGCTCTTTTAATTTATACGTTTTTTCTATAGCGTTCAGTCATTCGAGACTTTTCATCGTGAATGGTTATGAATATTCCCATCTCTTTTCTTAAATCATCCACATCTGTTGGACTTTCTATGGGAAATGATCTTGCCTCACCAGATTTAGTATCTTTGTAGTACTGAGTTCCATACATCTGTTTTTTTCCTTGTGTTAACAGCATCTTATCAATTATATGAGCCTTAATCTCACCAGGAAAATCACATTGCTCAGTACAATTTTTTTGTAAATCGGGGTCATCTAACTGTTGTTGTATTAATACACCAAATAAGTGCATCCCCTCTTCACCGATCATTTTCTGAGTCGGATATCCAAATCTCTCAATCAACCTTTTGATCTTTGAATTATGAACTTCATTAATTATATATACCAGAGCATTTGCTGTAGTAAAATTAATTTTGTTAAAAGTGTCCTTAAATCCAAATCTTTCTACATCTATTTGAAATAGTGACTCTTGTGTAGATTGGTTCTTAGCTCCAGAAAACTGTAAACCCTGATCAATATCTGCCATCTCCTTTATTTTGTTAAATAACCACTTATTGCTTACCATATTATTCCTCCTATTAACTATTTAATTACACCTCAAACTTAGCATATTTACTTTATAGAAGTCAATAAAAAACCACCTATATTCATAGATGATCTTTTGGCTCCCTTTCACAGAGAACATTCAAGTTAAATTTCAATTATATCTTGATTCTCCAACTTAACAACTTCCAATAAGGAACGTTTATGAAACTTAACCTTATGCTTTTCAAAATTAATAAAAACAGTTTTATTATAAACATTATCATCCTCTAGTCCGTCCCAAATGATCTTGTACTTCTCAACAAAGATATCAAAATCTTCACCAACCACTATTTCTATATGTTCTAGACCACTTAAATAAGTATTCGCCTTCTGTGGCGCAGGCAACTCAATCATTAGAATTGAATATTGTTTAAAAACTAACGGCTCTTTAAGTATAAATTTAGCTATGAGTCTATCATGATAAACATTTTCAATAATATGAGTACTAAAAGACCGTAGAGATTCTTTTACGGTCTCATACTCATTAAGTGTCTCAGTTCTAAAACATATATGATCGATAGGATAATTAGCAATATCTATATTAGATTTTGCTAGACTATCGAGTAAATCTTTTAAAAAAGATTTATAATCACCTATTACATCTTCTATCATGAATAAATCTTATCATAAGTTCAAGCTCAATTAAAGGGTAACAAAAAAAGCTCAATAAAATTGGGCTTCTTTTGATTGGCTCCAAGTTGTGAATGAAGTTAGAACGGAAATTAAACATGAATGCTAAATAATCACTAATAAAAATGCACTACTTTTTAAATAGAGATTTTTTTAAAAAAATTTTATCTAAAAAACTTTTTAAAAATAAAAAGTGGGAATAATATTATACCCCCACTTTAAATTAGTATTATGTCACGTAACTTCTCCTTTTTTATCAATACAGGTAATTTTTGTTCTAGCAGGTATCCTTCAGGAAAAGATATCATATAAAAATATGTATCCTGTGGACCAATTTGTACCGCAACCTTACCCCTTAACATCAAACTACATTTTTCCTGATATATACAAAGCTGATTAAGAGAGCTGATTTCTTGTGCGGAATAAACAATTTGATATAATCCTTCGTAATTAGCAGGTTCAAGGATGGCAATTTTTTGCCAACCAAAGTTGGTCTCCCACAATAATCTCAGGATACCACCTCTTCGTGAATGTGCGTTGAAATCTGCTGGTATCAGAGTACCCCTTATCTTACTAATTGGTGTATTATATTTCCTCCAATGCCAGAAATGTGATTCTTTCTTCGAAAAAGGTTCCCAAAATAATTTTAACAATGGCCAAATAAGATAATCTAGACAGTGCTTTGGATGTGTCTTCAATACAAACTCCTGTTTTAAATTAATAAATTGTAAAAGTATTTTTAATATATAATAATACTTTAGTATTAGTGTTTTGTCAAGCATAAGTACTAAAAAACAGCTAATCTTAGCTGTTTTAAAAGTCTGGCTCCGGGAGTAGGACTCGAACCTACGACATCGTGATTAACAGTCACGCGTTCTACCACTGAACTATCCCGGAATAAATAAAAACCGGCCCTCGCAGGCCGGTTATCTAACTAATAGGAAATCCGCCTGCGTTAACTGCCGGTATTATTATTATTCAATTTTGCGGATTGTAATTTCATACTAAATATATATTAACAGTAAATGCTAATAATGTCAAATAGTGTTTAATTTACTTAATTTCAAAGACAAGTGTTACATTAACAGTTACTTCCATTTCACCTGTAGCTATATCTGGAATTGGTCCGCCACCACCCATGCCTACAGCAGATTCAGCATAAGCAAAATCATTTCTATACATTGGTGTAGGATTTGAAGATTCATAGATATTTACTATCTTACCTAGTCTAATACCAGCTGCATCTGCTATTGCTTGAGCTTTATCCTTAGCTTTAGCTATTGCATCTTCTCTAGCAGCAGCTTGAAGTTCATCTTGATCATCTATTGTAAAATTTACATTACCAATTTGATTAGCACCTACAGTAGAAACAGCTTCTACAATCTCACCTATTTGTTCTAAATCCCTAATCTTTACAGTAGCTGCTTGGTATAGCTCATAACCAATTAGATCACGAATACCATCTTCCCTACCATAACTATATGTAGGATTAAGATTATATTGTGTTGTTTTAACATCTTTATCTTCTACTCCAAGTTCCTCTAATTCTGCCATAACAGCATTCATCTTTTCAGTACCAGCTTTTGTAGCACCAACCGCTTCTTCATGTCTTTCTGTTTGAACACCAAAAGATATTGTTGCAATATCTGGTTTAGCGAATACTTCACCTTCTGCAGATACTGACATTTGATTATCTGATCCAGAAACTATTTTCTCACGAAGAACAGATACTATTCCTAAAGCAAAGATTCCAATAATTACTAGTAGTACTAGTATAAACTTTGGATCATTTAACTTACACTCTTTTTCCATATATTTTTTAATTAGTTATTAAGGCTCGTTTATGACGAGCAATGAATATATATTTTATTAATTCGATTAATATTATAACAATAAAACTAGTAAATAGCACTATGCCCCATTCTATAAAGTTTAAAGCTGTTGTTCTAAGCACTTTTTGGAAGAATGGTATATATAATGCAGCTACTTGAATGATAAATCCACCAGCAACAGCTAGTAGTAAAAACTTATTAGCAAAGAAACCTTTGTGTATAATTGAATGTCTTAGTGATCTACAACTAAACACATATAGCAATGAATCTACACCAAGAGTGGCAAATACAAGAGAACGAGCAAGGGATAAATCTCCGGTATGGGTATAATAGAGATGGAAGATTATTAAACTAGAAATTGCTGTAACAATAGATATTGTTGATATTAAAATATTTCTTTCCACATCAAGAATTGGCTTCTGTCTTTCTTGAGGAGGCTCTGACATAATTTCCTTTTCTTCTGGTTCTACAGTGAGTGCCATATTAGGAAAACCATCTGTAACAAGATTTATCCATAAAATCTGAGCTGGTAATAATGGTAATGGCCAACCCAAGATGAGTGAACCCATAATCAATAAAACTTCAGAGAATGAATCTGAAAGTAAATAAAGTATTACTTTCTTAATATTATCATATATTACTCTACCCTGTTCTACAGCTGCTGCAATGGCTGAATAATTATTATTAATCAGTACAAGGTCAGCTGTTTCTTTAGCAATATCTGTACCAGAGCCTAGCGCTACACCAATATCTGCTTGTTTAAGCGCTGGAGCGTCATTTATGCCGTCTCCTGTCATTGCAACTACCTCACCATGACTTTGTAAAGCTTTCACTATTCGAAGCTTATCGTGGGGCGAAACACGAGCATAAATAACTATTTTCTTTACAATACGAGCTAGTTCAATATCACTCATATTAAGCATATCTTTTCCCTCAACAATTCCCTCTTTACCAATTTTAAGCCCAAGGTCTTCAGCTATAGCTCTGGCTGTATCTTTATTGTCTCCTGTAATAATTACTGTTCTAACACCAGCCTTACCAATTAAATGAAGTGTCTTTTTTGTATCTGGTCTTAATGGATCTTTCATGGCAAGAAAACCAACTATTATTAATTTATCTAAGGCTGTTTCTTCATCAAGTTCAGGTCCTAGCTTTTCTTCTTTATAAGCAACAGCTACTACTCTTAACTTTTTCTTAGCGAGCCTTGAAAGCTTTGCCTTAAGTTCTTTCCTGGTCTTTGGTGTAAGCTTTATTATCACCCCATCTTTATCTACTCTATTAGAAGCCTCTAAAAGATACTCTGGTGCACCCTTAAAATATACAACCTTTTTTGTCTTAGATAACTTATGTGCTGTTGCCATATATTTATTAGCAGACTCAAAAGGTATTTCATCAATTCTTGGCATATTCTTTTCTAAGTTCTGTCTTTGCAAACCAAGCTGAGAGCCAGCAAGAAGTAATGCCTTTTCTGTAGCAGAGCCAATTGCTCTACCCTCTCTATCAAACTCTGCATTATTACAAATTGTAGCAATCTTAAGTGCTGTAATAACAGATAATGAGGAGGATAAACTTTTCTTAATATTAAAATCAAATTCTTGACCAGCTGTTACTACATTAACTACCCTCATTTCACCCTCTGTTAAGGTGCCAGTTTTATCTGTACAAATAACTGTTGTACTACCAAGTGTTTCAGCGGCAACTAGTCTTTTAACAAGTGCTTTCTTCTTAAGTATTCTTTGCATACCAATAGCAAGAATAACAGTAACAGCAACAGCAAGACCTTCTGGAATAGCAGATACAGCTATAGCTACCGCTGTATTAAACATCAAAACCATATCATTACCATAAGCGACACCTATACCAAATATAGCTAAACATACAAACAAAATAAAAACTCCTAACTTTCTACTAAACTTATCTAATTTCTTTTGAAGTGGTGTTGCTTCATCTTCTGTCTCTTTGAGTAGCTTTGCTATCTTACCAATTTCAGTATTTATACCAGTTGCTATTACAATTGCTTTGCCAAGACCATGAGACACTAATGTACTCATATATAGCATATTCTTTCTATCTGCGAGTGCTAATCCTTTAGACATTCTATCTATTGTCTTATCTACCGGTGCTGCTTCTCCAGTAAGGGCTGCTTCTGCTACTTCTAAGTCATGTGCTTCAATAAGTCTAGCATCTGCTGGTATTCTATCTCCCGCTTTTAAAAAAATAATATCTCCTGGTACAAGATCCGTAGCATTTATTGTCTTTTTACCACCATCTCTTAAAACAAGAGCACGAGCAACAATAACTGACTGCAATTTCTGCAAAGCTTTCTGTGCTTTACCTTCTTGAATAAATCCAATAATTACATTTAGAAATACAGCTACAAATATAATATATGCATCAACATGTTCGCCCAAGAACATACTAACAATACCAGCCATTAATAGAATATATATTAAAGCACTTTTAAACTGACCGAAGAAAACAGCTATTCGTGTCAATCTCTTACCTCTTGGTAAAATATTTAATCCAATTGCTTTAATTCTTTTTTTAGCTTCTGCTGTACTCAAACCTTCTACAGTTGAATGAAGTCGTCTATATACAACATTAATACCAAAGCTATGCCATGTAATGTTAGTTTTATCCATAAATATATGTTAATTTAAAATAATTATAACAGAATTAGCTGTTTTTGACGACTTAATGCTTGACATAGAATTAAATTTTGCATATAATACTAGCGTTATTTTCATGCGCGCATAGCTCAGCCTGGTAGAGCAACTGCCTTTTAAGCAGATGGTCGGGGGTTCAAATCCCTCTGCGCGTACCAGATTCTATAGCCTCTAGTGGGCTATTTTTTTGTTAATAATAGGGGGACAATGTATGCATAAAAAAACACTGGACTTATTACCCTTTTTTGGTAAAATACATAAGCTATTAAAGAATATCTATGGTTGAACAAATAATTAAATTACCACCGCAAAATGTAGAAGCTGAGCAGTCTGTGCTTGGTTCTTTACTTATAGATAAAGAAGCTATTACTAAGGTTGTAAATCTTGTAGCACCAGATGATTTCTATAAAGATGCTCATAGATTTATATTTGAATCCATTTTAGAATTATTTGAAAAACGTGAACCAATAGATACACTATCTCTTGCTAATCTATTAACAGATAAGGGTCATTTAGATAAAATTGGTGGAAAGAGTTACTTAGCGTCATTATCTAATGCCGTACCAACTGCTTCTAATGTTGCTTCCTATGCAGAGATAGTTCAAAAGAAATCTACTTTAAGAAAATTAATTAAAGCAGCAGCAGATATTGCTTCCATGGGATATGATGAGGCAAGTGAAATAGATTCACTACTGGACCAGTCTGAACAAAAGCTATTTAATATTTCACAAAGATTCCTTAAAGAAGAATTTACACCAATTAAAAGTGTTTTGCATGGTACATTTGATCGTATTGATGAATTACATAAAGGAGCTGGGCAAATTAGAGGTCTTCCTACTGGTTTTAAAGATTTAGACAATTTACTTGCAGGCCTTCAGAGCTCTGACCTTGTTATTTTAGCTGCTCGTCCTTCTGTTGGTAAAACTACACTTGCACTGGATATGGCTAGACATATTGCTATAGATCATAAAAAGAATGTTGGTATATTCTCACTAGAGATGAGCAAGGAACAATTAGTAGATAGATTACTTTGTGCTCAAGCAGATGTTTCTTTATGGAAGATGAGAACTGGTAAATTATCTGACAAGGGTAATGATGATGATTTCCCACGAATAGGACAAGCAATGGGAGTATTATCTGAAGCGCAAATATTTATTGATGACTCTGCTTCTTGTAATATTATGGAGATTAGAACAAAAGCTAGACGTCTTAAGATGGAATATGGTTTAGATCTTATGATTGTTGACTATATTCAGCTTATGGAAGGTCGTAGCTCTCATGGAGATAATCGTGTTCAAGAAATTGCAGAAATTAGTCGTGCCTTAAAGAGTATTGCTCGTGAATTAGATATTCCTGTTCTAGCATTATCTCAATTGTCTCGTGCGGTAGAATCAACTAAGCCAGCTGTTCCTAAACTTTCTCACTTAAGAGATTCTGGATCTATTGAGCAGGATGCTGACGTTGTAATGTTTATCTATAGAAAAGCTGCAGATAGAAATTATCGTTTAGAAGATCTTACTCCAGAAGAATTAACCTCTGCTGAAGTACATATTGCAAAACATAGAAATGGTCCAACTGGTATGGTTAAGCTATTCTTTGATACTAATCCAGTTAGTTTTAAACCTGTTGCTAAAGAACGCTATGATATTCCCCCAGAATTTTAAGCCGCCCCAAAAATTCGTCGCAAGGCTCCTCAGTTTTCGGGGGACCCCGACTATTAATAAATAATATATAAACCCCATGTCAATGTTTTCTAAACTTGGTGATTTAAAAGAAATGAAGAACCAAGCACAAGCTATGCAAGCAATGCTAGCTCAAGAGCAAATTACCGAAGAATATAAAGGGATTACTATTACAATGAATGGTAATCAAGAAATATTAGATATAGTATTATCTGATGATGCTTTTAATAATAAAGAAGAATTAAGTAATAATTTAAAAACAGCCTTTGCGGGTGCTATTAAAAAAGTACAAAGATTAATGGCTAGCAAATTAGATGGAATGATGTAATATGCAGTACTTACCTAAAGCAGTACAACGTTTAATTAATCAATTCGATAAATTACCTGGAATTGGTCCTAAAACTAGCGAGAAGCTAGTATTTCATCTTTTAGGTAGACCTAAAGAAGACTTGCAAGAGTTTGCAGATAGTTTAATGCAGGCAAGAGAAGATATTATTACTTGTCCATTATGTTTTAACTATGCAGATACTACTCCCTGTTCAATCTGTGGAGATAAAGACAGGGTTAAAGATAAAATATGTATAGTAGCTGAAACACAAGATGTTCAAGCGATTGAAAAGTTAAGATCCTTTGATGGAGTATTTCATGTATTACATGGAGTAATAAACCCACCAGAAGGATTGACACCAGATAAACTTAAAATTAAAGAATTACAGAATAGAATAATCAAACACAAACCAAAAGAAATAATCCTTGCGCTTAATCATGATATACATGGAGAAACAACTTCTCTATACCTAGCTAAACTCTTAAAAGGTGCTAATATAAAAGTAACCAGATTAGCTAAAGGCTTACCGTCTGGTTCTGAGATAGAGTATGCAGATGATATTACTCTATCGTATGCTTTCAAAGATAGAAAAGAATTATAAATAAAAAAACAACTGAAGTCATTTCAGTTGTTTTTTGTTATATAGTTTATTCTAAGAATCCACCGACTTGTTTTTCCCAAAGTCTTTTATACAGGCCTTTATCTTTTTTAATTAATTCTTGATGAGTTCCCTCTTCAAGTACTTTTCCTCTATCTATTACAACAATACGATCCATTTTCATTATAGTAGAAAGTCTATGAGCAATAACAATTACTGTCTTATCTTTCATTAAATTAGCAAGTGCATCTTGAATTAATTCTTCAGACTCTGAATCTAAGGAAGAAGTAGCTTCATCTAATACCAAGATTGGGGCATTCTTAAGTATTGCTCTTGCAATGGCAACTCTTTGTCTTTCTCCGCCAGATAATTTCACACCTCTCTCACCTACATATGTATCATACCCCTCTGTAAACTCATCTATAAATTTATGTGCATTAGCAAGTCTTGCTGCCTCATATACATCTTCATTGCTAGCTTCTGCTCTGCCATACTTAATATTTTCCATAAGCGTTCTATGGAATAATACCGGATCTTGATTAACAAGTGATATATTTTGCCAAAGACTATCTTGTGTAACATTTGAAATCTTTTGACCATCAATATATATTTTACCGTGATCTAAATCATGAGCTCTTGTTAATAGATTAATTATAGTAGATTTTCCAGAACCAGATGCACCAACTAGTGCTACCTTTTCATTTGGCTTTACTGTAAGATCAAAGTCAGATATAACCATACGAGTTTTACTATATGCAAAACTTACATTCTCAAATCTTATCTCACCACTTGATACATTTAGAGGCTTGGCATTCTTTGCATCATTCACTGCATGTGGTGTCATTAAAATTTCTGTCATCTCACGAGCTTCTGCCATTGCTTCATAATAACTTCTAATAACACGTCCAAAGCTCCATAATCTATTAATTATGGTGATTAAATAGGTTTGTATTAAAACAAAGTCTCCAATAGTTAAAAAGCCGTCTTGCCATAAAGAAATAGCATAAAACATAATACCTATTTCAAGCACCATCATAAGAACTGTTTGCAGGGCTTCAAAATAATTACCAAGATTCCAAGTAAATTGTCTTAACTTTTGTAAACGGTTTGTTATCTTTGCAAATAAAGCAGTTTCTCTGAAATACCCAGTAAACAATTTAACATTCAAATGATTAGCTATAGTATCTGCTAAGACCCCAGTCACTTCAGAATTTAAGGCACTACGTTTAATATCATATTTCAGTTTATAAATACTAAAATAATAATTTACTAAAACATATACAAGTACCCAAATAAAAATACCAATACTTAAAAGAATGCTTCTTTTACTTAAAACAACTATAACTAATACAATATGAATAATAGTTGGTAATAAGTCCCAAGATAATCTATCAGCAACCACTTCAAAGGATCTTGAAAATCTATTTACTTTCTTAACAAGTGAACCTACAAAATTATTATTAAAGAACTCCACTGAATGTCTATGTAAATAAGAGAAAGAATATATAGACAATGAAGCCATAACTTTAGTTTGAAAATATGAGGTAGCAAAAGTTGCAATTCTCCAAAATAGCCAGGAAACAAAATATACAATTAAAACCTTAAACAATATAATCTTTAAAACATCTACATCACCCGAAGTAGTTAGCGTATCAAAAAACTCTCTATAGAATAATGGCGCAATAATATTTCCTAAGGATCCGATAGAAATACCAGAAATCATAAGCACAAAAGCCCACTTATATTTCAATAAATGCTTCCAAAAGATCTTAAATGTTTGTCTTGTTAAATTTTCCATTTTTATATTATCCAAAATTTGAAATAAAAAAACACCCTGACTACGCTTAGAATGTTTTTTCTGATTGTATTAAACTTTTGTAATTTCTAATTCTGTAAAAGCTTGTCTGTGACCGAAAGTTTTCTTATAACGAGTCTTATTCTTATACTTCACAACTTTAACTTTCTTAGCCTTTGCTTGACGTAATACTTTAGTTTCAACTGTAGCTTTCAAAGCAGGCTTACCAACTTCTAATTTACTACCCTTGTCATCACTTTTAAGTAATACATCAGTAATCTCTAGCTTCTCACCAGGCTCACCAATTAGTTTTTCAACTTTTAGCTTATCGCCCTTTTTTACTACATATTGTTTACCACCAGTTCTTATTACTGCGATTGTCATATATCTAATTTATTATTAAAAAGTAAGGATATTATAGGGCAAAAAGGTATATTAGTCAATACTTTGTTGTTTAGATGTTTTTTTTACTAATATATAGGCTAAAATAGCCATAAATAGCACCAATATACCTAAAGTGGTAAGCTTACCCATTGTCTGCTGTGAAATGGATACAAGGCCAAAAATACCCGTTATTACGTATAGGAAAATGACAGTTTGTCTATGTGATAGGCCAGTATCAAGTAATCTATGATGAAGGTGCTTTCTATCTGCTTGAGCTATCCTCCCATGGTTGAAAAATACTCTCCTAATTATTACCCAAGCTACATCTAATATTGGTATTCCCATAACTAGTAAAGCTGTTGCTATTTTACCACCAGATATTATTGCTAATACTCCAAGTATGAAACCAATGAAGACACTACCCCCTTCTCCGAGAAATATTTTAGCCGGATGCCAATTCCAAATAAGGAAACCAAGTAATGATCCAGCCACTATCAAAGCAAGTATTGAAGTTGCTGAATTGGCTATATCCCAAAATAGTGAAACAAAATATATTATGAAACTACCAATCACACCAATACCAGAAGCTAGACCATCTAAACCATCTAATAGTTTTGTGACATACATCATTCCCATCAGCCAAGCAAAGGTGAATAGATCTGCAAAGACTGTAAAATAGTATGGCAAGCCATCATACCAAAATAGTAGTATTTTAAACTCATCAAAATGAATAAAACCACCCAGTGGATTTGTAATATATTTAATACCAATACCCGAAACAATTACTACAATGGTAGCAATAATAGGAAATAGTATTTGATAACGAGCTCTTAAATTAAACTTATCATCTAAGATGCCACCAATCATAATAATTATACTGGCAATGATAATACCTATTAAATGTTTAGCTTCAATCACACCATCTAGTAATCTATTCCATAATAATATTGTGGTAATAATGAAAGCTAAAAATACAGCCACTCCCCCCATTAGAGGAATTATTTTATCATGTACCTTACGAGGTGCAGGTGAATCTGTAATATTATATTTATTAGCCAAATAACGCACTGGCCAAACAAGTACCAGTGCTATAACAAAACTAATTAATAATGGAGCTAAGTGGAATAATGACATTAATGTCTATCTATATATGTTTGTAATATGGTCATAGCTGCAACAGCATCATCTTCTTTTACACCAAGACTTTGCGCTGCCTTACTAGACAATCTCTCATCTGCCGTAACAATATCTATACCTTTTTCTTTTAGAGCTTTAACAAAAACTTCTGTAATTCCTGTTTGATCTGTTCTATTCTGCTTAAGGCTCGTTGGCAAACCAATAATAACCTTATCTACATTCTCATCTTTAATTATTTCTAATACAAGTTCTAATTGTTTATCTATATCTACTTCTTTGAGTATCTTAAAAGGAACAGCCATTTTAGAATCATCGTCTGCTATTGCAAGTCCAATCTTAGACATTCCATAATCTATTCCCAGTAGTCTCATAATTCTGTTATTATTATTGGTCCATCTTTAGTAATAGCTACAGTATGCTCATAATGGCAAGAAAGGCTATTATCTCTAGTCTTTATAGTCCAATCGTCATCACAATAGTCAATATCATAAGAACCAACAGTTATCATTGGCTCGAGTGCAAGTACCATACCTTCTTGCAATTTCTCACCCATTCCTTTTCTACCAAAGTTTGGTACTGATGGTGCTTCATGAACAGCATGTCCAACGCCATGACCTACTAAATCTCTAACTACTCCGAAACCATTCTTTTCTGCATAGGTTTGAATTGCATAACCAATATCTCCTAAAGTATTACCAACCTTACATTCTTTAATACCCAATTCTAAACATTTATGAGTAACTTTCATTAACTCTTTAGTATGCTTTGGCACGCCTCCAACTGCTACTGTTGTAGCCATGTCAGTAAATAGTCCTCTTCTGTCCATACCAATATCTAAACTAACAATATCCCCTTCCTTAAGTACCCTATCCCCTGGAATACCATGAACAATTTCTTCATTTACAGAAACACAGAGTCCAGCTGGAAAAGGTATTGGCTGACCATAACCCTTAAAGGAAGGTTTACCACCAGCAGCGTAAATTAATTCTTCAGCTTTGCTATTAAGTTCAGCTGGTGTTATGCCAGGTTTAACCATTTCTTTAACATACTTTAAAACAGAGGCTAATACTTTGCCATCTTCTCTTAATTGTTTTATTTCTTCTGCTGTTTTTATTAAACTCATATTTTTAATTTATCTTTAACTTCATTCCAAACTTCTTCTATTGAAGGCTCCCCATTTATATCTACTAATAATTTCTTCTCTCTATAATATTTAAGTATAGGGTCGCCAACTTCATGGTAGGTTGCAATTCTTTCTTTAACAGAATCTGGTTTTGAATCACTGCGAATATATAGTTCCCCATTACATTTATCGCAAACATTTTCCACTTTAGTAGGCTTGAACAATATATTAAAATTAGCACCACACTCTTTACACATTCTACGAGAAGCGATTCTTTTCATGACAATTTCATCACTACTATCTACATTAATAGCATGAGTAATACTATCCAAGCTTTCTAAAAATTTAACCTGGGGTATACTTCTAGGATAACCATCTAAAATATATCCATTTACAGTGTCTGACTGTTGTAATCTCTCTTTAACAATTTGATTTGTTAATTCATCATCTATTAAAATACCAGCATCCATTCTATCTTTTACTTTCAAGCCTAGTTCTGATCCTTTTCTCATAGCATCTCTGAATATCTTACCTGTTGAAATGGCAGGAATATTTAACTCTTTTGCAAGGAATTTAGCTTGTGTACCCTTACCTGATCCAGGGGGTCCTAGCATTACAATTTTATACATAATTTAATAGTTTTATTATTAATAAGTAATGTTATTTTACCTTATTTTAGTATAAAAAACAAAAATGACCTCAATGGGTCATTAATATAATAAAACTATCTGGATTTATTATAATCCATCATAATCTCTCATCACAAGCTGTGAATCAATTTGTTTCATAGATTCAATAACTACAGATACTACAATAAGTAAACTAGTACCACCAATTACCATTGTGCTAACACCCGTTATTGGTTGAATAATAATAGGTAAGATAGCAACAATACCCAAGAATAAAGCACCAGCTAATATAATACGATTTACAACATTCTTAATATAATCTTCAGTATGTCTACCCGGTCTAATACCAGGAATAAAACCACCTTGCTTCTGCAAGTTCTCTGCAAGTTGTTGAGGGTGGAATACAATAAAAGTATAGAAATATGTAAAAGCTACTACTAAAATGAAGTAGAAGATTCCATAGAATATTTGATTAGCAAATAAATCAATAACAAATTGTGCACCATTTGCAATAAATGCAGACTGAGCTCTTACAAAGAACTGAGCAATCATTGGTGGAAATAATACTATTGAAATAGCGAAAATGATTGGAATAACACCAGCCATATTTACACGCAATGGTAAATGAGTTGAAACCCCACCATATGCTTTATGACCCCTAATTCTTCTTGCATAATTTACAGGAACATTTCTTTGTCCTTCTGTAATAATTACAATTACTGCAATAGTAATAAGAGCAATGATTATAAATAGTACTAAGTTAAATATTTGTGCTGGATCAAAAACTGCAATTGTTTGTTGTAATGCCGAAGGTAAGCTTGAAACAATACCAGCAAAAATTAATAATGAAATACCATTACCAACATGTCTGTCTGACATTAATTCTCCAAGCCACATTAAGAATACTGTACCAGCTGTAATTGTTAGAATAGCTGTTGCGAATTGATATGATGACATAGAACCTAAAATATCTAGTCCTGACTGTCTTTGCAGGATATTAATAAAACCATATGACTGCAAAGCAGCAAGTGGTAATGTTAAAAATCTTGTCCATTGATTTATCTTATTTCTACCAGATTCCCCTTCTTTAGATAATCTTTCCAAAGCTGGAACAATCATAGTTAAAAGTTGCAATATAATTGAAGCAGTAATATATGGAGCAATACCAAGCATGACAATAGAAATATTTTCCATACCACCACCAGAGAATAAGTTTAATAATCCTAAAATTTGATTAGATGCAAAAAAGTCTTTTAAACCAGATACATCAATACCGGGAATTGGAATATGAGCAGCTATTCTAAATACAATTAGCATAGCAAAAACGAACATTAGATCCTTTCTAATATCTTTAGATTTCCAGATTTGTCTAATCTTCTCCCACATAATGGATTATTTAGATTTCTTTGCTGCTGGTTTAGCTTTTGCTTTAGCCTTAGTCTTTGGTTCAGCTTTTGGCTTTATCTCTGTTTTTACCTCTTGTCTTCCCTTGAAGATCTTTTTAGCCTTTGCATTAGGCCTTACTATTGGCTCAATTACTTCACCACCAGCTTTAATGATAGCTTCTTTTGCTTTAACTGACAAACTATCTATTTTAATTACTAATTTCTTAGTTATATTACCTGAAGCAAGAATTTTAATATTCTTATTACCTGCTGGTATAAGGTTTTTCTTAACCAAACTCTTTAATGAAACAATCTCACCGGCTTCAAAATACTTATCTAATACAGCAAGATTTATTGGTAAATTATTTGGTCTTGCACTCTTAAATCCCTTTTGCTTAGGAATTCTTTGTAAATAAGACTTAATACCACGTAATTTTAATCCGCTTGCACCTGAACGAGACTTTTGACCTTTCATTCCTTTACCAGAATAATTACCATGACCAGATGCATTACCACGACCACGTCTAATTCTACGCTTTTTAGCGGTTGGATTTTTCTGTAAATTATGTAAACCTAGTAATTCTTGTGACATAGTATTATTTCTTAACAGCTGGAGCTACTTTAGCTGGAGCTGGTTTAGCTTTTTTAAGGGCAGGTTTCTTAGCAATAGGCTTAGCAGCTGATCTAACAGCTGGTTTAGCTACTGGCTTTGGTGCCTGTTTTGGTTCTCTTTTCTTTAAATCTGATAATGCTGCAAATACTGACTTAACAATATTTACCTTATTATTTGATCCTAATATCTTAGCTGAAACATTTTTAATACCAGATAATTCAAGCACTGCTCTAACTGCACCACCAGCAATAATTCCAGTACCATCTGGAGCTGGTCTAAATACTACTTGAGCTGCTTTAAATTTCTTATTTACCTGATGGGCAATAGTTCCATCTACAATATCTAATTTCAATAATGAATTCTTAGCTTGAGCTACAGCTTTATTTACAGCAATTGCTACATCTTTACCTTTAGCAAGTCCATAACCAATCTGTCCTTTTCCATCACCAATTACAATACAAGCTCTGAATCTCATACGTTTACCACCAGCCATAACACGAGTAACACGCCGAAGGTCTACAATGCGTTGATCAAACTCATCTTTTTCTCTTTCTCTGAATGGTTTTCTTTTAAAGTTTTTCTTATTATTATCCATATATATTTATATTAAAATTTCAAACCATTAGCACGTAATGCTTCAGCAAATGCCTTTACACGACCGTGATACTTATATGCACCTCTATCGAAAATGATTGTTTCAATTTTCTTATCTGTTAAAGCTTTTGCAAATAATTTACCGAATTCTTCTGCTCTCTTTGTTTTATCTCCTTTAAGCTTTAATTTTGATTCATGAAGACCAACAATTGTTTGATTATTGTCATCATTAATAGCTTGAGCTGCCATGAAACGTAAACTACGTTTAATAGTAACTCTTGGACGCTTAGCAGTACCATGTAATTTAGAACGAGTACGTGCCTGTCTTCGTAATTTAATATTATACTTTATTTTATTTAAATCTTTCATATTATTTTTCTGCTCCCTTTGCTACCTTACCAGCCTTACGTCTGATAACTTCATCAATATATTTAATACCCTTACCCTTATATGGTTCAGGTTTTTTAATAGATCTAATCTCTGCTGTAATCTGACCAACTCTTTGTTTATCTATTCCTTCAATTGTTATTATATTCTTTTCTACAGATGCTGTAATATCTTCAGGAATATTATATTCAACTTGATGAGAAAAGCCTACATTTAATACTAGTACTTTTCCTTTCATCTCAGCCTTAAATCCAACACCATTGATCTCTAATTGTTTTTTAAACCCTTCAACAACGCCAGTAACAAGTGAATCTATGATGCTTCTTGTTGTTCCCCATAGAGAACGTATTTCTTTTTTACTACCCTCTGGAATAGTTACAAGTATTTCTTTATCTTTTACTTCAACATTAACAGCAGTAACTTTTTCCATAGTTAGCTCGCCTTTTGGTCCCTTAACGAAAATGTTATTACCTTCAATCTTAACTTCAACTTTTTCTGGGATTATAATTGGTTGTTTTCCTATTCTTGACATAATTACCAAATTTCACAAATTAATTCGCCGCCAATTTTAGCACGACGGGCTTCATTGTCTGTTTTAAGACCTTTTGATGTAGATATAATTGCCATACCAAGTCCATTAAGGATATATGGTATATTACCCGCCTTTACATATATTCTTCTACTTGGCTTTGAAGATCTACGTATATGCTTAATAGCTGGCTTACCTTGAACATATTCCAATGATGCAACAAGTACTTTAAAACCATTAAGCTCTTCAATTCTTACAGCTTTTATATACTTTTCTTTAACAAAAACTTTTAAAATACCATATTTAAGCTTAGACCAGGGAATTACCACCTCATCTTTTTTTACTGCTTGGCTATTTCTCAAGCGCGTAAGCATGTCTGCAATTGGATCTGATACTGTCATAATTTACTTAAAATATTTATTAATTACCAACTAGATTTTGTAACACCAGGTATATCTCCCTTTGATGCTAATTCTCTAAAACAAATACGACACAATTTGAAATCTCTCATATATCCACGACGACGACCACAACGCCAACATCGTCTAGTTATTCTAGTTGAGTATTTTGGTGTCTTATTCGCTTTTGCTATTTCCGACTTAATTGCCATATTAGTATTATCTTAATTCTTATCTTCTACTTTTTTAAATGGGAATCCTAATTTACTAAATAGGAAGAATCCCTCGTCTCTTGTACTTGCTGTAGTTGTAATAGAAACCTCTAAACCGTGTAATCTTTCAACCTCATCAAAAGAAATTTCTGGAAATACTACATGCTCTTTAAAACCTAATGTCATATTACCATGTTCATCTATATTCTTCTTTGGATCAAGGCCATGAAAATCTCTAACACGTGGGAAAGCAATATGTACAAGTTTATTTAAGAAATCATACATTCTATCCCCACGAAGTGTTACTTTATATCCAACAATCATACCTTCTCTGATCTTAAAAGCAGCAATTGATTTACGTGCTTTAATGGCTGTAGGCTTCTGACCAGTTATTCTATTTAAAGTATTAATGACCAAATCATTAAAATTAGAATCTGTTAAACCCTTACCAACGCCAACATTCAAAGTAGCTTTTATAATCTTTGGTGCTGCCATTTTATTCTTATACCCAAACTCTTCCATTAATTGGGTAAGAACTTCTTTATTATATTTTTCTTTTAATAAATTCATAGTTTTACTTTATTTCCTCACCTGTCTTACGTGAGATACGTATTTTCTTCTTATCTGCCAATATTTTAATACCCATTCTAGTTCTCTTGCTTGTTCTTGGGTCTACAGCCATAACATTTGATGCATTCATTGATCCAGCAAATTCAATTCTTTGTCCTTTTTCACCTTCACGTCTAGCTTTTGCATGCTTAATACGTAAATTTAAACCTTCAACAATAATTCTATTCTTAATTGCATCAACTTTAACAACCTTACCGCGTTTACCACGATCTTTTCCCGCAATCACTTCTACATTGTCGCCTTTTTTGAATTTCATATATTTATAATACCTCTGGTGCTAATGACACAATTTTATTAAATCCTTTATTCTTTAATTCTCTTCCAATTGGTCCAAATACTCTACTTCCCTTAGGTTCTTTATTCTTTGGATCAATTATAACGGCTGCATTCTCATCAAAACGAATATATGTACCGTCTTTTCTACCATGTTCTTTTCTTTGTCTTACAATAACAGCAACCACAATATCTCCTTTTTTTACCATTGAATGAGGTTGAGCAATCTTTACTGAAGCAGTCACTAAATCTCCTAAGCGAGCATAACGCCTTTTAAAACCATCATGAACTCTGATGACTTTAATCATCTTTGCTCCTGTATTATCTGCTATTTTTAATCTTGATTCTGACTGTATCATATTACTTTACTTTTGATAAAATTCTCCATCTCTTTGTCTTAGACATTGGTCTACACTCTTCAAAAATAACTGTTTCACCAAGTTTAAACTTATTATCTTGATTATGACAATTAAAACGTCTTGTAGACTTATATGCCTTCTTATACTTTGAATGGACTTTCTTTGAAACAATACTAACAACAGCAGTGTCTTTCATCTTATTAGAAACAATTGTTCCTTGAAGTCTTCTAGTAATTTTCTTTATTTCTGCCATATTAGTTCTTGGTTAATTTCTCTTTTAAAACTGTTAAAACTTGAGCGATCTCTTTTCTAGCTTTTCTGATATCTCTAATATTCTTTAACTGTTTATTGCTAACTGAAAATCTCATGTCTCTAACCTGCTCACGCTTTGTAGCTAACATCTTATGTAAATCCTTTATTTCGTTTTTTCTAAAATCTTTTATAGCCATATTTATACTTTAACAAACTTTGTCTTAATTGGTAACTTATATGCTGCAAGCTTCATAGCTTTTGCTGCATCTTCTTCTGCAACTCCACCGATTTCAAATATAATAGTTCCTGGTTTAACAATTGCAACATAATGATCAACTGGACCTTTACCACTTCCCATAGGCATTTCACTACCTTTTTTTGTAATTGGCTTATCTGGAAATATTCTTATCCAAACTTTACCATCACGTTGAAGTGATCTACTAATAACACGTCTAGCTGCTTCAATTTGTCTAGCTGATACCCAAGATTTTCCCAATGATTTCATACCGAAATCTCCGAAAGCTACAGTATTAATACGAGTAGCACGGCCTTTGATTTGGTCGGTACGATGCCATTTTCTATGTTTTACTTTCTTAGGCGCTAACATTATTTTTTATCTTTATCTTTATTAAAAACTTCTCCCTTATTTATCCATACTTTAACACCAATTTTACCATATGTAGTACTAGCATGACCACGACAATAATCTATATCTGCACGCAAAGTATGTAAAGGAATCTTACCTTCTGACAAAACCTCTGAACGAGCAATTTCTGCTCCATTAAGTCTTCCTGATACCAAGATCTTAACACCTTGCGCATTAGCTCTCATTACTCTTCCAATAGACTGTTTCATAACTCTTCTAAAAGGCATTCTCTTCTCAATATCTGCAATAACACCCTGCATAACAACTGCTGAAGAAAGATTTGAATCCTCAACTTCCTTAACATTAATCTTTATAGTACCCTTATTCTTAAATATATCTTTACGAATTATTTTCTTTAAATCTTCAATGCCTGCTCCACCTCTACCGATAATAATACCAGGCTTTCCAGCAATAATATCTATAGTAATATCTTTATCATCACGAGAAATTTCAATCCTATCAATACCAGCATCTCTCATCTTTGTAGTAATAATCTTTCTAAGCTTAATATCTTGTTCTAAGAAAGATGCAAAATCTGAACGCTTAGCAAACCATTTTGATGGCCACGTTTGTGTAACTCCTAATCTAAAACCTTTTGGATTAACTTTTTGTCCCATATTATCGTTCTCCTGCTTTACGTTGGAAATTAAATGCTTTTTTACCAGACTTAGCTTTATCTGCTGACTTGATAGACTTAGCCATATCTTTTACTTTCTTTGTATCACCTTTAATATCTGATGCTTTAACTATATCTGATTTATCTGCAACTTTTGAAGCTTTAGCTTTTTTATCTACTTCACCTTCTAGTATAACTGTGATATGTGTCATAGGTTTTCTCATTACATCTGCTCTACCATGTGCACGAGGTAACATTCTTTTTAGAACTGGACCACCATCTGCCATAGTTGCTTTTACAATCAAACTATCTTTTAATAATGAAAAGTTATTTGTAGCATTAGCAATAGCAGCTTCTAAAACTTTTTGAACATACTTAGCTGGTCTTTGTTGTGCCAATCTTAAGATGTTTACAGCTTCATCTGCTTTCTTACCACGTATATTTGCTAGAACCAACCTTGTTTTAGTTGGAGATAGTCTCAAATGTTTTACTGATGCTTTAACTTCCATGATAATTTATATTAATTAACCTTTAGATTGCTCTTTTGCCATCTTACCACCATGTGATACGAATTTTTTTGTAGGAGCAAACTCACCTAATTTATGTCCAACCATATTCTCAACAACAAATACTGGTACATGTTGTCTGCCATTATGTACATTAATTGTATAGCCTAGCATTTCTGGAGTAATAGTACTATTTCTAGCCCAAGTCTTAATTTCATTCTTATCTCCAGGTTTAACCCTACTTAATTTCTTAAGTAATTTAGCATCTACATATAATCCTTTTTTCAGTGATCTTGACATAAAATATTATTAATTATTTTCTTCTCTTCTTCTTTCTTCTCTGAACGATTAGCTTATCTGATTTCTTATTAGCTCTTCTAGTTTTAACACCAAGAGCAGGTTTACCCCAAGGAGTCTTAGGATGTTTCAAACCGATAGAGTTTCTAGCTTCTCCACCACCATGAGGGTGATCGACTGGATTCATAGCCTTACCACGAACTGTAGGTTTAATACCTAAATGTCTCATTCTTCCTGCTTTACCCCAACGAATATTACGGTATTCAGGATTAGAGACTTGTCCAACTGTAGCTAGACATTCCTTAGAAACTTTTCTAATCTCTCCTGAAGGCATTTTCAATTGTGCATATTTCCCTTCAATAGACATTAGAATAGCTGAAGTACCAGCACCACGAACAATCTTACCGCCCTGACCTTCTTCTAATTCAATATTATAAACTGCAATACCAGTTGGAATTAATTCTAATGGAAAACGATTTCCAATTCCTCTTAAATATTTTACTTTGGAATTGATTATCTTATCTCCAACTTTCATTTTATCTGCGGCTAGAATATATTTTCTAGCACCGTCAGCATAGCATATTAAAGCAATATTGGCATTTCTATTTGGATCATACTCAATTGTTTCAACTTTTGCAGGTATATCAAATTTAGCTCTCTTAAAATCTACAATTCTAATAAATCTCTTTGCTCCACCACCAATATGTCTTACTGTAATCTTACCTTGATTATTTCTGCCACCTTTTCTTTTCTTAGTAACTCTTAAAGATTTAACAGGATTAGACTTTCTATTGGCATCACTAATAAGAACTGACGTATGTCTTCTTGATGGAGTGGTTGGTTTGTAAACTTTAATTGCCATTTATCTAAATAATTCTATTTATTAAACACCTTCGTATACACTGATAGTCTGTCCCTGTTTAAGTGTAACAATTGCTTTCTTTGTTCTCTTTGTTCTACCGTGAATTCTTCCATATGTTACTCTCTTTCCACGATTTACAATTACATTAACTTTTTCTACATCAACATTATATAATTTACTAATAGCCTTTGCTACTTCAATCTTATTTGCATTAAGTGCTACTTCAAAAATATATTTATTTTCAGCTGCTAAGTATGTAGCCTTTTCAGTAATTATTGGTCTTCTAATCCATTTATATGCCAAAGCAGAACCCTTACCCGCCTTATCTGCAGTTTTCTTCTTACCAGGCTTTGCTTTCCTGTCTTCCTTTTCTTCAAGTTGTGCCAAAGTTAAGTCTTCCTTATTATCAATAGGCTTCTTCTCTTCTTTAACAGGTTTAGCATCTGTATTTTTTTTACTAAATATACTCATATTATCTATACAACTTAATAGCTTTCATTATTGCTTTTTCTGTAATCACTAGATTTGGATACTTTAATAGATCTAATACATTTAAACTATTAAATGGCAATGTCTGTATATTGGATAAATTCTGAGAAGCTTTTACAACTTCTTCATTTTTCTTAGCCATAACAAGTACTGCCTTCTTATCTTTACCTAATAATTTTACAAAAAATTCATTCAATACTTTTGTCTTACCATCTTTAGCTTCTAACTTTTCTACAATATAAATACTGTCATTAGCTAACTTATTTGTTAAAACCATTCTCAATGCAGCTTTTCTAACTTTATCATTAATCTGAGATGAGAAATTACGATCTTTTGTAGGACCAAAAGTTACTCCACCACCACGCCACAAAGGTGAACGTATTGAACCGTGTCTAGCACGACCTGTTCCCTTTTGTCTCCAAGGCTTACGACCACCACCACGAACATCACTTCTACCCTTTGTATGGGCTAAATTAATTCTTTGATTTGCTCTGGCAATAGTAACTACTTCATGAAGTAGTGTTGGTTTAACTTCTACAGCAAAAATATCCTCTGGTAATTCTAGAGTTTTTACTTCCTTTGCTTCTAAATTGTAAACTTTTGCTGTTAACATATTATTTATCTTCTTTCTTTACTTCTTCTGCTTTAGTTTCTTCTTTAACTTCTTCTTTTGGTACCTCTTCTTTAACTTCCTCTTTCTTTTCTTCTACCTTTTCTTCAGGAGTTTCTTCTTTTGGTGCTTCTTCTTTCTTTACTTCTTTTTTAGGTAATTCAAACTTTGTTTCAGTCATAATATAAAGTATTCCATTTCTAGCACCAGGTACTGAACCTTTAACATAAATACAATTATCTTCTAAATCTACCTTAATTACTTCTAGCCATTTTGAAGTTATTTGTGCATTTCCCATATGACCACCCATTCTCATACCCTTAAATACACGAGCGGGTCCAGTAGCACCAATAGAACCAGGCATTCTTAATTGATCTTTATGACCATGAGAAGCTGGTGAACCATGAAAGCCCCATCTCTTAACAACACCTTGAAAACCTTTACCTTTAGATGTGCCAATAACTCTTACTTTTTCACCTTCATTAAATATATCTACACCCCAAGTATCCCCTACCTTTACAGCTTCCTGTTCAATCTTAAATTCTTTAGCATATCTATATTTAACACCTTTAAAATGTCCTAGTAATGGTTTTGTAGTAGCTTTCTTACTTCCACTAGCTACTTGTACTGCTGCATAGCCATCTTTCTCATTTGTCTTTATCTGAGTAACGGTAACAGGCTCTGCTTTAATTTTTGTAACAGGTAAAACAACACCCTCTGGTGTGAAAATCTGTGTCATCTCTACTTTTTTACCTATTATTGCTTTCATAATTTTTTTAATCTAGTTTCTAGTTAACAAAAACCGTGATTAATTTTTACCAGCCTACACATTATAGACTTACAAAAACCAATCGCGGTTGCTCCTTTAGGACATATGTCCTAAAATTATATTCGTCTTGAGCAATGTATATTCAATTCTTAAACCCTCTGATTAAACAAGTCCCTTCTATTACTTCCATACAATGATGGGTTAATAGAACTGACAGCTTAAATCATTTTTATTTCAATGTCTACCCCTGAAGGTAAATTTAAATTCATTAATGCATCTACAGTCTTAGCAGTTGGCTCAATAATATCTATTAATCTTTTATGAGTTCTCATCTCATATTGATCCTTTGAGCCTTTATGAACAAATGTAGATTTTAATACAGTATACTTTTTCTTTGCAGTAGGCAATGGAATTGGTCCACAAACCTTAGCACCAGTACGCGTTGCAGTATCTATAATAGTCTTTGTAGATTGATCAATAATCTTATGATCATAAGCTTTGATCTTAATTCTTACTTTAGACTTTATATCTGGATTATTTGTTTTGTCTGCTTCTTTTATCATGTATTTTTTAAGCTATTGTAGCGCCGAGAAAACTCGGCGCTACATATATATAACTATTTATTTAATAATCTTGGTTACAATACCAGCTCCAACTGTATGACCACCTTCACGAATAGCAAACTTTTGCTTCTCAGCCATAGCTACTGGAGTAATTAACTTAATCTTAACATTTACTGTATCCCCAGGCATAACCATTTCAGTGCCAGCAGGAAGTTCATAAACATCACCAGTTACATCTGTTGTTCTGATATAGAATTGTGGTTTATATCCTTTAAAGAAAGGAGTATGTCTTCCACCTTCTTCTTTAGATAGAATATAGATTTCAGCATCAAATTCTGTATGAGGAGTAATAGTTCCTGGTTTAGCAAGTACTTGACCTCTTTCAACGTCAGTTTTCTTCAAACCACGAATTAGAATACCAGCATTATCTCCAGCTTGACCTTCGTCTAAATTCTTATTAAACATCTCAATACCAGTAACTGTAGTCTTTTGAGTTTCTCTAATACCAACAATTTCAACTTCCCCACCAACTTTAACAACTCCACTTTCAATTCTACCAGTTACAACGGTACCACGACCTTCAATAGAAAAGATATCCTCAATAGGCATTAAGAAATCTTTATCTACATCACGCTTAGGTTCTGGAATATATTCATCTAATGTTTCAATCAATTTAACAACTGCTTGTGCATCTTCACCCTTTGGATCTTCTAAAGCTTTAAGAGCTGAACCACGAATAATTGGAGTTGTATCTCCAGGGAATTCATATTTGTTCAATAAATCCTTAATTTCTTCTTCAACAAGGTCAATAAGCTCTGGATCATCTACTTGATCAGTCTTGTTTAAAAATACAACAATATAAGGTACACCAACCTGTCTAGCTAGCAATATATGCTCTCTAGTCTGAGGCATAGGACCATCAGCTGCAGAAACAACTAAAATAGCACCGTCCATTTGGGCTGCACCAGTAATCATATTCTTAATATAGTCAGCATGACCAGGACAGTCGATATGAGCATAGTGACGATTATCACTCTCATATTCAACATGAGCTGTTGCAATTGTAATACCACGCTCTTTCTCTTCAGGAGCGGCATCAATCTGACTAACATCTTTTGTTTGTGCTGTTTTACCAGCTGCAGTTAAACTACTTAGAATAGCTGCTGTAAGTGTAGTTTTACCATGATCAACGTGACCAATAGTACCTACATTTACGTGTGGCTTTGATCTATCAAAATTTTCAGCCATATTATTTATTCTCCATCGCGCAGATATTACCCAACCCACGCTTACTTAGTAATTAAATTAAAATTTTTTATAAAAAAAAATTGCTTTATTGCGTAAGGATTATAACACCACTTATTTATTTTGGCAAGTCCTACTAATGATCATTCTTATAATCTTCACAATATATATATTATTAGGCTAATATTAGCCAAATAATCTACAATAATTATCTATTTTTACTATATATATAGACTTCCACATATATATGTGTGGAAAACTATTATTTTTAACTAGTCTTCTATCTCCTCAAAAAAGTATTCATCTTGTTCATCTGGCTTCTGAATTGTATCTATTGGAGGTGCAAATGATTGCTCTGCCCTCTCTGAAATAACATCCTTTAGTGGTACGGGTCCTGAATCCTCGTGTTTTTCTACTTCTGGAATAGATATTGGCACATCTGAACCAATTATATCGTTTATAGCCTGCTTTTCATCCATTATCTCATCTTTTAGCTGCTCTTTAGCAATAAACTGTGTTTTAGCTTGATTCTCCTTAATTAACTCCTCATAGGAATCTAAATCCATTACTACTAGTAAGTCTGTATCTGTAGCAACAATTATTTTATCCTTTGTCTTTTTTATTAAATTTCCAATTCTATTCAAATCCATTTTATTTATAATAAATATTTATATACTCATAATTAATCATATCCATCAATTCAACCTCCCCCGCTTCATTAAAATCTATATATATTGGCGTCTTATCTCCCGAACCAATAATAACTCCATTATTTGTTACGTCATATAGTATATAAGATGGACTTTGCTTAGACCAAACATATATTGGGATAGCCTTACTAGCCTCTACACTATACATTATAAGCTTAGAACTAGTTGGTATATACAAATCATTATCTACCCAATAAAGATTATTTAGACTTGGTGTGCTCAATGCAGACAAGTCATCTGTATAAATAGATTTCAAACTATGTGATTGTATATCATATAAAACAACTTCATTATTATTACCGTGTAAATCTTCTCCATAAGTCATTGAAGGCAATACAAAGGCAATATATTTACCACTTGGAGATAGATATGGATAACCAGCCGTCTTTACCTTATCTTCTTTATCTTCTTGAGAGAAATGCTTATCTAATGCTAACTGAAAACTCTCTTTATCTATTACACCCTCTGCAATACTGAGAAACTGTATTCTACCCAATACAGAAGCACCAGCATCAGCATTAAACTGATAAAGTACTAAACTCTCCTGCAAAGCATCATAACCCAAGACTTTTAACCCAGAATATAATCCGCCATTAACATTAGCTATTAATGTATGCATATCTTTAATTGTGTCATATTCCCATATCTCAATAGCCTCAGAACCGCCTTCTAAGAGCTCTAAACTTTCTTCGGAGTATAGATTAGTAGAATAAGCAATTCTTTCTCTATCTGCTGAATATACAGCTCCTGTGATGAACTTAGATCTATCACCTACCTTTATATTTGGCAATGTAAACACTTCTCTAATATCTCCTGTTTCTAAAGATAGTTCAAATAGATCTTGGCCACCAGTCTCTTTATCTTGCCAAAAATCTTTAATTAAAAATACATCATCCTGATGTATATTTTGAGTCAATATTGTATATTTACCTTCCACTATCTCAGATAGAACTTGAATATCTTTATATAGCTCTTGCTTCACAACTTTATATCCACCAGCAGATAAATCTAAACCTGCAAAATTAACGATTCCAATACTTGGCTTTTCTTCTTCATCATCCATCTCTGTAGTCATAATATCTACAGTTTTCATCTGCTCTCCATCTCTGGAACTAATAGTAATAACTACTCCTATAAGGAGGATAATTATTATAACAACAACTACGCTAATTATCTGAGAAAAACCTTTATCATTAATCATATATGAATTAAGATTATTAATAATGTATATGCAATTCTATACTGTATATACTTATTTGTCAAAGTATTTAAAAGCCGCCAACTATTGACAATATATAGGTAGAATGATATGGTAATTTCACTTAAAGTTCTTTAAATATTTGTCTAGTCAGGGTAGTTGATATTAGAGGTAGTTCTATCCTTGGAATAATCCCATTTCCCAAGTGTAAACACTGAACTTTCGTAACGGTCTCAGCAACCAATACGAACAGGTAAAAAGTTCAGTTCTCAAAATCAACATGGCTCTGGCTAGGCAATCTTTCCAAGGGTATGGATTCCCTCCCCGCATAGGAAAATTTATGTACGAATCTATCCCAAATACGGAGCGCTGAGGTAAAACTTGGCGCTCTTTTTTTAATCAAAAAACCCGTGATAGAAATCACGGGTTTTATATATCTCTCTAATATCTATTTAGCTTTTACCTTCTTTAATCTTTTCTTCAACATTCTTAGGTACTTCAGCATAATGTGAGAATTCCATACTATATGATGCCCTACCTTTAGATAGTGAACGAATAGCTGTAGAGTAACCAAACATCTCTCCAAGAGGAACATCTGCACTTACAATCTTCATCTGTCCACGATCAGTCATTTCTTTAATTTGAGCACGTTTAGAGTTAAGGTCTCCAATAACATCACCCATAGATTCCTCAGGAGTTACAACTTCAACTTTCATAATAGGTTCCAATAGTACAAGGCCTGCTTTTGAACAAGCTGCTTTAAATGCCATAGCACCGGCAACTTTAAAGGCTGCTTCAGATGAGTCAACTTCATGATATGAACCATCATAAACATTAACTTTAATATCTATCATCTGATAACCAGCAAGAATACCATTCTCCATAGTTTCCTTAACACCTTTTTCAATAGGCCCAATATATTCTTTTGGAATAGAACCACCTTTGATAGTACTTTCAAATTCAAATCCAGCACCACGTTCACGACTTTCAATCTTTAGCCAACAGTGACCAAATTGACCACGTCCACCAGACTGTTTAACATATTTACCTTCAGCTTCAGCATTACCTTTAATTGTTTCTTTATATGCAACTTGTGGAGCGCCAACATTAGCTTCAACTTGAAACTCTCTTTTCATTCTATCTACAATAATATCTAAGTGAAGCTCTCCCATTCCAGCAATAATTGTCTGTAATGTTTCTTCGTCTGTAGATACTTGGAAAGTAGGGTCTTCTTCAGCAAGTTTAGCAAGTGCCATACCCATCTTTTCTTGATCTGGTTTAGTTTTAGGTTCAATAGCTACTGAAATAACTGGCTCTGGGAAAGTAATAGACTCTAGAACAACTACATTATCTTCACTACATAGAGTATCTCCAGTTGATGTATCTTTCAAACCAACTACAGCTGCAATTTCACCAGCATATATTTCATCTACTTCTTCTCTTGAATTAGCATGCATTCTAACAATACGTCCAATTCTTTCTTTCTTTTCTTTAGAAGAGTTATATACATATGTACCAGATTTAAGTACTCCAGAATAAACACGTACGAAACATAATTTACCTACATATGGATCTGTTGCAACTTTAAATGCAAGTAGGGATAATGGTTCAGTATCATCTGGTTTACAAATTATTTCCTTATCTTCATCATGTAGGGCATGACCCTTAACTGGAGGAACATCAAGTGGAGATGGTAATAGCTCTACAATAGCATCAAGTAGGAATTGAACACCTTTATTCTTTAAAGCGGTGCCCACATAAATTGGAATTATTTCATTTGCAATAACACCCTTACGCAAGGCTTTCTTTAATTCTTCTAATGATGGCTCTTCGCCACCTAAATATTGTTCCATTAACTTCTCATCAGTTTCTACAATAGCTTCAATAAATTTACTTCTAAATTTCTCAACCTTCTCTTTCATATCTTCTGGTACATCACCAACTGTAATATCTTTACCAAGATCATCATTATATATATATGATTTTCGTGTCAAAAGATCTATAAGTCCTTGAAAAGTTTCAGCTGCACCAATTGGTAATTGTGCAGGATAAGACTTGTCTGTTAATCTATCTTCAATAGTTTGAATATCATAATAGAAATCTGCGCCCATTCTATCCATTTTATTAATAAAACAGATTCTAGGAACATGATATTTATCTGCTTGATGCCAAACAGTTTCAGATTGAGGTTCTACTCCAGCAACACCATCAAATATGACAACACCGCCATCAAGTACACGCAAAGAACGTTCTACCTCTGCAGTAAAGTCTACATGACCTGGGGTGTCAATAATATTAATACGATGCATATCTTCTGGATTATTACGTGAAGCCCAGAAACAAGTAGTAGCAGCTGAAGTAATTGTAATACCACGCTCTTGCTCTTGTTCCATCCAATCCATTTCTGCTTCACCTTCATGAACTTCACCAATTTTATGTTTCTTACCAGTATAGAACAGTACTCTTTCTGTTACTGTTGTTTTACCGGCATCAATATGGGCAATAATCCCAATATTTCGTACTTTATCTAAAGGATAATCTCTTGACATAATTTTTAACTTAAATATTTATATTTATTATCTTGCAAAATGAGCAAATGCTTTATTAGCCTCTGCCATCTTATGTACATCCTGCTTCTTCTTCATTGCATCACCCTCACCATTAGCAGCATCCATTAATTCTTCAGCTAACTTTAAATGCATTGGCTTACCTTTTTTCTTTCTAGATGCTTCAATGATCCATCTATAAGCAAGTTGCAATTTACGATCACCAGAAACAACTACAGGAACTTGATAGTTTGCACCACCAATACGTCTACCCTTAACTTCTACATTAGGGCCAACATTCTTAATAGCTAAATCAAAGACATCCATTGGATCTTGCTTTGTTTTCTCTGAAACAAAATCAAAAGCTCCATAAACAATCTTTTGAGCTATGCTTTTCTTACCATCATTCATAATGTAATTAATAAACTTAGCAAGCATTACATTGTTGAATTTTGGATCTGGTTTAATTTTTCTCTTAGGGGCTTGTTTACCTCTCATATATGTAAGTATTATTTATTAATTATTCTGCACTAGCTTCAGTACTAGCTGCTTCTTTCTTAGCACCACCTTTTTTATCTAAACGTGCACCATATAGTGAACGACTCTGCTTACGACCTTCTACACCCTGCGTATCATATACACCACGAACTACATGGTAACGTACACCAGCTAAGTCTCTAACACGACCACCACGAAGAAGCACAATTGAGTGTTCTTGTAGATTGTGTCCTTCACCTGGAATATATGCTGTTACTTCCATACCATTAGATAATCTAACTCTAGCAATCTTACGAAGAGCTGAATTAGGTTTCTTTGGAGTCATGGTTGTAACCTTAACACATACACCGCGCTTAAAAGGAGCGCCCTCTGGATGATAATCACGTTTTCTCTTTAAAGCATTAAGAGTATAGCGTAAACCAGGTCCTTTAGCCTTTTTCTTCTTAACTTTTCTCGCTTTTTTTAACAATTGATTTGTTGTAGGCATATTCTTTGATTATAATATTATATTAATTATTTAATTTCTTTTTACTTTATATTTATACTTATTTTTCATATTAAATAAAAAATAACTATGTCCAAATAGAATAGTTATTAGTCACATATATTATGTGATTTCATCCTACTCTACCTCACCAACAAGGCAGACTCTATTCGGATGACAATATAATAGCACTAGCTAAGCATTACGTCAATACCTATACTAGTCCATATATCAAATTAACAAAAAATCCAATAATTTTACTAAAAATACCAAGTCCTAGGAAAGAATCTGCTATAAGTAGCATTAATAGTATCCAAGGCCCGTGATTACTTAAAGATACCTTTATATTGTTATATTTAGCCGGTAATATATCAAATAGGAACTTTGAACCATCAAGTGGTGGAATAGGAATAAGGTTAAATATCATTAATACAGTGTTTATTATAATCAGATAAGAAAGGAAAGTTGCTAAATAATTAGCAAAGTCTATCACTCCAAACCCCACTAATACCTTTAAAACTATTACAAATAGTATTGCGCTTAATAGATTAGCAAGTGGTCCAGCGAGTGAAACTATAGTATTCCCCCATTTCTGATTCTTAAAATTACCTGGATTTATTGGCACTGGCTTTGCCCAACCAATAACAAGCGGACTACCAGACAGAATTAACATAGCTGGTAATAGAATCGTACCAAAAGTATCTAAATGAGGAATAGGGTTCAATGTTAACCTATTATTATCTCTTGCTGTCATATCCCCCTGCTTATATGCTGCAAAAGCATGAGAAAACTCATGTATAATAATTGCATATAGTATTGATAATATTTGTATAATAACCAGCATCTTGACTATTTAAGATAATTATATTAAACTGTATTCACTATTATACTAAAATATCTATTAAATACAATAATATGGCTAAAGTATGCGAAGTCTGCGAGCGTGGTACTACATCAGGACAAACAAAAAGTCATTCTCAAATCAAGACCAAACGTCAGGTTAAAATAAATTTACAGACAAAGGTGGTAGACGGTAAGAGAATCAAGATTTGTACCAAATGTATGCGGACAATGAATAAATAAACTATTATACTCAAAACACTCCTAGTATATCTAGGAGTGTTTTATTTTAACTATATATATTCTATCGTATTACAAATTCTACCGCATTGTTCTCAATAATAATGTCTTCAAGTTTTATATCTCCACTAAAGAAAAAATCTGATACAGATTCTAAATATCCAAATAATAATCTACCAACAAGTGATCCTGGAATATATAAACCTTTATACCTAGCTTTTAGAACATGAAAATATAATTGCTCATCCATAACTTCTACTCTAATCTCAGCACTTGCATTTCCTTTGAATGGTTTTAAAGCATAACCCTCCAAGATAAACCTATTATCTCTCATACTCACACTAATATCTTGTATAGGGGGATTTGTATAATCTTTCAATTGCTCTTCTATAATATAATTGAGTTCAGCTGCTGATATATTTGTATATTGATTATTTGCAGCTATCAAAGATAAATCATCTTGTTTATATGCATTAAGCCATACAGCAAGTTTTTCTTCAACGCTCATTTTTTGTACAGCATTTAATTCTACAATAATTTCTTCCTCTACGATTACCTTGTCCTTCCACCATAATAAATCTGAAAAAGAAAATGCATAAGAAGTATTTGGAATGATTAATACTGCCAGCATTATTATTAATATTAGTTTTTTCATAGTATATAAATGGGTTTATTAATATACTAATATTATAGCAAAATATACCTAAACAAAAAACCATTACAATAGTAATGGTCTTTTACATTCTAGTCAGCTTAACAAAAGATTGGAAGTTCCGTTAGCCATCCGGGCAGTCATTCAATCGTGAGGCAAATCAAAGTTTATCACCTTTATTGCTCATTATCGAAAAACTATAATGCCGCTGGGTGTCCTAGAACATGAACCAAGGTCCATATTTCACCTAAACTCCCTATATTTTCGAGGTTGTAGAAATTCAATCTGTCAAAGTGACTAGAACACTTTAATTATAACACTCTCTATATTTGAGTCAAATGAATAATATCACTAATTTAATCAACTATTATCTTTACAATCAAATCACGTAATTTTATCAATTCTGTAATCTTTATTCTTTCATTTGTGGCATGTGGAGACTCTCCTCCATCCCCCAAATTTAGCACTTCAATACCTCTTGCATTATATTCATTTGCTTCACTAGCTCCACAACTTACTTGATTTTGTGGTTTTAGTCCCTGTGCTCTTATAATGCTTATTGTCTCCTGTAAGAACTTATTATCTTCTTTAAAGCTATAACCCTGCACAATTGGTATTTCTTGTAAATCTATAATTGTTTCGGTTTCCTTTTCAACATTTGCTATTGCATTCTTAAGTAATACAGAAAGATTATCAACATTTTTTTTATCAATACTTCTAAAATCTCCACTCAAAATTGTCTTTTCAGCAACGACATTCCCCGCCGAACCACCTGCTATTTTTCCAACATTAAATGTAGTATAAGTATCTACTCTTCCATTAGGTAATAAGTTTAATAATTTTGCGGCTGCTACAATACTATTATTTCCCTTCTCCGGTTCACTACCAGCGTGAGCTGCCTTACCATTGATTGTTATCACAAACTCATTAGCATAAGGAGCGCTAATTACAATAGTACCAACTGGTGCCGACCTATCAAATAAATAGCCCTTTTTAGATTTCAAACTACTAATATCTAAATTCATAGCACCCTTAAACGTTGTTTCTTCTTCAACGGTAAATACTACTTCTATATTTTTATTAATTTTATTTCTTACACTAAGTATCCCATCTAGAATTGCTGCTATAGATGCTTTATTATCGGCTCCTAATATTGAAGTTCCATCTGTCTGTATAAAACCATCACTTTCTTCAATATTAATATTATCTCCAGGTGGAACCGTATCCATGTGAGCAGATAAAAGAATAGACTCTGCATCAATATTTCCAACACGAAAAATAATATTACCCACTTCATCTTGAAAATAAAGTATATTATTATCTTCTAAAATACCTTTAATAAAATTAGCAATATCTCTCTCGCTACCACTGGGACTTTTTATGGTTGCTAATTTTTTAAATAAACTTGTAACGGAATTGTTTTTCATAATAATTATAATAATTAATAAACGATTTGGTAAAGTGGGTTGAATATTATATTCAACCCACTTATCGGTAATAGTTTGTTTTATACAAGACCACTACCTCCAGTGAGATTTTGGGTTTGAATATGATCATTGCAAAACTGCCCTTCACTATTCACTCTAATTACTGCCCTATCATAGGGCGTTAATTCATTTTCTCTCACTTCTTCATCTTGACTATCATCCTTATCTAGCTCACAACTTGCACGTGCATGATAATTCATATTACCAAGCGCTGAATGTAAATTCACGCACAATTGAGTATTAAACAACTGAGGATAATTAAGTCTAAACCAACTTTTCATAACCTATCTCCATTTCTGTTAAAAAAGCACTGAACTGCTATCATCTGAGGATGACCAATTAAGATCATCATAGCCAGAATATTCCTGCCCATAAATAGCCTTGCTTTCATTATCGTTTGTGATGATCAAAGCATCTTCTTGACCATCAATTTCGTCTTGGTTGATTTCTTGTCGCTCATCAACCGGGAGCTTGTCGTTTTTTGACACGTTTCCCATCCTCTCTTTTGAATGTACACTTGTTTTTTGAATACAGTTTTGTTACGATACAAAAAGGCGCATGTAGGCCATTTGGCCAATCCGAAGACATGAGGGTTCGAGACAATTTTCTTCCCAAAAGCCAATTGTCTCGACTTGCGTCCTTTTTTTATTCAAAAATATTAAATACTCGTTTTTACCAAATTATCGTTTCTTAAATAGTCGTGTAATTTAGTAAAAAATAAAGAGATTAGCCTATATTTAGGCTAATCTTTATATCTAAAAGTATCTATTTATTCTATGTATTGATATAAAAATTAACCATTTGTTGACAACTCAAAGTTACCGTAATGGAATTTACGGCTCATTCTCTTTGACCAAGTTGTCATGCAAATGATTTTCATATTTTTTATACCTATATAAATTATAGCAATAATAGATATTTAGTCAACCAAAAAACCCCACTACAAGTAGTGGGGTCTAAATATCTATTTATTTCTCATCATCTGCATATACCCATTTCCAATCATCTTTCTCATAATCATATATCTCATCTTCCTTAAAAAATCTCTTAATCTCTGCTTCTGCTGCATCTGCAGAGTCTGAAGCATGTACAATATTATTAGAATGAC
>JADHUR010000006.1 GCA_016784445.1 Patescibacteria group bacterium
TAGTAGTATACACTATATCTACGTATTTGTCAAGGGCTTTATCCTCTATTTGGCTAATATTAGCCATATTTGCTATTAAGAATAGATATAGTAAAATTAACTCATGCTTAAATTACCCTCTATTCCAAATAATGCTGGTATTTATCAATTCCTAGATAAGAAAAGGAATATTCTTTATATTGGTAAAGCAAAAAATTTAAAGAATAGAGTTAGGTCATATTTTTCTAAGAATGCTGACCTGTCCCCTACAAAACAAACAATGGTTAATAATATTAAACATATTAAATACACCATTGTAGATAATGAGACAGAGGCTCTGCTGCTCGAGAAAACATTAATACGAAAACATCAACCTCCTTTTAATATTGATCTTAAAGATGATAAGTATTTTCTATATATTAAAATTGACCTCAATGATGACTATCCTAAAATACAAACAACCAGAGAGTTCAGGCCGGGTAATAGAATAAAATACTTTGGGCCATATACTTCTAGTACTACTGTCCACAAAACAATTAAACTTATAAAAAAAATAATTGCAGGCGAGATAGGTTGGGAACAATATTGGCAATATCAGAATAAATTAAATAAAGATATTGTAAGTAAAACAAAGTACAATGCTATTATTAAACAAATAATTGAATTACTTAAAGGGCATAATGCTGAGGTGATAGAAAATCTAACTATAAAGATGAATACAGCCTCCTTTGAAAAGAATTATGAACTGGCTGCAATATATAGAGACTATATTTTAGCTATTAGAAATCTAAAAACAAAACAAAGAGTTGTCTTTAATACAAAGATTAATGAAGACTATTTATCTATCCACTCAAAAAGTATTGTATCTATCATTAACCTATTCAAAATTAGAGAAGGAAAATTAATTGAACAACAAAATTTTACTATTAATCATAATGAAGAAATGAAAGAAGTAGATATAATGAATGAATTTTGTGAAACATATTATGCCCAAACATCAGATAAACCAAAAACCGTGATTTCTAACTATAAACTAAATATAGATATTAAGAATATAATCCCAAAAAAAGGAGATAAAGTTAAATTACTTAAATTAGGACTCACTAATGCAAAAGATTATGCGAATAAAAAACTATACTCTTGGGAAAAGGATGATACTAAGATTTCCAAAGCATTAAACCAATTACAAAAAGGCCTTAACTTTAAACATAAGCTTAATCGCATTGAAACATATGACATATCTAATATACAAGGCGTTTACGCTGTAGGATCTATGGTTGTGTTTACAAAAGGTAGGCCAAATAAAAGTCAGTATAGAAAATTTAAGATTAAAAACGTTCAAGGACCAGATGACCATCATATGATGCAAGAAGTTATTCAAAGAAGATTAAGTCACAAGGAATGGCCAAAGCCCGACCTAATTGTCCTAGATGGTGGCAAACCACAATTATCTACCGTATTACAGCTTAAAAATGTTCCTAAAGATAGAATTGTAGCCCTAGCAAAGAAAGAAGAACTAATCTATACACCGAATAAGGAAATCATTAAATTTAAACCAGGATCAAATGGGTATTTCCTATTACAAAGAATGCGAGATGAAGCTCATAGATTCGCGATTGGCTTCTACAGAAAAACACATAAATCAATAAGTACTAGCTCCCAATTGGATAATATTCCAGGAATAGGCCCTAAAACAAAGAAATTACTTAAGAAAGAATATGGCTCCTGGCATAATATTAAAGCCGCTAAAACCAATGATTTAATAAATTTAATAGGTAAATATAAAACAGATATTATCTTAAAGACTTGACATATTGATAATCTTCTGCTAATCTGTTATCATTCTATTGTAAAAATACTATGAATCAAATTATACAGATATCACAAATTGTAGTCTCAATCCTACTTATCATTGCAGTGTTGATGCAAAGTAGCGGAGCTGGTTTAGGTTCTGCCTTTGGTGGTGAAAGTTCTGGTTACCGCACAAAACGTGGTGCCGAAAAAACAATCTTCACAGCAACTATTATACTAGCAGTATTATTTCTAGGATTATCATTGGCTAATCTATTTGTTAGTTAATTTATCTTTTATCTTTTAATCTGTGCTTAAGAAAAACTTAGATTTTTTAGCACGAGCTAAGAAAAAAACTCAAGATACTACTATAAGTGTTTCACCAGATGATGAAATAGCAGATTTTGAGCAACTAGATAAACAAGCTATTCAACAGTTGAAAGAAACTAAATTTCCTACATGGCAACAATTACGTCATGTTGGAAAGTATTTAAATAAATCTGAAAAGAAGATAATTAAAATATCTTCACTTGCTATTGGATTTGCTATTATCTTATTACTTATTACCTTCTATTGGACTCATACTATATTAATACCAACCAATGGCGGAGATTATACGGAAGGACTAGTTGGTTCACCAAATTATATAAATCCTCTACTCTCTCAATATAATGATGTAGATAGAGATTTAACAAAATTGGTATTCAATGGACTACTTAAGTACGACGATCATGGCGTGCTTGAACTAGACCTTGCTAATGCTTTAACTATTAGCCCTGATCAAAAGGAGTATACATTTACATTAAAGGAGAATATATTCTGGCATGATGGTGAGCCAATGACAGCTGATGATATTATCTTTACCATAATTAGTATTCAAGATCCAAACTGGCAAAGTCCTCATAGATTATCATTTGCTAATGTAAAAATAGAAAAACTAGATGAGTATATTGTTAAATTCACCATTTCAGAACCGCTAGCTAATTTCCTAAGCAGTTTAACTGTAGGAATTATACCTGAACACTTATGGCTAGCTGTTCCAAGTAATAATACAACACTTGTTGAACTTAATAAAAAACCTATTGGTACTGGTCCATTTAAATTCACATCTTTGACAAAAGATAAGAATGGCAATATTCGAACAATGGAATTCTCTCGTTATGAGGAATATCATAATAATTCACCATATTTGGATACAATATCATTTAAATTTTATGGAGATTATGAAACTGGAGTTCAAGCTCTAAAAAACGATAATGTAGAGGGCTTAAATCTACTGCCAAAAGAAAACAGAGAAGAGCTTACAAAGAATAAAGATATAATTTTCAATAATCTAAGCCTACCTCAATATACTGCTGTCTTTTTCAATACACAAAAAAATAATTTGTTAAAAGATAAGGCATTAAGACAGGGACTAACTTATGCAATAGATAAGCAAAGAATATTAAATGAATCTCTTCACCAAGAAGGTAAATTAATAGATGGCCCCATACTTCCTGGTTACTTGGGTTACACAGATGAGCTAACTACATATAGTTATGACCAAACAAAAGCTAATGAGCTTTTAGATAAAACTGGTTGGGTCATACCAGAGAATGGAAGATATAGAACAAAGAATGGTGAAGAGTTGACAATTGCTCTAGCTACAGTTGCAAACCCAGAGTATGAACAAGTGGTTGAAGTAATTAAACAAAATTGGGAAGCAATTGGCGTAAAGACAAGTCTTGAAATAATTCCTAAGGATAGAATAAAATCTGGTGTAATAGAAACACGTAATTATGAAGCACTTCTATTTGGACAAATTATTAAATCTGATCCATTCCCATTCTGGCATTCATCACAAATTACTAGCCCTGGAGTAAACTTAAGTGTCTGGGGACATAAAGGAATAGATGATTTACTAGAACAAGCAAGGACTATTACAGATGAAACTGAAAGAGCTATAAAGTATATTGAATTCCAAAAGATTCTAACTGACCATGCCCCTGCGATTTTCCTA
This sequence comes from Patescibacteria group bacterium, assembly GCA_016784445.1. Lineage (GTDB taxonomy): Bacteria > Patescibacteriota > Patescibacteriia > UBA1558 > UBA1558 > BS150m-G51. The sequence goes on from JADHUR010000006.1 coordinate 3,770, forward strand.
TATAATCCTATACATATATATCCTGTTACAAAAAAAATAAAAGATATCAACACTGAACATATCACAATGCCAGCAGATCGTTTTAATAATATTACGAATTGGTATATAAAAACTCAACGTGAATTTTCTTGGCATAAGCCAGAGATTCAATAAGTGAATACTAGCCAGAGTGGTGAAACTGGTATACACGCACGATTCAGATTCGTGTGCCTTATAGGCATGTGGGTTCAACTCCCACCTCTGGCACCACAAATTAAACAATATTTATTAAAAATAATAACTTATAAATTTTATGATTAAACAAACAACTCCCAAACAAGGAGCAAGTCCGCACAGGCACAGAACAAATGCCCGTGCAAAGCATTATTCTAAGCAAAACACCGCAAGTAAAACTCGACCAAGCTTTGGTGCAAATAAGCTAAAAATAATTGTATTAGGTGGTAATGAAGAAGTCGGTAGAAATATGACTCTTCTTGAATATGGTCAAGATATCATACTCATAGATATGGGATTACAATTCCCGGAAGAAGATATGCCAGGTATAGATTATATTATTCCTAATTTAGATTATCTAAAAGGTAAAGAAAAGAATGTTAAGGGTGTAATTATTACTCATGCTCACTATGACCATATTGGTGGTATACCTCATTTGATGAAAAGAATAGGTAATCCCCCAATCTTTTCTTCAGATCTATCTATTAAAATGATAGAAAAAAGACAATTAGATTTTAAAGATGCTCCAAAGCTTAACTCTAAAATCGTTAATACAGACGATAAGATTAAACTTGGTGTATTTGAAATGGAATTTTTTGGTGTCTCACATAATATTCCAACATCAATGGGCGTCGTGGTTAAAACACCATTAGGACTTATTGTTCATACTGGTGACTTTAAATTGGACATGGACGTCTCAGGAGATACACCCGCTGAAATTGGTAAAATAGCTAGACTAGCAGATAAGAAAGTATTAGCACTATTATCTGACTCAACAAATGCACCACATTCTGGTCATCAATTGTCTGAATTAGAAATTCAAGGGAACTTAGATGAAATTATTAGAAGTGCGACAGGCAGAATAATCGTAGGAACATTCGCTTCTCTTTTAGGAAGAATTCAACAGATTATTTGGGCAGCAGAAAAATTCGACAAGAAAGTAGTCATTGAAGGCTATAGCATGAAGTCTAATGTAGAAATTGCTAAAGAGCTTGGCTATATTAAAACAGAAAAAGGAACATTAATAACAGCTGATCAAATGAAAAACTATCCATCCAATAAAATACTAGTACTTTGTACTGGTGCTCAAGGTGAGGGTAGAGCTGTTTTAATGAGAATTGCAAACAGAGAACATCGTCAAATTAGAATTGAAAAAGATGATACAGTTGTATTTTCATCCTCAGTTATTCCTGGAAATGAGAGATCTGTACAAAAACTAAAAGACTCTATGTATAGACTAGGTGCAAATGTAATTCATTATAAGATGATGGATATTCATGCTGGCGGACATGCTCATAAAGAAGATTTAAAACTTATTATCAATTTAGTAAGGCCACAATACTTTATTCCAATTGAGGGTAATCATTCTTTCTTAAGAATACATGCCAAAATTGCAGAAGAAGCGGGTATTGATCCAAAGAAAATATTTGTTGCTGACAATGGGCAGGTAATTGAATTTACAAAGACTGGTGGTAAATTAACAAATACTAGAGTTCCAGCAGATTATGTATTTGTTGATGGACTTGGTGTTGGTGATATATCTAATGTTGTATTAAGAGACCGGCAAGTAATGGCTGGTGATGGAATGCTTGTTGTTATTGCAACAGTTGATGCTAAAACCGGTAAATTACTTCAATCCCCAGATATTATCTCTCGTGGATTTATCTATATGAAAGAGAATAAAAAGCTAGTTGAACAAACTAGATCAAAAATTAAATCTCTACTTAAAGATAATACAAAGCAAGCTTCCAATGATACATATATTAAAGATAAAATACGTAATGAACTTGGACAATTCTTGTTTACTAAAACCCAACGTAGACCAATGATACTTCCAGTACTTATAGAAGTCTAAGTGCCTTCTTTAACAAAATGTGCTAAAATATCAACATGACAGAAGATAAAAAAATACTATTTTCAGGCATTCAACCAACGGGTAATATACATATTGGTAATTATTTAGGTGCTTTAAAAAACTGGGTAGACTTGCAAGACAAATATACTGCTATTTACTCTATAGTTGACTGGCACGCTTTATCAATTGATCAAGACCCTAAAGAATATAAGAATAGAATACTTGAAACAGCTATAGATCTTTTAGCTATTGGAATTGATCCAAAAAAATCTATTCTTTTTGCTCAATCACAAGTTACAGGTCATACTGAACTAGCTTGGATATTTAATACCTTAATGCCAATATCTGAACTAGAAAGAATGACTCAATACAAAGATAAGGCGAAACAAAATAAACATAATATTAATGCTGGACTATTTAATTACCCAGTATTACAAGCAGCAGATATATTATTATACAAAGCTGAAATAGTACCAATTGGTGAAGACCAAGTACAGCATATTGAACTAGCCAATACTATTCTTAGAAAGTTCAATAATAAATATGGACAATATTTTAACCCTATTAAACCCATGCTAACCAAAGGGGCTAGAATAATGTCACTTACAAAACCAGATAAAAAAATGAGTAAATCACTTGGAGATAATAATTATATTTCTCTAAGAGATAATCCAGATACAATCAAGTCTAAAGTAGCAAAAGCTGTTACAGACACTGGTCCCGCAGTAGCAGATAAAAAATCTTTAGGCGTACATAACTTATTTGAACTATTACATTTGTTTACAAACAATGAAGTAGTTAAGAAATATGAAAAACAACACAATGACGGTTCAATTAAGTACTCTGAAATGAAAGAAGAATTAGCAGGAGCAATTATAAAGACTTTAGAGCCAATTCAAAAAAGAATTAAAGAGTTAGAAAAGAAGCCAAAGAAAGTAGAGGCTATATTAAAAAAGGGAGCCAACAGAGCTCAAGTAATAGCCAATGCTAATATGGAAGATATACGAGATAGGATCGGATTACTAAAATAATACATATATAAAAAGAGGTGTGAATATTCACACCTCTTTTTATATCTACAGAAATTAATCTTTTTTAGGCTGCAAATAATCTCTCATAGCTTGCGCAATACCACCCATTCCCCACCAAACTGCAATGAAGAAGAATAATCCACCAATAAATGGCAAGGCTATTAAAACTATTAAAATAACAAGTCCTAATAATAATGCCCATGGCCATGTCATTTTCCAATTAAACTTACCAGCCACAACACGTCCAATTATTAATGCTGAATATATTGTTGAAACATATAGCATTACAATATATGAACATATTAGTATTGCTGTTAATGGCAATCCCACAATTGTAATAGCAAATGCAATAGCAAGTAGCGGAATGGCAAAGAATGTAATCATTCCCCACAGTATGGCCTTAACAGAATCTTCCTTCATTTTCTTAATAACTTCAACTGTTGGCTTTTTGAATACACTTACTATAATCAAGCCAAGAATAAACAAGCTTAATAGTTTTAGAAACTTACCAACCATGTACCCGGGCTTATCATATTTAGACCAATCTCTAATTTCCACCTCAGTAAAATTAACAGCTCCTGCAATACTTGCACCCTCTTTAATATCTGCCTCAATAACAGCATTATAATTCAAATTACCTCTAATATCTGCTGTATCTGAAACAATGAGCTTATCTACTCTAATATTTGTATGAGTTAAACTTCCGCTCACAAATAATGATTCAGCAGCACCATCCAAATTACCAGATACACTCCCCCTCATCTCTACATTAGTACCAGCTATAAATGCAGTAGCACCAATCTTTGCATCCTCATTAATATATATATTTTGCGATGCAATAGATAATTGCCTCTTAATATCTCCATTAATAGATATTTTTTCTGCAACAACTCCCCTTATATTGCCATCGACAATACCGTTTATTATCGCTGACTCACTGGCAGCCATTAATATGTCTCCCCTAACAATACCGTTAATCTCAATTTCTTGTGCAGCTACATATATATCTCCATTAACATTACCATTAATGATCATTCTTTCACCCGCCCAATATATATTCGCATTATACTCTTCTCCTTCTGCTAAGGAAAAAGTATTATTACTTGCATAGATGGCAAATGGAATAGCGAGCAATAATAGCAGGGATAAACTTAATAAAATTTTCTTCATAAAATATTTTAATAATAAGATAATATTATACCAAAATTAATCTTTCCTTGCGACCAATACAATGTTCTTGCCAGATAAACAGTTACCCAGCTTACCATTATCAGAATAGTAACATTTCTGAACATTAAAGCCAGCTTTTGTGACTAACTGAATTAATTTTCTTTTAGATATACTATGATAATATCTATAAATAATTTTCTCTTTAGTGTGCCAGGGAACCAAAACATCATTCCACTCATAATCACTAAAGATATTGCGTAAATTATTCCTTACCCATAACCAGAAATACTTAGACTGCCTTAAATTCCATGTAGTTAATAATAAATACCCACCGCTCTTTAAACTATCATGAAACTCTATCAGCTTCTTTTCTCTTAAATTCTGACTTGGTAAGTGATGCCAAGAGGCAATTGCATAGATTTTATCGAAAGAATTATATGGAACATCACTACCAATTTCAAAATCTACACCAGGATACTTCTCTTGCGCTTTTTCAATCAATCCCCTACAATTATCAATACCTAAATAACTTATAGTTTTATTCTCAAAAAGGCCATAAAGTCTACCATTACCACAACCCCAGTCTAAAACCTTATCTCCACCTTTGACATACTTAGAAAGCTCTTCTGTGTCTCCCCATTGTTTCTGACGAGTACGAGAAAAAGTATCTGCTAAATAATCATATTCAGTGCTAACTTTTTTTAATAATATTTCAACTAAATCTTTTTTCATAATGACTAATCTCGAAAAAGTAATTATATCCCTTATTAAGGAAAAACCTGCCAAACAAGCAGATTTTTTAAATGTGAAAAGAAAAATCTGTAATTCTTTCAATCTTACTCCTCCCTCTAATGCTACTTTACTTTCAATCTATCGTCAATTGTTAAAAACTAAAAAAATCAAGCAAAATTTGATGATTGAGAAATTTTTAATTAAAGGGCCCGTTAGAACATTATCTGGTGTAAGTGTTATAACTGTTTTAACAAAACCATTTCCTTGTCCTGGTGGGTGCGTATACTGTCCAGCAGAACCAGACATGCCAAAAAGCTACCTATCTAATGAACCAGCAGCTCAAAGAGCGGTTAGAAATGCCTTTAATCCATTCACACAAGTACAGCAAAGAATAACTGCATTAGAGGCTAATGGTCATGCAGTAGATAAGATTGAGATACTAGTCTTGGGTGGTTCTTGGTCTGCTTATCCAAAAGCATATCAAACTTGGTTTATTGGTAGACTATTTCAAGCTTGCAATACTTATAGAAAAAAGAAACGAGAATATAGAGGGCTTAATAAGGAGCAAAAGATTAATGAGACAACGAAGTATAAAATTATTGGATTAACACTTGAAACAAGGCCAGACTTAATAGATAAAGATGAAATCATAAGGATGAGAAACTTAGGTTGTACTCGTGTTCAGCTTGGAGTTCAGCATACAGATAATACGATTCTAAAATATATTAATAGAGGCCATTCAATTGAAGACAGTATTGAGGCTACAAGACAATTAAAAGAAGTTGGTCTAAAAGTAGACCATCATTATATGCCAGATTTGCCAGGTTCAACGCCCACTAAGGATTTAAAAATGTTTAAGTATGTATATTCTTCACCAGACCTTGCTCCCGATCAATTAAAGATCTATCCATGTATTGTTAATGAATATGCCCCACTATATAAATGGTTTAAAAAAGGTAAATATAAACCCTATTCAGATAAACAATTAAAAGAATTATTAATAGAGGTAAAAACTTTAACCCCTCCTTGGATTAGAATAAATAGATTAATTAGAGATATACCAAAAGAAAGTATTGAAGCGGGTAATGAAGTCACAAATCTAAGACAATTACTTCAACTTGAAATGAAAAAAAGAAATCTAGAGTGTAATTGTTTACGTTGTCGTGAAGCCAGATCCAAAACAGATAAACTCGGTAAAGCAAAGTTAATAGTAAGGAGATATGAAGCATCAGAAGGAATTGAATATTTCTTAAGCTATGAAACAACAAACAAAAAAACTATCTATGGTTTTTTAAGGCTTAGAATAAACAATAATTCAGACAATATATTCTCTGAACTAATAGATGCTTCTCTTGTTAGAGAATTACATGTCTATGGACAAATGACACCAGTCTATGGAGAAAACAGTGATGAAGAAATCTATCAAGCACAACACCTTGGACTTGGAAAAAAACTAATGGCAGAAGCCGAGAAGATTACCAAAAAACACAAATTAAACAAAGTTGCTGTTATTTCTGGTATAGGAGTTAGAGAGTATTATAAAAAACTCGGATACAAACTAGAAGGAACATATATGACTAAAGAATTGACTAAATAATCTATATATAGTAAAAATAATATATGATATATATTTCTCTAGAACATAAGTAAAGATTAACTGATAACCTTAACAATTGGTCTACTTTATAGTAGACTTTAGCTATGTTAAGGTTTTTTATTTACTAATAATAAACATATGTTAAAAAATTTACACAATACTGATCCTAATATACACGCATCAATAAAAGCTGAACTTGAAAGACAAAGAGATGGTCTTGAAATGATTGCTTCTGAGAACTTTGTATCTGAAGCTGTACTTGAAGCTATGGGTAGTCCTCTAACAAATAAATACTCCGAAGGCTATCCCCATAAGAGATATTATGGTGGTAATGAATTTATTGATCAATGTGAGGATCTGGCCAGAGATAGGGCTAAAGAGCTCTTTAATGCTGAACATGCTAATGTACAACCACATGCTGGTAGTCAGGCCAATATGGAGGCATATTTCGCCATATTAGAGCTCGGAGACACTATTCTAGCAATGGATTTAAGTGCTGGTGGCCACCTTACCCATGGACACCCTGTTAGCTTCTCAGGCAAGTTCTATAATGTAATACATTATGGCGTAGATTCTAAAACACATTTAATAGATATGGAACAAGTAAGAGCTATTGCACTTGAAAAGAAACCTAAACTTATTCTAGCAGGAGCCTCTGCGTATCCTAGATCAATTGACTTTAAAGCCTTTAGAGAAATAGCAGATGAAGTTGGTGCTTACCTTATGGTAGACATGGCACATATTGCTGGACTTGTTGCGGCTAAAATTCATCCAGACCCAATACCATATGCAGACATTGTAACAACTACAACACATAAAACATTACGTGGTCCTCGTGGTGCTATGATTCTCTGTAAAAAGGAAGATAGATTACATCCAGAAGATAAAAAGAATTTAGCTCAGAAAATAGACTCTGCTGTTTTTCCAGGAATGCAGGGCGGACCACTAGATCATATGATTGCTGCTAAAGCTGTATCCTTTAAAGAGGCCCTAGATCCTAAATTCATTGAATATCAAAAACAAGTTGTGAAGAATGCAAAAGCATTGGAAAAGGTTTTTAAACAAGAAGATATCACAATGGTGTCTGGCGGAACAGACAATCACCTTCTTCTTTTAGATTTATCTAATTTAAATATTTCTGGCAAAGAAGCAGAAAACGCTTTAGATAATGTTGGAATATATACAAATAAGAATATGGTTCCTTTCGATAAGCGTAAACCTACTGATCCTTCAGGGCTACGCTTAGGGACACCAGCTTTAACAAGTCGTGGACTTAAAGAAGCAGACATGACTGAAGTTGGACAGCTCATAGCAAAAATATTAAAAAATATTAATAGTGAGGAAATAATTAAAGAAGTAAAAAATAAGGTTAAAGAAATTACTAATAAATTCCCACTCTATCCTAATTTAGAAATATAATGGAGATAATAGACGGTAAACAAATTGCAACAGAAATAACTGAAAAAGTTGCAGATGAAATTAAGGCAAATAAACTTCAAATTGGTTTAGCTGTAATTTTAATTGGTAATGACTCTGCTTCAGAACTATATGTAAAATTAAAGAAAAAGGCTTGTATTAAGGTGGGTATAGATTTCCATTTATACAGATTTCCAGATAATACAAATACAGATGAAGTTATTGAAGCAATCAAATTTTTAAATGAAGATAGGGATATTAATGCAATACTAGTTCAATTACCTCTGCCAAAGGAATTAGATACTAAAAAGATAATAGCAGCGATTGATCCCAAGAAAGATGTAGATGGATTTCATCCTATTAATATACAAAAATACATAAATGGAGAAATAGATTTTCTACCAGGCCTTAATGAAGGAATTAATATTTTACTTGCAAGCACAAAACAAGATTTAACAAATAAGAAAATATGTATCCTTGCAAATAGCGATGAATTCGCAGAGCCTTTAGAAAAATATTTTACAAATCAAGGACTTAATACCAAACACATACACTTAACTGATCCCGATTGGACAGATAGAGTTAAAGAAGCAGACATATTAATAACTGCTGTTGGTAAAGCGCTTTTAATAACTAAGGATAATATTAAAGAAGATGCAATTATTATAGATGTAGGAACTAATAGATTAACAAAAAATACTATTGTGGGCGATGTAGATTTTGAAAGCGTATGTGATAAATGCTCATATATTACTCCTGTACCTGGGGGCGTTGGTCCTATGACTATAGCCATGCTTCTTAAAAATTCTGTACGACTTGCAAGATAATATTAAAATAGAAAAACCGGGCAATTACTTGTCCGGTTTTTTGTTTTACATAAATACCCAGAATTACATTTCTTTATAGCAGAGATTGCCGAGCTCGTCCATAATCAAATATGTACTAGCCCCGAGCTTGCCATAGACTTTCCCATCTTTGACAAAGTATGCATGATGCCCTCTTGAGATTCTTTCTCCATCATTCAAAATATAAGTCATTGAACCGTGCTTGTCATATGAATATTTCGAACCAAGATGATCCAAGACAACTTGTGCAGTAGCAGCTTCTACTTTTTCATAGGCTGACGCACCACCATCATTGTTCACACGACCAAATTCATCGATAACCGACTCTTTCATGGAACCAAGCAAGCCATAGACAGCGCCATCTTTCAAGAAATACGAATGGTAGCCACCACCGATGCGCACGCTATCTTTTAAAAGGTATTTTATAGAACCATGTTTGTCATATGAATAGTCTGGACCAAGATGATCCAACACAGCCTGAGCAATATATGCACGATTTCTTTCAATTGCTGAATGTCCACCGAAATTGTTAATTTGTCCAGAAGAACTAATAACAACTTCCTCCATTGCTCCGAATTGACCATACACCCAACCATCTTTGACAAAATATGAGTGATATCCACCACCGATACGAACACTGTCTTTCACAATATAGGTAATTGAACCGCTCTTCTCAAAAGAGTAGTCAGATCCCAAATACTGAAGTACAGGATCTTGTTCAACTGGCTCCTGGACGCCACATGATACAGAAATCACTACCATACAAATAATTGCAAAAACAACATACAGCAGATTCATCTTTTTCATTTTTTCTCCTTTTTCCTTTAATAGGATATTTATTACATTATAAAGATCAATTAACAATATATCACTCTATCATATATTAACTGATTTGTCAAGGTTAAATATTAAAAAAATAGCTATAAATAGCTATTTTATGACAAAAAGTTTATACTAATTAATTACTATATCAATCTCTCTTGAAATGAATCCGCCGCTCCCATAATATCTATATCATATATTCTATCTATTGCAAAATCCTTATTTAAACCAGAATGATGATCAAAAGCTTTTAACTTATCTCCAATAATTTCTCTAACATCAATTTCTTTCATAATTCTCCTTTCGTCACCCCGACCTAAATAGTCTATAGTTACTTTATAGCCAAACTTTTGTGCCTCTTCTAAAATATCTAATATCTTTTTATCCTGTGCCCATCTTACTGGTATGGCTGTTTTTTGGCCACGATCAGTAAACCACATATGTCCATGTCTCATACCATACTCATATATTTCCTTTGTAACCTTAACATCATCTAAACAATATTTAATAAGCTTTTCCCACTCTTTATTGCGGTAATACCAAATAGCATCAAGGCCGCTGCCAGATTTTCCCTCTCCTAATGTTGTAGTTGCAATAGAATCTAATTTTAAACGATGACCTCTTGCATGAACGACTTCTTCTAGAATATCTAAATGTGGAACTCTATCTAATTTCCAACGAAAATATGGTTGTAATACTGCAAAGTCAAAACTCTTACTATTAAAACCAATAACAAGTCCAGCTTTTTTTAACCAGTCTTCAAGTTCAGCAAAATCTGACTCTTTGAAAGTTCTATACTCATTCTTATCATATGAATAAACACCCACAACAGATATTTCTAAAAGATGAGCATTTTGTTGCCCACCTACTTCATCGAACGATTTCTTTGTTTCTAAATCTAATACTAATTTATCTGCCATAGTGATAAAAAAATGCCCCGCGCCAATCTATAGATTATTGCGGGACATATAATAATTTAATAATTTATTCCAACACTTCGTCTACAGGTAGCTCACCTTCACCCCCATCAACTGGTGGCATTTCATCTTCACCTTCAGCCATTTCATCTTCAGTGCCATCAATCACCTCTTCATCTCCACCAATCATTTCCTCATCGCCATCAACCATCTCTTCTTCACCCTCTTCTGCTTCTACAGCTTCTTCAGCACCAGCTTCTTCAGCTGCTAAGATGTCTGGTGATGTAATTTCACCTACCCATTGCCAACTATTTAAAATAGCATTAAAGAATTGAACTGCAATATCACGAGTACCACCAAAACTTTCTGATGTTATGACAAGAACTTGATCATTAACAAGCATATAGATTGTGGACTTAATATCTCCAGGATTCGTTTCTGTATTATCTTGCAAAAACATAACTCCTGGAATAGTTCCAAATGTAGCTTGTTGTGCAGTGGTCATGTCTATATCTTTTGCAGTTAACCACTCACTTGTAGTCAACATATCTGTATTTGCAACTCTGCCAATTTCTATTTTAGCTCTTTGTTCTGGTTGTCCATCTGCTGGGTTATAACTATAGAAAATAGCTGCGCCAGCTCTCTCTTCACCTGTCCAAAAATCTGGTATTTGTATTTGATACAACTGATCTGGACTTTCATATGGTACAAATGTTATTTCTTGAGCCTCCTCTTCAGCAGGATTTGCATTATCTATATTTTCATTAGCAATTTCAGAGTCTGAATCCATATCTGCCCAATAACCGGTTGAATCTAAGTAAATCGCTCCCCCCACTACAACAACTATTAATATGAATGAAATTATTAATACTAGCGTAGAAATAAAGCCTTTTTCGTTATTCATTGTTTATTTGTTAATTATATTACTGGCCCTTACTTATAGTATTTTAGCACATTTTGAGAGTTTTTTAAAACTCTATAAATCATCTATTTCTGGTAATATACTTCCCCTATTACCATCCTCATCCACCTGAATTACCATATCATCTCCATCATAAACATTTTCAATACTTCCTCTTTCAAGTTTTTTCTGATCAAGTTCTAAAATTAACTGAGACATTTGATTAAATGAACTGTCAAAACCTCCGATCAGAGGATAGGTTAAATATAATTGCTTTTGAGCACGTGTTGCAGCTACATAAAATAGTCTTCTTTCTTCTTCCAAGCCACCAGCTTCTGTTAAGGCTCTTTGATTAGGAAATCCAGACTCTACCATATTCATAATAAATACTGACTCCCATTCCAAACCTTTTGCTTGATGAACTGTTGTTAAAATTAATTTCTTCTCATCACCTGGGTCAACCTGTCCCTTCTTAACTCCAAAACCTTCCTGAAGAGTAACTTCATCTACAAACTTATTTAAATCATCATATGAATCTGCATACATAGCAAGCTGCTCTAAATCATCTAATCTTTGAGCAGCGTCTGTATGTTGAGAAATTAAATAATCTCTATAATCTGATTTTATAATTGCTCTAATAATGTCTGATGTTTTATCTTTATCTTCCACACTAATAACAGCTTGTAATACTTTTGAAAGATTATCCCAACCAAGACTAGCTTTAATACCAAGACTTGAAGCAATATTTAAATCTAAAACTTTCTTTACTTCTTTAACTCCAGACTCTCTAATCATATTCACAATATTATCTGCCGTAATAGAACCAATACCAATTTGCATATTAAGAATTCTTAACCAACTAATCTCATCTTTAATATTATTAAGAATTTTTAAAAAGGCTACTATATCTTTAATATGTGCTCTTTCAAAAAATCTCAAACCACCCCTATAATCATAGGGTATATCTCTTTTATTAAGTTCCATTTCGAGTGTTTGTGAGTGGTGAGTAGCTCTAAAGAGTACCGCCATCTTGTCCAGCAACAAGCCCTCATCTCTCATTTGCAAAATCATGGAAGCAATAAACTCTGCTTCCTGTTTTGGAGTTGTGCAAGGTATAAGTTGTGGCTTTACATGTCTATCTAAAACACTTTTTAAATCTTTAGGAAATTGTTTAACATTATTACTAATAATATCATTAGCTACTTCTAGAATGTCTGGTGTTGATCTATAATTTGTTTCTAATTTAAATGTTTGAGCAGATGGAAATAATCTCGGAAAGTTTAATATATTACCAATATCTGCAGCTCTAAATGCATAAATACTTTGAGCATCATCACCAACAACTAATATATTATTATGTACACTAGCCAAATGCTTAACAATGCTTGCTTGCAAATAATTTGTATCCTGATATTCATCAACTAATATGTATTGAAATTGAGTTGCTAAACTTTTTTTTATATTTGGATTATTCTCAAGTAATTTTAATAGAAAGAATAATAAATCATCAAAATCCATTAAATTATTTCTCTGCTTCCTCTTAATATATAGCTGATGTATATCCTCAATTTTACCAAGCCAATCTAGCCATTGAGGTTGCCTCATACTAATAACATCTTTTAAACTTTTCTGTGAATTAATATGATAACTTATAATATCTTTAATAACATTAGGAGATGGAATACGTCTTTGTTTGGGATCAAGGCCCAAATCTTTAATACAAGCCTTTAATAGATCTTTTGAATCTGAGCTATCTAATATATTAAAATTACTCTCATAATTAATTTTCTTAGCATACTTTCTCAAAACCCTATTAGCTACATGATGAAATGTACCGCCCCATAGCCCGCCCGGATGTGACTTTAACAATTCTTCAACTCTAGACAACATTTCTTTAGATGCCTTATTTGTAAAAGTTAATAATAGAATATTCTGAGGTCTTATACCGTGCTCTAATAAATATGCAACTCTATAACAAATAGTGCGTGTTTTACCAGAACCAGCACCAGCCAAAACTAAACAAGGTCCCTCAGCACCTGAGACTACCTTGTATTGCTCTTCGTTTAATTCAGCTGAATAATTTACTTCTGTCTTTTTCTTATCATTCAACTGTTTTAACTTATATACTTTTGTCATGTATTATTTTTTATCTAATTGCCTAATACTGATATCATACAATATTCCTTCTAATCTCTTTAAATTTCTTTTTACTTCATCAAATTTCTGGCGACTATGCCCTGTCATATATAGATTCATCATAAAGCCAACAGTTTCTTCAGTAAAATCTCTATACACTCTAATATTCTTGTAATTACCCTTAGTACTCTGCAGGACAGCTTGCCTGACAAGTTCACCTGTAACGTCAGCTAGACCTCCAATATATTCTTCTGGTCCAATATTTCCAAACTTAATTGCATCAATTTTCTTACCGGCCATCATCTGTCCAAATAATTTAGCTTCCACATATTCTTCAACTGCAGCTTTGTATGATCCCTCAAATCTTAAACGATTGCCCTTATCATAATTCTTTGAAAGTTCTTTCAATACAGACTCTGCCCTAGCTATACTAGCTGTTGCTTTCTTTAAATCATCTCGATGAAAAGCAAAAATAGCTTCCTTAGAGGCTTGTAATACTTCACGTGACTTATTAATTATAAAACCTCTTTCCTTTTGAAAAGATTTTAAATCTGAGGCTATCTTCTTTAAAAAAACTTTGTTAATCATAATATTATAAATAAATTAATTATAGATCTCTTGCCTTACTACCTGTAAATAATAGATAAATTAGTATTGTTATAAGTGTTAGGCCAATAAGAAGTGCTAAGTTAACCACCCAAACAATAAATGGAACTCCATAAATATAACTAGCTATGCCATATAGTATTCCTGATATAGCAACTCCAACATAATACTCTACTGGTAAATACCCTACCCATTTTTTATGCCACCATATATGCTTTCCATCAAATTTCTTCAAAGCATAATGAGGATTTAGAACAAACCATAGAAAATCCCACAATGCAACGAATATAAAATAATAACTAAGCGCTACTAATTCTCCTAACCAAGTCCAATCAACGCCAAAGAAAAAATGAGCATGGAATATTAAGAAAACAAAACTGAACATACTTAAATGATAACCCGTAATCTCTTTTTGATTCATCATTTTAGAAAACATACCAACATACCATTTATCATGATCTGGTTTCCAAGTTGGCAAATCTTTAGCCCATCCATTCTTTCCCTCAATTTGAATTTCAAGTTCTGCCAAAACGAGAGCTAGAATAAAAACAAAGATTGTTGTAATAATCATCATATTATTGAATCTCTTTTATCTCAACTATATCAGCCTTTGTTCTAACTTTGTACTCAAACTTTTTCTTTAATATCTTTCTGTAAATGCTCCTGGTAAAAGGTATTAATAAAGTTATGCCAATAATATCTGTAATAATACCGGGAGTTAATAATACAATACCACCAATAAGAATAAGAACGCCATTAATAATATTATCTGTTGGCATACGCATACTCATCAAATCTTGCTGTAAATTATTCCACACACGTAAACCCTCCAATTGCATCATCATAGCACCAGCTACTGCTGTTACAAGAACTAATGCAATTGTATTCCAAACACCTAAATACTTACCAACCTCTATTAAAAGAGCTAGCTCAAGTAGTGGTACTATTATGAATAATGCTAAGAATTTACCAAACATAGTGTAGTCATTATAGTTTAAATAGAGCAGATTATCAAACAAAAGAAAAACCCCTCATTGTGAGGGGTTTAATTGGAAAACTACTATTTAATCAACTATGACGAAATGCTTTCAAATGGCCTTTGTTTAATAATAGCATCAGCAAGACCGTGTTTAATAATGTCATCGGGATAAAGTAATGTTTGTCCTTTTTTCATCTCGTTTACCTGCTTTAAGCTTAAATGTGATCTACTGGCTAATGTTTCATTATAAAACACATCCTCATATTTACGCTCCTTATCACCCATTTCTAACTCTTCCATGGAATAACTAATACCCTTATCAGGAGAAGTCCATGTTATTGGGTGTATTAACATAAGAGTATGCGGGGTAATAAGTCTCTCATCTCCAGCTTGAAGCATAAGAACAGCTGATGAAAACACCCGCCCTACACCAATGGTTCTTATTCTATGATCTATAGAACGAACTATATCAAAAAAAACACGAGCCATTGCTGTTGAACCACCACCAGATGTAATGTATATATCAATGGGTAATTCAGCATCTGATTCCGACAAAACGACTGCTAGTCTATCTTCAAACCCTCTAATAGTATCACCATTGATTCCACCAAGTATTCTAATAGTCTGTTTTTCTATAAACACTTAAACACCTCCTTATTAGTTGTTATTTATTAAATGAGCAAATTGTTAATAACCCACATTACCAATAAAATACATTATTGTCAATATAGCTATAGACAATACCCCAAAACTATACTAAACTATCTCTGTTTATAAATTAAATAATAACATGTCATTACAAATCGGCATTGTAGGATTACCAAATGTTGGTAAGTCCACACTATTCCAAGCACTCACTAAAAAACAGGTAGCTGCAGAAAACTACCCCTTTTGTACTATTGATCCAAATGTGGGCATTGTTGAAGTTCCAGATGAAAGACTTACAAAGCTTGCAGATATTTCAAAGTCTGAAAAGGTATTACCAACTACAATAGAGTTTGTAGATATTGCTGGCATTGTTGAAGGTGCGAGTAAGGGTGAAGGATTGGGTAATAAATTTCTATCACATATTAGAGAGGTAGATGCCATTATAGAAGTTGTAAGACATTTTGAGGACGATAATATTATTCATGTATATAATAAAATAGCTCCTGAGTCAGATAAGGAAACAATAGATACAGAATTAGCACTTGCTGATCTTGAAACGGTTACTAAAAGATTACAAAAACTTGAATCAGAAGCAAAAGGTAATAGAGAGGCAAAACTATTACAAACTATTCAAATATTAACAAAAATTGAAGCTGCTCTAGCTGAAGGCATACCTGCTAGAACAATTGAGTTATCCAAAGAAGAAAATATATTAATAAAAGATTTAAATCTCTTAACACGTAAACCTTTACTATATATTAATAATATTGATGAAAAAGAAATAGGTAATGTTCCGGAAACAGATACATCAATAAATATTTGTGCAAAACTAGAATCAGATCTTACTGCTTTATCTGATGATGAAGTAAAGGAATATCTTGAAACAGCAGGAATTAAACAAACTGGCTTAGATAAATTAATACTTGCTAGCTATAAACTACTTGACCTTATAACATTCCTCACTTCCGGTCCAAAAGAATCTAGAGCTTGGACAATTAAAAAAGGATCGAAAGCTCCACAAGCTGCTGGTGTTATTCATGGAGATTTTGAAAAAGGTTTTATTCGAGTTGAAGTAATAGATTGGAAAGATTTTGTAGAATATAATGGTGAACAAGGTGTCAAAGATAAAGGATTAATGAGACTAGAAGGTAAAGATTATATAATGCAGGATGGAGACACTTGTTATTTTAGATTTAATGTATAATTTGACGTTAAAATAATATTAATATAATATAGTTATATACATTGTACATAAATTTCCCATCAGGTAGGCTCTGAGCGCCGATACAATCTCACTACCTGATACTTGCCCGGACCCACCCCCTCCTTAAAAAAGAGGGGGCTTTTTTATCCCCTTCTAAAATAACTATTTTAGTAATATAATAATATCAATAACCAATAACAGAGGGAGGGTTGATGCGTTACGGAAATCCAAGCAACAATCATCAATTGGTCAGAAAACGTCACTTTGAATTGAGACGTACGTACACACGAGAAAGGAGGGCACTTGTTATGTTCATTTCATGGAAACAAGCTCAATTGTATTATGGAGAAAGCTTCATAAACCGTTAGGAGGTGATCCAATCTCGTTCTAGGCTAATCCCCTAGAGCCTCAACTTTGTTGAGGTGATTAATAAAATCAACACCAAACCCCTGTCTATTCTTTAGACAGGGGTTGACTTTTCCCTAAAAATGTGCTACAATGGATATAGAAGGTACAAAAATAGGCCTTCCAAAAACAAAAAACAAAAAGAATATGAAAATTGTCAGCAATACAAAAAGATATTGTCGCGCTGGTAGCGCAACCCAAAAAAATCACACAACACGCAAACCACACCATGGTATGAGCGTGTTTTTTAATGTCATTTTTGCTGTCGTCATTATTCTAATGTCTGCTAAACTACTCAATCTACTAGAAACAAGTCTTACTAATTCTATTGAATCTGTATCAGCTGCTACATATAGAGATACTATTGTAGATCCATACTATTACACAGATATTAAAAATATTGAAACTGGTAGCCTACAACAAGGTGATCTAGATATTGAACCTGTTATTGAAGAAGAAGTTGAGGGAGAAGAAAATAGCGCAGTAGCTATTGCAGAATAAATTTATTTAATTGTTCGTTTATATATTTACTACAAGCAACCAAAGTCTATGGGACTTACCCAATAAAATTTAAGTGGTTGTTTGTATAAAAAGGGACTAGCTTCTTTTTGTAAATTTATGAGGGCCATAATTCTTTCCACCAAAAGTGGAAACAAAAACAAAAAGAAAAACAAAAACACACACCTGGCATGGGTGTGTTTTTGTTTAAAAAGAAAATCCGAGGATTTTCCCCGGATTTATTATTCCACTAATTCAAATGGAATTTTTAAAGCCTGTTCGCATTCAGCACATAAACTCTTGTTAAACTGTGGTAAACGCTTAAGTCGCCCGATTAATTCCTGAGCGATTGGGCTCATGAAGTCAGTTATTTCCTCATAAGTATCTTGGTTGGTAATTTCAACTACTTCACCAAGCTCAATATCCATTGCATCTTCATTACATTTACATTTCGAAACGTTCATATTGCCCGTTGTAAAGTAAATTGAATAATCCTGTCCTGCAAAAGTTATAATAACTCTATAATCTGCTTTTGCCATACGATTCCTCCTGTTTTTTATTGTCTATTGAATAATATTACGTAATGAGTCTAAAGTGGCTCTTTCGTGATAATACTCTTTCATTAATTCCTCATGCTCCTTGGACAATCTCTCCAAGTCTATTTGAATTGTTAATAATTTGATCCGTGATTTCCAAAAATCAACTTTATGCTCAACAATAACTAGATCAATATTATTATACGCACCTGTCAATCGTGACTCCTCTTGATAATAAAATGTCAGCGAGTCTTCAGCTGCTTCTAATCTATTTTCAAGACTTGGTAATCCAAATTGTGCAGAGAGTATAGAAATACTCAAAATTACTAATATTAATACCAATCTCATAATTACCCTCCAATATATTGGTTTAAATATGTTAATGTCCAACAACACTAGACTATCTTAGCTCTCCATAATTGTCAAATAATAATCATAGCATCACCAAAACTATAAAATCTGTATTTTTGCTCAATAGCTTCTTGATATATTTTCTTTAAATCCTTAATTCCATCACTACTTCCTTTATCCTCTAGTAAAGCTGAAACTAACATAAGTAATGTAGATTTTGGTAAATGAAAATTTGTTATTAATGAATCCACTATTTTATATTCATAACCGGGATATATAAATATGTCTGTCCAGCCAGATAATTGTATTTTAATAGCAGCTGACTCTAAAACTCTAGTAGCTGTAGTTCCAACAGATATTATTCTTCTATTATCTCTCTTTGCTTTTTGAATATTATTCCAGACACTCTCTTTAATTTCATAATACTCAGAATGCATTTTGTGTTTAGTAATGTCTTCTGTCTTAACTGGTGCAAATGTTCCCATACCAACATGCAATGTTACATATTCTATTTGTACACCTTTTTTCTTTAACTCATCTAATAACTCTTCTGTGAAATGGAATCCGGCCGTAGGAGCTGCTACTGACCCCATCTTATCTGCATATACTGTCTGGTATCTCTCTTTAACATTTTTACTATCCTCTGTTTTAATATATGGAGGCAGCGGAGTCTTACCAATCATTTGTATACAATCCATTAACTCATTACTACTTTTATTAAACTTAACAAGCCAACTATTATCTAACTGCTTAGTAAGCTCTGCTTGTAAATCATTTTCAAAATTTACAATCAAACCTACAGTTGCTTTTGTATGGCCAACTAAACATTCCCAGGTGTCTAAACTTTCTTCTTTCAATAAAAAGATCTCTACCTTGCCACCGGTTTCTTTCTTACCAATAAGTCTTGCTGGAAAGACCTTACTATTATTCAAAACTAAAACATCCCCAGATTGTAAATAATCTATAATATTATAAAAATGCTTATGCTCTACCCTATTATCCTTATATACTAACAAACGTGAATGATCACGTTTATCTGTAGGATTCTGAGCAATAAGCTCTGGTGGTAAATTGTAATTAAATTTATCTAATTGCATCTTCTTTATTTCTAATAGAAAAAGTACAGCCACAATAATCTTGCCTATAGAACTTTTCTTCTTTACTTAACTTACAAGCTATTTTAAAACCATCATTCTTTTTCCAATCTGCCTCTAAATAATCTACGCCAATCTCTTCTTTTAATTTATTACCTATTTCATTTAACTTATCTGCTTTTTTATGTGGACTAATACTCATTGTTGTAGAAAAAATATCATAGCCATTATCTTTAGCATATTGTGCTGTTTCTCTCATTCTCATCTCATAACAAACAAAACATCTACTGCCACCTTCTGACTCTTCTTCCAAACCTTTTATCTCCTTAAACCAATCCTCGACATTATATTCTGCTTCAATTAACTTAATATCTCTTTTCTTAGACCATTTAATAATCTCATCTAATCTTTTCTGATATTCATCAGCTGGATGAATATTTGGATTATAATAATACAAAGCTAAATCATATTCTTTAGCTAATTCTTGTACTACGTATATAGCGCACGGAGCACAACATGTATGTAATAACATCTTCTTCATGGCTTTAGTTTACATCATTTATGTATTATAATAAATACAATTAACCATTTTTTAACTAATTATGTCAATATATAAATATTTAATAGTAATACCCCTACTATTAGTGCTAACAGGTTGTGGTGCACAAATAAGTAAAGAGGTTGTAAGCCAAGACCAAGCAAGCAACCCCAAAGAAGTTATACAAACATATACTATGAATGAAGTATCTCTTCACAACTCTAAAGATAGCTGTTGGCTATTACTTAATGGTAAAGTCTATGATGTTACCCCAATGATAGACGGTCATGGTGGTGGTGATGCAATTTTAGAAGGTTGTGGTACTAATGCAACTGAATTATATGAAACCAGACCAATGGGATCCGGAACACCTCATTCAAAAAAGGCTTACACATTCCTGCCTAATTATTATATCGGAGACTTAGAACAATAATATGTTAAAAATAGCTTACTATATAGTTTTAGGTAAACCCTTAATATTCTATACGGGAATATTAACAATCTTGCTTCTATTTTTAACAGCTTCTGTGTCTATTTTAGCAAAGTATAATATTAAATGGTTGCCAGGAACTTGGCATAAACATTTAGCTACCATTACCATGATAATGGCTATCATTCATGGATTAATGGGGCTATCAAATTATTTCTAATATGCTGACATATATACTATTCATCATTGGATTAATAATATTAGTTAAAGGCGCTGATCACCTAGTAGACGGCGCTACTTCATTGGCTAAAAAATGGCATGTACCAAATATTGTTATTGGTTTAACAATTATTTCTTTTGGTACATCCTTACCAGAGTTAATTGTAAATATTTTAGCTGCATCTTCTGGTTCAACAGATATTGGCATTGGTACTGTTATTGGTAGTAATATATCTAATATTGCACTTGTATTGGGGCTAGCCGCTATTATCTACCCAATTGCTGTTAGAAAATCTACTCAGGCAAGAGAAATACCTTATAGCATTCTATCTGCCTTAATATTACTTGTTATTGTAAGTGATAAATTCTTTAATGCTGGAACTGAATCTTTCATTTCCCGTGTAGATGGAATAATAATGTTAATCTTTTTTGGATTGTTTTTAATATATAATCTTAATATTTCTCTTAAACATCGTAAATTAGATCTAGATAAGGAATTACTCACAAAAAGAAATTATAGAACAATATTTATACTTTTAATTAGTGGTCTTGTTGGACTATACTTTGGTGGTAAATGGGTTGTAGAAGGAGCGGTAGCTATTGCCAATCTATTCAATTTAAGTGAATTTGTAATATCTGCAACTATTATTGCTATAGGGACATCATTACCAGAACTTGCCACTACAATGGCTGCTGCTTATCGCAAAAACTTAGACATGGCCGTTGGTAATATTGTTGGTTCTAATATATTTAATATACTACTTGTGCTTGGAATAACTGCTGTCATTCAACCAATGGCTGCTCCACTTCTTATTGGCGTTGATGTAATATATTTAATTGGATTATCTGTAATACTATTTGCTTTCTTAATAATTGGTAAGAAATATGAACTGGAGAGGTGGCAAGGAGCCTCACTTCTGATTATATACTTTGGCTATATAGCTTTTATCATAATCAGAGGATAAGAAAACACCTAAGCAAGTAGGTGTTTTTTTAATTTCCGATATAACGGTTTGTACAATGATTTCTTAGAAAGATTTACTATCCCCTTGCTACTACTCCATACATGTCTGTCTCGTAAAAACTTTCTACCAAGTCTCTTCGGCTGAAGAGCTCTGTTTCTTTTTATAATTATCACGCTCTTCCTCCTTTTATTTAAACTAATTTTTTACTGTGACCTTCTGGCACTTCTCTATTTAAATGCTTATATCCTTCTTCAGTAACTACTCTACCCCTTGGTGTTCTAACAATAAGTCCTAGCTGCATCAAAAATGGTTCATAAATTTCCTCTATAGTGCCCATCTCTTCACCAGTTGCTGCTGCTATTGAATTAAGTCCAACTGGACCACCTTTAAATTTATCTATAACTATTTCAAGTATTCTTCTATCTATAGAATCTAGACCAACTGTATCTATTTCCATCATATCTAATGCTTTATCTGTAGTAGGCTTGTCTATATTACCATCACCTTTAACCTGAGCATAATCCCTTACTCTTTTAAGTAATCTATTCGCAATTCTTGGAGTAAGGCGTGAACGATGAGATATGGCTTCAGATGAATCATTATCTATTCCAATATCTAAAATATTGGCTGAACGATTAACAATCTTTGCAATATCTCCTGGCTCATAATAATTTAATCTATATGTCATACCAAATCTATCTCTTAAAGGAGAAGATAATAAATTATATCTTGTCGTAGCTCCTAAGATAGTAAATTTAGGTAAATCTAATCTAAGTGTTCTCGCTGATGGTCCCTTACCAATAATAATGTCCAGTGCATAATCTTCCATAGCTGGATATAATACTTCTTCAATTAATTTATTCAAACGATGTATTTCATCAATAAACAATATATCCCCTTCTTCTAGATTTGTGAGAATAGCTGCAAGGTCCCCCGCCTTCTCAATGGCAGGGCCAGATGTTACACGAATATTAGCTCCTAATTTTTTAGCAATAATATGGGCAAGGGTTGTTTTACCAAGACCAGGTGGTCCATATAGTAAAACATGCTCAATTGGCTCCTTACGTTGACTAGCAGCCTCCATAAACACATTAAGGCTATCTTTTATCTTCTCCTGACCAACAAAATCCTCTAAGACCTTAGGTCTTAAAGTTAAATCTAAAACATTGTCTCCATTCTGAGAGACACCACTTACCATTCTTTGTTTATCTTCTTGTTCGGTCATAGTATTAATAAAATATCACTTATTGAAATAAAAAACAAATAGTAACAAAATGCTGGAGTTTTTACACTCCAGCATTATTTTTGCTATTAAATTTCCAGTAAATTTTTTACAGCCCACTTAATCTCTTCAGACAAATAGACTGATACATTTGGATCACCGTCACCACCAGTACCAGGACAAGGAATATTTAAATATTCCTTCCAACGAATATACTTGGTTTGCTCAGCAACATCTGCGCCAAACCTTGAAATAATCCATTCTCCATGTTCTCCGGAAACATCTGACAAGCCAAATGCCGCTTTCAGATCTTGATCTGAGAACAGACGCTGACCAGTAACTTCCATAACAACAAATTGATTTATTTTCCACCGTACAAACCACTTAAATAAATTTGATGTGGCGGCCGGATTGAGAAATATCTCAATAAAAGCAGCGCTTCCAGATATAGCTAAGAAATCCTTTCTTTCTTCCACTACCGTCATTTTACGAGAGTGGTAGTGATGCCATACGGGCTGACCCACAACCCCTAGTTCAGGCTTTTTCGTCTTCATTGACTCCTCCTTTTTTTTAAATTGATGTACAAATATTCATATCACTTTATAACATATATATAATAATTACAAGCTATTATTGACTTTTTAACCAAAATATACTACTATACAGCGTGAACATTGGCTCCTGTAGCTCAACTGGATAGAGCGTCTGGCTTCGGACCAGAAGGTTGTAGGTTCGAATCCTACCGGGAGTACCACTTGATTTTTTATCACATATTATATAGAATAATTGCGTTACGTGCCCTTATAGCTCAGTTGGTAGAGCAGTTGCCTCTTAAGCAAACGGTCGCAGGTTCGAGTCCTGCTGAGGGCACCATTTCAACTACTTTTAGTAGTTGTTTTTTTATTACTACTATCTTTGACTTTTTGACCTTAATGCGAGATAATTAAACAGTTAAGAAACAACACTTTAATGCATCCAAATGAAAAAAAATTTCACATACCTATCTGGAATAATTTTAACAATTATTCTAAATATACAAGATGTAACAGCCGCTGCACTTGCCTCTAATAAATTAGATAATATTCAAGATTTATATGGAAATTTTCCTACAACTCCAGGACTCGGAGAACCAACCACCACAGAAAAAATTTTAGAACTAGCTAAGAATCAAACAATTTGGTTAATAACGCTGCCCATTGTCCTTCTTATTGGCATACTATTAATAATTAGAAGACTGCGAAAAAAATAACCCATCAACAATACTATGAAGAAAATCATCGCATATTTATCTGCAATAACTCTTGCCAGCATAATAAATACTAAAGATGTAGCTATGGCACAGCTCCTATATGGAGTTTTTCCTACAGAACAACCACAACCAGAACCAACAACTATAGATAAAATTCTAGACCTAGCTAAGAATCAAATAGTGTGGCTAGTAACACTACCTATAATTTTAATAATTGGAATATTATTAATTATTAAAAAGAAAACTAAAACATAATAATGTTAAAAAAAATATTCAAAACTGGGGAGCTCCACCTATGGTCACATACAAAACAAAAAATGAGGGACAAGCACCCTCTTTATTATTTATTCTGGGAATGCACCCTGAATTGTAATTTTTTATGCAAGCACTGTGGTAGTAGTGCCGGAAATACAGATTGCTCAGCCGACCAACTTACAACTGATGAGATAAAAAACACTTTTAAGGAAATATCTGACAACCTTGATGCAACCAAAATAATGCTAGCTGTGACAGGCGGAGAACCATTATTACGTAATGATATTTTTGAAGTCATGAAATATGCCAATAATTTAGGATTTAATTGGGGTATGGTAACTAATGGATTTTTAGTTAACGAAGATATTGTCCGCAAGATGAAAGACTCTGGGATGTCTTCTATTGTAGTTAGTATAGATGGAATTAAAGAAACACATGATAATTTCCGTCGCATGCCTAAATCATTTGATAAAGCAATAAATGCAGTTAAAATAATAAAAAAAGCTAACTTTGTGACAGATCTACAAATAACAACCTCCGTTCACAGAAAAAACTTTTCTGAACTTAAAGAAATGTATCAAACATTCTTACCTTTGGGTATTGATTCATGGAGAGTTATTAATGTTGATTCAATTGGCAGAGCAGATGAAAATAAAGATATTTTACTAAAACCTGGTGAATTAAAAAGACTATTAACATTCATAAAAGAAAAAAGAAAAAAACACAAAGATGTTGATATTAAATATGGCTGCACTGGCTTCTTGGGGCACGGTTTAGAAAAAAAAGTCAGGGATCACTACTTCTTCTGTAATACAGGTATTACATCCGCTAGTATTTTATATAACGGAGATATATTTGTATGTCCAAATGTCCCCCGTCAACCAGAGCTAATACAAGGGAATGTACGTAAAGATAGATTTTCAGATATATGGAATAATAAATTTAAATTCTTTAGAGATAAAAACAGAACCTCTTGCAATGATTGCCAAAATTGCGAGCATTGGGAAAATTGCCTTGGCGGCTCTATGCATCTTTGGGACTTTGATAAAAACAAACCAAAAATGTGCCACCTAGAATACTTAAACAAATAACTCCTACTAAGGAGTTGTTTTTTTTATTAACAAATGCTATTGTTTTGGATATGAAAAAGTCTATTCTAAAAAAAGTGCTATTAATAAGTATTTTTGTTCTACTGATAATAGTTCTATATTTTTCAAACTCTCATACAAAAAATGAAGACTTAAAGATTAGCACACCTTTATCTTTTAATAAAAACCTATCAAGTGAACAAAGTTCTTCATTTAATGAGAATTTATTTAATATACAATATGGGCCATTCATAGAAAACCAATTAGATATATACTTTCCTAATATACAAACTGATTATTTACCAGCTATAATATATATTCATGGTGGTGGATTTTCATCAGGTGATAAAGATGATATTAACACAAACTTTAAAGAGGAAAAGGAAGCCTTCTTAAGTAATGGAATTATAGTTATTTCAATAAATTATAGATTAATAAATAAAGCGAGCATAGTAGAGATTTTAGAAGAAGATATTGTTTCTGCTGTACAATTTATTAAGTTTAAATCTACAGAATATGGAATTAATAAAGAAAATATTGGTATTTTAGGTAGTAGTGCCGGAGGAGGGGGTGCACTCTATTTAGGAACACATGATAATTTTCAAGATATAAATAATACAAATAATATAAAAAGAGAATCAACTAGTGTAAAAGTTATTGGCCATATCAATTCACAAGCTACATATGATATTTCTAAATGGGATGAGATTCTAGAAATTGATAATACTACTAAATTTAATATCTGGCTCAATAAAGCAATTTCACAAAAACAAATTAGTAATGAAGAATTTGAGCAAACAAAAGCAAGAATTGACATGTTGTTAAACATCGATAAGTCTGACCCACCCATCTATATTGAAAACTTAAGAGATGATATAAATATAAATGAAAATTTAGACTCAATAACCAATAATATAATTAATCATCATCCAAAACATGGAATTTATTTATACAATATATTCCACGAATTAGGTATTGACTCAAAACTAGTAATACAAAAAAATAGAAACGAAGCAAATATAGTTGAATTTTTCTTAAAATATTTGAAGTAGTGCATAGCATACTGCTAATGATTTAACCTTCTTAAACTACTCTGTGTAGTTGTTTTTTTTATTAACAAATGCTATTGTTTTGGATATGAAAAAAGATATACAAGTACTATCTCCCGTTGGATCATATGAGACATTACAAGCTGCCATTCAAGCTGGTGCTGATGCAGTATATTTTGGTGTTGGTAATTTAAATATGCGTTCTAGATCTACTGCTAATTTTACAATCAAAGACTTAGCAGAGATTGTTAAAATATGTAAGAAGAATAATGTTAACTCATATCTGGCTGTAAATACAGTAATCTATGATCATGAGATGGATACCATGAAAAAACTTGTAGATGCTGCTAAGAAAAATAAAGTAACTGCCATTATTGCTTCAGATCAATCTGTAATGAATTATGCACATTCAATTGGCGTTCAAGTAAATGCTTCTACTCAATTAAATATTTCAAATATTGAAGCTGTAAAATTCTATGCTCAATTTGTAGATGTAATAGTATTAGCAAGAGAACTTAATTTAAAACAAGTTAAAGAAATTGTAGATGAGATAAAGAGGCAAAAGATTACTGGTCCTATGGGCAAGCTCATAAAGATTGAAATATTTGTACACGGTGCTCTTTGCATGGCAATCTCTGGTAAATGCTATATGAGTTTACATACATATAATCACTCTGCGAATCGTGGTGCTTGTTTACAAGTTTGTAGAAGAGCCTATGAGTTAAAAGATAAAGAAACGGGAGATAAACTAGAAGTAGATAATGAATATATAATGTCCCCTCAAGATTTATGTACTATTGAATTTATAGATAAAATTATAGACGCTGGAGTAAGTATATTAAAAATTGAAGGTAGGGCAAGACCACCAGAATATGTTAAAACTGTTACTAGTTGCTATAAAGAAGCGGTTGAAGCACATCTTAATAATTCCTTTAATAATAAAAAAGCTAAAGCCTGGAAAAAGAAACTCTCTACTGTATTTAATAGAGGCTTTTGGGATGGATACTATTTAGGAACAAAACTTGGTAAATGGAGTGATGCTTATGGCTCAAAAGCTACCCATAAAAAAATATATGTTGCCAAAGGACAAAAATATTACGATAAATTAAAAATTGGCGAGTTTAAAGTTGAAGCAGACACTTTAAAAGTAAAAGATAAGGTATATATAATGGGACCAACAACAGGTGTTATTGAAACAGAAGTTAAAGAAATACGATTAGATGATAAAAGTATTAAAAAAGCTAAACCCGGAGATATAGTCTCCATACCAATACCAGATAGGATTAGAAAATCTGATAAACTATATAAACTAATTGAGAATAAATAAAAAACTGCCCTGTAAAAAGAGTAGTTTTTTTATTTACCAGGTAGGTAGCCCGTTTAATGAAAATGCTACCGCATAAAAAATTACTGTGAAGCTCACTAAAAAGGCAGCGATCTTCACTGGATCGTCAAGCATGGGGTTTTTAATTATTAATCATCAAATGAAATATATTTTGCATATATTTCAGCTATTTCTTTTGTAATGATTCCGTCATCTACAAGCCTCTTTAAATCTTGTTCAATCGTAAACATTCCTTTATCTGAAGAAGTTTGTATAGCGGTCTTAATCTGTGCAATCTTATTCTCTCTAATAATATTAGATACAGCTGGTGTATTAGTCATAATTTCTCTTACAGCAATTCTTCCTCCAGCTGCTGCATCAACAAGATGTTGAGAGATGACTCCCTTTAATACAAAGGATAACTGTAATCTAATCTGATTCTGCTGATGAGGAGGAAATACATCTACTATACGATCAACTGTCTGAGCTGCATCTTGAGTGTGTAGTGTAGCAAGTACCAAATGTCCAGTTTCAGCAAGTGTTAAAGCAAGACCTATTGTTTCTAGATCTCTCATCTCTCCAACCATAATTACATTTGGGTCTTGTCTTAATACATGTTTTAATCCACTAGTAAAGTCTGTGAAATCTTGACCAAACTCTCTTTGTATAATAATACTCTTATCTGCTTTATGTAAGTATTCAATAGGATCCTCTAGAGTAACAATATGTGCAGCTCTTTCTTTATTAATCATGCCAAGCATAGCTGCAAGAGATGTAGACTTACCACTACCTGTTGGACCAGTAAGTAATATAAGTCCTTGAGGCTCGCGAATAAGCTCATGTACGATTGGTGGCATAGATAAATCTTCTAAACTTGGAATCTCTGCATTAATAACCCTAGCTACTAGCCCTACATTCCCCTTCTCATAGTGTACATTTACACGAAATCTTGACCCATCTGCTGTCTCATATGAAAAGTCTAAATCTTTTTCCTCTTCAAATCTTTTTCTTTGATCTGTATCCATTACTGAATAAGCAAGCTCTTTAGACTTAGCCGTTGTTAAAGCAGACTCTTTTTCAAGGGGCTGCAGGTGACCATCTATTCTAATATATGGTTTACTCCCAGCAATTAGATGTAAATCTGATGCATTATTTTTAACTGCTGACTGCAACAAGGAATTCATTGACATATATTTTATATATATAATAATTACAAGCTAATTATACCAACCTTTGATATTATTGACAAAGAGGTCAAAATAAAGTACTGTATATATCAGTTTTAAAGAAAAAATATGAATGTTTCAGAATTAGCACGAAGATTAAAAGTACCAACAAAAGAGCTTTTGGAAAAATTACCTGAGCTCGGTTTTGATATCGGTAAAAGAGCTATTAAAGTAGATGACAGATTGGTAGACAAAATTATTCATGCTTGGGCAGATAATAGACGTAAACAACAGATGAAAATTGAATCTGAAAAGATTACTGAAGTAAAACTGGGAGACAAGGATGGAGAAAAAAAAGAATTAGAAAAATCCATAAAAATACCAAATAATATTATTGTTAGAGAACTTGCAGATAAGATGGCTATACCTGTAAATAGATTAATGGTTGAATTAATGAAAAATGGTATTATGGGAAACTTAAATCAAGCAATAGACTTTGATACTGCTACAATTATTGGTGAAGATTTGGGATTTAAGGTTGAGCATTTATCTGATGAAGAACAAGATCAAACGAAAGTTGAAAAACAAGATCAGAAAATTAAAGATATTATTAAAGAAAAAGCTGGCAAAGCAGACAGACCACCAGTAGTTGTTGTAATGGGTCATGTCGATCACGGTAAAACTAAATTACTTGATGCATTAAGAGAAACTAATATTATAGATACAGAATCTGGTGGCATTACGCAACATATTGGTGCTTATCAGGCAAGACTAAATGATAGATTAATAACATTTTTAGATACTCCTGGTCATGAAGCATTTAAGGCTATGCGATCAAGGGGTAGTAAAATTGCAGATGTAGCTATTGTAATAGTAGCAGCTGATGATGGTCTGCAGCCTCAAACAATTGAATCTATCACTCTTTGTCAAAATGAAGGCATTCCTTTCATTATTGCTATCAATAAAATAGATAAAGAAGATGCAGATGAGGAAAGAATTAAAAAAGAATTATCTGAGATTAATCTACTTCCAGAAGACTGGGGTGGTAAAACAACTTGTATACCAATTTCTGCTAAACAAAAAACGAATTTAGATACTTTACTTGAAATGGTTTTGCTAATAGCAGACATGGAAGAATTAAAAGCAGACCCTAAAGGGCAAGCAGCTGGAACAATTATTGAAGCGCATAAGGATAAGAATGAAGGACCTGTTGCTACTCTACTTGTTCAAACTGGAACACTTAAAGTTGGAGACAGTGTAATCGTTGGACATGTTGTTGGTAAAATTAAAGCAATTAAGGATGAATTTAATAAAAACCTTGAAAATGCTGGACCATCTAAGCCTGTAAGAATTTTAGGTCTTAAAGAAGCGCCAGAGGTTGGTGATGTATTGGAAGTAGAAAATGATAGCAAACAGTTAAAGAAGAAACAAAAGGAACAAATACATAATAAGCCAATAAGATCCTTATCCGCAGCTACTATACAAAGCGGTAATGATGATAATGAAGATAAAGTTCCAACTCTTCCTATTATATTAAAAACAGATGTTGTTGGTTCACAAGAAGCTATTATTGAAGCTTTAGAAAAATTAAGTACAGATAAGGCTAAAGTTAAGATAATTAAAGCTGGACTTGGTAATATTACAGATGTAGATGTTATGGCCGCTATCAATGCAAAGGCATTCCTTGTAGGATTCCATGTTAAGTCTGCTAAATCTGCTGAACTTCAAGCGATGGATAATAATCTTGAGATTAAAACTTATGAGATTATATATAATCTAATTGATGATGTAACAGCTGCACTGGAAAAGATTAAGATACAAGAACAATTAAGAGTACAATTAGGGGAAATGGAAGCACTTGCTATATTTAAAACGGGTAAGAACTTTATGGTAGTAGGTGGTAAAGTTACAAAGGGCAAGGTATTAAATAATTCCCTCGTAAAGATTATACGTAATGATGAAATTGTAGATTTTGGTACTATTACAGAATTACAATCAAATAAAGAAGAAGTTAAAGAAGTGATGACTGGTCAAGAATGCGGCGTTAAATATGAGGGTAGGGGTATTGTACAAGTTGGAGATAAATTAGAATTCTTCCAAGAAGAAACAAAATAATGACAGAACGTACAAACAAGTTAAATGCTTTAGTAAAGCAAAACCTTAATCTAATATTCATTCAAGACATTGAGTGGCCAAGAGATACAATGGCTACAATTACAAAGGTAGAGGTTACTCCTGGTCTTAGTTGGGCATTTGTAACAATAAGTATACTGCCTATTAATAAACAAGGAAC